>NZ_AYXC01000027.1:0-56667 GCF_000502275.1 Mesorhizobium sp. L103C131B0 | reverse complement strand
CAGTGACGTGAACAATCACCAGCCTGCCATGACCGCCCCCTCTCAGCGAATTTGCAGAACTCTCAGCACACTACCCGTGATGCCGACAGGGGTGACGCCTGCGGCCGACGCGCGAGGCTCGTCTGGGACATTGTCCCGGCTACAAGGATACCCCAACAGGATTTTCCTGGCCGCCTCACCAAGTCCTGCCCCGACAACAGCGTTAGTGTCCTGTCATCTTTTGCGCAACAAACAGCGCATACCGTTCCACGATCATCAACATGGGCAATTGCCTCACGAGGAGAGGTTCTTTGCTTCCTACGACGCGGCGAGGGCCCTGCGGCGGACACGGCGTGCGGCATGCACCGTTCGGTCTGCAGTCACCGCTACATTTGCCACGTCAGATGTATGCGGCAAGGCGTTCGCGCTTCCATGCGACCTCTTGTAGGGCAGCAATTCCCTGACCCGAGCATTGACCGAGGCAATTTCGACCCGCAAGTCCTCGCATTCCTGCCGTCTCACATCGAGTTCAATCTGATCGGACGCCTGCTGCATGGACAGCTGTGCAAAATCTGCGGTGATCTTGGAAAGGTTCACCTTGTTGGTTTCGGCCTCCTCAGCGAGTGCGGCCAACCTTTCGTCAGTCACCTGTTTTTCCGCCAGGGCGTCGCTCCATTGTAGCTGGAGCCTGGCGATCTCGGCTGCGGCCTCGTTGTTTGCGATTGAGGCGAGTTCGAAGCGCGATTGGAGGCTTTGAACTTCTGAGCGCAATCCTCGGTTCTCAGCCTGGCAGCGTTTAAGCTCGCCATCCATGTCCGCCTGCATAATCCTGGCTGCTTCGGTCACCTCCCATAACTTCGCCTGCGCAACCTCGAGTGAGGTGTGCAATTTGATTGCCTCTTTTTCGCTCTTGCCGAGCGCACTCAGCATTTCGGAATTTCGCGCAGCTTCGTTGGCATGGATCGTCGAGAATGCATCCAGCCTATGCCGTGCCTCTTCCTCCCGCTTCATGGCCTTTTCCAGGTCAATAGACAGGCTCACATTCTTTTCACGCAGCTGTTTGTTCTCTCGGGAGCGCCTGTCGGCCTCGACATTTGCGGCGGCAAGCATGTTCGTGAGGTCGCCAAATTCCGCTTCGTTCTTTGTGGTGTTGTTCGCCGCTTCGACCAGCTCCAGCCTTGCCGCGGCCAATGCGCCACGGAGCACTTCGCACTCCTGAACAAGGCTTGCCTGGCGCTGCTGCAATGTCTCGACCGTGCCTTGACGCTCACAGTACCGTCTGTTCAGGTCATTGAGTGTTTCCGACAAGCTCCTTTGATCTGCGATCAGATTTTGATTCGCCAACTCCAGTTCGTTCGCACGGAGAATGTCCGCGTGAAGGATGTGAAAAAACTCGAACGTCAGTTGACATGTGCTTGTAATTTCGGAGATTTTTGCGTTGATCTCCTCGAAATGGAGCTTGGCATCGTGGAACAAGCCGTTAAACGAGCTCACGGCAGCAATTCGGCTCTGCGTGTGTGAGGTCATCCGATGCGCTGGTATCGGCGAGCTATCATCGTCGTCGCCGGCACCGTCCTCGCTTGGTACGCTGTCATCCTGTTCGTTGTTTTCGCCTGCCATGTTTGGCACGTCGGCGACATCCTCCAAATCGAGGCACTGGTCGACAGCGTTAGCCAAGTCAGCTTCGAGATCGTCGAACGACCTCTCCACATTGTCCTCGGCGCGTCTGATCAAATCCCTGAACTTCATGACTTCATCCCCTGCAGCCGCATGCCCGGACCATTGAGGCACGAGGACTGAGATGCTTTTGTATCGAGAGCTCAACTCAGCGTCTTCGTTCAATCAAACGATGCCAGGGCGCCGGCGCCGCGAGGAGCCGAGAGCTGCGATCGGAAGGCCCTACATCGGTCTAGGTGCCTGCTGACTTATTCTTGAGGACTGCGCGGCTCCCCTTCTTGCCATCGTCTTGGCGTCAATGGTGTGTTGCCTGGGCACATTAACAACTCAGGTGCAGAAGCCCCGACGAACGGCCCGGCACAGCCTCTTGTGGGGCGCATCAGGCGGCCGGGCCTAACCGGCGGTTGAGTGTTTTGGTTTGCCGGCTGACTCACCATGCGACATTGGCGAGGCAAGCGCATCATTCGAACGAATTGGGGACCGGCCGCCTGGCCGCTCAATCGCACTAAGCTTCCGTTGCCGGAGCTGGCGACGAGGTGCTTTGCCTTGAGCCTTGGTATCTACATACGAAGCGGCAATACGCGCCGATGGAGCAGTGGTCCGACCCGTCAAACTATCGCTGCAAAATGCGCGGCGGAAGGCATCCGAGGATATTCTCCGTTCAGCGGTAGGAGATCGAACGCGGGCGATCTTGCTGAACTCCCCAAACAATCCCGGCGGATATGTGTTCGGCAAGGAGGATCTGGAAACCATTGCCACATTTGCCGAGCGGCACAATCTATGGATCATCAGCGATGAGGTTTACCGCAGCACAGTGTTCGACGGCGAGTTCCTCTCAATAGCATTCAGTCCCGGAATGAGAGAGCGGACGATAATTGTGAACAGCCTGTCGAAGTCTCATGCAATGACCGGCTGGAGGCTAGGGTGGACGCTTGGGCCGGTCTCGGCATCAGTTCATCTGGAAAATCTTGCGCAATGCATGCTCTTCGGGTCGCCGACCTGTATTCAGGATGCCGCAGCGGTGACTCTCGATGAGGCGGTGACGAAGAGATGCGTTTTTCTCAAGCGAACTGAAGCGCAGACGCGATCTGATGTGCGCGATCGCACACGAAAGTTCTGCTTCTTTTCTTTTTTAGTTCCGACGACAGAGCCGCCGGCAGCCCTTTTCGGACGCCCTTCTGCCGCTGATTTGACCATTGCTGTGCGGATGTTCGCCGGGATATCCGTGAACCTTATCGTCCGCTGCGGCGCTCAGTTTGCATGGGGCTCTTGGAACCGTTCCGAACTTTCTCCTTGCACCTCCGATCGAGTTGCGCGTGCTCATGCGGGGCGCTGAGGTGTCTCGATCCGCAGTGGCGCGGCCATTATGCGACGAAGCCGATCAGCTTAGTTGAAATTTGTCCCCAGCGGACGGGAACGACGCTTGGCCATGTTAGTTGATGTGAATGGAGCAGCTAAGAAAAGATCTGGCATTGCTTACGCGACCGGGCTTCTGGATAGCTTTCGGCATTTTGTTGCTGCTTTACGGGATTCAGGTCATTTTTCTAATTCGGGCATGCCAATGCCTTTAGCCTGGAACATCGATACCGCTGGCTGGAACGCGGTCTGTCCATCTCCCGGCGGCTGCGCCGATAGCGTTGATCAACGACATATTCATTTATAAGCCTGCTACTGCCGGGGATGCCGAGGTTGGCAGCGCCTGCATCGTTGATTACGCACGTGGCGCTCCCCTCAAGGTAGGTGGTTACCATTCTCGCGCAGCCGGTGAGCATTGGAGCCCGCACTGTGTTGGACGTGCGCTCATGCGTCGGGAATTTCTTATAGACAGGGGAGGGTCTGTCAGGCTGGAAAATCACAAGCTGTCCCGCGAATGAGGAAGCAAAAAAGGTGCAAGACCAGATCGATTTCTTCCAGGCAACTCGGTCCTCGCATCATCGCCGATCAGCGGCCGTACCGTCGAGAACCAAAATGCGTACGATCTCAGCCGGTCGGCTTCGACCAAAACATGCGGACTACCGGGCGGGGACAGTCGGTGCCGCGTCCCGTCCTGTGGCCGGCGCTATGCTGACGCTCCTACGGTATCCCGTTCACCGCCCGCGGCAGGAGGGCGAATTTCCTCCGTCCTGCGCGCGACAACCGTCCACTGTTGCGGCCGCACGCAGGACTGCGGCTTATACGCCGTTCTTCCTTTGAGCGGCGTCCAGTTCGCAGGGCTAAATTCACCATTGGTATGCAGACGAGCCTCTCGGCGTCTGGACAGAGATCAATTGCGCTTTGCACCAGGGTTCCTGGATCGTAAGCTCCAAACACGCTGCAGTCGCCTGATATGGTCCACTACGTTGGCCGGCTCATACGGCTTCGCAAGGTGCGGGCCTTCCTGACAAAGGTCGCCCGCCGCGATCGCAGTTCGTTCTACTGCGGCNCATACGGCTTCGCAAGGTGCGGGCCTTCCTGACAAAGGTCGCCCGCCGCGATCGCAGTTCGTTCTACTGCGGCAGATAGCACTGTTGACCTCGGGCTTGTTCTCACGAACCCACTTCGACAGTTGGAACCCGTTCATGTTGCCCGGCAGGTCAACGTCACACAAGACGGTGTCGACACCGAACTCCGCATAGTTCAACGCTTGTTGCGCCTCACGTGCGAAATGGGCCTCAATCACCCTGTAGCCACAGTGGCGGAGATAGTCCGCGATGACGCATCGGGCGATGACGTCGCCGTCAACCACGAGGATCGTTTGGCTCTGTTGGTTCGGGGCTTCCATTGACGGAGAACGGTCAGCAACCGGCAGGGTTCCACGCATCATGACCTGCGCGGGATGCCGACCGAAGATCGCGGCGAGATCCTGCACGAAATGATCCCTGCCGGCGGGCGCATTCAATTCAGCGGAGCGATGCCGCACTGGTGACGCCGTCTACCACCTGGTCGACGAGACGGGCTAGAAGACATGGTCTCGAAGCTCAAGGGCAGCCCATATCGCAGCGGCAAACGAGCGCTTGGCGCAAGATCAAGTGCTTTGAGGAAAAGGAAATGCAAATCATCGGTGCACAGCGCGAGCGCGGCAAAGCTACCCAGGTGATCATGGCTGAAAAGGGCCTCTACAAAGGCGGCGCACTCGTCAACTTCAATGCCGATGAGCGGCAAGCGCTTTGGGATCGTGTCCAGGGCAAGGTTGGCGGCCCGGTCCCGAAGGGACATAAAAAGGAAAAGGCCGAGTGGCTGAAGCCCGGACTGGTTGGCTGGGTCGAGACCCTCAAAGGCGAAGAGAAGCTGCGGCACGCAAGGCTGCTGGATTCCGGGAGGATGATGCAAATGCCATGCCTAAGAAAGATCAGGAACGCGCCACCTACGCCTGGATGTACGGCGCCTAAGCGCGCAAGGATGGCAAGGAGCGTGAGGTGCCAGCTTACTGGCAGGAACATGCCGACGCGTGGCTGCAGGGCTTTGACGGTGTGGCGATGGACGGTTTTGGCAAGACCAAGACCGTCAACGACGAGACATGGAAGCCGAGGTCGACGAAGCTGCCGTCGAGCGCCCCGACGAATAGCCATTTTGCCGTATGCCGTATGGTCGTTTTTAATTGGAGAAGGGTTTCGTTGGGCCTATAAAGATTGCGTTTACCATTGCCTTTTTAGGGAGAATGCGATGGTTGCAACGCCCATAGAAATCGCCCAAGCCGCTACTGCGACTACGGCCACCTTGCTGAAGTGGCAGAAGTCCATGGAGGAACGCGCCACGTTTCGCCAGAACATGGATCAATCGCGCAGGGCGATTCAAGCCTCACGCGATCTGCTGAAGCGCCTTCGCCAACGTCATCGCGACGACATGGCGGAAAGTTCGGAAAATGCCNGTCACGCTTATGCGATCGGGCGTCACCCGGCCGCGCACAATCGCCGTGACTGCGACCTCGTCGCCAACTTTGATATTTCCCCGAGCGATGCCCAAGACTTTGGAGCAGCCGGCGCCAGCGTCAAGATGAGGGGGAGCTAATAAACCCCTCCGCGCCGCGATGCAACATCCAGCGCTAATGCGGATTCCACCTTGAAAGATCGATTCCCCAGGTCTTATAATCCGTAATTAGCCTATTGGAGGTGGAGGGAACTGCGATGGGCGGCACAGTTCAGAACACAAACTCAGACAGTGTGGAGTGGCCGAAGCCTGCTGAGAATGGCTGGTCCGCGTTATAGAGAAGGGCAAGGAAGACAGCTGATCGAGCTCGAATCTTATGCCATGGCCTCTGCGGAAGGCCAACGGATCCGTCTAATCTCGAGAAGTTCGGTCGCGAGGCTTTGCCGGTCCTGTCCCATTCCACTGGATGAACTGCGCGTTCTGGCCGGTGATACGAGCCTTTGAGCTACGGCCGAGTATGGTGAGGCCACGGAGACGATCCGGATCGAAGGGCAAGGAACAGCTTGCCTGCCCCCTTCAGCATTTGGACTTAGGTCTGATTGCTCCGCGTAAATGGCCGAAGCCGGAAACATTTCTCCTTCTACGTTGTTGCAGTGGCCGTGCCGCTGAGGAGAACATGCACAGTGCCTCTATCAAATGAACTGCGCGACGTACCTTTAGNTTGTTGCAGTGGCCGTGCCGCTGAGGAGAACATGCACAGTGCCTCTATCAAATGAACTGCGCGACGTACCTTTAGAATTCCAATGCCCCTCCTGTTCACGCCCTATGGTGAGAAGGGGATCCTGGCTGAAAACGATTGCCGGTTTCAAATGCGATAGCTGCAGGTCCAGAGTGCGGCTCGGCTACGAAGAGAAGCTGGCCATATTCGAGCGGCACCTTAGAAAGGTGAGCGCCAGCACAAAGTCAGTGAACAACCGCCCTTGTTAGCGGCCGCTTTAGACATCGGGTGCAGTGGGTACACGGGCTTTTCCCCGCTATCCTTTTTTCTCCCGGCCCCGCCACCGTCTATTATCGGCGGCTAGGCCGCTATCACCTTCTGAGCGGGCTAGCGATGGAGTGCCTTGGACGGTGAAAACGATTCCGGCATCCTCAAACGCTTTGCGGATGGCGGCGATGTTGTGGGGACGCGGTTTCCTGTATCCGTTCTCAAAAGCGCTGATCACCATCTCGCTAAGATTGGCCTTGGCGGCAAGTCGCACACGCGGCCAGTTCAGTAGGGCTCGTGCCGCTCTGACTTGATCTGCTGAGAGTACGGTTCGGCTGTCCATAGCCAGTCGAACATTTAGTATCGCTAAACTGTTCCCCTTGACCTTCTGCGATTTCTAACGGTGTGAGGCCGGCCTGTCGCAAGCCGTCATCGATTGTGGCTGCAACCTTTCGGACGGTTGTTACCTCGGCACCAACAAGACGTGCTGCCTGCATTCTTGCTTGGAGATCAGCCAAGCGGGCAACCAGGGCTTGCGTCCTCTCGAGTTCAGGGTTCGTCATGTTCATTGTCCAGCTGAGTGGCAATTTGAATTGTCCGGCTGAGTAGCGTTTGAATGCACACACTCGCCACCCAAGGGTGGCGAGCGTGGGTTGTTCGAAATCTCAGTCGTAAACTTTCACGATCTTGCGGGTGCCCGGATCGACCAGGACCGTGCGGTTGTCGACCACCACGTAACGGTATTTGACGTTCGGGACCTCGTGGATCTCCACAGTTTCCGGCAGAGCTGTCCCGACGTTCAATTCCACGCCGGGAAGGTTCACCGAAGCCAAGGGCTGCTTCTTGACATACTCACGGATGACGGTGTCCTGTTCCGGCTGGATGATAATGTCGTCAGCGGCGGCGGAGCCGATCCCCGCCAAGAGCAACATGGCTGCGACGGTGTTCACAAAGTGCATCTTCATATCTTCTCTCCTGCAAGGACCGGCACACGACGATCATCGTCCCGCACTGCCCGGCAACCAACTTTGAGCCGCGGTAAACGTTCCCGCCTACGCACCTTGGTCTAATCCGATTGGGCTAAAGTCGGACCAGACAACGCAATGGTCTTACCTTTGGACTAGGCGGAACGGATTAGGGCTTCAGCTTGTTGGTTCTCCACAACGGGAGAGAACAAATGGATCAAAGTGTTGGCCAGGCGCGATGGTTGCTCGCACCGATTTTTGCAACAGCCGTTACCTTTCTGGTAATGGCGTAGCTGACATGTCTTGGATCGGCGCAGCCAGGTCCCTTCCTGCGCTGATAGGATTCGCGAGTTGCTTGAGCGGCTGGCCAATCCTCTATTTTACCGTGCGCTGGGCCTGCTCCTTCAGCAGGCGGGGCGCTTCGTTCAGCTCATGTAACTTGGGAGGTTTACTATGGATCGGCGATCCTTTTTGACAGCGATATTTGGCGTTGCAGGGGCAGCAGCCTTTGCAGGCGCGGTCCGGCCTATCAACGCATTGGCCGGTGTTCCAGCGGCCAAAAGCGGCATTCTCGAAGAACTCGACGCGCCAGACGCCTTCGACAACGAAGGTACTCACGCGGAAGTGGAGCCGGTCAACCATCGGCGCTACTACGACCAAGATTACGACCCAGACTACGACCCAGATTACTACCACCGGCGCCGCCGCCGGCGCGGCTGGAGAAGAGTCTGCCGTAGTTACTGGCGACACGGGCGCCGTCGGGTCCGGTGCTATCGCCGACGTGGTCCTTCGGTCGTCTTGCGATTTTAGCCAGTTGGCTGTTCTCCCCATGGCCCGTTCCGGCTGACGTGCTGAGAACGGGCCGGTACGATTCCTTTTTCGTGGCAAACGCAATCCATCTGTCCAAGGGCACTCATCAGCAGGGCCGATGGACCTGACTTACAGCTTGGTGGTGTCGCTGTGGTGCGCCAGGAGCGGTCTGACGATCCCTCTTCTGCAGCCCTTCGGCTGCCGCCAGCCTGGGAAAGCTTTTCGGAACGTTTGGTTTTGGCCGTTAGGCCACGGGGCCAAGCTCAGTCATCAGGACACCCCGCAAGCGATGAGCAGCGGGGCCTGGCAAGGCCCGGCGACCTCCTTTTGACACACGGGGAGAAACCAAGAAGGGCGCCGAGCCTTACCGGCGCTGCTTTGAGGGAGACGACGCCGGACGAGATGAGAGTAGGCGATAATGCTAATCTCTGCGAACCATGCGAATGACGGAAAACCGTGTGCGATTCTTCGCTACCCAGCCACGAACCTCTGCCTTTCGGACATGGCGGTCCGTCGCTCGATCGAAGATGAAGAACGCCTGATGTAGCTGCTCGACTTCGTAGAGCCCGACCCGGATCTCGAACCCTGTCTGGCCGGTGGCATCGAAGTCACCGGGACCGATGACAGGGAAGGCGACGACGATGGCGAAGCGGACGACGAGCGCGAAGCCAACGATGCCGAGTATGGCTTCATTGAGGGAGGGCAAGGCCTATAATTGTCCGGTCGAGAATGAATAGCCCGCTGCCTCACGGTGGCTGGCTTCAGTTTTTGTGTGGCACGATGTAGCGACTGCTCACCGCACCCGCCCCTGTGCCCCGCGTGACGACAATCGTGCTATACCCGGCTGGAACGGAACCTGTAGCGGAGGGATCAATCGAACTGCATCGCCCCACGATCTCCCCGTTGGGAGCGCCCTCGAGCCTCACGGCTAACGCCAACTGGCATGTCTCAAGGGATCCGAACATGGACGGTGATGTATCGAGTGGCTTGCAGACTCCCTGGGCGGGACTGCAAGAAAGCAAAATCATCACAGCTGCAGTTGCCGGATCCATTCGTGAAGCTCCGTTGTTCGACGAGCCTCAACGCGGAATAGCGAGCTTTGTTTCGCAGGTGCTAAAATATGAGTTTTCTGGTCTGGCACGGTGGCGGGCTTTTCATTGTCACAGCTTTCGCCTCTCAAATCGTTCCGATCCCGAACGGCAAAACAGCCATCGCCGAGACACACCGAGGGGATCGCGATGGCCAGAAGGATGCCGCCGGCAATGTTCACCATCAACTTGAAATCCATCGGACCTCTCCCTCTTATATGCCGACACTCGGAAACTCGTGAAATCAACATGGGTGAACAGGTTGCGAACATGCTGCTACGGTTTTTGCAGAGCCAGGAGATGAGACGAGACGGACCAGCACGACAGGGACTAGCTCTCGTCGCAACAAATTGACACACAAGGACTCGACGGAGTTGAACGGCAAGGGCAGGGACGCCATCAAGCGAATTTCAAAACCGGTGCCTTGGCCGACGGGTAATCGCTGATAACATCAAGGTATGCCCTGAGGTGACGTCACAAGGCAGTGTACTTGGGTGCCGATCGGCGGTCGGGTTGTATGATGCCGGCGTGTTGGCCGGTTTAGAATGGAAGCTTGATTTCGCCGACCGAGAGAGGCCTACCGGCCGCTATCAGCGCCGCAACCGTCTTTCTGTCCTGTTGCCGGCGCTTCACCAGGCCGTTCAGCACCCTGTCGAGAGATATCGCGCCGGCGCCGGCTATGGCCAGGACGAACATGCCGCCCGCTATGGCGAGATCCTTTTCGAAATGGTGTGATCGGGACCGTGCTGGGGATCCCGGTTCTGGCGGGCTCGTCGGCTATGCCTCGGGCGAGGCTCTGCGGCAGGTTGGCCGCGGCAACTTAGCGCGCCCCTTGCCCGCCGGGGGATCGGGCCGCCGGCCGTCGGCTGCGTCCTGAGCGAAACCCTGGGCCAGCCCCTCCTAGGGTACAGGCGAGGGCGGGCTCCCGCCGTAGCTCTGGTGACTGGCGGGCACTTCGACAGGGCGACAACGGGAACGTACGCCAAGGCATTGACCTTGTTCGCTGTTGCGGTCGCGGCGATCATGGTAGCCTTTCCGCCGAACCTCCAAATGGACCTAAGTCCTGAAAGACTTAAAGCCTGATTACGCCTACTCTTCGCAGAATTTCACGGTTGATCGCTTCGCCAGATTGGCTGAAGCTCCACACGGGATTTGCGAATTTGCGCGGCCGAGTTCACTGTGTGGACAACGGCTCATCCCATAGCAAGAAGAATCGTGATGCCTGAGGGTTCGAAGTACGCGTTAGAGTTGCTTCGAGAAGGCGCGGAGTTCACGCTTTACCGCGGAAGAGAGCATGGCAACCACATGCCGATCTTGGCGGTAACGGTAGCTGGTGAGCAGCCGTCGATTCAGAATCTCCGGCGGCTCGAACACGAATACTCGTTGGCGAGCGAACTCGATTCAGCGTGGGCGGCTCTGCCCCTCGGAATGATTCGTCTTCAAGGCCGAATGCTCCTCATTCTTGAGGACCCAGGTGGTAAACCCCTGGATCAGACAGTTGAGCAGCACAAGGGACACCCGATCGACCTGGTCCGCTGCCTGCATGTAGCCATCGGCCTGGCAGCCGCGCTTGGTCAAGTCCACCGGCAAGGCCTCATCCATAGGGACATTAGGCCGGCGAACGCACTTGTGGACGACTTTGGTCGCGTGTGGCTCACCGGTTTTGGGGTCGCGTCGCGGGTCCCCCGCCAGCGTCAGGCGCCCGAGGCGCCCGAATTTATCGCTGGATCACTCCCATATATGGCTCCCGAACAGACCGGGCGGATGAACCGTTCTATCGATTCTCGGAGTGATCTCTATTCTCTGGGTGTCACGCTGTACGAAGTCTTGACCAGCCGGCTTCCGTTCACCGCTTCAGATCCGATGGAGTGGGTTCATTGCCACATTGCGAGGCGCGCCGACTCGCCCAGTGAGAGGATAAGCCAAATTCCACAGGTGCTTTCGTCAATCGTGATGAAGCTTCTCCTGAAGACCGCGGAGGAACGCTATCAGACCGCCGGGGGTGTCGAGGCTGACCTGCGTCGCTGTTTGATGGAATGGCAGCTGCATGGTCGCATCGAACCATTCTCGCTCGCCGCGCACGACATGTCGGACCAGTTGATGATCCCGGAGCAGCTCTATGGGCGGGAACGTGAAATCAATTCCTTGATCGCGTCCTTTGATCGGGTCGTGGCCGAAGGCGTCTCGGAACTCGTCCTGATATCGGGCTATTCCGGCGTCGGCAAATCCTCCGTGGTGAGCGAATTGCATAAGGTCCTTGTCCCGTCGCGCGGACTTTTCGCAGCAGGCAAGTTCGACCAGTACAAGCGCGATATCCCATACTCGACCCTCGCACAGGCCTTCCAGAATCTGGTCCGGCAGATTCTCGTCAAAAGCGAAGCGGAAGTGGACCAATGGCGGCGTGCCTTGGCTGAGGCGGTTGGATCGTACGGACAGCTGATCGTCAACCTCGTTCCCGAAGTCGAGTTCCTCATCGGCAAACAACCGGCCGTTTCCGACCTGCCACCGCAAGAAGCGCAGAATCGATTTAAGGTGGTGTTCCGCCGCTTCCTTTGCGTGTTCGCCAAGCCGGATCATCCGCTCGTCTTGTTCCTCGATGATCTGCAATGGCTGGATACGGCCACGCTCGACCTCATCGAGCATTTGATCACGCATTCGGAAGTGCGCCACCTTCTCCTGGTTGGCGCCTATCGGTATGACGAGGTCGGTCCCGCACACCTTCTTTTGCGAACGCTGGATGCAATCAAAAAAACAGATGCGAGGGTGGGCGAGATAATCTTGGCTCCCCTCGGTCTAAAAGACGTCGATCAGCTTATCGCGAGTGCGATGCAGTGTGACATCGAGCGGGCACGGCCGTTGTCGCAGCTCGTTCAGGAAAAGACTGGCGGAAATCCATTCTTTGCAATCCAGTTCATGACCGAGTTAGCTGATGAGGGTCTGCTGATGTTTGACCCCGTCGCGCAAGCTTGGCGTTGGGAACTCGATCGCATCCACGCAAAGGGTTATACTGACAACGTGGTGGATCTCATGGTGGAAAAGCTGAAGCGGCTTTCTCCGCCTACCCTGGATGTGCTGAAACAACTCGCTTGTTTAGGCCACGTCGCCGACACCGCCACCCTGACTCTGGTACAGAATGGACCAGAGGAAGCAATGCACGCGACACTCCGGGAGGCAGTCTATACTGGTCTTGTCGATCGGCTGGATGGCGCATACAGGTTCCTGCATGATCGAATTCAACAGGCGGTTTATTCGCTCATTCCCGACGAGCACCGCGTTGACACCCACCTACTCATCGGCCGCAAGCTGCTGGCGAACATGTCGGGTGATCAACTTGCCGATCATCTGTTCAATGTCGTTGCTCAGCTCAATCGGGGCGCTGCAGTGCTGACCGACTCGCGGGAGAAAGCCCAACTGGCGACACTCAACCTGCGCGCCGGGAGAAAGGCCAAAGCGTCGGCTGCCTATGCGTCTGCGGGCGTGTATCTTGCAGCCGGACTGGCCATGCTTGACGAAAAAAGCTGGGACAGCCAGTACGAGCTGACGTTCAGCCTCTGGCTCGAACGTGCGGAGTGCAATTTTTTGATCGGCGATTTCGAAGAAGCCGAGCAATTGTTAGTAGAATTTTCGCAACGCGCGGCGTCGAAAGTCGATCTTGCGATCACCTACCGTCTGAAAGTCCTTCTCCACACTCTGAAATCGGAAAACGCCCAAGCAGTCGAGAGCGCACTCTCGTGTTTGCGGCTGTTCGGCATTGACGTCGCGGCGCACCCAACCCTGGCGCAGGTCCAGGCCGAATACGAGATGGTCTGGCAGACCCTCGGCGGACGCCCGATCGAAAGCTTGCTTGATCTGCCACTGATGACGGATCCAGAAATGCTGGCCGCGATGGACGTGCTCTCAGTGCTCCTCTCCCCAGCTAACCATACTGACTTCCATTTGTGGTGTTTACTCGCGTGCCGGATAGCGAAGGTGACCATGGAGCACGGCACAAGCGGCGCATCTGCCCATGGCTTTGCGGATCTCGGTCAAATCCTTGGACCAGTATTTCGCCGTTACAGCGAGGGTTATCGATTCGCGGAGCTCGCCTGCCACATCGTTGATAGACACAACTTCGCGGCGTACCGTGGAAAGGCCTACCACGCGAAAGGTGTAGTCGCCGTCTGGACGCAACCGATCTCAACCTCGATAGATTTTCTGCGAACGGCCTTTCGCATAGCGACCGACACCGGTGACCTGACCGTCGCCTGCTACTGCATGGACAAGTCCGTCACCAATTCTCTGATGCGGAACGATCCGCTGGACGCGGTGTGGCGTGAGTCGGAAATGGCCCTGGACTTTGTCCGGAAAGCTCGGTTCCACGACGTCGCTACCGTTATCGTGGCCCAGCAACGCTTCATTGCTACCATGCAGGGCCGTACCTTCACCTTCTCCACCTTCAGTGATGCGCAGTTTGACGAAGCGGACTTCGAAACGCAGATCGCGGCTGACGCAACGGCGACCGCGGCGTGCCTATACTGGGTCCTCAAGTTACAATCCCGGTTTCTGTCGGGCGACTGCGTCGAGGCGCTAGCGTCAGCCGAGCGGGCGAAAGAACTGCTTTGGGCCGCACCCGTTCATTTCCAGCGGCTCGACTACTTCTATTACAGCGCGCTGGCGATGGCCTCATTGTATGAGAACGCTTCCGCCGGCGAGAAGCGAACATGGGATGATCTCCTGGCGGTGCATCTGGAGCAACTGAGAGAGTGGGCCGAAATATACCCACCAACGTTCGGTGACAGGCATGCACTGCTGGCTGCGGAGATCGCCCGTATTGAAGGACGGGACGCCGCGGCCATGCACCTTTACGAGCGGGCTATTTCCTCGGCGCGCGACCAAGGTTTCGTACAGAACGAGGGGCTGGCCTATGAGTTGGCGGCAGGGTTTTACAACGCGCGCGGCTCCGAGACATCCGCCAATGCCCATCTGCACAAGGCCCGGCGTTGTTATCTCCGCTGGGGCGCCCACGGCAAGACGGCGCAGCTCGATCGGCTTTATCCACACCTGGCCGCCCCAGAAGGACAACATGATGCCGCAATCGTTGGCTCGCCGGTTCAACATCTGGATGCTGCGAGTGTCGTAATAGCCTCTCAGGCTTTGTCCAGTGAGATCGAGTTGCCCCGTTTGATCGAGCGGCTGATGAAGACCTTAATCGAGAATGCAGGCGCGGATCGCGGCCTGTTGATTCTGCCATCAGGGGATGAATATCTGATCCAAGCGGAGGCGCGAGCGAGCGCAGATCAGATCGACGTCATGATGCGTCAAGAACCGATCACACCGATCACCTGTCCAGAATCGCTCGTCCGATACGTCATCCGTACACGCGAAAGCGTGATTCTCGATGATGCCTCCAAACCCAACCTGTTCTCCGTTGATGACTATCTGCGTAAACGACAATCGAAGTCTATCCTCTGCGTGCCGCTCATCAAACAAGGAGAGTTGACCGGAATTCTTCTCCTTGAAAATGCGCTGACTTCACACGCGTTCACACCGGCACGAATTACTGTGTTGGAAATGCTGGCGGCGCAAGCGGCGATCTCGCTCGAGAACACACGCCTCTATAGCGATCTCCAAGAACGGGAGGCGAAGGTTCGACGCCTTGTCGACTCCAATATAATTGGGATATGCATCTTTGATCTTGACGGCCCCATCCTGGAGGCCAACGAGGCCTTTCTTCAGATCGTGGGATATAACCGCGAAGTTGTTATTTCGGGCAGCCTGAGCTGGAGCTCCTTGACTCCGGCCGAATGGAGGGGAGCCGACGAACGAGCCTTGGCGGATATGGCTTCTACTGGCACCTGCAGACCTTACGAAAAGGACCTTGTTCGGAAAGACAACAGCCTCGTGCCCGTGCTTGTGGGTGGGGCGACCTTCGACGAACTCCGACATCAGGGCGTGGCCTTCGTTTTGGACCTGACGGAGCGAAAACGCGCCGAGGCAGAGGTGGTGCACGCCAACCGCGTGGCAACGATGGGCCAACTCGCCGCGTCCATCGTCCACGAAGTCAATCAACCTATTGCTGCTACGCTTATGAATGCTGGAACCGCGATGCGCTTGCTCGACCGTCAGCCGCCAAATTTGGAAGGGGCCAAGTACGCGATCGACCGGATTATCAGGGACGGAAAGCGAACCGCTGATATTGTGAGCCGGATTCGTGACTTCTCCAGGAATGCGCCGGCACGAAAGGAAGACTTGGATGTCAACGAAGCAATTTTGGAAATTGCGGCCCTAGCCCGCATCCCAATGTCAGAGAGAGGGGTCTTGCAGACGATGCAACTGGCAGAGGGCCTGCCGCACATTTTGGGGGACAGAGTCCAATTGCAGCAAGTGATCCTGAACTTGATCATGAACGCCATCGAAGCGATGAGCGAGGTTGGGCAGGGACTGCGCGAATTGTCGATCAGGACCAGCAAGGCTGAGCCAGACGGAGTGCTGGTCGCGGTAAGCGATACGGGTCCGGGTCTGTCTCAGGCCAATCCCGATAGCATCTTCGAGGCGTTCTACACGACCAAGTCCAGCGGTTTAGGGATGGGATTGCCGATCTGCCGCTCGATCGTGGAAGCGCATGGCGGCCGTCTCTGGGCAACGCCTAACAAACCTCGTGGCGCCGTGTTTTGCGTGATGCTGCCAATCGGAAAAGAATCGGCTTAGAACCCATCTGCGGCTAGGGCCGCTAAAGGCGAACGCAACTGGTTGGGCCGCCGAAACTACCGAAATCAGCGGCGTGCTAGTTGGAATTCGCGCCAGCTGTAACGCTCTGACTACGGCCAGCGACCTCACGATTCCAGAAAAGCCCTTTCCTCAAACCGATGACAGGTGGCCGGGGCGATGACGACAGTGCGTAAGCACAGCTCCAGTTGCAGATAGAGCCCATACGTTTTCATTGGAGGCCGGGGGCTACCCGTACGGCAACCGTGCCGCCGCATATATTCCGTGCCTATGCCAGCGCGCCAGCTCGATGGCGCAATGGCTCGGCTCTACAATCCGTGACAGAAGCTGACAGAACCAGCATTCAGGTGACCACTCGGCCATGCGAGCGCACAACGTTTGGCCTCGCGCGCCGCCAGACACGCATCCATTGGACCCCAGGTATCGCCGATACATTTGTACCGACGTGGACGGCGTGGATGCGCCCGCCCTTGGCGCTGTCGTGCCGCAAGCGCCTCAGGCATCAGTCCAGAGGTCACGTGGCGGAGCCTCGGGGTGCGGTGAGATGCGCTTGACGCGGGAGCATACCAAGGTATCGGCGATACCAACGTCCAATAGAGCCGACCGGCACTTACTGGCCTCATGGGTTGATGCTGGCTCGACGCGAGCAGCTTTCGCCAAATTATGAGGAGGTACAGATGTCACCATTATCTTCAATGTCCACGCGCCGGGAAGTTCTCGTAGCATCCGCCGCAGGGGCTATTGCAATGATTGCCTCGGCGGGTGTCGCCGGGGCGATTTCGACGAGTGGCGGATCTGCCGCCATCCGCCCGTTCCGTATCCATGTTGCGGACGCCGATCTCGTCGACCTCAAGCGGCGTCTCAAAGCCACGCGTTGGCCCGAGCGCGAGACGGTGAACGACACCACCCAAGGCGTTCGGCTCGCGACGATGCAGGCGCTTACGCATTATTGGGAGACCGAATACGACTGGCGCAAATGCGAGGCCTATCTGAACGGGCTGCCGCAATTCGTTACCGAAATCGACGGGCTGGACATCCACTTCATCCACGTCCGCTCCAAGCATACCAACGCATTGCCGATCATCGTTACCCATGGGTGGCCCGGCTCGATCATCGAGCAGCTGAAGATCATCGGCCCCCTGACCGATCCGACGGCCCACGGGGGCAGCGCCGCCGACGCCTTCGACGTGGTCATCCCTTCGCTGCCGGGTCACGGCTTCTCGGGGAAGCCGACGGCGGCGGGCTGGGACCCGATCCGGGTCGCGCGAGCCTGGGGCCAACTAATGACGCGCCTAGGGTACACGCGATATGTGGCGCAGGGCGGCGATTGGGGAAATGCCGTCACCGAGCAGATGGCCTTGCAGACGCCGCCGGGTCTTGTCGGCATCCACACGAATATGCCGGCCACCTTGCCCGATGAAGTATCGAGTGCGCTTGCTGCGGGTGGCCTCGCGCCGTCGGGGTTATCGGCCGACGAACGCTATGCCTGGAATCAGCTTGACTTCTTTTGGAAGCATGGGCTGGCCTACGCCCAAGAGATGGCGAACCGGCCACAGACGCTGTACGCGCTGGCCGATTCACCTATCGGGCTGGCAGCCTGGATGCTCGACCACGATGCACGCAGCTATGACCTGATTGCCCGCGTCTTCGACGGAAAGTCCGAGGGTCTGTCCAAGGAAGACGTCGTCGACAACATCGCACTCTACTGGCTGACCAACACCGCGGTCTCATCGGCGCGCCTTTACTGGGAAAGCAAGCTCGCCTTCTTCGCGCCGAAAGGCGTACCCCTGCCCACCGCCGTGAGTGCGTTTCCAGACGAGATCTACACGGCGCCGCGGAGCTGGACCGAGAAGGCGTATCCCAAGCTGATCTACTACAACCGTCTCCCGAAGGGAGGTCATTTCGCGGCCTGGGAACAGCCGCAGGTTTTCGCCAGCGAGCTTCGGGCCGCGTTCGGGTCGTTGCGTAGCGCCTGACCAGTGCGCTGCAGACCTGCCTCGGGCCCAGGTAAGGGAGATGTGCGCGGCGGCCCGCCGTCCCGTAGGCGGGGCGGCGGCCTCTGCTTCATGACGTCATCGTCGATGAATCGTCATCGGCGGATGGTTGGTCAGCGGCGCTGTTCTCTAAAGGTGTGACTGGGTAGCCGGGTGTTGCGTATGCAGCGGTTTCATGCGGATTTGTTCCCGATGTAAGGAATGGCAAATGAGATGCTCGCTCTCCCAATGGGCACTGTCGCGATACGTCCGACAGCCGGTCACTGTATAACAAGCCTTCGGGCGCCCCGGACGACGCCAGTGCCAAATCTCGCCTGGCCGAAGGGTCCTTCCAGCGAATGTGCGAGGCTAAGCGCTGTGAGGTTGAGAAGATCTCTCATCGATCCCTGAAGGTGCTTGGCCTCCTCGGCCGGATTTTCGAACGTTGCCATATTTGGCAATTTCGTTGGCTCCGATTGATGCGTTTGAAACGGGAACAGCGGAAATGCTGCGTCTCAAGGAAATCATCTCCTAAAGAGTGGGAGAGAGGACGCGAACGTTTTTGCATCCTTTTTGATCGAGCGTTTGCCCGTCGACCGACAAAAAACCCCAGACCAATACCAAGGTGCTATGGATTTTCGGAATAGCAGGGGCCAGCGTTAGCATTGGCGCATTAAAGTCCAGTGCTTGTGGAGTTGCGTGGGTACGTCAGCGTAGCCTATGGTGCTTTTAGGGCGCTCAACTGTATCGAGTGGCTAGTGTTTGTGTATTCTTCAATGCGGGGACCAAGGGTATCGCGTTTTCATGCCATGGATAAAGAATCGCTTTGACCGCGACCATCGAGTGGTTCAGATGGCGGGTCTTTGTGGTCCTGGTCACCTTAGTTGCCAATGGGATCCCGACGGGATCGACGCCATGTCGACGGAGCGCATTGACGAGTTGACTCCTCGCACAGCTGCTGGCGCCGACCGATGCGTCGGTCAGTTCGATATCGTTGAGCAAAATCCGTTCTTAGCCACCACGCAGGAGTTTCTTCAAGGACTTCTTCAACGCGGTACCGACAAAGCGCTCTCGCACCGAACCGCAAGCTGATCATGTATACCGATGTTCTCGCCGAGAATAAACGGCTTCAGCGCTGTCTCAGGGACTTGGGCAGTGTTATGGCGCTGTCCAGCGAATGGGTTGGCGGCGAGTCATCCCTGATCGCCGGTCAATTCCTCGAGTTAGTCCTCGGCATGTTGGACCTCGACTTCGCACACTTACACTTGAAGAGCGCCAGCAACGACTCGCCACTAAAGGTAACGCGGCTGTCACAATGGGCGCGCAGCGTGGCCACATCGGAGAATTTCGGGGCGATGCTCGCGCCCTTGACGACCGCCGAGGCGCCGCAACGACTTACGGCTGGCGGCAGTGTTCTTACGATCCTGCCTATGCGCCTCGGCGTGCTCGGAGAGTTCGGGCTGCTGGTGACGGGATCGCGGCGGGAGGATTTCCCGCGCCACACCGAGACAGTTCTCCTGAGAGTCGCGGCCGCCCAGGCGACGATCGGCTTGCAGGCGGCTTTACAAATTAGCGAACAGAAACGCTTTGCCCATGCAGAGCAAGCGCTCGCTGCAAACGAACGTAATCTTGCACAATTCCTAAACACGATTCCCGGTCTAGCGTGGTCGGCCCGGATCGACGGCTCGGCCGAGTTCTTCAACCAGCACTACCTCGACTACGTTGGGCTTACGGTCGACGAGGCGCTTGGGGCGGGCTGGGTGAAGGCAGTTCATCCGGAGGATCTAGAGGGGTTGATTGCGAGTTGGCATGCAATGTTGGCTTCACGTCAGGCGGGCGAAGCGGAGGCTCGGCTCAAGCGCTTCGACGGGGAGTACCGCTGGTTTCTGTTTCGCACAAATCCTCTGCACGACGAGGCCGGCGGCCTTGTCAAATGGTTTGGTGTCAACGTCGACATCGAAGATCGCAAAAAGACCGAGGAAGCGTTGCGCGCCGGGGAGTGGAACCTTCGTCAGCTAACCGAAACCATCCCTCAGATGCTGTGGAGCGCTACGCCGGATGGATCCATTGACTACTGCAATGCGCGTTTGTTGGATTACACCGGGTTCTCGGTCGATGAAATCATCGGCGGTGGTTGGACCAAAATGCTACACGCCGACGATGTCGAACGGGCCCGCAAAGTGTGGCTTGCTTGCATTGAGAATGGTGCGCCCTATCAGGTCGAAGTGCGGACGTTTCATGCTGCCGACGGCAGTTATCGCTGGGTCTTGACCAATGCGTTGCCACTCCATGACGACTTCGGTCGAATCCTGCGATGGTACGGTAGTTGTATCGACATCCATGATCGAAAGGAGGCTGAATCAGCTATTGCAGCGAGCGAGCGGACCCTCGCACAAATCATCGATACGATTCCGGTCTACGTTTGGTCGGCTAGTGCCGATGGTAGCACCGATTTTCTCAGTAGCGGCTATCTCGAATATCTCGGAATTGGGCGGGATCAGATGCAGGACTGGCCCTGGTCGGCTGTGGTCCATCCGGACGATCGTGAGGCAAGCGCCGGTGTTTGGAAGGACTTGTTGGTTTCGGGGCGCGCTGGTGAAGTACAAGCCCGGTTCCGTCGTTTCGATGGGGAGTACCGTTGGTTTTTGTTTCGGGCAAATCCGCTTCGGGATGGAGCGGGAGCCGTCAAGTGGTTCGGAGTTACGATAGATATCGAGGAATTGAAGCGTGCAGAGGAAAGGTTGCGCGCCAGCGAATGGAATCTGCGTCATCTCACGGAGACCATTCCTCAGATGCTATGGAGCGCCAGACCTGACGGGGCGATTGACTACTGCAACACGCGTTTGCTCGACTATACCGGATTGGCTGCCGGCAAAATCACGGGCGACGGTTGGAAAAGTGTCGTTCATGCCGATGATCTCGCCCAAACTGCGCGCGCGTGGTCCACGAGTATCGAGACTGGAACGCCATATCAGGTGGAAGCGCGCCTCGTCCACGCTGCCGACTGTTCGTTTCGCTGGTGTCTAACCACAGGCCTGCCGCTGCGTGATGAAGAAGGGCGTATCCTCAAGTGGCATGGCGTATGTGTCGACATGCATGATTGGAAAGAGGCGCAAGACGAACTCCGCGAGACCCAGGCGGCGCTCGCTCACTTAACGCGCGTGATGACCATGAGTCAGCTTACAGCATCGATTGCCCACGAGCTAAATCAGCCTTTGGCCGGCATCATGACGAACGCCGGTACGGCCCTGCGCATGCTGACCGCCGATCCGCCGAACGTCGACGGAGCTCTTGAAACCGCAACGAGAACAATCAGAGATGCTCAGCGCGCATCGGAGGTAATCTCTCGGCTACGGGCCCTCTTCACCAAAAGAACCACGATTTCTGAGGTCGTAGATCTGAATACCGCCGCACAAGAGGTAGTTGCACTATCATCGAACGAATTACATAAACGCAATGTAAGCCTTCGCGTCAATTTTACCCAAAATCTGCCACACGTTATGGGTGACCGCGTTCAGCTGCAGCAAGTAATCCTAAACTTCATACTGAATGGCGCCGAAGCGATGGATGAAGTAATGGATCGGCCGAGAGAATTGTTGGTCTCGACGGAGCTGGAACGAACGGGCCATGTTAGGGTTTCGGTCAAGGACGCGGGCGGCGGTTTCGATCCTGCTGTAGCCGAGAAGCTCTTCGGCTCGTTCTATACGACCAAAAGCAACGGAATGGGCATCGGCTTGTCGGTTAGCAAAACCATAATCGAGAATCATCAGGGGCGTGTTTGGGCCGAACGTAATGATGACCTTGGCTCCGCATTCTACTTCTCCGTTCCTTCTCTGATTGCGGGAATATCCGTCACCAATTCTTAAACACGTTCCGCCGAGTTTGGGCGATAATTCTGGAAATGCACAATGATACCACGAGCCTACATCGCTGTTGTTGACGATGATGAGTCCGTTCGCGAGTCTCTGCCGGATCTAATCGGTGTCTTTGGGCATGAGGCCGAGGCATTCTCCTCGGCGGAGGAATTCCTGGCTTCTAAACGGGTCGATCAAACTAAGTGTTTGGTTCTTGACATCGCAATGCCTGGTATGTCCGGCATCGAGCTCCAACGCGAGCTGGCGCTCCAAGGTCGGCAGATTCCGATCGTTTTTATCACAGCACATGGTGATGACCGGGTCTGTCAGCGTCTGCGTCAGAGCGGGACAGTCGAATGTCTGCTAAAACCGTTTACTGACACTGCGCTGCTTGATGCTCTCAACGCTGTTCTCCACTGACCGGTTCAGGATGTTGCGGACGTCGCAGACCCGTGCTCTAACCGCTGCCCAAGTACCTCCGAAACTTTCGCGAAGTCTTCGCCGTCATGATTGTTGACGCGGAGAATGGCCGCGGACATGTCGTTCTGCGCCTCGCGATGACCGATCCTACTCGGCGGGATGGCACTGAAGCATTGTGCAGCCAAGGATTTCATTTAGTGAGAGGGTTCGCCTTCGGGCCATGGGAATTTCAAGCCGGCTTTTCGTTTTGGGAAGCACGGGCGGCCGTCTTTTCCCCCGTACTCCTGGGTCGCTGACGAACGGACTCTCCCTGACACAAAAATCGCGGCAGGCGCTCGCATCCTTCAAAATGCCGATCGCGTTGCTCTGCCCAATTTCACCGGGTTCATGGCTACCGCATGCGACGCCGTGGTGATCGCGTCCAAGTCATCGAGGCCTTCCGGCAAAGATCGAGCCCGTCGAGCGAACGATCAATCCGCAGCGCTTGGGCGAGCCTTCCCGGTCCTCGCGCCAAGTCGCGCAAGCGCTCAATGCTTCGACATTTGCCCGGATGATCTCGATGCGTTCGAGCGGCTCGAACGCCGTGATCAGGACGCCGATGCCGGTGCCCGGCGTCTCGTTCGAGACGTTGAGCATAGAAGGTGCCGTAGGCGAGATAGACATAGGCATGCCCGCGCTCGAGGAACAGCGAGCGGTTGCGCGGCGTCATCCCGCGATAGCCGTGGCCGGCGGCGTCGCCGATGACATAGGCTTCGGTCTCGACGATGCGACCGCTGGCGACGCCTTCCGGCAACTCGCGAACCACTAACTTGCCAATGAGATAGCGGGCGAGGGCGGCCGTATCGTTCGGCAGCTCCGGGGGCGGGCGAGTGGGCGGCGGATGACCATCCTTTATGGCGGCCAGGGTTCAGGGAATCCGCTCGACCCATTCCGCACGCGAAGGCCCCGGCTCGAACGGATCGCCGAAATACTGGGTCTCGCGAGCCACCTTGCCATCGAGAAACTCCATGATGCTCACTGCGTAGGACGGCCGCCCGTCATAGGTCAGGACAAATTCCGTGACCCAGAGGTCGCCCGTGCCGATGATGCGCCGCACCGTGAAGCGTTTCTTGTTCGGCTGCGCGGCGCGGGACGACTGAATGCATCGCAATCCGCGAATGCGCTCGCCCGATTGCGGATAATCGAGCACCGCGTCCTCCCGATAAACCTGATGTTCCGCCTCGAGATCGTTCGCATCGGAGGCGGCCCAGTGGCGATCCAGAGCCGCTCGTATCTCCCGGTCTTCCATATCAGATCTTCTTACCCCCTAAGGCCTAACCTCGCACAGCGACTAAAGCTCGTCACCTTGCCAGCCCGCTCTCGCGCCCCGACAATCTTCGAATTCATTTCATTTCGCGAAGTGTTTGAGCGCGCGTCTTTCCATAGGGATAGAAGAGCTCCTTACGACCCGTCTGCCACGCAGCCTTGAGTTCCGGGCTGGTGATGTCCCAATCCGGTCGGCATTTCACGGTCACCGCTCGCATGTCCTGCCGCAGTTCCTCCACGGTGGGTCGCCCGAAAAACCAATACCCATTGTAGACCTTGGAGACGATGAGGCCGGGTTCCATGACGATAATGTGAGGGATCATGGGGTTGTGCGCGGGATCCGTGTACTCGGCGATGTCGAGGTCCTTCTGGATCACGCGCCGCGAGTCGGAAAGAAAAGGCCAATGAGCGCCAGCGCTCAATCGATACTCGTTTGTCTCTAGGAGATTATCCGTGGTGATGGTGACGAGCCGGCAATAACCCACCGCCATTTCGTGATAGAGCTGAACAAGCCCTTCCGCCTGCCGTCGGTCCCTAGGACAGTACCCACCTCTGCCGAGAACCAGGACCATGGGGTCTTCCCCCTGCAATTCGGAAAGCCTTCGTCGCACGGCGCCATGATCCGGTAACTCATAATCCGGAAAAATCGATCCTGGAATGATGTCGGAACGCATCTGAAAGCCTCACTGAGTGTCCCGGAGGTTGAGAACCATTTTGGCCGGACGGACCAATGAAAAGCCGGAAGAGGTATCAAAATCCATTATCCGATGGTGTCGCCGATACCATGGAATAATGGTTACTCCAGCATCGAATATAGGTCGCTAGGCTAAGGCTGAGGTTGCTGAGTCTTAGCACAATGCACCGCTTGCCAAGCCAAAGGTTCGGCGCCGGTCGCCGGCTTGTTCAGGGTTTGCTCCACTTGATGGTGAATGCATCGCGGGTCGCAGACATTGCCCGTCATTGCCTTGAAGCGTTTGAGTTGGCTTTTTCCCATCGCGCGTTTCGATCTCCGTAACCAAAATCGACACCAAGGCATAATAGACGTTCGTGTTGTCCGGGGGCATGGTCCGCCACGACGTAGACCCGTTCTGTTAGGCGACAACGGCCATGGAGAAAACCGACGCATCCGCTTCCTTCGCCGGATATGAACTCGGCGGAGCGCGTCATGGCCGTGCTTTCTTCAACGGCGATGACGAGGCGTTTCGCGTGATTGCCGCAGAACAGAAGAAGCACTGTGCAAAAGCGAAAAAGTGGTCGTGACAAGTCAGCACAATTTTAAACTCATCATCGATACCATTCCTGCGATGGCGTGGTCAGCTCGGCCCGACGGACCCATTGAGTTTCTAAGCCATCCCTATCTTGAGTACACGGGTCAATCCATTGAGCAGGCGAGGGGTTGGGGCTGGACGGCCGCGGTCCATTCTGACGACCTGGATGGGCTGATCACCATATGGCAGACAATCATAGCCTCGGGTAAGGCCGGGGAGACCGAAGCGCGATTGCGCCGATTTGATGGAAGTTATCGGTGGTTTCTTATCCGCGTTAACCCGTTGCGGGATGAGACTGGCAACATCGTCAAATGGTATGGGGCGAACACTGACATCGATGAGCGGAAGCGGGCTGAGGACAAGGCCATCGAAGCTGAGGGCGAGCTACAACGGACTATCGACGGCATACCGGCGCTGGTTGCGACCTATAACGCGGATGGCTCGCGAATTTCTATCAACAGGCGGGGACGCGAGTTCACGGGGCTCTCTGCTGAGGATGTGACGAATGGTAGGTGGAGAGGCGCAATCCACCCAGATGACATCGGACTTGAAGAGAGCAAATGGCGCGCATGTGTCACGGCTGGAGAACCGTTCGAACATGAATACCGAGTGCGAGCGGTCGATGGTACGTATCGCTGGCACATGGCCCGTCGCGTGCCGCTCCACGACGACGCCGGTAAAGTGACCCGCTGGTACGGCATGAGCCATGATATTGAGGGTCGAAAGCAGGCGGAAGCGTTCCTCGCGGGCGAAAAGCAACTGCTGGAGATGATCGCATCGGGCAGTTTGCTTCGCGATGTTCTAAGCGCATTGTGCGAATTTATTGAAGGGGCCGCGCCTGATTGCGTATGTGATGTTCACCTGATCAATTGGAGCAACTCGACATTTGAATATGCCGTGGCTCCTTCTCTGCCTTCCGCCTACAGCGACCCGATTGCGGGGATGCCTGTCAGCGGTGAGCTTTTGCCATGTGGCATAGCGGCTTCTCAAAAGATACAGGTGGTAGCGGTGGACATCGAATCCGATCCGCGCTGGTATACGTCGCCTGTTCGGTCCCATGTTCTGCAGCACGGATACAGATCGGTCTGGAGTACGCCGGTCTGTTCCAGGGAAGGGCGGGTGTTAGCCACCTTTTGCATCGTCCAACGAAAGCCAGCGGCCCCATCGCCGCACCACCAGGATCTCATTGCGCACGCAACGCAGATCGCCAGCATCGCTATCGAGCGTTCCCTGACCGAAGCAGCGCTTAAGCGGACCGAAACTTTGCTCTCGGAAGCTCAACGTCTGAGTTCAACTGGTGCGTTCTCGTGGCGCTTGGACACAGACGAGATCGCATTTTCCGAGGAACTTTATCGTATCTTTGAATTTGACCCGAATGTCCCTGTGACGCTCGACCACATCAGTGGGCGAATCCACGCGGACGACATTCCGTCACTAACTACGCAAATGACCCGGATTCGCAGCGGTCAGAGCTATCTGGGCTACGAGATTCGGCTACGGATGTCGGACAACAGGGTAAAGTATCTCCGCACTTTCGGCCGGGTCATCCGTCATCAGGATGGCCGGATGGAATGCCTTACTGCAGTTCAGGACATCACAGAGCGCCGGCAGGCGGAAGAAGCCCTTGGCAAGGCTCGGTCTGAACTCGCACATGTCACCAGGGTTACGAGTCTCGGAGCGTTGACCGCCTCGATAGCACATGAAGTCAATCAGCCGCTGTCGGGCATCATCACCAACGCGAGCACCTGCCTTCGGATGTTGGCCGCCGATCCGCCAAATGTTGACGGCGCACGTGTGACGGCACGTCGCACGATACGCGACGGCAACCTTGCCGCCGATGTGATCGCGCGACTGCGTGCGCTCTTCAGCAAACAAGCCCCTACGATCGAGCCGGTAGATTTGAACGAGGCTGCACGCGAGGTAATAGCATTGTCGGCGGGCGACCTTCAGAGAAGTCGCGTGGTTCTGACCTCCCAATTCCCTGAGGGGCTTCCCCTCGTCGCAGGCGACCGTGTTCAACTTCAGCAAGTGATTATGAACCTGTTGCGAAATGCTGCGGATGCGATGAGCGGCGTCGAAGATCGGCCCAAGCGGTTGGTGATTAAAACTGAACCCGACGGAGAGGATTCTGTGCGTCTCTCGGTAGAAGATGCAGGTACGGGGTTCGGCGCCGATGGTCCGGAGCGGGTATTCGAGGCTTTCTACACAACCAAGAATGAAGGCATGGGGATAGGTTTGTCCGTCAGCCGCTCCATTATCGATAACCATTGCGGGCGCCTGTGGGCGGCAGCGAATGACGGCCCGGGGGCTACGTTTACGTTTTCCGTACCCGAGTATTCCAAGTGCCAGTTGTCAGCAGGGGACGTGGCTCTAAGCGCGGGTGTCCGAGGTCGGCGACGCTCAAAGGTCAGTGTGGGGGTTAGATGAAGCTTACGCATGCACTCGTGTCGGTGGTCGATGACGATCAATCCGTACGTGAGTCCCTACCAGATTTGCTGCAGGAGTTCGGCTTTAGCGTGAAGGCATTCTCTTCAGGGAAGGAGTTCCTCGCATCTGATGCCGTCGATAAGACCAAGTGCCTCATTCTCGATGTTGCCATGCCTGGCATGACGGGACCCGAGCTGCAAGTCGAGCTGGCACGTCGCAGCAAGATGATCCCGATCATCTATATCACCGCGCAAAGGGATAGCACGATCCGCCAGCGTCTCATCGAACAGGGTGCAGTGGAGTGTCTGTTCAAGCCGTTCAGCGATCAGGTTCTTCAGGACGCGCTTATTTCGGCGCTCCGTGATCCTTGAACCTGGTAGATTGTTAATGCCATCTCAGGAGGATAATTTGCGATGTACTCTTATCCGGCGGTTCAACGAGACGGTGCGGCGAGATCGTCAACCATGTCGGACGAAACACCTGTCGTATTCATTGTCGACGACGACGTTTCGGTACGCGAATCGTTGGAACTACTCATCTGCTCTGTGGGCTGGCGACCAGAGACGTTCGCCTCAGCAAAGGCATTCCTCGAGCGGTCACGTTCGCTGGTTGCGAACTGTCTGATCCTCGACGTGAATCTTCCTGATCTGAGTGGGCTCGACCTGCAGAAGCTCATATCTGTCGACCGTACCGACATGCCCATCATCTTCATAACCGGCTATGGCGACGTACCGATGACGGTAAAAGCGATGAAGGCTGGGGCTGCCGAGTTTCTCACCAAACCATTCAACGACGAGGAACTTTTGGGTGCGATCAAGCTGGCACTCGAAAGAAGTAAGACCGCACTTGCTCTGGACTCTGAGTTGCACGTCCTTAGGGATCGTTATGTATCGCTCAGCCGACGCGAGCAAGAGGTTATGACGCTGGTCGTGCGTGGTCTCTTGAACAAGCAGGTCGGCTTTGAGCTTGGCATCAGCGAAATCACAGTCAAGGCACACCGTGGCCAGGCTATGCGGAAGATGCAGGCCCGCTCGCTGGCCGAATTGGTGAACATGGCGGCCCGACTGCGCATCACTGAGTAGAGGTTTCTCCGCGCGCGAACTATCGTGCAATCGCCATCGCGGTGAGAAGTCTCATCAATGCCAAGGTATTGGCGACACCATCGTCCTATCGCTTTGGCGACAATGTTCCTGCACCTATATCCATAGTTTCGAAGCAATGTGGAATTGTTGGCAGACCGGCTGGCGAGGCAGGGGGGTGTTCGTCAGTATTTTCGAGAGAGATGGTGTTTGGCATTGTTAAATATGTATCGGTGTCGAAAGTTAATCTCTTTCAACGGTGTCGATCTCGACGACCAATGAGGTGGAGATAGCAATGGACAACTCTAAATCTAGAAAACCAGTGATACTGTTTTCCATTATTGCATTGTTATGCTTCTCAATTAGTGTGTTCGGGCAGAATTCAAAGCAATCCAATGATTATAGCACGCTGCTTGCAACGACGCCAACTACGAAGACGGCGAAGATCCGCCTGACGCGGAAGAGTGAGGCCTACTGGGAAGTCACTTTCGATAATCCGCCGCTCAATATAGTTGGCCCGTCCGAAGTCCGCGAGCTTGCAAAAATTGTTGGCCAGATCGAAGCGGATCCGAGGGTCAAGGTCGTGGTGTTTGACAGCGCGGTGCCGGACTATTTCATCGCTCATTACGACCTTTTGAGTCCTCTTAAGGACTCCAGCGGTATGAAGCCGGGGCCAACGGGCATGCATCCCGTGCCGGATATCATGGTGCGCCTCAGCCGCCTGAGGGCGGTGACGATTGTTTCAATTCGCGGACGAGCGAGTGGCATCGGGAGCGAGCTTGCGCTAGCGGCAGACATGCGCTTTGCAAGTCGGGAAAAGGCGGTCGTGTCGCAGTTTGAAGTTGGCGCCGGCTTCGTCCCTGGGGGCGGCCCTATGGCGCGACTGCCTCGGTTGGTCGGCCGCGGCCGCGCTATAGAAATGTTAATCGGTGCCGAGGGCTTTGATGGCGAACTTGCCGAGCGTTACGGCTATGTGAACCGGGCGCTGCCCGATTCGGAATTGGACGGTTTTGTCGACGCCTTGGCGACGCGCATTGCTTCGTTCGATGGGCAGGCGATTGCCGACACCAAGAACCTGATCAACCAGGCCAGTTTGCCCCCGGACTCCGAAATGCAGCCGGGCTGGGACGCATTCATCACTTCTGTACAACGACCTGCGGCTCAGGCGCGTGTGAAGGTCCTTGTCGATGAAGGGCTGCAGCAGCCTGGGGATGTCGAGAAGAACCTGGAGCAATATACCGCCAAGTATCAGGAGTAATTTGCGAACGTGGAATTCGATGGAGCGACGTGAGGCGTGTGAAAAGGACTGATCATGATTCAAATGCGCAAGGAGACTGATAGTCTGGGCGAGGTGGATGTGCCAGCCGATAGGCTCTGGGGAGCCCAAACGCAAAGGTCTCTCGAGCACTTTTCCATAGGGAAGGATTTGATCCCTCGCGAGATGATCGCGGCTTATGCCGTCCTTAAGAAAGGCGCTGCCAATGCAAACTACACTGGTGGGCGACTCGATGATCAGGTCCATCGACTGATCGTCCAGACATGCGACGAGATCCTTGCCGGGCGACATCAAGACATGTTTCCCCTGCATGTCTGGATGACGGGTAGCGGCACCCAGTTCAATATGAATGTCAACGAAGTGATTTCTAACCGGTGCTGCCAGCTGGTCGGGACGGTCCTTGGCAGCAAGACACCGGTACATCCGAACGACCATGTCAACATGGCGCAGTCGTCGAACGATTCATTCCCTTCCGCGATGTACATCGCTACGGCGAGCAATGCCAAACAGCGACTGATGCCGGCGGTCAAGCAGCTCTACGAAGCTCTCCGCTGCAAATCGGAGGAATGGAAGGACATCGTCAAGATCGGCCGCACCCACATGCAGGATGCGACGCCGCTGACCTTGGGCCAGGAATGGTCGGGATATGCCGAAATGCTCGCCGACGATCTGGATCGGCTCGAGACTTCGCTGGATGGCGTCTATCGCCTCGCCCTTGGCGGTACCGCGGTGGGCACGGGGATCAATTCGGCACCAGGTTTCGCAGAAGCGGCCGCAGCGGAAATCGCGAGGCTGACCGGGCTTCCCTTCGTAACGGCGCCGAACAAGTTCGCCGTTCAGGGCGCTCACGATGCGCTTGTGCAGTTTTCTGGCACGATGCGCACGCTGGCAATTTCCCTGTACAAGATCGGCAACGACGTCCGTCTCATGTCGTGCGGACCGCGGGCCGGCTTCGCCGAACTCATAATACCGGCGAACGAGCCGGGCTCGTCCATCATGCCAGGCAAGGTGAATCCCACCCAGGCCGAAGCACTAACCATGGTGGCTGTGCAAGTGATGGCCAATGACGTCGCGGTCGGATTTGGCGGAGCGAGCGGCTACCTCGAGATGAACGTCTACAAGCCCCTGATCATCCACAACATCATTCATTCGATCACGATCATGGCCGACAGTTGCACGAATTTCCGCAAGTTTCTGGTCGAGGGCACGCAGCCCAACAAGGACAAGATCGCCCAATATGTGAGCGAGTCGCTGATGCTCGTGACCGCGCTCTCGCCTGTTGTCGGCTATGATAAGGCTTCGAAGATCGCGCACTATGCGATGGACAACGATATGACGCTCAAGGCGGCCGCGCTGAAGCTCGGCTTCGTTTCCGAAGCGTTGTTCGACCAAGTGGTTGACCCGGAGAAAATGGTCAAACCTTTCGTCGCAACCTGCGCCTAGGATCGCGTCAGTTCGTCAGACGCGGGATTCGGATCCGCTGCCGGCCTCGGCAGAGGCAGTCATCACTTCAACCCAGGATTTCTAGGAGGACCCATGAGCATCCCCCCTGTCGTGTTCGGCGAGGCGGCACTCGCGTTGCAGATTGGTCAACCTCGATTCAACGCCAACTGGAAAAGTCCCGAGCATCGATTTCGGCGCCTGCTGTCCGAGTTCATCGGCACGGCAGGATTGACCTTCGTATTGTCGGCTGGCGCTGCCATCCTCGTACTGTACGGCGGAATAAAGGTTGAGCCCATCATCGCTGCATTTATCCTATCGGCGATTTCCGCGCTTTGGCTGGTCGTGGCCATCTATTTCCTCGGTGATATCAGTTCGCACTTCAATCCTGTCATGACATTTGCCTTTGCATTGCGCGGCGACATGGGTTGGCCAATGTGCGCGGCCTATGTCGTTGTGCAGTTAGTCGCGGCCGCAGCCGGATCATTTCTTGCCCGCTCGTTTTTTGGCATTGAAGGCAACCTGGCAGCCACCGTCCCGCAAGCTGGGCAGGCCATGCAGGCGGTTTTCTTCGAGGCCATCCTTACGTTTGGCATGGTTTTGATGGTGCTTTCGATGGCAAATGGCCCAAAGCTTAATGGCCAGTTCATCCCCATTGCGGTGGGTGCTTACGTGATGTCGCTCGGGACGTTGGGCGGCCCGTACGAAGGAGGCGCGATGAATCCCGCCCGCGCCTTCGGTCCCGACCTGGCCCGCGGCGATCTGTCCACCTGGTGGGTCTATGTTTTGGGACCGCTGACCGGCACAATTGTTGCCGTTCTGGTAGCCAACGTGCTCCGCGGCCCGGCCACGGCTCAGGAAGCCCAGGCAGCAATGGGAACGCCGCGGGGTGAGGCCTGAGCATTCGGCGGACCTTCGCGCCATCCGTCGAGGATAGGATGTCATAACCCGTAGGGTCTTTGAGCAGATCTGGGTCCCTTGACGTGCTCACGCTCGAGAACGCGTTCTGCGGACCAACACCATCCAGTCCGCAAAGGAGCTATTGATCTTAGCGAAGACGCATAACTCGGCAAGAAAGACCTTTCTGGCCTCGAGGCGCCATTCCGTTCGTCCTCGCCGGTGGACCGCAATCGGGATTACTCCGACCACGAAACCGAACATTGAATTCGCTTTCGTCGATTTGGCCAATCCAGCCGGCAGCCTGGAGCGCGCCGCCACGGCACCAAGGTAGTATCTCACAGGCCGCTTTCTAAGTGCGAAACCTCCTTGAGGCGTAAGAGCTATTGACCCGACGGTTGGCAGCGATAGCGGCCAAGAGCGCGTCACGTTTGAACGGATTCAGGCGACGCGCTTTAGGATCTGTTTTCATGCATGTCGTCATCACAAAACCGCTGCGCACTTTTGCGCGACATGCATCAGACCCTCGATCCACCTACCGGGACTGAGGATCGACGGCCAAGCAACCTCCTGGAGAGGATAAGGCAAGGCGCCGCGACCAAGAACAACAGCACAATCGCCAAGAAGGCCTCGTTGAAGGAAATGGTGACGGCTTGCCTGTCCACGGCCTGCCGCAGAACCAGCAGTGCGCCTTTACCAGCAGCAACACCGTCGAGCTCCCTAGCTCCAAGTTGGCCCGCCACTGCCTTCAGGCGCTCTTCGAGGACAACATCGCCAACATCCAGGTGCGATACCAGTACCGTCCGATTATAGGCAAGTTGTCGATCGAGATAAGTCTGCAGGAGAGCCGTGCCAGCCAGACCACCAACCTGCTTGCCAAGATCGAAAAGACCGATGCCGAAGGGCAGCGCTGTCGCAGGAAGTTGCATGAACGCAATCAGCGTCAAGCTCACGAACAGGAAACCCAGTCCAAAGCCGCGCAGGAGCAGTGGAAACTCCAAATCCACAGCTCCGCTGTCGCTTGTCGAACCCGACATGAGCCACATTGACGAGGCGAAAAACACGATCCCGACAGGAGCCAGAGCAAACGGACTTATTCCGCTTTTTTTTACGCCGATTCCTGCAATTACCAGCGAGCAGCCCAACATTGCTCCACTCGGCAGGAGAAGAGTTCCAGCATCCGTAGCTGTGAAGTTGAGGACGTTCAAGGCAAAGGCGGGGATGAGAAAGGCGCTGCCGGATAGGGCAAATCCGGCTACCAGACTGGCGACAAGGGCGAAGCAATAGTCGGGATCGCCTAAAGGCGACGCGGGAAGTATCAGACGATCCGATGCAAATTGGAACTCCCACAGCAGCAGCAGGATGACCGCCAGCAGACCGGTCAGGGTGAGAAGGATGATGTGCCCGTCGTCGAACCAATTGAACCTGCTGCCTTGTTGCGACACATAGGTCAAAGAGGCTGCGGCGATTCCAGCCAGCGCGATCTGGATGTAGGGGATGCGGATTTTGTGGCGGACCGTTTGTCCGCGGTCCGCCGCGAGCATGACGAGGGCGAGAATGCCCATCGGCACGTTGCTCAGGAATATCCAGTCCCACGAAAGGTGGTCGACAACCCAACCTTGGAGCGCTGGTGTCAATGTCGTTGGGGCCATGACGGAGCCGAGGGCTAAGAGAGCTTGCACAATCGGTTGCTGACGGCTCGGGAAACGAAGGAACAGCAGTGTCTGGCCTGCCACGAGCACGGTCGCGCCGGCAAAACCCTGAACGATGCGGCAGACGTCAATCCAGGCAATATCGACGGAAGAGATCATTGCGGCAGATGCCAAGAGAAGCGCGACCGTGCCGGCGCGCAAACAGGGCGTAGGCTTTAGCGCTGCAACAAACAGCGGCGCGACCAAAAAGCCGGTCAGCTTGGCCGCGAGAAATGCGATGTCGAAAGTCGCGAATTCGTCGGTCGTGGCATGTATGTCGCCCAGCATATCCAAGCGCCCAATAGAGAGCGCCGTGCTGGCGATCGAATCCATGACGGCGGTCAGTACAACTCCGGTCAAGACCATCGCGGCGCCGAGCACCTCGGGCTTAGTCAATAACGGTGGCGGTTCGATCTGACGGCTCATTGTGCCGTACCGGGCCGATTATCCGCAAGGTCGCCGACCGGGTTCGAAGTGGTGGTCGCGGGATCGGTTCCTCTGCCCACCCGGACGGCAATGCGGGCTGAAAGTCCGGGAACCAGCCGACCAGGCAACGGATTGTGTGTAAGTCTTATCTTGACTGGAACGCGCTGGACGACGCGGATGAAGTTACCCGTCGCATTGTCCGGTGGCAGCACGCTGAAGGCAGCCCCGCTACCCGGGGCGAAGCTGTCGACGATACCATCGATATGAACGTCAGGGTACTCGTCGATCACCACCTGAACAGGCTGTCCAACCTCCATTCGGCCAAGCTGGGTCTCCTTGAAATTGGCGACGACCCATATACCCTTGACCGGAACAACGTCCATCGCCGGGGTGCCAGGCGTGACGTAGCGTCCGACGCGAACTTGCCGGTTACCGATGACACCGTCGATCGGCGACAGGATGACGGTATTGGCGAGATCCATCCTGGCCAGACTAACGGAAGCTTTCGCCAGAGCCATCGCTGCTTGGGCGCCGGCGAGTTGGGCGTCGAGCACACCAAGCTTCAGCCTCTGCGCCAGAGTATTGGCCGCCTGGGCTTTGTCCCCCGCCTCGGCTTTTGCGAACGCGGTCTGCGCATCCTGGAGTTTTTGTTCGCTGGCCGTCCCGCTCTTTCGCAGAGCCATGTAGCGGTCAAGATTGGCGCTCGACAACAGCAAATCCGCTGAGACCGAGCGCTGCTGCGCCACCGCTTGTTCGATCAAGGCATCTTGCAGTTTCTGCGTTGCTTCAATGTTTGCGATCTCGGCCTGTCGGGTCGCAAGAGCGGCAATGGCTTCGTCGAGTTTCGCTCGGTAATCACTGTCGTCGATGCGAAACAGAAAGCTCCCTTTGCTAACGTCGGCGTTGTCGCCAACTGCAACTTCCACCACATAGCCGGAGAGCTTGGGCGCGATACTCGTTATATCGCCGCGGACATAAGCGTTGTCGGTAGACTCTTCGGAACGGCCGTGGAAATACCATTGCCAGACCCAGGCTGCCGACAGCGACATCGTCACAGTCGCCACCACTAGAATAGCGGTCTTTCGAGCCCAGCCTATTGGTGCTTGCGTTGATTTCTGCGAAGCCACCAGGCCGAACACAGGAGACGCCGCCGGTTGCGGTCCGTTGTCACTCCTCAAAGCCGATTGCGTGGGTCCTTCAAAGCCTTCAGCTCGGAGCATCTCAACGATCCAATCTCCAACATGCGGGGCAGTCGATCTTACAAATTGTCTGACCATGCTCCGAGGATTGCCGGCTACGCGCAGAGCGGGCTGACTCTCCGGCAAATCCTCTGAGACCACGCTTCGCGCTACCCCCCCGCGGATCGTCACATAGCTACGACCCCCGGCTGAGCTCCCGGGTTGCCAGGTCTTCAGTCGATACGAAGGCTCTGCTCCATCGCGTAACACTGGTCCCAGATGAATACGTCATAGCCGGCCAGTCGGGACTGCCACTTGGGCGTGACGGCATTGACGCATTTCACAACGACGCGGTCGATGTAGTTGTCGTAGACGGCCCAGAGATTGGGCTTGTCCTCGGCTTCCATTTCCTCGCCTGGGGGCGTTGATTTGAGGGCAGCAACGGCAGCTGACTTCAGGTCATTCATGAACTCGAGCTGCGTACGTACATCGGAATGAGTACCCACGCGATTGACATGACCTCCGACGAGCGTTTCGAACGGCAATGTGTCGATGTACGCCACCTGGTCGAAGTAACCGGGGATGTCCTTGGCAAGCGCAAAGCGACGCCACGGCATCCAGCCAGGGAAGATCACGTCGACCACCATCAGGACCTTCTGCTCGGGAGCATAGATGAAGATGTTTCCTGGCTCATGGGGGCTGCTGCCGGGATAGCTCAGGTCGAGAACCTGGCTACCGACGTTCAGGGTGTAGTGATCCTTGAACGTGACCGTAGGCAAAGGCCGCCTCGGATCCTTGGCTCGTTCGAGCAGCCGCAGGGTCTCTTCTTGGGCGATGATGATTGGATGACCGCCGAGGTCGATTACGCCGCCAATATGATCTACGTGCGCATGGCTGTAGACGATATGTGTGATTGGTCTGTCGGTCACCTCGGTGATAGCCTGACGTATGTGGGCCGAGTATCCCGGAGGTGCGTCGACCACGACGACGCCGGTTTCGTACACCAGGAACATCGACTGGTAGCCGTTGTCGGTGACCATGTAGAGGCCACGGCCCAACTCTTGGCTCCGGTATCCCTTCTTCGTCTCGATGGCCGGGGTTACGTCTTCCTTGGGAATCGGAAGATAGTGGTCAACGCGCGTACCTATCGGCGCCAGCGATGGCATACTCTGGTAAGGGGCGCCAGACTGTCCTGGCAAGGTCTCGGCGCGGGCGCTTTGGAATGGCGCCGAACTGAGTCCGACAGTGATCGCGACGGAGCCGACCTTCGCCGCTACCGCCAAAAGATTCGAACGGAAGAGAAACATAACAAATCTCCTGGTTGATTGATGTCTGCAGGGACATTTGTCGAAAATTCGAAGATTGGTTATTATGCTTAGGTGTCGCGGGTACCATGGTATTAGAATTACCCTGCGGCCCTCGGCACCAGCCCACGCCTTCGAACAATCGCCCTGGTATGGTCTTGAGTTTGTCGGGCGGATGCGGCGCGAGAAATCTCACCGCTGTCGCTTCCTGATGGGTGTCTTTCGTATGGCCCAAAATGCGGTCGGACTTGATGTCAGATCACATGGCCTCCTCGCCGGCGGGCGGCCAGCGTCTCTATGATCGTTCTGACCTGCCGACCTGCCCCGCCGAGTGCCACAAAATATTGCCGAGGCTATCGTACAATAGATTTTGCCGCTACTGCAGGTCGATCTGCGCTCTACCTGATAGGGCGCCGATTTCTTGACCGACCGGCGCGAAATTCTCGGCGCAGTGAGCCTGACCGGGCCGCGAATCGCCCACTGTGGGCAATTGGGAGGAACTCATGTCACCGACGTTGCAGCGTTGGAGGGTTTGCGCGGCATAACGGCAACATTCGGGACACACAGATACCGGGGGGGGGACGCTTCTCCTACAATTCTGCCAAGTCTGAGCCAATGGCAGACGATCTTGCGCAACGCGACAGCGAAATGGGAACCAACAGAGTGCGCGATGGGTATTCCAGACCGACAGAAACAGTGTGAGGCAAGCGCGGTGGATCCTGGTGCCGCTATTTGGGTTGTGGATACCAGGCGGCCCGATGCCTCTCCGGTGCCACACCTGCGGAGAACCACCGGGAGGTGGGACGGCGGGATGTTTTGTTCTTACGACAAGCGCTTCAAGAGCGGTTGAGCGGTAGGTCAGGTCCATCATGGCGACTTCAAAGCATGCCATTGCAGAGGGATTGCAAATGAAGCAAAGCAGCAATGTATCACAGCCTTTTAGCTGAAGGCGTGCCGATATGATGGCGAGCATTTTGGTCGCCATCATATTCGCTCCCTTTGACTCGGTGGGTCACGAAACGGCAAGGGCATCTTGACGATGGTATCGGCGATACATTGGGATTGACCGGTGAGACAAATCGGCGGCTGCGGCCCTCGCTTGATGAGGGGCAATGCGTTGGAACCAGCTTCGCATTGCGCGGCCTCACAGCGAGACATCGACTGATGTCACCAGGCCGGTTTCCAAGGGGCAAAGCCATGGGCACAGACGGCAGGTTTTCCAGCCACAGCAAGCATGGATACAAAATGGCGGGCACTAGGCCCGCCATTGTCCGGCTCAACAGGGTTCATCACCCTGGCTTGGAGGATCATGAGCCGGCAAGGGCATTCAGATCGGCACAGAATTCCGCATAAGGCTTTGTCATTGCCGCGTCCTGGCACTCTCTCATCATCGCCATACGCTTCGCGTGCGGCAGGGTTTTGAAGGCTGCCTTGAATCTGCCTCTCATGACGGGATTCGTGTGGACGGGCTCCTTGATAGAACTGGTGTAAAACGACTGCTTGTTGATGGGGTCGATAACATCAAGCGCGCCAGCCAACGCATCCCTGCCGAGAGCCGAAAGAGCAAACGCTAGGACGAGGCATGTAGTTTTGGTGTTCATAACGAATTCTTCTCCTCGATGAGACAACCGCCTACTCGACGATCGCGATGGTGATCTATTGATAACTTCCACTGGCCGATACTCTCCGGACGGACTGTTATCTACCTACGGATAGGAATGAATATATTGTGCGATGGTATCGTCCACACTTTGGCATAGGTCGGTGGGAAAAATGCCGGTATTGCGCTTGCCGAATGCCGAGGAGTAATTCGGTTCGATCGACCGATCTGGCTCAGCTTTCCAATCGCTGGCCCGCGATGCGTCGGGAACACTGCAACCCTGCCGATACCAACGTGCAATAGACTAATCTCCACCGAAACTGGATGCTGTGTTCGGAGCGAGGAGCACGAACGGAGCGCGGCGCGATGCCAGCAAGATCACTAACGGCCACACAACGTGAGTTGCTCGCCGCGACGGCGATTGTCGGGATCATCGGCGCGCTTCCGGGGACGGTTGAAGCATGGCGTCGCGAGGGTTCCTCTGAGGTGGCGCCCCGCATGTCGATGAAAGCCGAAGTCGTGATCAATGGAAAGTCATCCGGCGATAGCATTGAGTAATTGACGCGGTCGCTGGCACTGCTCACGCAGATGTACTTGGGCATGCCCTGCCGCCAAACTAAGGAGCTCGACATGAGTGACGATGTAGTGCGCAGCGAAACTGCGAAAACAGCGATGATCGACCTGAAGTTCGAGGCCGTGGTTATCCCCGTTTCGGACGTCGATCGTGCCAAGCGTTTCTATGGCGGCCTGGGTTGGCGGCTCGACGCCGACTTCCCCGTCGGTGACACGTTTCGGGTTGTACAATTTACGCCCCCGGATTCACCGGCCTCGATCCACTTCGGCACCGGCCTCACGTCGGCCGCGCCCGGCTCGGCACAGGGACTTTATCTCATTGTGTCCGATATCGAAGCAGCGCGCGCCGAGCTTGTGGCGCGCGGGGCCGACGCCAGCGAAGTGTTCCACCGTGCTGGTCCTGGACAGCCGGCAATTAGCGGCAAGGATCCGGAGGGGCGCAGTTATTCCTCGTTCGCCTCGTTCAAGGACCCGGACGGCAACGGGTGGTTGTTGCAGGAAATCACTGTGCGGCTGCCGGGACGCGTGGAGGCCGGCGGCACGACATTCACCTCGTTGAATGAGCTTGCAGGTGCACTCCGGCGCACCGCGGCCGCGCATGGCGAACACGAGAAGCGGACAGGCGGAACACGCGATGAGAACTGGCCCGACTGGTACGCCGAATACATGGCAGCGGAACAGATCGGGCAGCCGCTGCCGACGTGAGCAGGGGCGTAGTTGCTCCTGGCGCGATGCAGGATAGCTGTGTTTGCCGTATGCCGCGCGAGACCATGACGGTACGGCGCCGACACGGATCGGGGATCATTGGTTGCTTGTCTGTGACTAATCGTCAAGTATTGTTGATACAAAGGTGTGATGGATTTAGGATGTTTTAGGTATATACTTAATTTATGTGAATAAATTGGGTTTATCGAGGAACAAATGATGTCAGCGATATCGCTATCAGCAACTCGACGTGATGTCATTGTTGCAGCCGCCGCAGTTGGAGCGGCCAATCTGGTGCCTAGGGCTCTGCAAGCAGCGGTCGGGCAAGAATCTATCCGTCCGTTCAGTATTCATGTCCCGACTTGGGCGCTTGCAGATCTTCGCCGGCGTATCAAAGCTATAAGATGGCCGGAACGGGAGACCGTCAATGATCGCTCCCAGGGCGTCCAACTAGCAAAGCTGCAAACGCTGGTCGAGTATTGGGGGAGTCGTTATGACTGGCGCAAGGTGGAGACGAAACTGAATAAATTGCCGCAATTCATTACTAGTGTTGATGGAGTAGATATTCAATTCGCGCACGTCCGCTCCCCACACGGGGGGGCAATGCCCTTGCTTATGATGCATGGTTGGCCAGGCTCGATTGTGGAGCTTTTGAAAGTCATAGGCCCCCTGACCAATCCCACTGCGCATGGAGGGCGGATAGAAGATGCATTTCACCTCGTCCTTCCGACCATGCCGGGTTACGGCTTCTCGGGTAAGCCGTCTGCGACCGGTTGGGGTCCGGCGCGGATAGCTGGCGCGTTTCACGAGCTAATGCTCAGGCTGGATTACAACGAATACGTCTCCCAGGGAGGCGACTGGGGCGCGATCGTCTCGCAGGTGCTGGCCGTTCAGGCTCCGAAAGGTCTTCTCGGCATTCACGTTAACATGCCCGGGACTGTACCCCCGAGCATTCTTCGGCATCTCCGTAATTTCGACCCGGCCCCGGTGGAATTATCGGATCGGGAGAAGAGCGCCTACGATCGGCTGCTGCATTTCTACCGCGACGGTTTCGGTTATGCGGCTATGATGAATCAGAGCCCGCAAACCATCGGCTATGCCCTCTCCGATTCTCCGGTCGCAATGGCAGCTTACTTCTACGACAAGTTCGCGGAGTGGACCGATAGCGACGGAGAGCCGGAACGGATCTTCACGTATAACGAGATGCTGGATGCCATCTCCTTCTACTGGTTTACCAACTCAGGAGCTTCATCATCGCGGTCGTATTGGGAAGGCGCGCAAGCAGGCGGTGGTCCGTTTGATGCGTTCGACATCCCGAAGGTCCCTGTAGCGGTCACCGTCTATCCGGCCGAAATCTACCGCGCACCGAGGAGTTGGGGCGATAGAAGCTTCGGTAACGTCATTTACTGGAATGAAGTGGATAGAGGCGGTCATTTCGCGGCGTGGGAGCAGCCTTACGTCTTCTCTAACGAGCTCAGAGAGGCGTTCAGACCGCTACGCCGAGCAATCTGAGGCGAAAGAGGCGATTCTCCCCGCATCGTCTTCGCCCAGTAGCGCGGCCGGGTCGCCCCCCACCCGGCCGCGCATTTTAGTTGCACGTGGGGCAACAACGGACAAACCATTTCCTGAGGAGGTTTGAAAATGGACAGCATCCCACAACAAATTGACCACAATCGCCGCCGCTTACTAGGCACGGCCTTTGCCGCGATGACTGCCTTTGAACTGGGGATCGAGAAGCCAGCGGCGGCGAGATCCGCTGTCAGAAGTACAAGCAAAGAACTCCCCAAGAAAGCGGTACAAGAGCTGTTGGGTTCATTAAGGCAAATTGACGCCGGTTTGCTTAACATCGGATACGCGGAGATGGGATCTATGACCGGCGCACCGGTGATCCTCCTTCATGGATGGCCATACGACATCCAAACTTATGTCGGTGTCGCGCCTTTGTTGGCCTCTAAAGGTTATCGCGTGATCGTACCGTATCTACGAGGGTACGGCACAACACGGTTCCTTTCCGATGGCACCATGCGCAACGGGCAGCAGTCCGCAGTTGCCTTGGACGTCATTGCGCTGATGGATGCCCTCAGAATAGAACAGGCTATTCTTGCCGGCTGTGACTGGGGCGCCAGAACCGCCAATATTGTCGCTGCGCTATGGCCAGAGCGGTGCAAAGGAATGGTTTCAGTGAGCGGCTATTTGATAGGTAATCAGCAGGCAGGTAGGCAGCCGCTGCCACCGAGCGCGGAACTGCAATGGTGGTATCAGTATTACTTTGCAACCGATCGTGGGCAGGCCGGCTATCGGAAATTTACGCGCGATTTCGCAAAGCTGATCTGGCGTCTTGCATCGCCGCAATGGAATTTCGACGATGCGACCTTCGACCGTAGTGCTGCCGCGTTTGACAATCCCGATCATGTGGCGATCGTGATCCATAACTACCGCTGGCGTCTCGGCCTGGCCGAGGGCGAACCTCAATATAAGAACCTGGAGAAGCGGCTTGCGCAGGCGCCCGTCATCACCGTGCCTACAATAACGCTGGAGGGCGACGCCAATGGTGCTCCTCACCCGGAAGCCAGCGCCTACGCGAAGATGTTCTCAGGGAGGTACTCTCATCGACTGATCACGGGCGGCATAGGGCACAATCTACCCCAGGAAGCTCCGCTGGCTTTCGCCGAGGCCGTAATCGAGGTCGGTGCGGTCACGTGATTGCCCGACACGGAAATTTTCTTCCACATGCACCCAAACAATTCCTATCCGCTGCCTTAGAGATCAAGGACGACGTCTCCATTTGGCTGGGAACAGCAGATCAAGATGTTGCCGCTTGTTGGCGGATCGATTGGATCGGGCCGATAGGCGACTGTTCCAGCCACAAGCCCGGTCTGGCAAATGTGACAGACCCCTGTGCGGCACGACCATCGCGTGGGGACGTCGCACGCTTCAGCAATCTCAAGCAGACTCTGGAATCCTGAGCCCCAGCGGACGCTCAGGCCGCTCCGTGCGAACGAAACCAGAGGTCCCGTACCGTCGGTTTCGGCAGGTAGATGCGGCGCCCGGCCTGGAGCGGCGGCAATGCCCGGGGTACTAGAAGGACCTGGGCCGAACAGCTCCGTGTAGACCCGGTCGGCGCCGACACCCCAGGCTGCAAGCGCCGCGCTCAGGTTGCCCGTAAAGGCGGATGGTCCGCACAGATAGAAATTGGCATGGCGCGGAATGTCCAGTTTTCGAAGTACCTCGATGTCCAGGCGTCCGAGGGCATCAAAATCGACACCTTGCCTGTCATCTGGATCGGGCGCGCTGTAGCTTATATGGCTGTGACCGTTGGGCAAGACTTTCAGCAAGTCTCGAACCTCTTGGGCAAAGGCATGCTCACGGCTACATCGAGTGCCGTGGAGCCACCAGACTTCCCTCGTCGAACCTGTTTCCGCCAGTGCATGGAGCATCGCAATCACGGGCGTGACGCCCACCCCGGCACTTAGAAGGACGATTGGACGATCGTCCGTCCGAAGAGTGAAGCTGCCGCGTGGTGCGCTTACGTCGAGCACGTCGCCCATTTCGACCCGGTCGTCTATGTAGGCACTCACCACTCCATGGAGTTCCCGCTTTACGCTTATTCGGTAGCAGCGCTCACCAGGTCCGCCCGACAAAGAATAACTGCGCATTAGGGCCGGGCCATCGGACGCCACCTGCAGGCGCAGCACGACAAACTGTCCAGGGAGTGCTGCTGTGAGGCGGGATCCATCAACGGACTCTAGCACCAGCGACATCACACTAACGCTTTCGGGGATCTTGTGCACCACGCGTAGCGGGCGAAATCCTGTCCACGCAGGTGGTGGTCCAGACATTGGATCAAGTCCGGCATTGCCTGTCCTGGCATCGCGGTCTTCGTTTTGTGCTAGCATCGCCCGGAAGGATCCCTGCCAGCCTTCGCTTAGCGCCGGGATGCGCAACGCCCGCTCGATCTGGCTGTGAGGGTGGCCTGGCAAATATAGCAGCGCATTGACCTCTGACACAGTCATCCGTTCAGGGCCGATCCCGACCTGGACGATCTCATCTCCAGCCTCGACCTGGCCTTCTTCCAGGACGCGCAGATAGAAGCCGGGCCTGCCTCGCGCAACCAGCAGCGCGGCCATGCGCGGCTCGTTCATGCGAATACCGACCCGGTAGCAAGTGACGCGCGGTTGGGTCACTTCGAACAAGGCGCTCCCAATCCGATAGCGGTCGCCGATGCATACCTCATCGTCCGACAGGCCATCGACTGTGAAATTCTCCCCAAACTGGCCGTAGGAAAAGTTCTCGCGGCCCAGCTCGCGTTGCCAATAATGATAGGATTCCGATTGGTAGACCAAAACCGCCCTTTGCTCGCCGCCGTGCCCCGCCAGGTCTCCCTGCCTGTCGCCATCGACGTTGAGCCGTCGTACCTGACGTGGGCCTTCAACCGATGTTTTCCAGACTGCGGTGTTGACGGTCTTTCCTTGCCAAGGAATGCCACGCGGCAAGCCCACATTGACCGACAGCAAGCGAGCCATCACTGCGTCCTTCTGCCAGCCACTGCCAGCCCGTTCCGCTCACCGAGCAACCAAAGAGGGATGCTCACCGTCAGCGCTTACTATCGCAAACTAGCACGTGTAAGCATGGAAGCGATCGACACCAAAGTATTGGTAATACCATCGTTCAATATATTCCAACTTTGACCGCTGTCAGTACTCAGTTGGGTGAACACTGTTGATTGATGCCGGTGCGGAGTATCTGTTTTGAAGACGTAAACGCTGGAATTCTGTGTTTCGACCTTGTCAACCAATTTTCCCTTGAGGAGGATATGACGATGTCACATCATTATTCAGGTCCCAATTTTGTGTTCCCGCGGGGAGATGCGCGTCTGGATCTCACTGATGTCTATGCCTTTACGAAGCCGGGCGACGCCGTTTGGGGCTCCTTTTGCACGCGCTGCGTCGGATTGTGCGCGGGAGTTGTCTGAAACAAACGGCGAGGAGAGTGCTCCTGGCATCCGGTTAGCTTGTCCTCGGTCAGGGCAGGCCAGCGATGGTGCGTCCGCTTCGGAACGCAAGAAAATGTTTGTTCAGCAAACGGAGGAATGGAATGTCAAGTCTCCAAGTAGATGAAAGCATATTCGACGTCCGGGGGAACAATCCGCAAGGTGGTCTCGCCCTGCAGATCTCGACTGCCGGTATCGTCCATGACCTTGGTAATCTCATTCAGGTGGCTTCATCTGCGTTGAACCACCTGGGTCGAGACCCGAATATCGCAACGGCTCCGGGCGCAGGGGTGGTAATTGCTGGCGCCAAGACCGCTCTGGAGAGAGCCGGTTGTCTTGTCAGGCAGACCATCAGGACAGCCAGAGAAATCGAAGGCGTAATTTCAAATGCTAACGTGGGCATTTGCCTGGCCGACGTCGAAGCTTTTGTTCGAAGTGCTTGGGATGAAAACATCCGTGTCGAGGTTTGCGTCGGCTCCAACCTTCCTTTGGTAAGGTGCGATCGCGTCGGGTTGCAAAATGCAGTCCTCAACCTTCTGCTCAATGCACGCGATGCGATGCCCGACGGCGGTTTGATTTCAGTTCACGCGTTGGTATCGGAGAATTCCAAGGGGGTGGATGTTCGGGTTGAAGACCGCGGAATTGGGATGACCAACGAGACCATGGTGCGAGCATTTGATCTCTTCTTTACGACAAAGGGCGAGGGATTGGGTGGTGTTGGATTGCCGATGGTCAAACGCTTCGTTGAAGAAGCGGGAGGAAGCATCGATCTAAAAAGCATCCTCGGGTCAGGCACAGTCGTGACGCTGAAATTGCCCGCAATGCATTAGGAACTCGTTCGGGGAGTGCGATCAGGAGTTTGGTTGCAAGCCTGTGTGATTTCAGGGCAGATTCGTGAGGTGCAGTTATGAAAGAGTGGTCCCAATCTGACGTCGGCGCAGCGCAAGGGAGTGGACTCTGCTCCAAGGAAATAACCGCATTGAAGTGTCAGGCTGTTCTCGGTCTGTCGGCAGAGGGATCTCTAATAGCCCGGTTTCCAGCCTCGTTCTTTGCTATCGGCCTCGGGGCAAGTTCTTTTGCCGTTATGTGGGAGGTTGCGCAACAACTGTGGGCGATGCCGGTAGGAATTGTTGTTGGGGTTATGATACTGGCCATGGGCATATGGACAGCTCTTTTGACTTTATATGGTTTGAAGTTGTGGTTAGCACCGTTGGCGGTGCAGGCGGAACTCGCGGATCCCGTTCAGAACTGCTTTCCTGGTCTTGCGGGTGTCGGGATGATGCTGACCGCCGTGAGTGTATTGCCCTTCAGTGCGACAGTGGCCGCTATACTGCTGTGCATCGGCGGGGCGTTTGCAGTGGCATTCGGGCTTTGGCATTCGCAATTGATCTGGAAAACGACCATCGCTCTGTCCGACGCGACGCCTGCCTTATACTTGCCTGTTGCGGCCGCGTCATTCGTTCTCAGCATCGGCCTATCGACATTCGGACATTCTGAATGGGCTCAATTGGCTTTGGGTGCGGGGCTCTTCTCGTGGCTAACAATCGATTCCGTTTTGTTCTACCGGCTCTATTTTGGCGAGCCACTGCGAGACCAGATCCGGTCTACCTTGGGAGTTCAACTCGCGCCTCCGGCGGTGTGCTCGCTCGCCTATGTTAACTTGTCAGGTACCAGCGAAGACGTTTTTGTTCACTGTCTGATCGGTTACGCAATGCTCCAGGCTGTTATCGTCGGCGGCGTACTGCCGCGAATTGTCCGCCGTTTTTCTGCCGGTCTTTGGAGCGTCAGCTTCGGCGCCACGGCATTGGCAACCACGATTGAAAAACTGGCGATCCGTGGGGAGTCAGGCTTTGCTGGGTGGTTGGCTCTTCCAGTTTTTGCGGCCGCAAACCTGCTAATTATGTGGCTAGCCGTTAGAACGATCATTCTGGCCATGACCGGCTCTTTACTTCCGGCGCCTATAGGTGGGCAAAAGGAGCGATAGCAGGCTGAAACCGTCGTCCAGCGGTGTCGAACAAACAGACGCGATTGGGCTGCACCCGAAGCCAGATCATATCGTCGGGTTGCACGTTGATCCGCTCGTGAAACATAGTCACCATGGTCTGTCCTCCGACGCTCGCGGTCACTTGCGTTTCCGGGCCGAGGGGCTCGACGACTAGGACCCCGGCCGGGATACCCGAGCCTATCGGGGCGATAGTGAAATATTCCGGTCTGATACCGTAGAACGCTTCCGTGCCGGAGGGCCTTGAAACGTTGTCGGGCAGCGGCAGTACGATGCCGGCATCGGTTATGAAAACGGGCTGGCCGTCGGCGCTGTCGAAACGGCCTTTCAGGAGGTTCATCGACGGCGAGCCGATGAATTCGGCAACGAACATGCTCTGCGGATCATCGTAGAGGTCGAGCGGCCGGCCAACCTGCTCGACATGGCCGCCATTCATCACCACGATCCGGTCGGCCATGGTCATTGCCTCGACCTGGTCGTGGGTGACATAGATCGTGGTGGTGGCAAGACGGCGATGCAGGCTCTTGATCTCGGCGCGCATGGCGACGCGTAGCTTGGCGTCCAGATTAGACAACGGCTCGTCGAACAGGAAGACCTGCGGTTTGCGCACGATCGACCGACCCATGGCCACGCGCTGGCGTTGGCCGCCTGACAGCTGGCGCGGATAGCGATCGAGCAGCGGCGTCAGCCCCAGTATCCCAGCGGCGTCCGCAACACGCTTCTGCTTCTCCGCCTTGGGCGCACCGGACAGCGTCAGTGAAAACGCCATGTTCTCGGCCACCGTCATATGCGGATAGAGCGCGTAGTTCTGGAACACCATCGAGATGTCGCGTTGTTTGGGAGCCAGATCGTTGACGACCCGCCCGCCGATGCCGATCGTCCCGCCAGTGATGTTTTCCAGCCCCGCGATCATCCGCAGCAGCGTGGATTTTCCGCAACCGGACGGGCCGACGAGCACCACGAACTCGCCGTCTCGAATGTCGACGGAGACGCCATGAAGCACCTCTACCAGACCATATGCCTTGCGGGCCTTATCGATCGTGACATTCGCCATCAGACCGCTCCGACCCGAATTTCGTTGCATGACAAGGCGCCTTCATGCACCAGCAGGCCAATGCCGCCATCATGGAAAGCCTCGGGGCTGCAGTCTTCCGCAAAAAGCGATATGCCGTCCGCCTCGAAAGTGATGCGCTCGCCCTTGGCCGCCACTTTCATCGATATCGATTTTTCGAATTCGGTATTGAAGGCGGTCTCGGCGAGCACGTCGGTGCTCTCGTCTCGGACGCGCACGATCTGCATCCTGCCGTCGCGGGTGACGCGGGCACCATAATAGCGGCGCAGGCCCTGCGCCCGGACGGCGAAACCGCCATAGTTGCCGAGATGTAACATCACGTCGCCGCACACCTGGTAATCGGCCCACTGGCGCGTGCCATGGATGATGATTCCTTCGCCGCTATTCTGCGAGATCCGGAATGCCGCCGGATAGCGCTTGGAGAAGAAGTCTGCGCCGTTGACCCAGGACAAGCGCCAGAAATCGCCGTCGCCCGCCGGGCGCTTCAGCGTCAGCTCGGGCGTGCCATCCCATCTGACGTAGTCGACAAGCAAGCGGCCATCAGCGCGCTTGCCTGTGCTAGAAATCGCCAGGCCGAGTTCGGCAATCGGCTGGCCGCCCGTGTCCGGCAAAGCCCATTCCAAAACGGCCTCCTTGCCCGGCTCGATGATCACCGAACAGCCGTCGACATTGCGCCATTCGTCATGCTCGTCGTAAACGCGTGCCCGCAATCTTACCTCGACAGCGCCGCGGTTCTTTTGATCGGCAACGACGCGAGCGCGCACGACCTGACCGGGATAGACAAGCGGCGTTGCCATCAGGTCGTAGGTGCGCATGTTGAGCATTTCGCGCGGCGAGAAGGTCGGAGTGGTTACGACTGCGACCTGAGTAGGCCGCAAGGCTTCATAGTCGATTGCGAGAGCACGGGCGGCTTCGAACTCGGCATTGCCGATGCGCAGCGCAGAGCTGACATCGAGGCCGGTCTGCGGCCTGAAGCCTTGCTGGCTGCCCGGCAGCGAGAAATGGAACTGCGCGCCGGCCTTGGGAGCATCAAATTTTTGCCTGCCGGCCAATTGCAGGCCGAGGTTGGCGAGGAAATAGGCCTGGCGAACCGCGTCGTTGATCGAGTTGCCGCCATCTGCGGACGAGATCAGCAAGCGGTCAGCGATCGGCCCGCGCCAGTCCGGGCCTTCGTCCAGCCCTTCGAGCCCATTCATGATGCCGAGCAGGCAGCCGACATTGCCGGCATTGCAATCCGTATCCCAGCCCGACGTGTTGACGATCATCTGCGCCCGCTGGAAATCCTGCGGTGCATAGAGCACAGCCATGATCATCAGCGCATGGTTCGGGACGACGTGGCAGTTGCCGGGATATTTGTCGTAGCCGTAGTGTTGTTCGATCTTCTGGCGGGTGTCGCGCCAGTCGGGATGCGCCTTGTGCCAGGCCCTGATATTGGCGATCAGACTGGCGATCAGGCAATCCTGAGGTATCTGGCTCAAACCGGTATCGATCAGGTGGTCGATGTCCGACGAGCCGAAAGCTTCGGCCTCCATCGCCGCCCAAAGCATCGCGGCGTAGACCGACTCGCCATCATGGCTGACCTTGCCAGCCTGTTCGGCGAGCCTTGCGGCAAGTTCCGGCTGGCGCGGCGCGACCATGGCCCAACCATCGATGAAGATCTGTGCACCGATCTGTTCAGCAACCGCCTGGCCGTTGGTTGCAATCGAACCGGAATGCGGGGCCGAAATACCCTTCTTGAGGTTAAGCCATGCGGTGTGTTCAGTGGAATTGCCGTTGCCGCCCCACCACAGGATAGCGCGCTCCTCAACGATGTAGTTGAGCCAGGCCTTGCCGATTTCCTCGGCCGAAAGGCTTGCCTTGATGCCATAGTCCTCCAGGGCACGAACGAAGGTGAAGGTACCGGCGACATCGTCGTCGGTGACGACGAGCGGCTGGTTTAAACGCTCATGCACGTAGTATTCGATCGGGCCGAGCTCATCCATGATCTTCTGGTACGTCCAGCCCTCGAAAGGGCGGCCGAGATAGACCCCCACCAGCTTGCCGAGGACGCCGGCATAGACGCGTTCGAGATAATCATTGGGCAACTGCATCGTTCACTCCACAATTCGAAACGGGATTAGCCCTTCACCGAGCCACCGGCCATGCCCTCGATGAAACGCTTCTGCATGAAGACGAAGAGCAGGACGACGGGCACGACGATGATAAGGGCGGCGGCCATGATCTCACCCCAGTCGGAACTGTACTGGCCTGAGAGCAGATAGAAGGCGATGACGGCGGTGACATTCTCCTGCCTCTGCAGGAAGGTCGTCGCTATCAGAAACTCGTTCCACGAATTGAGGCCGATGATGAGCGCCACCGTGAGGATGCCGGGCGAGACGATCGGCAGCATTACCCGCCAGAAAACCTGCCAGGAGGTGGCACCATCGACGATCGCCGCTTCCTCGAGTTCCTTCGGAACTGCGATGAAGTAGGTCCTAAGCAGCATCACCGCGAACGGGCTGTAGAGTGCCGTGTAGATCAGCGAAACTCCGAAAATATTGTTGATCAGGCCGAGCTTGGCGAAGCCGAAATAGAGCGGGAAGATGTAGAGCTGGATCGGCGCCGTCGTCGTTGCGAGCAGGTAGAAGGTGAAAATCTTCCAGGATTTGACCTTCTTGCGGGCCAGCACATACGCTGTCAGCGACGAGGTCGAGCAGACCAGCACGATCGTCGTGCCGCTAACGACAAGGGAGTTCACGAAGGTCTTCGAAAACTTCGCATGGTTCCAGGCATTGACGAAATTCTGCCAGCGGATCGGTCCTGGCAGGCCCAGCGGATTTTGTACAATCTCAGCAGCCGGCTTCAGGGAGTTGAGTACCAGAAGTGCGATCGGAAACAGAGCGATGAAGGCGAACAGGCTAAGAAGCGCATAGGAAACGATTAGCGTCAGGCGGCTTTCGACAAGGCTCATTGCTCCCCCTCCCGCGTCTGGATGCGGACGTAGAAGAAGGTGCCGACCAGCCCGAACAGGCTGATGACGAGCGCCGCCGCCGCCGCTTGCCCGACATTCAGGTCATAGAACGCTTTTCGGTAGGCGAGGGTAGACAGGAGCTCGCTCGAAAATGCCGGGCCGCCCTGGGTCATGATGTAGACGAAGTCGAAGGCGAGGAACGACCAGATCACCGTCATGATCATCATGAGTGTCAACGTCGGCCGGATACCGGGCAACAAGACGTAACGCATCATCTGGAAATACGTGGCGCCCTCGACTTTCGCGGCCTCGATCTGTTCCTGCGGAACCTGGCGGAGCGCCGCGAAGAAGATGACGCAAAGGAAACCCCACCAGTGCCAGAGATCGACAGTCGCGACGCCGAACAGCGCAAGCGGCGGCTGCGTCAGCGGGTTGGGGATTGGCATGCCGTATTTCTTGAGGATGCCGAAGATCCCTGTCACCGGGCTGTAGATCATGCCCTGCCAGACGCGTGCGGTGATGGCGGTGGCAATGACGACGGGGAGGAAATAGACTGTCTGGAAGAAGTTACTGCCGCGGCGCACGATCAACAGCATCGATGCGGCGGCGAGACCCATGAGGATCGGCACGGTCAGGAAGACGAGCGTCCAGACCATGTTGTTGCCGAGCGCCGACCAGAAGACGCGATCCGCCGCCAATGCCCGGAAATTGCCGAGGCCGGCAAAGGTCGGCGCTGAGATGCCGTCCCAATTGCAGAAGGCGAGAGCGGCCGTCAGTAGTGCTGGAACGAGCACGATGACGACGTTGATGATCATCGTCGGAACGATGTAGAGTCGATGCATGGAGTTCCTCCGGGGAAGGGCGACGCATATCGCGCCACCCTGAGCGGTCAGGCGCGGGGCGGGATTGCAGGCACCTTGCCCGCGTCCTTTTCCTGCTTGAAGGTCTCGTCGAGCTTCTTAAGGAAATCGGCGGACGAGGTTTTCTTGAGCCAAACCTCTTCCATGCCGCTGACCAGATAGGTGTCAGTCGCGGGTGGCAGGAAAGTCCACGTCGTATAGCCATACTTGCCAGCGCCCACGGCGGTGGACAGCTCCCTCATCGCTTCGGTGTAGAGCGGCAGTACATTGTCCGACAGCTTCACCTTGGAGAGATCGGCAAGCGGCAGGTTCCATTCGCCTTGCCAGACCGAGTTCATCTTGCTGTAGAAATCGTCCTGGAACATGTAGTCAAGCACGGCGGCAGCACCGTCCGGATTTTCCGACTTGGCATTGACCGAAAGCGTCGAGCCGATGCCGAGCGGAAAGATCGGGTCGCCCGACGCGCTGGGGAAGCCGACAAAGCCCGGCTCGGCATCGTTGTCGGGGAAATATGGCTTGACGTTGGTGAAGCTCCAGGTGCCCGTGGGCGCCATGCCCGCTTGACCGGTCGCAATCTGAGCGAAGGCCTGCTCGGAGGTCAGGGAGAAGTAATTGTCGCCATAATAACCCTTGTCCCACCACTCGGCCAGCTTGTCGATTGACGCGACGAAGGCCGGATCTGTCCATTGAATCGATCCCGCCAATGCCTTATGCACGGTTTCCGGGCCAGCGATCGAATTCATGGCTATCGAGACGTGCCACTCGTTTGCCGGACGCCAATCGGCATTGCCGGCGCCGAACGGTACAAGGGCCTTGCCCTTCATTTCATCGGCGAGTGCTTCAAGTTCCGCAATCGTCGTAGGTGCTTTCCAGTTGTTCTTGGCGAACAGCGTCTTGTTGTAGAAAAGCCCCAGCGTCTCATAGGTCTTGGCAAGCGCGTAGAGCTTGCCTTGGTAGCGGCCGAGATCGAGGAACAGAGGCAGCAGCCGTTCGTTCCAACCGTATTTCTTGGCATAATCGTCGAGTGACAGGAGTTGTCCGGCCTGCGCCATGGCGGCGACATAACTCGGGCCTGCGGTGAAGACGACGTCGGGTCCGGTGCCCGAGAGCATGGCGACACGAAGCTGCTTGTCGAGATCGGAGCCGCGGAAGTCAATGCTCAGGAGTTCTTCCGGATGGGCCGCGTTGAACGGGTCCACAAGCAGAGTCTTGAGATTGTCCTGATTTTCCGGCGATGCCGATTCATACCAGAAGGCCACGGGCTTCTGGTCGGCCGAATAGGCGAGGCGCGGCAGGAGCGGCAGGCTTGCCAGACCAAGTCCGGCTTTCAGAATTGTACGGCGTTGCATCGTTTCTTCCTCCCAGTTTTGTAAGACGGCCAGCATCTAGATGGCTCGTGTCGAGCCTCGTTGGATAAGTTCAAAGGGCATTTCCAGCGCGGTTCCCGCACCGGTCTTGGCGCCGCGAAGCCGCTCCATCAGTGTCTGTGCCGCGCGCGCGCCCATTTGCCATTGAAACTGCGCGACTGTGGTCAGCGGCGGCGTCACCAGCTTCGCTGCAGGAATGTCATCGAAGCCGACGACAGCGATCTCTCTGGGTATCTCGATGGCGCGCTCGCGCAGCGCCTGCATGACGCCGACGGCCATCAGGTCATTCGCGGCGAATATCGCTGTTGGCTTAAACGTGCTTGCGAGTATTGCTTCGGCGGCGCGCGTGCCGCCGATCTCCGAGAATTCCTCGTCGATGATCACATGCGCGGGATATCCCACCTTGGCTAGGGCCGAGCGATAGCCGTCGATACGCGTGGCCTGGGGGCCGCCTCGGCCCGCTACCATGGCAATGCGCTCGTGACCCTGGCCGATCAGGTGGTCGGTGACCGCTAGCGCGGCTGCCCGGCTGTCGACATAGATGTCATCGACGACGATTTCGCCGCCGCGTTTCTTGGAAGACTCGATCCGCACCACCGGAACCCCTGCTTCGACCAGAGGGCTGAAATCGTTGGCACGCAAGGTAAAGAAAACGCCGATCACGCCATCGACGCGACCCTGCCGCGCCCAGTCGAGGAAGTGCCGCTCGCGTTCAGGTGTGCCATCGGTGTTAACTGCGATGACGTCGTAGCTCAGGCCGTCCGTCACCGATTGGATGCCGCGGATCAGCGATGGATAGAAAGGATTCGTGATGTCGGGCACAATGCAGGCAATGGTCATCGAACGGCTCGTCTTCAGCGCTTGCGCAAAGCGGTTTGGGACGTAGCCAAGGTCCTTGGCGGCCTTCGTGATGCGAGCCCACGTATCCGCTGGGATCGAAGAAGCGCTACCACCGCCCAGCACCATGGAAACCGTGGCCTGCGAAACCCCGGCTGCCCTTGCCACATCCTTCTGCGTCGCCCTGCCGTTTGCCATTCCCACCCTTGTTGATACGTATTACTGATACGTATCACTACTACCGGGTTTCCTTTGGGTGTCAAGCTCGGTCGATTACATAGTTACGGAGCAGCCGGGGCATCGCTTTACGTCGACTCCCGACCTCGGCCACCGGACCTCTGGCGAATTTGCTTGCGTTGCGCTTAGCGGACAGCGGCCTCGGCGATGGCGACATCCTCTTCGGCAGTGCCGCCGCTGACGCCGACACCAGCATACACCTTGCCATCTTCGTCAACCACAGGAATGCCTCCACCCATGGGGCAAAAACGGCCGCCGCCCACTGTGGTCAGCGCATACAGCGATTGTCCCGGCTGCACGAGCGGCAGGATGTCAGCCGTGCGCAGGCGCACGAGGGCCGAGGTATACGCTTTCCGCTCGGAAATCTCGAGCGCGAAGACGGGCGCCCCGGTCATCCGGTGCTGAAGCACCAGATTGCCATGAACATCGATGATGCACACTGCAACGGGCACATTGGCCTTTGTCGCCTCTGCCTCCACACGTTCGGCCAGTGACTTCGCTTTCGTGAGCAGATCCATGGGATTGTTCCTTTCTTTGAGGGGGTGCCGTCGCCATCGGCAGCGGTCTATCGCGGCGGCAACTCGCCTAGGTGGAAAGCCAGCCGATTCTCGACATCTCCCGGCGCCTGGAAGCCCTTGGCGGTCAGCGCTTTGATCCCCTCCTGGGCGGCGGGCCGGCTCAGTGAAGCTATGCAGGATTCCCAGCCGGCGCCTAGCTCGACATCCGGACTCAGGCTGGTGTTGACCAAGCGCTTGGTCTGCGCGATCGCCCACTTGTCGAACCTGGAGATCCGCGTGGCGAGCGCATCGACATAGGCGTCGAGCTCTGCGTCGGGCAGCGCCTTGTTCACGTAGCCATACGCCTCTGCCTGTTCGCCACGGATGTCCTCAGAGGACAACAGAACCTCCATGGCGCGATTGCGACCGATGAGATGCGGCAGGCGGGCCATCGGTCCACCGCCGGCGACCATACCCACGCCAACCTCCCACTGGGAAATAATGGCCTTTTCCTTGCTAGCGAAAGCCATGTCGCAGGAAAGGGTGATCTCGCTCCCGTTGCCCGTAGCGCGACCCCGGATGAGGGCGATCGAGGCGACCGGCGCGCGCGTCAGCCGCACAAGAAAATCCGGCCAGGGCGGCAGGCCCGTCGGCCCGGGCGCCAGCGCGAGCATATCCTCGATCCGCGCCTTGAAGTCTGAATGGTTGAGGAAGTATCCGTCGACGCTACTGTCGAACACCACGACCCGAACGTCTTCGTCAGCCTCAATGGCGTCAATCAGATGTGTGAATTCTTGCACCATCTGTGGACCCATGACATTGAGCGGGGCATTGTCGAACGTGACTCGCCAATAGGTGGGCGTCCGGCGTGTCAGGCGAATCTGCGAGGTAGTTGTCTTGGCGTCCACTGGAAACTCCTTCGATGTTTACATGCTCGATGCCTCGAACATGAGGCATTGGCTCCAGGCCCGCGAGTGGACGAACGTATCGCCAAGACCATGGTGTCGGTCTGGCAGGGCAGGGCCGACCGCTCGGTGATCAAACGGACTACCGACCCGTCTGAACAGTGGCCGTGCCGTCGCCATCGCGCTGCAAACTTCTTCTAACAGACCTCCACCGGGATAAGCGCTGCCTCGGGCGAACTGTGTGGTCATCGTGCAACATAGGGACGTAAGGGACGGTGGCCAACCGAACAGGCGATGGCGCAGCCCGGCGCGAATCTGAATACCGGTCTACTTCTTTCGCCGCACGGCCGCCTTCGGCGGAGGGTCGATGGCGCCGGCCCTGACGCGAGGGGGCTTAAGCGCCGGCGCACCGGAATCCTTTACGATCGTCAGGCCGCGCGGAAAGAACTGAGTGTTGTGCTGGCCGCGCCCGATATTGATGATCGCGGCTCCCTTCAGATGCTTTTCCAGCATCGCCAGCACGCGCCTCAGCGAGGGTCCGTCGAACGCATCCATCGCTTCGTCGATGATCACCCACTTCGGCTGCCGCAACGCGAGCCTGGCCACGCCCAGCAGGCGCTGTTCGTCATCGGCCAACTCATGGTCCCAGCGCCCCACGCGGTCGAGCGAAGATGACAGCCGTTCAAGACCAACCTCGGCCAGAACGGCCGAAATGTCGGCATCGTTGGCGGGCGCATGCCCATTCGCGTGATTGAGCACCTCTCGCAACCTGCCGGCCGGCAAATACGGGACACGCGGCACGAAGATGAGGGTTTCTCCAGCCGGCAGGCCGATTTTCCCTCTGCCCCATGGCCACAGGCCCGCTATGGCGCGGAAGAACAGCGTCTTGCCGGCGCCTGGCTCACCGGTGATCATCACGCGCTCGCCGGGACGGATCTCGACATGGCTGTCTGAAAGTTTGGTGCAGCCCTCCGGCGAGGCCACTTGGAGCTTCTCGAAGGTCAGGCTGCCATTGGCGTTGTCGCCGAATTCGATGCGCTTTTCCTTGTCGTGCAGCACATCGGTTTCATCGAGCGCGATGCGGAAGTCGGCAACACGCATCAGCGTGGCGCGCCAGTCGGCGATGCCGCCGATGTTGTTGATGAACCAGCGCAGGGACGAATGCACCTGGTTGAAGGCACCGACCGCCATCATCAGCCCGCCGAAACTGATATCGCCCGAAAAATAGACCGGCGATGCCACCAGGATCGGCGCCACCACGGTGATCCAGCCATAGGTATCGGTCACCCAGGACAGGTTGATCTGCGCTTTGTAGATGTTTCGCATCGCGCCCAGCACCGTGCCAAGGTCGATTTCGAGCCGTCTCTTGGCATCGGCTTCGCCGTGATAGAGCGCGATGGCGTCTACATTCTCGTTGACGCGCACCATCCCGGAACGCAGCTCGGCCTCGCGGGTGTAGCGGTCGCTGTTGAGGCGGAT
>NZ_AYXC01000026.1:0-52600 GCF_000502275.1 Mesorhizobium sp. L103C131B0 | reverse complement strand
GATCGCAGTTTCCGGTGCGCGCGCCGCCGACGCCGTCGTCGTCGCCGAGCCGGAACCGGCTGAATACGTCAAGATTTGCGACGTTTACGGCTCGGGCTACTTCTACATTCCCGGCACCGAAACCTGCCTGCGCATCGGCGGCTATGTCCGCTATGATATCGGCGCCGGCGACGTCGGCGCATTCACGGGTGCGGAGTCGGTCGACCACGAAGATGGCGACGTGCAGGACACCTGGTACAAGAATGCCCGCGCCACCTTCAAGACCTGGACCAACCAGGAAACCGAACTCGGCACCTTGAAGACCTACACCGAGACCCGCTTCAACTTCGGCAACAACAACCGGTACGGCGTCAACACCCCTGATAATCCGAACACCCCCCTCGTCAATGAAGCCTTTATCGATAGCAATCCGGCCGGCATGAAGAGCGTTTCGCTGAACTTCGCCTGGATCCAGCTCGGTGGTCTCCGTGTTGGTAAAGACGAATCGGCCTTCAACACGTTCATCGGCTACGCAGGCAGCGTCATCAACGATACGCTGGTTCCCTACGGCGGCTTCGACACCAACGTCATCCAGTACTACTTCGATGCCGGCAACGGCTTCTCCGCCGTCCTCTCGCTCGAAGAAGGCGCTGGCGTCGTCGGCACCATCGACAGCTATGTTCCGCATGTCGTCGGCGGTCTGAAGTATACGCAGGGCTGGGGGGCCATCACCGGCGTCATTGCTTACGACAGCAACTACGAAGAAGTCGCCGGCAAGGTTCGTTTGGACGTCACCCCGATGCAGAACTTGTCGCTGTTCATCATTGGCGGCTACGGCACCGACGACAATCTGTCGGATCCGACCTGGGCAATCCCGGCCGGCGGCCGCGGCTTCTACAAGCAGTGGGGCGGCAACTGGGCAGTCTGGGGTGGTGGCACCTACACCATCAACGAGAAGACCTCGTTCAACGTCCAGCTTTCGTATGACGAAGACAAGAACTTCGGCGCCGCGGCGAACATCGCCTACGACGTCGTTCCCGGCTTCACGGTCACGGCCGAAGTCGACTACATCAACGTTGGCGACTCCGATTGGACCGATGCCCGGGACGACGACGCCATCGGCGGCATGCTCCGCTTCCAGCGCTCGTTCTAAGAGCTGGCTTACGACAGGTGAATACCAGCCCGGGCGCTTCAACGCCCGGGCTGTTTTGTTTCGTGACTGGGTCAAGACAAGCAGAAGGAACAGGGGGAATCGGCAGCTGAACAGTCCGTAGGGTGAGTTCGTGGGATCCGCTGATGGGCGGGTGAATTCACAACTGCGTGATTAAATCTCTTGAAAGGACGCTTCCAAGCGGGTAGGTCTGACTCTATCCACTCGGGGGTGTGGCAAATTATGACCATCGACGCGATACAAGAGGGCAACCCCTCCGAACATTTCTCAATGTTCTCTTCTCAAAATGCGAAGATAAAATACAGCTACAACAAGATCAGAGAAGTAAAGTCGCACCGGGTCGGGGAGCTTTTTTCAGCATACCGAGACATACTCTGGGATGATGGACGACACAAATACAATGTCAGCTCCTTCATCGGCGAAATAGACGAGATTCTCCTCGGAGAACGGTTCAGCGCCTTTGACCAGAGCACCCTTGATAATCTTATCGGCACCTTGCGCCAGCGCGGCAACAGCAACGCAACCATCAATCGAAAGATGGCTGCCCTCAGCAAACTGCTGCGCAAGGCTTACAAGATGGGAGATATCCACAGCCTGCCCGAGTTCCGCCGCCAGAAGGAGCGGGCGGGTCGGATTCGTTTCCTCGAAAGGGACGAAGAAGCAAGGCTGTTTGCCGCCATCAGGACCCGCAGCGAAGATGCCTACCGTCTCTCGGTCTTTCTTGTCGACAGCGGCTGCCGCCTCGGCGAGGCGCTCGGACTGATCTGGAACGACATCCAGGAACATCGCGTCTCGTTCTGGATCACCAAATCCGGCCGCAGCCGCACCATCCCGATGACCGAGCGGGTCAAAGAGGTGATCAAACTGCCGCCGTCAGAGGGCCGCCGGCCCAAGGGTCCGTTCACCAAACTCAGCCAGGCGCAGTTTCGCGCCATCTGGAACGATGCCAAGGCCGAGGTCGGCCTCGGCGCCGACGACCAGGTGGTTCCGCATATCTTGCGTCACACCTGTGCCTCACGTCTGGTCCAGGGCGGCATCGACATCCGGCGCGTTCAGATGTGGCTCGGCCATCAGACACTTTCGATGACCATGCGCTATGCGCATCTGGCCACCAACGATCTCGACGGCTGCGTTGTCGTGCTGGAAACGCCCCGCGGCGAAGGGCTGTCCGGCGATGGAAAAAACTCCGCCTTCGCGTCGCCGCTGACCACGGCCTCAGTGCCAGCGCCTGCCCAAAAGGGCAAAGCGGCAGCGGCGAAGGCACCCAAGACGCCCCGGAAAAGCTCGAAAGCCAAATAGTTAACCAAGGCTTTCATATACTGCCGCGGCAACCCCAGGATCATATTTGATCTTGGGGTTTACTTTTTCTGGGCAGAATTTGGTACTCCATCCAGGAAAGCCGCGATAGCGCCCGGCAGATTGCCTGTCTCCAGGAAGGGCGCATGGCCCTGGCCCTCGACGGTGATCGCTTCCATGCCGGAATGACGCTTTTGCATCTCGTCGAGTGTGTCGGCCGACAGGAGTTTCGAGTTGGCGCCGCGAATGGCAAGCAAAGGTATGGCCGCCAGCGCCTCGAACTGTGGCCACAGATCCGGCAACGGCTTGCTGAGGTCGAGGCCCGCCACCGTCTGGACCAGCCGCGGGTCGAAATCCGGCAGCAGGAGACCTTCGCCCGTCTCCCGGTAAAGGGCCGACACCATCCGCTCCCAATCCGCTGCCGTCAGCGCGGGAAAATCCGCGCCGTGCGCGACGCGTTGCGCATCGATCGCCTCAGCGCGGCTCTTCGGTTTCGGTGCCGGGTCGAGATAGGTTTGGATATGGGCGAGCCCCGCGGCCTCGATCACCGGTCCGATGTCGTTCAGCACAACGGCTTTCAGCGCGGCTGGCCGCAGCGCGCCGAGCACGTGGATGATCAGCCCGCCGCGCGAGGTGCCGACGAAGGCCGCTTCCTCGACGTTCAGAGCGGCCAGTCCGGCGAGGACATCGCCGGCCTCGATGCCGATAGTGTAGTGGCCGATATCAGGGTCGTAAGCGGACTGGCCGCGGCCGCGATAGTCGAAGGCGATGACCTTGCGCGGATTGTCGGTCCGCTGCGACAGATAAAGCGCCAGCTCATGGAAATCGCGCGCGTTGCGGGTCAGGCCGGCCAGGCAAACGACCTGCCAGTCTGCCGAATTGGTCTCGCCATAGACGCGGGCGTGAAGCTTGAGCCCGTCCGGCGCGGTGTAGAAAAAGTCGGAGAAGCCGTCGGTGCTCGACATATTAAAAGGACTCCCTGGCCGGATTGTCTCCGTCTGCTACAGGCGAGGGTGGGAGCGGTCAAATCGAGGGTTGTCGGCAAGCTGACACTCTTGGAAATGTCGGAGGGACAGCGCCCCCCTCTGTCCTGCCGGACATCTCCCCCACGAGGGGGGAGATTGGCGGTTCAGGTGCTACGCCCTTCCTTCGACGTTGGAGATTGGCGAAATCGGCAATGACAGCTGATCTCCCCCCTCGTGGGGGAGATGGCCGGCAGGCCAGAGGGGGGCGCCAAGGATCGCCAACGTCTGCCCGTGGCGACAGCTCTGCGGCCTCAGCCTCTTCCGTTCACCAAATCCCCAACGATATCGTACTTCCCCGAAATGCGCATCTTGTAGACCTCGTAATTCTCCATCACGCGCTGCACGTAACTTCTTGTTTCGGTGTAGGGAATTCGCTCGATCCAGTCGACGACGGCGTCGATGCCCTTGCCGCGCGGGTCGCCGTACTTGGCTACCCATTGGCTGGCGCGGTTAGGGCCGGCATTGTAGCCGGCGAAGGTCAGCACATAGGAGCCGCCGAAGCGGTCGAGCTGCTCGCCGAGGAAGGCAGCCCCCAACGTCGCATTGTAGCCGGCGTCGCTGGTCAGCCGATCCTGCGAGAAGGTCACGCCGGCCTTCTTCGCCAATTGCTTGGCGGTGCCCGGCATCAGCTGCAGCAGGCCGCGCGCGCCGGCGCTGGAGACGGCGCCGACATTGAATTCGCTTTCCTGGCGGGCGATCGCATAGGCCAGCGCCTTGCCCGAGCCGGATATGTCGGCGGTGTCGGGAATGACGCCCAGCGGATGCGACAGCGCGCCGACATCGATGCCGCGCGCGCCGGCGATCTTGCCGATCTTCAGCGCCATGAAATGATTGCCCTGCTTTTCCGCCAGCACCGCAAGCAGCGCCAGCTCGCCGGGGCTGGTCAACTGCCCGGCGAGGTCGCGGTAAAGCGTCTCGGCATAGCGGTCGTAGCCCGCCTCCTGCAGCCGCTTGATGGCGCTGACGGCTTCGCGGCCGTCAAAGCTTTGGCGGTCGGCAGTGCTTGGCTCGGGATAGACGATGTTCAGCGTGCGCAAGCCAACCCGTTCCGCCGCCAACTGCCCGTAGAAAGTGGTGCCATAGGCTGCCGCCTTGGTGAAATAATCCTTCGCATTGCCGGGACCGCCGACTTCCGCCGCGCGGCCAAGCCAGTAATAGGCGCGTGACAGCGACATCGGTCCCTGCGCGAGATCGGCGATGCGGGCAAAATGGGTCGAGGCCGTCGCAGGATCGTTGAGGCCGCGCAACGCATACCAGCCGGCGTGGAATTCGGCCTCGGCGGCGCTGGCGGGGCTTTCGGCGGCATGCGCGGCAACGATCTTGTAGGCGGTCTTCCAGTCGCCCTGGTCGACCAGTGCGCGCGACAGCACGCGGCGCTCGACCCACCAGGCATCGGGATCGACCAGCGCGTCGCGGTTCGTTGGCGCTTTCATCATCACCGCGGCGGCGTCCGCAAACTTCCGCTGCTTGCGCAGATATTCGGCTTGCGCGAAGAAATAGCCGGCCGATTGCTGCGCGGCAGGCACCGCTTTCAACAGCTTGGCCGCGTTCTTGTCGCCACGCGAGGCGGCGGCCCAGGCATCGGCCAGCGGTTGCGCGCCGGCAAGGGCTGCGACCCGCAGTGCCGAATTCTCCCGGTCGGCATAAAACATCCGTTCCATGCGGAAACGATGGTCGGCAGCCGGAATGATGGCGCCAAACTCCTTGCTGACGGCCGCCTCGTCCCTGGCTTCCAGCTTCTCGGTGCGCCAGAATGGCGACAGCACGGAAAGCGCAGCCTTGGTGTTGCCAAGAGCTACATAAGAACGGGCAAGGATGACCACGCCTTGAAAGGTCAGCGGCTGGCTGCCGTCAAAGGCTTTCACCACGGTCTGCGGCGACGGGCTTTCGCGGTAGAGCGCGCGCTCGCTGTTCTTGCGCAAGGCCATGGTGCCCGGCCAGTTCGGCAGCATCTTTGCGGTATCGGCAATCTCGCTGCTCGGCACATGGTCGCCGCCATAGAGCGCGATTGCCCAGGCCAGGATATGGCGGTCCAGCGAATTGGCCGGCAATGTTTCGCGCACGGCTCGCGCCGCGGCGATATCGCCGGTCGCCAATGCGTCGAGACCGCTTTTCAGCACGACGATACTGGGGGAGGGCGCATCGGTCTGCGCTCTGTCTTGCATGTCGGGCATCGGGATCGATGAGGTCGTCTGCTCGTCGACGCTCTCGTTTGCCGCCGTCCCCACTATCAGCAGGGCAACGGCGCCAAGCAATATGAAGCGGAGTGGCCGACCGGCCGGCATGATCCTGATCTTTCCCTGTTGCGGCACTTTAGATGGCAAGCCCAGGTGCCCGAGAGCCTAGACTTAGGTCGTGAAGAGCCCGTAAACAAAGGGTTATCGAGGCCGTTCGAATTGCGCTTGCTGGCACCATCGGCATGCTTGCCGCGCAACAGTGTCGAGACTATGGTGCGCGGCTTCGCTTTCGGCTAGAAGGCGCCCGATGCAGTCGCCCAAAAGCGGGAACCGGTTTTGGGACGATGACACGCATAAACAAACAAGTCCCAAGGAGTTGGACGACATGCTGAGAGGCTCGCTTACTGCGCTCGTGACACCGTTCGAAAAGAGCGGGCGTTTCGACGAGAAAGCCTTTCGCGCCTTCGTCGAATGGCAACTTGGCGAGGGCACGACGGGCCTCGTCCCGGTCGGCACCACCGGTGAGTCGCCGACGCTGTCGCATGACGAGCATCGCCATGTCGTCAAGGTCTGCATCGATGTGGCCAAGGGCCGCGCTCCGGTCGTCGCCGGCGCCGGCTCCAACAACACCGCTGAAGCGGTCGGTCTGGTGCAGTATGCCGAGCAGGCGGGCGCCGACGCCGCTCTGGTCGTCACGCCTTATTACAACAAGCCAACACAGCGCGGCTTGTACGAGCATTTCGCTGCCGTCGCCAGGGCGACCAAGCTGCCGATCATCATTTACAACATCCCGCCGCGCTCGGTGATCGACATGATGCCGGAGACGATGGGCAGGCTGGCGCACGACTTCAAGAACATCGTCGGCGTCAAGGATGCCACCGGCAAGGTCGAGCGCGTGTCCGAACAGCGCGCCACCTGCGGCAAGGAGTTCATCCAGCTTTCAGGTGAGGATGCCTCTGCCCTCGGCTTCAACGCTCATGGCGGTGTCGGCTGCATCTCGGTGACGTCGAATGTCGCGCCGCGGCTGTGCGCCGAATTCCAGGAAGCCACACTGTCCGGTGACAGCGCCAAGGCGCTGGAATTGCAGGACCGTCTGCTGCCGCTGCACAAGGCCATCTTCCTCGAGCCCGGCCTGTGCGGCGTCAAATACGCGCTGTCGAAAATTGGCAAGGTCGAGAACGTGGTGCGCTCGCCGCTGGTGACCATCGAGGCGTCGACCGCCGAGAAGATCGATGCGGCGATGAAACACGCCGGCTTGATAAATTAAGGATGAGGCGCCACCTCTCCGCATCATGAACCAGGTCAGAAAAGCCGATCCCAACAACAAGACCGTTGCGGAAAACCGCAAGGCGCGGTTTTCCTATGAGGTGCTCGACACGGTCGAGGCCGGCCTTGTGCTGACCGGCACCGAGGTCAAGTCGTTGCGCCAGGGTCAGGCCAACATCCAGGACAGCTACGCCTCGGTCGAGGGCGGCGAGATCTGGCTGATCAACTCCTATCTGCCGGAATATCTGCAGGCCAACCGCTTCAACCACGAGCCCAGGCGGCGCCGCAAGCTGCTGCTCAACAAGCGCGAGATGGCAAAACTGGCGCAGAGCATCGATCGCGAAGGCATGACGCTGGTGCCGCTGAAAATCTACTTCAACGACCAGGGCCGTGCCAAGCTGCTGCTCGCCGTCGGCCGCGGTAAGAAACTGCACGACAAGCGCGAGAGCGAAAAGCAGCGCGACTGGTCGCGCGAAAAGGGCCGGCTCATGAAGGAACGCGGCTAGAACCTCGGGCAGTCCCAGAAAAGCCAGACGTCGGCTTTCAAGTTTCGAACAGCTGCAGCAGCGACACACGATGGGGAAAGGTTTGAAGAACCGGATCATCCTCTGGGGTGCGGCCAGTCTGGTCTTTGCCGGCCTCGTCGCGGCAGGCGGCTTCTTCTATTTCCGGACCTTCTCGCCGGATCGTGACAGCTATCCGGTCAGGGGTATCGACGTTTCCCATCATCAGGGTGAGATCGACTGGCGCCGCGTTGCCGCCGACGATGTCGCCTTCGCGGTCATCAAGGCGACCGAGGGCGGCGACCATGTCGACGATGCCTTCGCCAAGAATCTGCGCGAGGCGCGCGCGGCCGGCCTCGCCGTCGGCGCCTATCACTTCTTCACCTTCTGCCGGCCGGGCGCCGACCAGGCGAAAAATTTCATCGCGGTGGTGCCGCACGACCAGCCGCTGCTGCCACCGGTCGTCGACATCGAATTCGGCGGCAACTGCCCGCAACGCCCGTCGCCGGAGCAGCTGAGCGCGGAACTCCAGGCCTTCCTCGGACCGGTTGAAGCTGCGTTCGGCAAGCCGGCGATCATCTACCTGACCGACGAGGCTGAGGACGCCTATGCCGGGAAAATCGACGTTCGCCCGCTCTGGCGTCGCTCGTTGCTCCTGGAGCCAGGTCGCAACGACTGGATCTACTGGCAGTACCACAATATGGGCCGCGTCGACGGTATCATCGGCGATGTCGATCTGAATGTGCTGAAGGGCGGGCAGGAGAAGCTGGCTGAGTTGTTTGCCGCGCCTTGACCTGGCGTGCTCGACCGGCGCGAGATTGGAACCAAACATCGCGGCGCTGATCGGCCCTACCCAGCGTTCCGGCCAGTCTGCGCGCTAACGAAGGTCGGTTTCAGACCGAGCGCTTCCGGGACTTTCATGATTGTCGCAATTCCGGCTTCCCGTCGCCGCTCAAGGCTTTGGAGAGCGCCTGTCTCGTCATGCCTGCCTTTCGGCAAGCTTCGTCATCCGCGCCCGGGCAAGCCAAGGGCAAGATCGTGCTGGCGGGGTTCTGAAGGCGTTAATTGCGCAGGAAGGCGGCGATGTCGCTGAATACCTTGACAAACATGGGTTCGGTCAAAACACCGGTGTTTGTGTTGTAGCGCGAGCAATGATAGCTGGAAAACAGCGTGACGCCGCCGGCCGGCAACTGACCGCCGTGCTTGAACGGATAGGCGGCGACGCGCTGGCCCAGCGCCCTGACGGTCGACTGGTGGGCGATGGAGCCCAGCGCCAGCAGGGCGCGCAGTTTGGGAAAGCGTGCAATCGTCGGCACCAGAAAGCTGCGGCAAGTGGCGATCTCGGCGCCGACCGGCTTGTTTTCAGGCGGCACGCAGCGCACCGCATTGGTGATCGCGGTGCCGATCAGTTCGAGCCCGTCATCCGGCCGCGCCTTGAACTCGCCGCGGGCAAGACCGTGAGCGATCATCGTTGAGTAGAGCAGGTCGCCGGCATAGTCGCCGGTGAACGGTCGCCCGGTGCGGTTGGCGCCGCGCAGGCCGGGCGCCAGCCCGACGATCAGCAGCTCGACGGCGTCCTCGCCATCAGGCGGCAGGAAAGTCGGCACCGGCGCATTGAACCACGACGGCTCGCGCTGCCGCCAGTCTGCGATGAAATCATGCAGGCGCGGGCAGAGCGGGCAGTCGCGGTCGGGTTCGGGAGCGGCGTCCAAGGCCGCCGCCGTCAATAGTCTTCCTCTTCGACTTCGGCCGGCTCGGGCCTGCGCACCGGCCGTTCGGAGGGATCGCGGCCGACCTCGTTCTTCAGCGAGGTCAAATCGATGAAATGGTCGGCCTGGCGGCGCAGATCGTCCGAGATCATCGGTGGTTGCGAGGCCATGGTGGAGACGATCGAGACCTTGCGGCCGCGCCGCTGCAGCGCTTCGACCAGTGTGCGGAAGTCGCCGTCGCCGGAGAAGATGACATAGTGATCGACAACATCGGCAAGTTCGAGCGCATCGACGGTCAGTTCGATGTCCATATTGCCCTTGATCTTGCGGCGGCCGGTCGAGTCGGTGAATTCCTTGGCCGGCTTGGTCACCACCTTGAAGCCATTGTAGTCGAGCCAGTCGATCAAAGGGCGGATCGAAGAGTATTCCTGATCCTCGACCAGAGCGGTGTAGTAATAGGCGCGCAGCAAATAGCCGCGCTTCTGGAAGCTGGACAGCAGTTTGCGGTAGTCTATGTCGAAGCCGAGTGCGCGCGAGGTGGCGTAGAGATTGGCGCCGTCTATGAAAAGAGCGATTTTTTCACGGGGGTCGAACATGGCAATATTCCTTTTTCGAAATAGGTGGCGGACTAATCGAAATGGGTCGTTATATCGGTCGGCTCGTAAATAAACCGGCTGACCTTTCGTCAACCGAGATAGCGCCAGTTTTACGGCAATCCAAGGGTGCCGGGGCGCACTGCAAGCAATTGTGATCGGAGCCGTGTCGTCGCCGGTAGGCGGGCTTTGCCGGCAAGGCATTCACCGGCGCCAGAGACTGGCATTCGCCAGCCGATGGGGCCACGGCGCCATAATGCTTGTATTTTGGCGGCGTTCGGGTTATGGACCGCGCCTGTTTTCCATCAAATCCAGGCATGAAAGGGGCAATCAATGGCCCGCGTAACCGTTGAAGACTGCATCGACAAGGTCGACAACCGCTTCGAGCTCGTGCTGCTCGCCGGCCACCGTGCCCGCCAGATCAGCCAGGGCGCGCCGATCACCGTGCCCCGCGACAACGACAAGAACCCGGTCGTAGCGCTGCGCGAGATCGCCGACGAGACGCTGTCGCCCGACGACCTCAAGGAAGATCTGATCCACTCGCTGCAGAAGCATGTCGAGGTCGACGAGCCCGAGGCCGACGGCGAGGCGATCGCCGACCAGACCGGCAACGCAGTTGCAGCTACCGATGCCGACGACGCCGAAGAAAACGTCACCTTCGATCGCATGACCGAGGAAGACCTTTTGGCCGGCATCGAGGGCCTGGTTCCCCCGGAAAAGAGCGACGACTACTAATCGCTGCCCTGGACCTGCCGGGAATATGGTTCCGGCACTTCCGTCCCGTGAGTTTCGTGGCTATCTATGAGATGCGCCGTACATCAGTGCGGCGCATCAATCATTTCAGCACCGTGAGAACCCGCCCATGATGCGTCAGTATGAGCTTGTCGAGCGCGTTGCGCGCTACAAGCCTGACGTCAACGAGGCGTTGCTCAACAAGGCCTATGTCTACGCCATGCAGAAGCATGGCCACCAGAAGCGCGCTTCCGGCGATCCCTATTTCTCGCATCCGCTCGAAGTCGCCGCCATCCTCACCGAAATGCACATGGACGAGGCGACGATCGCCGTCGCCTTGCTGCATGACACGATCGAGGACACCACCGCGACGCGGGCCGAGATCGACGATCTGTTCGGCCCCGAAATGGGCAAGCTGGTCGAAGGCCTGACCAAGCTGAAGAAGCTCGATCTCGTCTCCAAGAAGGCCGAGCAGGCGGAAAACCTGCGCAAGCTGTTGCTGGCCATCTCGGAGGATGTCCGCGTTCTGCTGGTCAAGCTCGCCGACCGGCTGCACAACATGCGCACCCTCGACCACATGCCCGAGGCCAAGCGCCTGCGCATCGCCGAGGAGACGATGGACATCTACGCGCCGCTGGCCGGGCGCATGGGCATGCAAGGCATGCGTGAGGAGCTGGAAGAGATCGCCTTCCGCTTCATCAATCCGGAAGCCTACCGCGCCGTCACCGCGCGGCTTGCCGAGATATTCGAGCGCAACAAGGGTGTGCTGACCGACATCGAAAAGGCGCTGTCGGCGCTGTTCGAGAAGCATGCCATCAATGCCGGGGTGAAGAGCCGGCAGAAGAAGCCGTGGTCGGTGTTCCGCAAGATGGAGGCCAAGGCGCTGTCCTTCGAGCAGCTCTCGGACATCTTCGGCTTCCGCGTCGTCGTCGACAGCGTCGAAGACTGTTACCGCGCGCTCGGCGCCATCCACACCACATGGTCGATGGTGCCTGGCCGCTTCAAGGATTACATTTCTACGCCCAAGCAGAACGACTACCGTTCGATCCACACCACCATTGTCGGCCCGTCGCGCCAGCGCGTCGAACTGCAGATCCGCACCCGCGAGATGAACAAGATCGCCGAATATGGCGTCGCCGCCCATTCGATCTACAAGGACACCGGCGGCAAGACGAACGGCGCCGCCCATGCGATCTCGAAGGAGACCAACGCCTATGCCTGGCTGCGGCGCACCATCGAGCAACTGGCAGAAGGCGACAACCCGGAAGACTTCCTCGAAAATACCAAGCTGGAGCTGTTCCAGGACCAGGTATTCTGCTTCACGCCGAAAGGCATGCTGATTGCGCTGCCGCGCGGCGCCACGCCCATCGACTTCGCCTATGCCGTGCACACCGATGTCGGCGACACCTGCGTCGGTGCCAAGGTCAACGGCCGCATCATGCCGCTAATGACGGAACTGAAGAACGGCGACGAGGTCGAGATCATCCGCTCCAAGGCGCAAGTGCCGCCGGCGGCGTGGGAGTCGGTGGTGGTCACCGGCAAGGCGCGTTCAGCCATCCGCCGCGCCACCAAGAACGCCATTCGCAAGCAATATTCAGGTCTTGGTGCCCGCATTCTCGAGCGCGCCTTCGAACGCGCCGGCAAGACCTTCACCAAGGAAAGCCTGAAGCCGGTGCTGCACCGGCTGGCGCGCAAGGACATCGAGGATGTGCTGGCCTCGGTCGGGCGCGGCGAACTTGCCTCGACCGACGTCATGAAGGCCGTCTTCCCAGACTACAAGGACGAGCGCGTCACCGTCAGCGCCCCCAAGCAGCGCGAGGAGGGCTGGTCGAAGATCCGCAACGCCGCCGGCATGCTGTTCCAGATGCCCGGCACCCGAGCCGCGCGCAAGGACAAGGACCAGCCGCGCGATGGCGCGGTGCCGATCCGCGGCGTGCGCGGCGACCTGCCGGTGCGTTTCGCGCCGGAAGGGGCCGTGCCTGGCGACCGCATCGTCGGCATTGTCCAGCCGGGCACCGGCATCACCATCTATCCCATCCAGTCGCCGGCGCTGCAGGCCTTCGACGACCAGCCGGAGCGCTGGATCGACGTGCGCTGGGACATTGACGAGCAGACCAAGGAGCGCTTTCCGGCGCGCGTCTCGGTCACCGCCATCAACGCGCCGGGCTCGCTCGCCGACATCGCCCAGGTCGTTGCCTCCAACGACGCCAACATTCATACGCTGTCGATGGTGCGCACCGCGCCCGACTTCACCGAAATGCTGATCGATCTCGAAGTCTGGGATCTGAAGCACCTCAACCGGCTGCTGTCGCAGCTCAAGGATAATTCGAGCGTCAGCGATGCGCGGCGTGTGAATGGGTGAATAGTGAATAGTGAATAGTGAATAGTGAATAGTGAAAGAAGGCGTTCTCACTACCATTCACCATGGACATGGGGCGAGTTATGAATACCGACGAAGTTCTGGGCATTTTCCGCGAGGCAGGCGCTGTTCTGGAGGGACATTTCATCCTGACGTCGGGTCTGCGCAGCCCGGTCTTCCTGCAGAAGGCGCGCGTCTTCATGCATGCCGACAAGACCGAGCGGCTTTGCAAGGCGCTGGCCGAAAAGATCCGCAAGGCGGTGCCGGGCAAGGTCGACTACGTCGTCGGCCCGGCGATCGGCGGCCTGATCCCGGCCTATGAGACGTCGCGCCATCTCGGTGTGCCAGCAATCTGGGTGGAGCGCGAAGGCGGCGAGTTCAGGCTGCGCCGCTTTGAGATCGCGCCGGGATCGCGCGTCGTCATCGTCGAGGACATCGTCACCACTGGTCTTTCGATCCGCGAAACCATCGACTGCCTGCGCGCGATTGGCGCCGAGGTCGTGGCGGCGGCCTGCATCATCGACCGCTCGGCCGGCAAGACCAATGTCGGCGTGCCGCTGATCGCGCTTGCCGAATATGAGGTGCCGGCCTATCCCGCCGACCGCCTGCCGCCGGAACTTGCCGCCATCCCGGCGATCAAGCCGGGTAGCCGCAACATTTAGGGGACATCACCATGATCGCCGGCATCGATCATTTCGTGCTGATGGTCCGCTCGGTGGAGGACAGCTGCGCCTTCTACCAGCGGGTGCTTGGCCTCAAGCGCCTCGACGAGCCGAACCGGCCGACGGGGTTGCTGTTCGGATCGCAGAAGATCAATCTGCATCAGGCAACGCACACTTTCGAACCGAAAGCCAAGACGCCGATGCCTGGGTCCGGCGATTTCTGCCTGATCGCCGCAAGGCCGCTTGCCGAGATTTGCGCCAGTCTGGAAGCCAACGGCGTTGCCATCGAAGTCGGCCCGGTCGAGCGCACCGGCGCCCGCGGTAAGATGATGTCGGTCTATTTCCGCGATCCGGACAGCAATTTGGTCGAAGTCAGCGAATATCGGGAATAGTCTATCCGCCTCGGCGTCGTCTTCGCGCGGACATTGCCGTCGTCAGGGAGCTTTCATCGATATTGTCCTCAGTTTCGCCCCAATGGCGCTCTTGTTACCCGCCTGCGGCAGACCATCGTTACCCGCCTGCGGCAGACCATCGCGGCGGCGTTTCATTGTTCCGCCGCAAGGCAGTCGCTATATCAAAGTCGTTGTTGCCTTTCTGCGCCCTCGAAGCGCAAGATGGAGCGACCGCGCCCGGCCAGGGATGGTTGCAATTTGGGCGTGACGAACCGGGAACTGGAACAGAGTGCTTTTTCGACGCCGAAAGCCTGATGGCATTCTGGAGCGGGTGCGTACCTATCTGTGGCCGCGCCGCTCGTTTTCGCGCTCGTTGCAATATTTCTCCAAGCGCATCCTGCGGCTGAACGCGACACCGCATGCGGTCGCGGCCGGCGTCGCGGCCGGCGTTTTCGCCTCCTTCTTTCCGCTCGGCTTCCATTTCGCCGTCGCCGCCGTGCTCTGCTGGGTGGTCGCCGGCAATCTGGTGGCCGCCGCCCTCGGCGCGGTATTCTTCGGCAATCCGCTGACTTTCCCGCTGCTGTGGGGAGCGTCCTGGGAAGTCGGCAAGCTGATCCTGCATGAACGCCTGCCCAAGAACGGACCGCCTGCGCATCTTGGTGAGATGATGCACACGCTGTCGTTTGCAAAACTGTGGCATCCGGTGCTCGAGCCGATGCTGATCGGCGCTGTGCCGCTCGGCCTGATCTTCGGGCTGATCTTCTACGGCATCACCCGCTGGGGGATGACAGCCTTTCGCGAGCAGCGCAGGAAGCGCATGGCAGAGCGGGCGCATAAGGCCGGGCACGGCGGACGGGAAGTTCCGGCGGAATGATCATCGGCATCGGCAGCGACCTGATCGACATCAGACGCATCGAAAAGTCGCTGGAACGGCATGGTCAGCGCTTCATCCAGCGCATCTACACCGAGGTCGAACAGGTCCGCTCGGAAGGCCGCAAGGGCCGCGCAGCCTCCTATGCCAAGCGCTTCGCCGCCAAGGAGGCCTGCGCCAAGGCGCTTGGCACCGGCCTGGCGCAGGGCGTGTTCTGGCGCGACATGGGGGTCGCCAACCTGCCCAGCGGCGCGCCGACGATGGCGCTGACCGGGGGAGCGGCGGCACGGCTGGCCAAAATCCTGCCACAGGGGCACAGAGCGGCGATCCACCTCACAATCACCGATGATTTCCCGCTTGCTCAAGCCTTTGTGATCATCGAGGCGTTGCCCGCCGAACAAGCGCCACATTGATTGCATCAGACGACCGCTATCTAACGCCGACTTGACGTTGCCCAGCGCGCGCCGAGACTCTATACCATCCAACGCACAATCGAGGACGACATGAGCGTGGCTGAAAAATCCGAGAAGAAATCCGGCGGGCTTGGCGAAATCGTCAGCGTCATCATCCAGGCTTTGCTGCTGGCCATGGTCATCCGCACGTTGCTGTTCCAGCCCTTCTCGATCCCGTCCGGCTCTATGCGGCCGACCTTGCTCGAAGGCGACTATCTGTTCGTCACCAAATGGTCCTACGGCTTCTCGCGTTATTCGCTGCCATTCGGCCCCGACATCTTTTCCGGCCGCATCTGGGGTTCCGATCCGAAGCGCGGCGACGTGGTGGTCTTCAAGTTCCCGCCGGATCCGTCGCTCGACTACATCAAGCGCGTCGTCGGCCTGCCGGGGGACAAGATCCAGATGAAGGACGGCCAATTGTTCATCAACGGCCAGGGCGTGCCTCGTGTGAAAACCGGCCAGATCCAAAATCCTGATATCACGGAAGTGCCTGAGCCGGTCGACGTCTATCGCGAGACCCTGCCCAACGGCGTCAGCTACGACACGCTCGACCTGACACCGAATTCGATCACCGACAACACCCGCGAGTTCGTCGTGCCCCCCGGCAACTATTTCATGATGGGCGACAACCGCGACAATTCCTCCGACAGCCGCCTCAGCGTCGGCTACGTGCCGGCGGAGAACCTTGTCGGCCGCGCCAACATCGTCTTCTTCTCGATCGCCGGGAAGGCGAGCCCGCTCGAGATCTGGAAATGGCCGTCGCTGGTGCGCCTGTCGCGCCTGTTCCATTTCGTGAATTGATGGCTTTGAAGCGCCCGACGGGTGAAACTCTGGCCGATTTGGTGACAGCCAAAACCGGCCATTCCTTCCGGGATGTCCGTTTGCTCGAGACCGCGCTGACCCATTCCAGTGCGGTCAAGGCAAGCAGCAACAACCAGCGCCTCGAATTCCTTGGCGACCGCGTGCTCGGCCTGATCGTTGCCGACCTGCTTTTCGAAAAGTTTCCTGAAGCGCCGGAAGGTGAAATCGCCCCGCGCTTCAATGCCCTGGTCGATGCGCGGACATGCTCCGAGATCGGCATTGAAATGCAGCTCGAAGATCTGGTTCGGGCCGACGCTGCCTTGAAGGCGCGCTCGCGCGGCTCGGGCGGAAACTATCTGGCGGATGCGGTCGAGGCGCTGATCGCGGCGGTCTATATCGACGGCGGCCTCGATGCCGCAAGGCAATTCGTCCTGCGTTACTGGGAGCCGCGCTCGCAAAAGGTGGTGGCCAAGCCGCCCAATCCGAAATCCGACCTGCAGGAATGGATCGCCAAGACCAGTGATGTCAGGCCCGAATACGCGATCGAGAAACGCGAGGGACCTGAACATCAACCGGTTTTCACGGTGTCCGTGAAGGTCGGCGGTTTTGCGCCGGCAAGCGGCACGGGCGGCTCTCGCCGCGCAGCCGAAGAAGCGGCGGCATCGGCGTTTCTTATGCGCGAGGGCATCTGGGCCAACCAAGGGAGTGCGGCGTGACCGGCAGCGAAGATCTCCCTCCGGCAGCGGAGGCCACGCATTCCGGCTTCGTTGCCCTGATTGGGGCGCCCAATGCCGGCAAGTCGACGCTGGTCAACCAACTGGTCGGCGCCAAGGTGTCGATCGTCACCCACAAGGTGCAGACCACCCGCGCCATCGTGCGCGGCATCGCCACGCATGACAACGCGCAGATCGTCTTTGTCGATACGCCCGGCATCTTCAAGCCGAAGCGCCGGCTCGACACCGCGATGGTGACCACCGCCTGGGGTGGCGCCAAGGACGCCGATATCGTGCTTCTGCTGATCGATGCCGAGCGCGGCATCAGGGGCGACGCCGACGCCATCCTCGAGCGGCTGAAGGACGTCCGCCAGCCGATGGTGCTGATCCTCAACAAGGTCGACCGGGTCAAGCACGAGGCGCTGCTGGCCCTGGCTGCGGCAGCAAACGAAAAGGTGCCGTTCAAGCGCACCTTCATGGTCTCGGCGCTGACCGGCTCCGGCTGCAAGGATTTGCTCGACTATCTCGCGCAAGCGCTGCCGGTCGGCCCCTGGTACTATCCGGAAGACCAGATCTCGGACCTGCCGATGCGCCAACTGGCCGCCGAGATCACCCGCGAGAAGCTGTATCTGCGGCTGCATCAGGAGTTGCCCTATTCCTCGCATATCGAGACCGAGAAATGGGAAGAGAAACCGGACGGCTCGGTGCGCATCGACCAGACCATCTATGTCGAGCGCGACAGCCAGAAGAAGATCGTGCTCGGCCACAAGGGCGAGACCATCCGCGCCATCGGCCAGTCGGCGCGCATGGAAATAGCCGGCATTCTCGAGCAGAAAGTGCACCTGTTCTTGTTCGTCAAAGTGCGTGAAAACTGGGGCGACGACCCCGAACGCTACCGTGAGATGGGGCTTGAGTTTCCCCATTGAGCTTCATCGTCTAGAAATGCCGCTCCGGCAGTTTGAGACGATGACATGCCTGATCCAAAACCGACCATCGATACCGATCTCGTGCGCCGGCTGGTCAACGCGCAGTTTCCGGAATGGCGGCATCTGCCGGTGAGCCCGGTGACGTTTGGCGGTTGGGACAACCGAACCTTCCACCTCGGCAATGATATGACTCTGCGGCTGCCGAGTGCCGCACCATATGCCTTGCAGGTCGAAAAAGAGCACCGCTGGCTGCCCAGGCTGGCGCCGCTTCTGCCGCTGCCGATCCCGGTTCCACTGGCGATGGGCGAGCCTGGGGAGGACTACCCCTGGCAATGGTCCGTCTACCGCTGGATCGACGGCGAAACAGCCAAGACCGCCGAAATCGCCGATCGCCCACAGTTCGCGGTCGATCTGGCCAAGTTCCTCATTGCGCTCCGGCGGATCGATCCGGCGGGCGGGCCGCCCGCGGGCCAGCACAATTTCTTCCGCGGCGGATCGCCGAGCGTGTATGACAACCAGACAAGGGAAGCACTCCAGGCGCTGGAGGGGCAGATCGACACCCAGGCGGCCACCGCTGTCTGGGATGCGGCCCTTGCCGCCACCTGGCAAGGGTCGCCCGTCTGGTTTCACGGCGACGTCGCCTGGGGCAACCTTCTGGTCCAAAACGGCCGTTTGAGCGCCGTCATCGACTTCGGCACCTCCGGCATCGGCGATCATCCTGCGACCTGGCGATCGCCTGGACGTTCTTCCAGGGCGAGAGCCGGGAGGCGTTCCGCGCCGCCATCGACGTCGATGAAGCGACCTGGGCGCGCGGCCGCGGCTGGACGCTGTGGAAGGCGCTGATCACGGTTGCCGGACACGACGCCAACCAAGCCGAAGCCGAGCGATCGCGCCGCGTCATCGACGACGTCCTGGCCGATCACCGGGAATTCGCGTGATCAGAGCCTTTCGACGATGTGTGGGGATCCAATGTCAGCACAGATCGCACGCGGCGCGCCAAAATCTTGATTTCGCCACGCAACCGGTGACAAGCTCCTGCCATGGAATGGCGCGACGAGGGAATCATACTCGGCACCCGCAAGCATGGCGAAACCAGCGCCATTCTCGAGGTAATGACGCGTGCGCATGGCCGCCATCTCGGCCTGGTGCGCGGCGGGCGCTCGCGCAAGCAGCAGCCGGTGCTGCAGGCCGGCAACCGCGTCGACCTTTTGTGGCGGGCACGCCTCGACGAGCATCTCGGCACCTTCCAGGCCGAGGCGATCGAGATGAATGCCGCCCGGTTGATGGACAGCGCAGTCGCCGTCTACGGCCTGCAGACCATGGCCGCGCATCTCAGGCTCCTGCCGGAGCGCGACGCCCATGGCGGCCTGTATGAGACGCTTGCCGTGATGATCGCCCATCTGGACGATTCGGATGCCGCCGGGGAACTGGTGGCGCGCTTCGAACTGCTCATCCTCGACGAACTCGGCTTCGGCCTCGATCTCAGCCAGTGCGCGGCGACCGGCGCCAGACAGGATCTGGCCTATGTCTCGCCGAAATCCGGCCGCGCGGTTTCGCGCCAGGCCGGCGCGCCATGGCGCGACAAGATGCTGGCGCTGCCGGCCTTCCTGCAGCGCGGCTCCGGCTTGCGGGCGGACCACGCGGCACTCGAGGACGCCTTCCATTTGACCGGTTTCTTTTTCACCCGCCATGTCTACGAGCCGCGCGGCATCGAACAGCCAGACGCCCGCGCCGGCTTTCTCGCCGCCTTGCGCAAACATCATGCGCCAGGTAAGGCGATCGGCGCCAAAGCCTCCGCCAGAGGCATTGTCAGATAAGCGAAGCGGAAACTCCTACTCGGGCTCTCATCGTTCGGTCCGTATTGTTCCCTATATGTTCGAATCCCGAAATATGTTAAGCATTGGCAAATGGGGATTCGAACCTTGGAACAAAAAATAGCTCATCTTGGAATGATCCAAGGTATCATTGGCCGGATGGCATCTGACAGCCAGACCTTGAAGACCCTAGCCATAACGGTCGCTGCCGCAATCATAGCACTTGGCCAGACCCAGGTCGGAACGCCGCCCGGCTCGACGCCATCTTACCTTCCACTGATCGCGATTTTTCCGATTCTAATCTTCTGGGGACTGACAGCCAAACAGCTGCACGTGGAGCGGGCTTACAGGCGCCTATACGATGCAGTTCGACTAGATGAGGAAATCTCTCCATTTTCCATGAACTGGCGAGAGTTCCGACATCAGGTTGCAAGCCCTTTCAGACTGGCGTTTTCTTGGACTGTCGCGTTGCCCTACATAGGGGTCGTAATTATCTTAGTGGCTGTTTGGCGCTACGGAGGTCATCCATGACCGACGAAACCGGTGACTTGCTCAAGGCTATTGTCAACGCTCTTACAAGGAGCGACCCGCCACCTAACTCGGTTAGGGGGCTTGTTGCAGGTTCGACTCCTCGGCGTGATAACCCATCCAATAGCTTGTTGGGTTCGATATCTCCGGCGCCGGCACCTAATTCGCTTGAGAGCTCGCTTGGCGAATTACTTAGAGGTTTGGCACCTCGTCGCGAAAATCCGTTCAATAGCTTGCTCGGTTCGCTGGCTCCGCAGCCTCCAGAAAATCTGATGGGCCTGCTGAGTCTTGGCTTTAAGGGATTGGGGGCGCCGACGATTCCGAGACCTCCTCTACACGTCGAACCGAAGAAGCGTGGGATTTTCTTTTCTTTCCATTACGCAGACATTCATCGAGTGAACAACGTACGCAATGCGATGCAATTCCAGAAGGATGTTAAAGACGCCAGTTGCTTTATCGACAAGAGCGTTTGGGAAAAGGCGAAACTTACTGCCCCAGAATCTCTGAAGGGCATGATCCAGCGAGAAATGCAATTCAGTTCAGTGGTCTGCGTTCTATTTGGTTCTGAAACATGGGCTCGACGCTGGGTTCGCTATGAGATCGCACGGAGCGTCATTGAGAAGAAGGGCCTGATGGCTGCAAGCATCAATAGTTTGCCCCACATTCAGGACGGGGTCTCCCACACCACAGGTCCAAACCCGTTGGAATACATGGGGGTCGGAAAGATTGAAGACGGGACAGATCGCCTTTTCGAAGTAGGGGATGATGGTCGTTGGCGTCGCTATCGCGATTACCACTTGCCTGTATCTTTGCCGAAGTATCTTGCCACACCATCACCCGGACATCTTTCTCCGCTCAACAGAGGTGCAATGACCTACGACTTCCAGCAACAAAATGGTTGGAAGAACTTGGGCGAGTGGGCTGATCTAGCGGCCAAGTTGGCAGGACGCCTGTAGCCGCCTCTGCACGAAATCGTCGAGAATGACGCGCTGGCCTTTCAGTATTTTGAGGCTTGCCTCGGCGAAGGAAAACCAGCCGGCCCTGTCGATTTCGGGAAATTCCCTCGTCACGCCTGACCTGGGCGGCCATTCCATCGTGAACATGTTGCTTTTAACGGCATCGGGATCGAAATCGGCTTCGACACTCCAGGCGATGACGATCTTGCCGCCGGCTTGCCGATAGCTGCCGACAGGTTCGAAATCGCCATCGATGCTGACTCCGAGTTCTTCCCCAGCCTCGCGCCGGGCGGCGGCCAACTCATCTTCATTGTCCTCGACGAGGCCCTTGGGGATCGACCAAGCGCCTTCATCCTTCCTTGCCCAGAATGGGCCGCCGGGATGGACGAGCAGAAATTCGAGAATGCCGGCCCTTGTCCGGTGGATCAGCAGCCCTGCACTTCGTTTCGGCATTCGATTTCCCCACAGTTCATCCGAGGATAGCATGGCTCCTGGGCAAGTGGCGGCGGCATGCCATTCCTGGCTATCTCAGATGATGGGTGAGGATAAAGACCGTAGGCCGCTGGAATTTGCCGACGAAACATGCTCGATAACTTCTTTTCGGCCACCATTGCGGTGGCGTGACTTGAATAGCCGTCTGGGGTGGCCGTGTGGCCGCCGCAATTGTCAGTGAAAACTGGCCTGGTTTGGGGGAACCGCCATGTTTGAAAGCCTGATTGGCGCCGTCGTCGTTATCGTGCTTTTTGTCCTCGTCTTGCGCCAGCAGGGCCGCGTCAGTCTGATCGAGCGCGAGCTCGGAGCGCTGCGCAGCCTGGTTCTGTCCGGCGTGCATGCGACACCGCCCGTTGCCAAACCGGTCGAGCAGGTTGCAAGCGCACCGGCGGATGCCGCTCAGGCCACCGCACCAGTTGCCGACATAGCTTCGCCAACAACAGCCGACGCGGCACATGCCCAGGCACCGGCCGCCGAAGCCGATGCGGCCACCAGCGAGGCCGTGCCAGAACTGTCAGCCGCGGCCAAGGCGGCATTCACCGGATCCGCGCCTGCCGCCACGGCGAAGGCAGCCCGCCAGTCCGAGGTCGAAACCGCGCTCGGCACACGATGGGCGGTCTGGGTCGGCGGCGTCGCGCTGGCCCTGGGCGGCCTGTTCCTGATCCGCTACACCATCGAGGCCGGCATTTTCGGCCCCGAAGTGCGGCTGTCCCTGGCGGCGCTGCTCGGCCTGGTGCTGATCGGCGGCGGCGAGTTCATCCGCCGCACCGGCTTCAAGGTGCCGGTGCAAGGGGCTGCAGGCGCCTATATTCCGGCGATCCTGACGGCTGCCGGCGCCTTCATTCTGTTCGGTACGGTCTATGCCGCGCACGCCATTTACGGTTTCGTCGGCCCGGCCTTCGCTTTCGCCGTGCTCGGCGCCATCGGCGTAGCGACCATTGTCGCCGCTCTCGTCCACGGTCAGGCCCTGGCCGGCATCGGCCTTGTCGGCTCGATGGCGACGCCGGCGCTTGTGTCCTCGCAGGCGCCCAACCCATGGGCGCTGTTCGTCTACCTGGCGATCGTGCTTGCCGCCACAGCCGTGATCGCCCGCATTCGCGACTGGAAATTCCTGATTGCGGCCGCCTTCTTCGGCACCGGCGCCTGGACCATCGCCTACATGATGAGTACGCTCGTCGCCGACCTTGCCGTCATCCGGTTCGCCGACCTTGCCGTCGTCCTGTTCATCGACGCGGTGACGCTGGCGGTGCTTGCCTTTGTTTGCCTGGGCAGTCGTGGCGGCGAAGCGGAACCTGCAAAGGCGGGCTTCGACTGGCCCTCGATCATGCCTGGCGTTTTCGTTGCGTTTTCAGCGCTAGGCCTGTCCGTCGACACGACGCTGGTCGCCGCCGGTGGCGCCTTGCCGGGCGCCTTCGTCCTCGTCGCCCTTGTCGCTACCGCACTCTACCGGCCGCGCGCGCTGTCGCTGCTGCATGCCGCCGGCGTGGTGAGCGTGATGATCCATCTCGGCATCATTCCGCCCACCACCATCGGCTCCGACATAACCCAGGGGAATATCGGCTTTGACGGCATGCCGGTGGCGGCCGGAAATCCGTTGACGCTGCGCATCGGCATTGCCCTCGGCCTGGTTTTCATCGGCGCCGGCTTCTGGGCCGCACGCCGCTTCGCCGCCTCAGCACGGGTCCGCGCGGCATGCTGGGCGGCATGGGGCGTCGCTTCGCCGCTGCTTATTCTGCTGACGCTGTGGTTCGCCTACGGCAATCTCGACCGCGACCTTGTCTACGCAGCGATAGCTGCCCTTCTGGTCGTCGTCTTCGCCGCCGGCGGCGAATGGATTGCGCGCGCCGAACAGCCGCCGCTCAAGGGCAACGTCGCCGTCTCCTTCGCGCTTTGCGGCTCGGCTCTGGCCGGGCTCCTGATGCTGCACATGGCCTTCGGTTCCGGCTGGACGACCATTCTTGCCGGCGTTGCCGCCATCGTGCCGGCGCTGGCGACGCGGTGGCGCAGCTATCCGGTGCTTGGCTGGATTTCGGCAGGCGCGGTCGTTGCCGTGCTGGGCCGCGTCGCCTTCGATTCGACCATCGTCGGTGCCGAGTTCCTGACGACGACGCCGGTGTTCAACTGGCTGCTGCCGGGATACGGCGTACCGGCGCTGGCCTTCGGCTTTGCCGCCTGGCAACTCGCGCGTACCACCCCCGCACTACCAACAACTGGCAATGGCCGGCCGCGCCTTGCGATGGAGGCGGGTGCAGCCCTGTTTGCGCTGCTCACCGTCGCCATGCTGGTGCGCCACGCCATGCATGGCGGCGTCATCGACACCGGCCCGGTGACGCTCGCCGAACAGGCGATCTATACGCTGATCGCCATCGGTGCCGGCGCGATACTGGTGGCCATCGACATGCGCTCGCCAAGCTCTGTGCTGCGCTACGGCTCGATGGCCGCCGGCGTGCTCTCGGTCGCCTTCATCGTCCTCCAGCATTTCCTGGTGCTCAATCCGCTGTTCACCGACGAATCGACCGGCCAGATCCCGGTGTTCAACCTCTTGTTCCTGGCTTACCTGTTGCCGGCCATAGCCGCCGGCGGGCTGGCGCTCTATGCCAGGGACAAGCGGCCGCCATGGTATGCGCAGATGCTGGCGGTAGTGGCGGCATTGCTTGTCTTCGCCTACGCCACACTGTCGGTCAGGCGCGTGTTCAAGGGCGAGTTCATCGGCCTGTGGAGCGGCCTCGGGCAGCTTGAGACCTACACCTATTCGGCGCTCTGGCTGGTCATTGGCGTCGTGCTGCTCACCGCCGGCGTCTGGCTGAAGTCGCAGGTGCTGCGCATTGCCTCGGCGGCGCTGATCGCGATCGCCGTGGTAAAAGTCTTCCTATTCGACATGTCGGAACTGGAAGGCGTGCTCAGGGCGCTGTCCTTCATCGGTCTTGGCGCCGTGCTGATCGGCATCGGCTTGTTCTACCAGCGGCTGCTGACGCGGGCGGCGAGGGAGGCCAACGCCGCAACTTGAAGTGATATACAAGGTGGAATATATGAATATCCAACGGAGGATATTCGATGCCGCTCTATATCCGCGACGACGAAGTGGATGCGCTGGCCAGCAGATTGCAACGCGAGACGAACGCTCCGAGCAAAACGGAGGCGGTGCGGGTCGCGCTCGTGCACGAACTTGAGCGCAATCGAGCGAAGGTGCCGCTGCGCGACCGGATCGCCAGTCTTCAGGACAGGGCCAGGAAGCTTGGCCTGCCCAATCCCGATTTCGATATGAAGAAGTTCACCGACGAGCTGTGGGAAGACTGATGTTTGTCGACGCGTCGGTGATCGTCGCCATTCTCAACCAGGAACCTGGGTGGGAGGAATTGCTGAAGCAGCTATCCGGTTTTTCCGGGCAGGTCTGGGTTTCTCCGTTGGTTCACTTCGAAGCAACACAGGCATTGGCACGGGCTGGCGCCGGCCCGCGCAGACCCAGCGCTGAAGCCCTTCTCCATGCCCGCGATCTGATCGATGAGTTCATTGTGGAGATCATGGGAGAGAGTCTGGCCATTGACGACAACATCAGCTCTCGGGCCATTGACGCGAGTGCCCGTTACGGCAAAGCCGTTGGCCACAAGGCGGATCTGAATCTCGGGGACTGTTTTGCTTACGCCTGCGCGAAAAGCCGCGATCTTCCACTGCTGTACAAAGGCCATGATTTCGCGCAGACCGATTTAGGATAATTCGGCCCTCTTGTTGATTGCGGGGAATAATTTAGCCGATCACCTCGTTATCTCAGTGCTTGGGTGACCGGGGCGGCAGACCGCTTCGCGCTGGCCGCTTGCGCCGCGCCGGGAAGGCGCGTTCAATCGGGTTAAACAAGGGCGACCTCAGAACCAGCGGTCATGGACGAAAAGAAGGCAGCAATCCTTGGCGAAATACCGCGCTTGCGCCGCTACGCACGCTCGCTTCTGCGCGACCGCGAATCCGCCGACGATCTCGTCCAGGATTGCCTCGAACGAGCGCTCTTGCGGCTTGAAAGCTGGCAGACGGGAGAAAGCCCCCGGAGGTGGCTGTTTACGATCATGCATCATTTGTTCATCGATCAGATGCGCAAGGTGAACCGGCGCGGTGAGGCGGCGATCCTGCCGCTTGACGCAAACGAGGCGCAGGCAGTCCCCGCCGAGCAGGCGGAGAACGCCGCCTCGCGCGAGATCATCGACGCATTGCAGGCGATCAGCCCCGACCGTCGCGCCGCTCTCGTCATGGTCGCCATCGAAGGATTCTCCTATGCCGAAGCCGCCAACATTCTCGGCGTGCCCGCCGGCACGCTGATGTCGCGCATAGCGCGCGGACGCGAGGAGCTGCGCAGCCTGCTCGATGACACGGCGCGCCGCCGCTCGATAAGGATCGTCGAGAAATGACCCGCCGCGATTTTTCCGAACGCGATATCCACATGGCTCTCGACGGCGAGCTGCCGGGCGACGAGCGCGCCGCCTACGACGCCTGGATCGACGCCAATCCCGAAATGAAGGCGAAAAGCGCCCGCTACACCGCCGACCGCGCCGCGTTGCGCGCCGCCTTTGCCGGTGTGCTCGACGAGCCCGTGCCGGTGCTGTTCAAGCAGATCGTTAGCGGTGAAGGCGCGACCAAAGCGGCGGCGCGGCAGTCGCGCTGGTGGCTTGCGGCCGCGGCGGCCGCAGTGCTCGTCATCGGCGGTCTTGGCGGCTATTTTGCCGGCATCGACGGCATCGGCAGGGAAGATGGCGCCGATGACCAACTGGCCGAAGAGGCTATCGCCGCCCATGTCATCTATGCCGCCGAACAGCGCCATGCGGTGGAAGTGCCGGCAAGCGACAAGGATCACCTGCAGACCTGGCTGTCCAACCGCGTCGGCTTGAAACTGGTGGCGCCGGATCTGGTGGCGGAAGGCTTCCAGCTGGTTGGCGGCCGGCTGCTGCCCGCCGGCCAGGGCAAGGCAGCGATGCTGCTTTACGAGGACGCCAAGGGTCAGCGCATCTCCTTGTTCGTTACCGCTGATTCCTCAGCCAAGTCCAAGGGCACCTACATGGCCGACGCCGACGGTCCCGAGGCGGTCTACTGGCTGGACAAGGGCTATGCCTGCGCCGTCGTCGGCTCGCTGCCGCGCGAGCAGCTGGCTGCGGTCGCCAAGCGCGCCTACGGTCAGCTTCTGGCCGGTATCGCCAGTTGAGCACATTCGGTTTTGGCGTCATGCGCCGAGGCGGCGCCGCACCTGGCGGTGCCGCGGTCACCGCCCGCCACTCGCGGTGGAACTGTCACAATTCGGCCCTATTCAAGGTGCGATAGCGCTTGATGGATATCGGCGTTTCGGCTGATGTTTGCGACGTTTTTGACTGCGGTCTTTTCCTCCACCCAATCGAGGTTTTCCAAACCCGCATGCCTGCCGAGATTCGCAAGGCCCGCGCGTCCGACGTCGATGACCTCGCCGCCATCGAGAAGGCGGTCTTTTCCAGTGACCGCATTTCCCGGCGCTCCTTCCGCTTGTTGATCGAACGCGAGACAGCCGAGATGCTGGTCGCCGAAAGCGATGGTCGTGTCGCCGGCTACGCCATCGTGCTGTTTCGCAAGGGCAGCGGCGTCGCCCGGCTCTATTCGCTTGCCACCAGCCCGTTTTTCAGCGGCCGCGGCATTGGCCGCATGCTGCTTGCAGCGGCCGAAGAAGCTGCCTTCGAGCACGACCGCATGATGTTGCGTCTCGAAGTGCGCGAGGACAATCTTCGCGCCATTGGCATCTATGAGCAGAGCGGCTACCGCAAGATCGGTCGCGAGCCTCACTATTACGAGGATGGCGCCACCGCGCTGCGCTACGAAAAGACCTTGCGCGGCGATATTCCGGTCGCCACCAAAGTCCCGTTCTACCAGCAGACCTGCGAGTTCACCTGCGGTCCATGCTGCCTGATGATGGCGATGGCCAATTTCGATTCCGGCTTCGTGCCCGATCCGGTCATGGAAATCCGCCTATGGCGCGAGGCAACGACCGTGTTCATGATGTCCGGCCCAGGCGGCTGCGAGCCCTTCGGCCTTGCGGTTTCCGGCTACGAAAGCGGGCTTGCGGCGGAAATCTTCGTGTCCTTCTATGGCGCGCTGTTCTTGCAATCAGTGCGCAGCGACGACAAGCGCCGGGTGATGGAACTTGCCCAGGTGGACTTTCGCCGCCGCGCGGAACTTTACGGCATCCCGGTGAATTACCGTCCATTCACCATCGACGATATCCGCGGCGCCCTGGCTCAGGGAAAACTGGTGCTGGTGCTGATCAGCGGCTTCCTGATGTTCGGCAAGAAGGTGCCGCATTGGGTGCTGGCTATCGGCGACGATGGCGACCACATCCTGATCCACGATCCCTGGGTCGAGGACGAAAGACAGGAGACCATCCTCGATGCCGCCAACATTCCCGTGCCGCACGGCATCTTCATGAACATGGCGCAATTTGGCCGCGACGGACTGCGTGCTGCCATCACTCTTGGGAAACGCTGATAACAATGACCTGGGTCATCCTCACCGGCCGTCAGAACGATCTCGACCCGGCGGCGACGCCGCACAAGATCATCACCAACCGTGACTATCTTGCGCATCCGGCGCTGTTTCGCGGCCAGCAGCCGAAGGTCATCAACCTATCGAACAATTACGCCTACCAGAGCCGCGGCTATTATGCCTCTCTGCTCGCCGGTTCGCGCGGCCACAAGGTCATCCCGACGGTCGAGACGATGATCGACCTGTCCGAGCGCAAGCTCTACGAGCACGCGCTGCCGGAACTGGAGCTGGCGCTCAACAAATGCCGCAAGGATCTCGGAGGCGTTTTCCCGCAAAAAATCTGCATCTTCTTCGGCATCGGACCGTCGAAGGTCTGGGACCGCTTCGCCAAGCTGTTGTTCGACTGGTTCCGCGCTCCGGCGCTTGAGGTTCACATCAAGGACAGCGCCGAATGGGCCTCGATCCGCAAGATCGGCTTCCTGCCGCTGGCCAGGATGGCCGAGGAGGAAGAAGCCCTCTNACGCCGGCACGCTACACCTTCGCCACGCTGGTCGATCCGCATGAAGAACTGCCGCCGTCGGAGATTTCCTCGCTGCGTTACTGGGCCAAGATCGCCGAAAAGATGGGCGTCGAAATCGAGCCGATCACCAGGAAGGACCTGGCCAAGCTCGCCAATTACGACGCGCTGTTCATCCGCGAGACCACCTCGATCTCAAACCACACCTACCGCTTCGCGCGCCGCGCCCAGCAGGAAGGCATGCCGGTGATCGACGACCCGCTGTCGATGATCCGCTGCACCAACAAGGTCTATCTCAACGAACTGATGGCCTACAACAAGGTGCCGGTGCCGCCGACGGTGATGATAGCCGGCACCTCGGACCTCGAACTGGCGGCGCAGACGCTGGGCTTTCCGCTGGTGCTGAAGATCCCGGATTCATCGTTCTCGCGCGGCGTCAAGAAATGCGGCAACTTCGAAGAACTGAAGACGCTCGCCACCGAGTGGCTGGAGGATTCCGATCTTCTGATCGCGCAGAAATTCATCCCGACCGAATATGACTGGCGCGTCGGCGTGCTCGGCGGGCAGCCGCTGTTTGCCGTGCATTATTTGATGGCGAAAAAACACTGGCAGATCGTCAACCACAAGGCCAGCGGCAAGCCCGACCAGGGCGGCATCAAGACCTTCACGCTGAAAGAGACGCCGCCGCATGTCGTCGACACCGCGGTGAAGGCGGCGCGCTGCATCGGCGACGGGCTTTACGGCGTCGATCTCAAGGAAACCAAGGATGGCGTCTTCGTCATCGAGGTCAACGACAACCCGAACCTCGACCATGGCTGGGAGGATTCCGGCGAAAAGGACGAAGTCTGGGTGCGGCTGACGCAATGGTTCCTGGAGCGGCTGGACCGTCCCGGGCGTTAGTTTGCCGCCCCGGGCGGTAATTCAACCGAGGGGGAAAAATGCAGTTCATCGTCATCGAGGATTTCGCCGGCTGCGACCGCAAGGAGATCTACCGCCGTTTCGGCGAGCGCGGCAGATTGAAGCCGGACGCGCTTGTCGTGTACCACTCCTGGATCGCGGCTGATATGAGCCGCTGCTTCCTTTTGGTCGAGGCCGATGACGTCACGCTGCTGCAGCGCTGGGTCATCGAATGGTCTGACCTGGTGGAGTTCGAGATCATTCCCGTGGCGACGAACAAGGACATGACAGCGGCGCTGGCTGCGCATCTCTGACGCTGCTGACCATCATAGGAGCACCGGCGAACCCACCGACCGCCGGCATTCCTCAATCAGCCAATTGCGAAACGCCGCCACCAGGTCGCGCCTTGCACTGCGTTCCGGGATCGTCAGGCAATATGGCTGACGCAGCGCGATCGATAGGGCATTAGCCCGGACCAAACGGCCCTCTTCCAGCGCCCCGGCGCAATAAATGCCTTGCGCCAGCGCCACGCCCAGCCCCGAAATGGCAAGGTCGAGCGCTGCCCGCGACGAGTTCGCCGACAGGCCGCGCTGCACTGTGCGGCCGGGCTCTATGCCCGCCGCCTCGAACCATGTGCGCCAAGACGGAAACGACGCGCCGGTCGGTCCCCAGTCGGTGTGAATCAGTGGCAGGCCGGCGAGGCTGTCGGTTTTGGCGGTGAGTTCTGGCGCGCAGACGGGGTAGACGGCGTCCCTGACGATCTCCTCGCTCGGGTGTTCACGATAGTGCGGGCCGAAGGACAGCCGGATGTCGATCAGTTCGCGGTCGAACGGCACCGGATCGTCATCGCCGCGCAGGGATATGTCGACGGCGCCGTGGCTGGCGACAAAGCCGGCGAGGCGTTCGGAAAGCCAGCCCATCGCCATGGACGGCGGCACCGATACGACAAGCCGCGGGCGGAAGGCATCGCTGCCACGCGCGATGCTGCCGATCTCCCGAAAAGCCAGGGTCAGCCGGGGCAGCATCTCGACGCCGGCTTCCGTCAGCACCACGCGGCGGTTGACGCGATGGAACAGTTTTCGACCCATCTGCTCCTCGACGGTGCGAATGAGCTGGCTGACCGCAGCCGCCGAGATCGAGAGCTCATCCGCCGCTGCGGCGAAACTCCCCGAGCGCGCCGCCGCCTCGAAGGCTTGAAGTCCTCTCAGGGAAGGAAGCGCGGTCATTGGGTGATCCGATAGGTAAGGTCAGCTTATCTGTGTCGCGGAAATCCTCGTCTTTCGAAAGCTTTCTTATTCGAGTAGCTTGGCGCCATGACCGTATCGGCCCAGTTTGAACCCAGAGACCATCTCGACGTCATCGCGTTCCTGACCAATGAGCAGCGCAGCCGCCTGACCGGCAAGTCGGACGGGCCGGGTCTGGTCCAACTCGCCTTCCATCTCGGCGCGATTGTGGCTATCGGCGGGCTGATTGCGGCCAAGGTGTCGTACTGGCCGCTGTTGATGTTGCCGCAAGGCATTCTTATCGTCTTCCTGTTCACGCTGCTGCATGAGACGGTGCACAGGACGGCGTTCGAGACGCAGTGGCTCAACGATGCCGCCGCAAGGGTCTGCAGCCTGGCGATCGCGCTGCCCGCCGACTGGTTTCGCTATTTCCACTTCGCCCATCACCGTTTCACCCAGGATCCAGAGACCGATCCGGAACTCGCCTTCCCGAAACCGGAGACGATGCGGCAATACATCGTCCACGTCTCGGGCCTGCCGGTGTGGTGGGGGCATTTGCAGACACTCTACACCAACGCGATTGGCGGCTGCCACGACAGCTACGTGCCGCCGAAAGGCCTGCCCAAGGTGCGCACTGAAGCCCGCGCCATGATCGCTTTCTATGTCGTGGTCGCCGCGCTAGCCCTGTGGTTCGAGGCAAGTGTACTGCTCTATGTCTGGATCGTGCCGGCGCTGCTCGGCCAGCCCTTCCTCAGGCTCTATCTGCTGGCCGAGCATGGCCGCTGCCCGCTTGTCGCCAACATGCTGGAAAACACCCGCACCACGCTGACCAACTGGCTGGTGCGCAAAGTCGCCTGGAACATGCCGTATCACGCCGAGCACCACGCCAATCCCGGCGTGCCCTTCCATCAGCTGCCGGCCTTCCACCAGCTGATCGAGCGCCATCTCAAAGTCGTCGAACCCGGCTATGTCAGCTTCCACGAGAAATACGTCGAGACCTTGCGCTGAGGCGCTCGGCCGTCAGCGTAGCGTCTGCTCAACGAGCGTGACGAAATAGCGGAGCACGGTGGGGACGATGGCGTCGTTGAAGACATAGCGATCGCCGTGCAGCCCTTCGCCCAGTCTGACCGCTCCTGCGCCGACCCAGGCATAGCAGCCGCCGGCTTCGCGGACCATGTAGGCAAAATCCTCGCAGCCGAGGCTCGGGTTGAATGCGGTCTCGACCTGCTCGCGGCCGACAACCGCGGTTGCCGCCTGGACGGCTTGGGCCGTCGCGGCTGACGTGTTGACCAGCGGCGGGTAGCCTTTCTTGTAGGCGAGCTTGGCGGTGAGGGCATGCGCCGAGGCAATGCCTTGCGCGATGTCGCCGATCAGCCCTTCGCAATGGTCCGACAAAGCGGGCTCGAAGAAGCGGCAGGTTCCCTGCAGCCAGACCTTGCCCGGCACGATGTTGCCGACATTGCCGCCATGGATCTGCGTAATCGAGACGACCAGCGCCGCCTGCGGGTCGACCGAACGGCTGACGATACGCTGAACGGCTTGAACGAAGGCGCTGGCCGCAAGCACGGGATCGTCGCCAAGCTGCGGCATGGCGGCATGCGCGCCGGTCCCCTCGAAGCTCAGTTCGAAAGTGTCGACGGCCGCCATCATCGACCCGGCCCGGGCCGCGATCTTTCCGAGCGGCAGCCCCGGCCAGTTGTGGACGGCGTAGACGGCTTCCACGGGGAAGCGCTCGAACAGTCCGTCCTCGATCATCCGCATGCTGCCGCCTTCATTTTCTTCCGCCGGCTGGAAGATGAAACAGACGGTGCCGTCGAAGGCTCTGTTGTCGGCGAGCAGCTTGGCGGCGCCGAGCAGCATCGCGGTGTGGCCATCGTGGCCGCAGGCATGCATCACGCCGTCTTTTTTCGACGCGTAGGACAGTCCGGTCTTTTCCAGCACGGGCAAGGCATCGAGTTCGGCCCGAAGCCCGATGGCGCGCACGCCTGGCTGTCCCCTGAGAACGCCGACGACGCCGGTGCCGCCTATGCCTTCATGAACCTCGTCGAGCCCGAAGGTGCGCAGCTTGTCGGCAACGAAGCGCGCGGTCTCATACTCCTGGAAACCGAGTTCGGGGTTGGCGTGGATGTGATGCCGCCATTCCACCACCTGCGGGGTTAGGGCGGCGATGGGGTCGTTGTGCAGCATTGCGCTCTCCTTGCCGGCTATCGTAAATTCGGCCTTGTCGATGCCAGCACGTAGAGGATTTGCGCCGGCGGCGTCTTGAACAGGATTGACCGTGTCTGGAATTCAACAGCCTCAGGAGACGACGCAGTTCTGGCGTCATCCGCGCTTTCGCGATCTTGGCATGCTCAAGGCGCGCTTCACGCGGCATCGCTACCAGCTGCACACGCACCCCACCTATGTCGTCGCCCTGATCACGCAAGGGTGCGAGCGGGTCCGCATCGGCAACGAGACTGTCCTCGCGCCGTCGGGCACGGTTCTGCTCGTCAATCCGGAGATATGGCATGACGGCGAGGCGGGTGCCGACCAGGGTTGGGTTTACCGCACCTTCTATCCGTCGGCCTCGCTCATGGGTGCGATCGCGGACGAACTCGGGCAGGATCGCCCGCCGTTGTTTTCGCAAGCGATCGTCGATGATGCCGATCTCGTCCAGGCAGTAGGCGTCGCGCACTTGGCTTCGACATCGGGTGATGCCACGAGCGCCGAAACATCCATGCTGATCGCCTTGCGCAAGCTCATCCTGCGCCATGGCGATTGGGGCGGCCGGCGGCGCGAGGCGGTCGAAAGCTTCGGATCGAAAAGCCGGCTCCGGGTCTATGAACAGGTCATCGAAGACCATCTGAACTCGGACCTCGATTTGCAGCGGCTCGCTGAAGCCGCAGGCGTGACGCGCTTTCAAGTTATCCGCGATTTCAGGAAAGTGCTGGGTCTCACCCCTGCTGCCTTCATCCGTGACCGCAGGCTGCGCCGTGCCGATCTGCTGATCCGGCAAGGTTCAGATCTCGCCGGTGCCGCCTTTGCGGCCGGCTTCTGCGACCAAAGCCATCTCTCGCGCACCTTCCGCGCCGCGCATGGAATGACGCCGGGGATGTTCAGGCGCGCCGGGACGCTGCCCTCGTCTTGAGAAGTCGAGCCATGTCGGCGGCCTTTGACGGCATGCCGATCAGAAAGCCCTGCGCCTCGACGCAGCCAGCCTTGCGCAATATGTCGAGCTGCGCTTCGGTCTCGACGCCTTCGGCGGTGACAGTGATGCCAAGTTCGGCACCAAGCCCGATGATCGTGCGCACGATCGCCGCCGTGTCCTTGTTGTCGATATCGTGGATGAAGGAGCGGTCGATCTTGATCTTGTCGACGGGAAAACGCCTGAGATAGCCGAGCGACGAATAGCCGGTGCCGAAATCGTCGAGCGCGATGCGGATACCGAGTTCGCGCAGCTGTCTCAGCGTCTTCAGCACCGTCTCGCTCTCATCCATCAGCACGGTCTCGGTGATTTCCAGTTCGAGCCGGCTGGCCGGCACGCCGGAAACGGCCAGCGCCGAAATTACGCTGCGGGCAAAGTCGGCGCTTCTGATCTGCACTGCCGAGACATTGACGGCGATGCGCATTACAGGCGGCCAGCCGGCGGCCACGCTGCAGGCCTGTTTCAGCGCCCATTCGCCCAGCGGAACGATCAGCCCGCTGTCTTCGGCGGCTGCGATGAAATCGTCGGGCGCCACCAGGCCGCGCGTCGGTGAATTCCACCGCATCAACGCTTCGGCGCCGACGATCTTGCCCGACGCGATGTTGGTGATCGGCTGGAACTCCAGCACGAACTCCCGCCGCTTCAGTGCCGTCTCGAGATCGGTTTCGAGCGCCAGGCGCGCCCGCACCAAGGCATCCATGCCGGGCTCGAAAAAGCGGTAGACGTTGCGGCCTTCGCTCTTGCCGCTGTAAAGCGCCATGTCGGCGTTCTTCAAAAGCGTGTCGGCGTCCTTGCCGTCACCGGGATACAGCGCGATGCCAAGGCTGATGCCGACATGCATGTCGCGGCCCTTGTCGCGAAACGGCTGGCTGACGACAGCGACGATGCGTTTTGCCAGTTGTTCCGCATCGGTGGCGCCTTTGGGATTGAACTGCAGGATGGCGAACTCGTCGCCACCGAGGCGGGCGACCACATCGGTGTCGCTGCGCAGGCTGTGCCGCAACCGCTCCGCCACGCATTTCAGCAGCCAGTCACCGGCCGGGTGTCCCCAGGTGTCGTTGACGGCCTTGAAGCGATCGAGGTCGAGCGAGAAGATCGCCAACGGTGTATCGCCGGCCATCGCCTGGTCGAGCCGTTCGCGAAACATCGATCGGTTGGGCAGGTCGGTCAGCGTGTCGTAATGGGCAAGGTGGCTCATGCGCTCTTCGGCGCGCCGGCGCTCGGTGATGTCTTCGAAGGTCGCCACCCAGCCGCCACCGGCAAGCGGCCGGCGCGCAACCAGCAGCGTTCGGCCATCGGCAAGGCTGCGGTCTGTCGAACGCTCCTCACCGGCCTGCAGGCTGGCTCTGGTGTTGGCGATCTCGCCGTCGATGTCCATCGACGGATAGATGCGCAGTCGCACCATCTGTTCGAGCAGGGCGCGCTGGCTCATGCCGAGCGGGAAGTCGTCAGGCGTGACCTTGTAGAGGTCGAGGAAGCGCTGGTTGCGCACGATCAGCGTGCCTTCGGCGTCGTACATCAACAGGCCTTGCGACATGTTGGCGAGCGCCGCATCGAAGCGGCGGTGCTGCTCCTTCAGTTCCTGCTCGGCCCGCCTTTGCTCCGTAATGTCCTCATAGATCGACACCCAGCCGCCTGAGGCCAGCGGCCGGTGCGTGATGGAAACGATGCGTCCGTCCGACAGTATTTCCTCGTAGGTCGAGGCTTGCGCGCGCTCGATATAGGGCTTGCGGATGGCATACAGGTCTTCGGCGCTCTGTGAGGCGACACCGATGTCGACGCTGTGCTTTAGAATGTCCAGGAACGCGATGCCGGGCCGCACGATCTTCGCGTCGAGGGAGAAGATGCTGATATAGTTGCCGTTGCAGATGATCATCCGCTCGTCGGCGTCGAACATGCACAGCCCATGCGACATATTCTCGACGGCCGCGGAAAAGCGCTCGTTCTGGTGGCGCAGTTCGTCGGCGATCTGCCGTGGCGCGGCCACGCCTCCGGCTCCCCGTCTGCGGACGGGCGAACCACCCTTGACGTGCGCAACGGACATGAGGCGTGCCTGCTGACCGTGATCGAAACCCGGTACTGTGGTTACCGCTGGTTAATTTAGCGTATGTTCACTGCGCCGAATGCACGGCAACCGTTGGCTGGCGTTGCTTTTCAAGCCTGGCGTAGCGTTTGAGGAAGGCAGCTTGCGCGGAGGTCACCGAGTGCGGCGTAAAGTCGAAGCGGTCGGCATTGAAGCCGCGCGGCCGGCCGAAGAACTCGGTTGCTTCTGCGGTCGAGAAACCGGCAAGCAGCGTCGCCTCGTAATAGGCGGCGATCTGGTCGGCGCGCTTGATCTCCTTGCGCAAGCCGACGCCGAGTTCGGGCGGCAGCGAAAAGCGCTGATGGATGGCGCGCTGGAGACGCAGCTCACACTCCTTGTAGGAGCCGCCCATTACCGATTTGAACGGCGAGATCATGTCGCCGATGACATATTCCGGCGCGTCATGCAGCAGTGCTGCCAGCCGCGCATTGGCCGAGGCGTCCGGCTGCAACTCGCTGAACAGCGCCTCGACCAGCAGGGAATGCTGGGCGACCGAAAAGGCGTGATCGCCGCGGGTCTGCCCGTTCCAGCGGGCAACGCGGGCAAGCCCGTGGGCGATGTCTGAGATTTCGATGTCGAGCGGCGAGGGATCGAGCAGGTCGAGCCGCCGCCCCGACAGCATGCGCTGCCACGCGCGCGGTGGCGCTCCGACGCGATCGGCAGCCATCAGGCGTCCTCCGCGCCGATGGCTTCCCTGGGAAAGCTGAACTTCGCCCAGGACGGGATGGCGAGCGAGACGGTGACATCACCGGCCAGTACCGGCTGGCCAGCGTCGAGCGCCGCCTTGACCCGGTCGATGCGGGCAATGGCGAGTCCGGCCGTGCCCGCGCTGGAACCGAGCGTGCCGACCGGCCGCCCCGCAACCGTCAGCTCCGTGCCGGGCGCGGGTAAGGCGCGGTCGGCCGAAACGATCAGCACGCGGCGCCTGGCGGTGCCGCGATGCTGCATGCGCGAAACCACTTCCTGGCCGACATAGCAGCCTTTCTTGAAGCCGACGCCGCCGGTCTCGTCGAGCAGCACGTCTTGAGGGAAGGCATCGCCGAGCTGATAATCGGAACCGCTTTCGGCAATGCCGTTGGCGATGCGGAGCGCCTGCCACGCAGCCGGGTCGCCACCTACGGATGCGCCGCCATAGGAGCGGCTCACAGCCACCTCGCGGAAGCGGGCATCGGCAAGTACCGTTGAATCAGACTGTGAAGCGCTTGAATCATCGCCCCACGCAACCGTCACAAGCACTTGATCCTGCCTGGCAATCTCGGCCTTGGCGCGCAGCTTGTAAAGCATCAGCCGGCGCAGGAAATCGTCTGCGATGTCGGCACGGCAATCCAGCCGGAATGCGTTCTCGCCGCTACGCGAGATCAGGAAATCGAACAGGATCTTGCCTTGCGGCGAAAGCAGCGCACCTGGCTTTGCCGCGTCGACGGCCAGCGTGTCGAGGTCGGTGGTGAGGATATTCTGCAAAAAATGCTCGGCATCCGGGCCTGACACGGAAATGAGGGCGCGGTCTTTGAACAGGGCAAAAGGCATGGGCGGCAAAGAACCTGATCTTGCAAAACAGTCGGCCTTTACGTAAGCCGACGATACTCCCCCCGCAAGAGACCGAACGCCCATGGCCACCACCTACGACCTCATCCTGACAGGCGGCACTGTGGTCAACCATGATGGCGAAGCCGCGCGCGATGTCGGCGTTAGGGGTGGTCGCATCGTCGCAGTAGGCGATCTTCGCCAAGCTTCGGCCGGCGAAGCGATCGACTGTCGCGGGCTGCACGTCCTGCCAGGCGTCGTCGACAGTCAGGTGCATTTTCGCGAGCCGGGGCTGGAGCACAAGGAAGATCTGGAGACGGGCTCGCGCGCGGCTGTGCTGGGCGGGGTCACCGCCGTCTTCGAAATGCCCAACACCAATCCGCTGACCACCAGCGAGGCGGCGCTTGCCGACAAGGTGCGCCGCGCCACCAGCCGGATGCATTGCGACTTCGCCTTCTGGGTTGGCGGCACGCGCGAGAATGCCGATGATGTCGGTGAGCTCGAGCGGCTGCCGGGTGCTGCCGGGATAAAGGTGTTCATGGGCTCGTCCACCGGCGACCTGCTAGTCGAGGACGACGAGGGTGTCGCATCGATCCTGCGCAACACCCGCCGCCGTGCCGCCTTTCACTCGGAGGACGAGTTCCGGCTGCGCGAGCGCCTGGGCCTGCGCGTCGAGGGCGACCCGTCATCGCATCCCGTCTGGCGCGATGAGATCGCGGCGCTTCGCTGTACCGAGCGGCTGGTGCGCATCGCGCGAAACACCCGCGCCCGCATCCATGTGCTGCATATCTCCACTGCCGAGGAAATCATCTTCCTCCAACAGCACAAGGATGTCGCCACCTGCGAGGCGACGCCGCACCATTTGACACTCGCCGCCGACGACTATGCGCGGCTGGGCACGCTGATCCAGATGAATCCCCCGGTTCGCGCGGCCCGCCATCGCGACGGCGTCTGGCACGGCATTGCGCAAGGCATCATTGACGTGCTGGGCTCCGATCACGCCCCGCACACGCCGGCCGAGAAGGCAAAGCCCTATCCGGCCTCGCCGTCCGGCATGACCGGGGTGCAGACGCTGGTGCCGATCATGCTCGACCATGTCAATTCAGGCCTGCTGACCCTGCAGCGCTTCGTCGACCTCTCCAGCCACGGCCCGCAGCGCATCTTCGGCATGGCCAGGAAAGGCCGCATCGCCGCCGGCTACGATGCCGATTTCACCATTGTCGACCTCCAGCGGCGCGAGACCATCACCAATGCGCAAGCCGGCTCCAGGGCCGGCTGGACGCCCTATGACGGCAAGGAAGTCACCGGCTGGCCGATCGGCACCATCGTGCGCGGTCGTCGCGTGATGTGGGAAGGCGAGATCGTCACGCCCGGGCAGGGCAGGCCGGTAGAGTTTTCCGAGGCGCTGCCGGCTTAGCGGTTTCTTGCTGCGTTGGATTTTTTAAGCGCTATCCACTACGTTAAGGGCATTATGAACGCAGATATCGCGCCCATGATTGTCCCTGCGGAGTTTCCGGAGCTCCAGGCGCTCGCCTGGAACCGCGATGCGGCACGCCCGATTCCGGCCGAAGAGGCATTTGCGCTGTATGAGCGTAATTGGCGGTTTGTCGATCAAAAGCGTCTTACTGTGCGTGAGAAGATGCTTATCCAAAGTTTGGCAGACAAATTCGGTCACGGCGTGCTCTTGACCGCCGGCTGATTTCCCTCACCTGATCGTTCCTCGCAGCCGGAATATCAACAGGACACACCGCGAGCGTCATGATGGAATTCAAGAGGCCCGAGCACCAGATCATTGCCGAAGCGCTCGGGTTGATGGATCGCCATTTCCTGACCGCAAACCAGTGCTGGTTCGGCGGTGGCACTGCGATCGTTATGAAATTCGGGGAATATCGCCGCTCACTGGATGTGGACTTCCTGTGTGCCGACAGTGATGGCTATCGCGAATTGCGGACCTCCGCAGCCGAACGTGGCGTCAGAGCATTCTTTCCTGAGCCGGTCGAGGCTGTTCGGGACTTCCAGATCGATCAATATGGCTTGCGGACGATCGTGCGGTTGAAAGGCCAAACGATCAAGTTTGAAGTCATCCGCGAAGGCCGCATAAAACTGCGAGGCCATTTCGACGACGATCTGAATGTATCCGCCCTGGTCCCGGCGGATATGTTTGCCGAGAAGTTGCTGGCGAACGCGGATCGATGTCAGGACCGTGCAATTGCATATCGCGATGCCATCGATCTTGGAGTGCTGGTTGGCATCTATAAGGAAATCCCGAGCGACGCTGTTGGCAAGGCGAAGGCGGCCTATGGCGTGGATATCGAGCGCAAGGTGGCTTGGGTGGTAAACAGGCTGCGGGACAAGGAAGAATTGCGGCATGCCGCCGAGGTGCTGCAAATGGATCCCAACGCGGCGGTCGAAGCGATTTCGGCCCTTCGAAATGAAGGTATCCGCATATGGCCTGACACAGGCCTCGAGCTTTCTAGCCCTAGCCAGTAGCCATCCCAGGGGAATCGCCGTTCAATCCCCGGCGACGAAGAATGTCCACTGCCCGGCCGGCGTGATGCCGACGCGGTAGAAGATGTAGGCGCCGAACTGCTTCATGTCGTCATAGTCGCCGGCGGTGACGATCTTGAACAGTTCGACCCGCTGTCTGGCGTTGAGCTTGTCCAGCGGCAGGGCGAAGAAATACGGCCAGACATAGAGTTCCTGCGGTGTGCCGACGTCTACATGGACATAGCCGGCATTGAGCACCTCTTCCAGGATAGCGAGGATTTCCTGACCTTCCTTGTCGCCCGATAGCCCTTTCAGGAACGCGATCGGGTCGCCCTCGATTTCGCCCAGCGACAATTGGGTCATGGTGTCGCCCTTGCCGATCAGCGGCCGCAGCTTCTCGATGTCGCCGCTGACGCAGGCCTCGACCATCAGATCGCGCATGCGCCTGACGGGCTCCGGCAATTTGGAAAGGTCGTAGACGACTTCAGGCACCGGCCCTTCGGGATCGGCACTTGGGTTGGCCACGCCGCCATCGTTGGCGGGGGCTTCCGGTTGGCTTTGTTCGGGCTCCGTGGGCGATTTCGGCTGGCTGGCGGCCGGTGGCGCCGTGCCGGGCAGATCGGGCATTGGCACTGAATTTTCAGACGGCGCCGTCTCACCATTGGCTGGTGGCCCGGCAGGAGCTGGAAGCTCCTCGCGCTTGATCTCGCTCAGCGCATAGGCAGGGTTGCTGGTCAGGACAAGCGCCAGCGGAACCGCGGCGCAGGAAGCGGCAAGCCAGATGCTGAGGGCCACGCCGCGAGGCCGGCCTGACATCGAAAAATTCACCGCTTGCCTCTCCTCGGGCCTAGGCTCTTCAGGCATGATGCCCAAACGACTCGCCGTCGTCAAAGAACCGGTAAGCTGGCAGTGCACCCTCTGAGACGCGCGACGCCTAGTGCCGAAACCGCTCCGGCTCGAAGGCGCCGGCGATCACCTTTTCACGCATGCGATCGAGCAGGGCAAGGGCCGAGGTTTCGCCATTGGCTCGCAGCATCTCGCCGAACGCGGTTTCAAGCGCTGCCTCGGCGATGATCTCAGGTTCTATGCCGGCCGACAGACCTTCCGCCCAGGCCTCGCTATGGCTTTCCACCGCGGTCAGGCGCTTTTCTTCCCTGACCAGCGCGTCGATGTCGTTGACGCCATGTTCCATTTGCGATGTCCACCTTTTCAAGCGGCGGTCCGACGGGTCGGATCCGGCTTGGGCTGCCCCTATCTCACGCAGGCTAAGTAAGTATCTGTAAATACGACATTTTTTTGATCGTCTTTACAACTTCGTCGCCTGCGTTCGGTCCGATTCAAACTTAGCCGATTAGACCGGTGAGCGGGATGAAAACCTTCAGTTTGAGTTAATTCCGCATTCGCGCGCTAACGTTTCGTTAATACTGTTGCGCAAGTGCAACACCAAGATTGCATCAACGTGCCGTGGATACAAGGCGGGTGCTCGAAAAGGCGTTGGCTAAACGCCGTCTGGCGCTCGTCAGTTGCCGTAACGCGAGGCGATGTCGCGCGACAGCGTCTCGCCTTCCTTCATGTAGCGGCTGATGGCTTCGGTCGCTGACGGCGTGCATTGGGTATAGGTGCCGCCGAAGGAACGGTAACCGCGGTTGAAGCTGGCGATGAAGCGGGCACGCCGCTCCGGATCGGGATTTTCCGAATCGATCAGCTTTTCCATCTCGGTGCGCCACTGGTCGCCCTTTTCGCCGCACAGATTGCGCAGGAAATGCAGCGACCCCAGCACCTCGGCCAGTCGCATCAGCCCGGGCTCGAACGGCGACTCGGCGGCCAGCGCCGGCTGCACGCCAACAGCCGTGGCGGTGGCGATGCATGCGGCAAGGAACAGCGAGGTGCGGGTCATAAGTCTATCTGACGAAACATTTTGTCGCCTGCAAGGCGATTCTCGGAGCGGCAGATATGGGCCTGCTTCAGGCCAAAAGCTCTTCAGCCACCTCCATGACGTCACCCGCGAGCGGCAGCGTCGCCATTTCATCAAGACTATAGAAGGCAGCGGTCTCGGCATCGTCGCTGGCCGTCGCTTCGCCGCCGGCATAAACGGCGCCGAACACGGTCAGCAGATAGTCGACCGGGTGATTCTCGCCGCTGCCGTCGATGCGGATGTCGCGAAGCGGACGATAGTCCTGCGCACGCAGCCCGGTTTCCTCCAGCAATTCGCGCGACGCTGCTTCTTGCAGCGTCTCGCCGGGCTCGACCTTGCCGCCGGGAAAGGCATAAAGCCCCTGCGACGGCGGCCGCGCCCGCTTGACCAGCAGCACCGTCCTGCCGCGCACGACGGCGACCGAGACTGCGGGAAGTGTCTTGCGCTGCTCGTTCATCGATATCGATTCGCTTATGTGAGGCCACACCCTGTGGACCGGCTGGCAGCGAGCAGCTTTAGCGGTTGCGCAGCGCCGGTTCCATCGCCACGTTCGCGATCGGATCAATTCATCGAGCTTGCCAATGTGCGGACGCTTTGCCCTGACGGCCACGCCGGACCAGACCGCCGCCTTGCTCGGCGTGGCGGAGCTGGACGATTTTCCGGCCCGCTACAACATCGCGCCGACGCAGCCGGTGCTGATGGCGCTGTCGGGGCCGCCGCGCATGCCGGGCTCGAATTTCCCGGATCGCCAGGCGATGCTGGTGCGCTGGGGGCTGGTCCCCACCTGGGTCAAGGACACCAGGAAATTTCCGCTGCTCATCAACGCGCGTTCGGAAGGCGCTATTGAAAAAGCCTCGTTCAAAGCCGCCATGCGCCATCGCCGTGCCTTGGTGCCGGCCTCCGGCTTCTATGAGTGGCAGCAATCCGGCAGCGGCAAGAAGGGCCAGCCCTACTGGATACGGCCGAGGCGTGGCGGGTTGATCGCCTTTGCCGGGCTGATTGAAACCTATTCCGAGCCGGGCGGTTCGGAAATGGACACCGGCGCCATTCTTACCGTCAACGCCAATGCCAGCATCGCCCATATCCATGACCGGATGCCGGTGGTGATCGCGCCTGAAGATTTTGACCGCTGGCTGGACTGCCGCACGCTCGAACCGCGCGACGTGGCCGACCTGCTCAAACCCGCGCTGCCCGATTTCTTCGAGGCAATTCCGGTCTCCGACCTCGTCAGCAAGGTCGCCAACACCGGGCCGGAGATACAGGACATGGGCATCGTCGAGCCCGACAAGGTCAGGCGCCAGAAGCCCGGCGCGGACGGCAGTCAGATGACGCTGTTTTAGAGCGCGTTCCCAAGAAGCCAGTCCGGCCTTCGGGAAGAACCTGCTCAATAGGAAGAGCTGTTGTTTCAGGCGCGCTATGGGGCCTCAGCCTTCCGTTCCGGCGCACGCCTTGTCGGCGGCGGCACGATGCCTGTTCAGGCAGCGCGGGGCGAAGTGATTTTCGGCGCCGGCTTTTTATTCTTCGCGGTATGGAGAAGGGCGGCGACGATCGCGGCCGGGCCGATCGCACGGTAGTGGTTGGCGAGCGCCGGTTGCTTGGCGCGGCTCGATTCCTGCTTGGTTCGTGACATCGATCTCTTCCCTGGTAACATTTCCGTGTCTGCGTTTGCCGGCCGAATCTGACCGAATCGTGACCTATGGTGGACTAGCCGGCGAATGTTTCATGACTGTGCCGACATGTTTAATAAAATGTTTCAGCGGCTCCTGACCTATGATCCAGCGACGCTTTTGCTGGAAGTTGCGACTTGACGGCAACACCGCCCAAGGCGATAAAGCCGCCGATGAAAACGTTTTTCGCCATTTGTGGCATTTGCATTATTGGCTAGCTTCGCGCTGGTCCGGACGTTTTCGCCTCATTTTTCCCCAGAGTGGACAAACGCCCCGGCCAGCAGGCTGGAGCCCGATTTGTGCCTTGGCACAGGTAAGGCTCTCTCCAGAACTTAACGGACCGGAAGGGCACGCATGTCTGACGCATCGAAGGGTCTCAGCCTCTACAACACGCTAACGCGGACGAAGGACGTGTTCGTCCCGATCGACCTGTCGAATGTGCGCATGTATGTCTGCGGCCCAACCGTCTACGACTTTGCCCATATCGGCAATGCGCGTCCGGCTATCGTCTTCGACGTGCTGTTCCGTTTGCTGCGTCACCTCTATGGCGAGACTGGTGTCACGTATGTGCGCAACATCACAGATGTCGACGACAAGATTAACGCCCGCGCGCTGCGCGATTTCGGCGCCGAGATCGCGTCGGGAAACCTGACGCTCAACGAAGCGATCCGCCGCGTCACCGAAAAGACCGCCGATCAGTACCACAAGGATGTCGCCGCACTAGGCTGCTTGCCGCCGACGGTCGAGCCGCGCGCCACCGAGTTCGTGGCGCGCCGCGCCGACGGCAAGGTTGACATGATCACCCTCATCGAACGTTTGATCCAACGCGGCCACGCCTATGTCGCCGCCGGCGAAGTGCTGTTCGACACCGCCTCGATGCCGGAATATGGCGAGCTGTCGAAGCGTAATCTCGACGAACAGCAGGCCGGTGCGCGAATTGCCGTCGACGCTCACAAGAAGAACCCGGGCGATTTCGTGCTGTGGAAATTGTCGTCACCGGAAGAGCCCGGCTGGGACAGCCCATGGGGCAGGGGCCGGCCCGGTTGGCACATCGAATGCTCGGCCATGTCGGCCGCCTATCTCGGCGATGTCTTCGATATCCATGGCGGCGGCTTGGACCTGATCTTCCCCCACCATGAGAACGAGATCGCCCAGTCGCGTTGCGCCCACGGCACCGACGTCATGGCCAATGTCTGGATGCACAACGGCTTCCTGCAGGTCGAGGGCCAGAAAATGTCGAAGAGCCTCGGCAATTTCTACGCCATCGCCGAACTGCTGGAGACCGACACTTTCGGCGGCCGCAAATGGCCGGGCGAGGTGCTGCGGCTGGCGATGCTGATGACGCATTACCGCGAGCCGATCGACTTTTCCGTACGCAAGCTGGAAGAGGCCGAGAATACGCTGCGCAAATGGAAGCGCGCCGCCGATCTCGCCCCGTCGGCAGGGCAAGTTCCGGCGGAGGTTGTGGCGGCGCTGTCTGACGACCTCGCCACCTATGCCGCCTTCCAGCAGCTCACGCAGCTTGCCGGTGAGGCCGCGGAGGGCAACGAAGCGGCCGCATCGCTGAAGGCATCGCTGTTGTTCCTCGGCTTCGATATCGGCGCGGCCAAGGTCGACGAGGTTGCGGTCGCCAAGGCGATCGCCAAGCGCTTGGAACTGATCGCAGCGAAAAACTGGGCCGAAGCCGATCGCATCCGCGATGAGCTTCTGGCGCAGGGCGTGCAGCTGAAAGACGGCAAGGATCCTATCACTGGCGAACGCGTGACGACGTGGGAGGTAAAGCGGTGAGGGTGGCGCGAGACACCGTTGTAAGATTGGCGAAGGCCGGAGCGACAGCCAATCTCCCCCGCAAGGGGGGAGATCAGCCCTCGCCTCGGTTTTCGCTAATCGCCAGCGCGGAGTGGCCTGAGCATGGGTCACGACCTCGTTCCATCGCGTCAGCGCAAGAATGCAAAGTCCATGCGTCGCGTCATGACCGATGCCGAGCTGAAACTGTGGAATGAGTTGCGGGCTCACCGGCTGATGGGGATGAGCTTTCGCCGACAGGTACCGATTAGGCCCTACATTGTCGACTTCGCCTGTTCGGCCCACCACCTCGTAGTCGAGGTTGATGGCAGTCAGCATGCCGACGTAGAAGATGCAGAACGCGACAAGGCACGCAGCGCTCAATTGAGTGCCAGTGGCTGGACCATCCTGCGCTTCTGGAACGACGACGTCATCCGCGATATCGACAATGTCTGCCAGCACATCGTGATCGAGGCCGGCTTGGCCGGCGCCGACGTGCCGGCGCCAGCAAGGGAGGAACTTGTTTCATGATCGACCATCTCGGCATCAATGTCGCCGATTTCGGCGCGTCGAAAGCCTTTTATGACCAGGCGATGGCGCCGCTTGGCGCCTCGCTGATCTACATGGTGCCACTGGAATATACCGGCGGCGCCAAGGTCGGCGGTTATGGCCGCGACCGGCCGGTGTTCTGGCTGCAGGCCAGCGATGACAAGCCGAGGACCCATCAGCACGTCGCCTTCACCGCGCGCAGCCGCGCCGAGGTCGACGCCTTCCATGCCGCGGCGCTCGCCGCCGGCGGCAAGGACAATGGCGGGCCGGGGCTGCGCCCGCATTATCACCCGGACTATTACGGCGCCTTCGTCTTGGATCCCGACGGCAACAATGTCGAGGCCGTCTGCCATGCGCCCGAATGACTATGAAACGGAGTGAAACGCCATGAGCCTCGACAACCGGCCGATCTACACCGGCGGCTGCCAGTGCGGCGCGGTGCGCTTTCGCGTCGAGGGTGCGCTGGGTGACGCCTCGATCTGCCATTGCCGCATGTGCCAGAAGGCGTTCGGCTCATTTTACGCGCCCCTGGTCTCGGTGCGTGGCGCCAAACTCGACTGGACGCGCGGCGAACCGAAATATTTCGCCTCGTCCAGCCATGTCGATCGTGGCTTTTGCGCCAATTGCGGCACGCCGCTGACCTTTACCGCGCCCGACGGCATCGGCCTCGCCATTGGCGCCTTCGACAATCCGGCTGATATCGTGCCGCTGATCCAGTGGGGCACGGAGGCAAAACTTCCCTATGTCGATACCATCCCGCAATTGCCGGCCGAGGACACTATGGCCGACATGTCGTCGGCGCCTTATCTCGCCGAGCTCGTCTCCTACCAGCATCCCGACCATGACACCGACCAATGGGACACCGAACACCGGCCGCCAGAGGGAAAATCATGACGGATGAAGTTCGAACCGGCGGCTGCCAGTGCGGCGCCGTGCGTTTCCGCATCAAGGGCAAGCTCGGCCGGGCGTCCATCTGCCATTGCCGCATGTGCCAGAAACAGTTCGGGTCGTTTTTCGGCGCCCTGGTGACAGTGCCCAAGGATGGCGTCGAATGGGTGCGCGAGGAGCCGACCTACTTCCAGTCGTCGGTCAACATCGATCGCGGCTTCTGTGCCCGCTGCGGTACACCGCTGACCTATCGCCAACCTGGCGCACTGGAGATCGCCATCGGCGCCTTCGACGACCGCTCCGATCTGGCGCCGCAAATCCAGGTCAACTACGCGGTCCGATTGCCTTGGGTGGAAACGATCTTTGACCAGCCCGTGCATCAGGATCCGGATTTCTACTCCCGCCAGGAGCAGATCATCTCGTTCCAGCATCCCGACCACGAAACCACGGACTGGCCCGCGCACGGCCTGAAGATATGAGCAATGAAATGAACAGTGAACTTCGTACTCTTTATCCCGAGATCGAGGCCTTCGAGTCCGGCATGCTCGATGTCGGCGACGGCCATCATATCTATTGGGAGCGCTCCGGCACCAGGGGCGCCAAGCCGGCCGTGTTCCTGCATGGCGGTCCTGGCGGCGGCTTCTCGCCAAAACATCGGCAATTGTTCGACCCGAAGCTTTACGACGTCATCCTGTTCGACCAGCGCGGCTGCGGGAAATCGACACCCAACGCCTCGCTCGAGGCCAACACCACCTGGCACCTGGTTGCCGACATCGAGCGGCTGCGTGAGATGTGCGGCTTCGAAAAATGGCTGGTGTTCGGCGGCTCGTGGGGCTCGACGCTGGCGCTGGCCTATGCCGAGACGCATCCTAATCGCGTCAGCGAGCTTGTCGTGCGCGGCATCTACACGCTGACCCGCGCCGAGCTCGAATGGTACTATCAGTTCGGCGTCTCCGAGATGTTCCCCGACAAATGGGAGCGTTTCCTGGCGCCAATTCCTGAAGCCGAGCGCGGCGACATGATGGCCGCTTACCGCAGGCGGTTGGTCGGCGCCGATGGCAAGGCGCAGCTGGAAGCCGCCCTTGCCTGGAGCCTGTGGGAAGGTGAGACGATCACGCTGCTACCGGAGCCGGAGACCAGCGACAAGTTCGGCGAGGACCACTTCGCCATCGCCTTTGCCCGCATCGAGAACCACTATTTCGTCCACGCCGGCTGGCTGGAGGAGGGGCAGCTTCTGCGCGATGCCCATAAGCTCGCGGATATTCCCGGCACAATCGTCCACGGCCGCTACGACATGCCGTGCCCGGCGCGCTATGCCTGGGCCCTGCACAAGGCCTGGCCGAAGGCGGATTTCCACCTCATTGAAGGCGCCGGCCATTCCTATTCGGAGCCGGGGATTCTGGATCGGCTGATACGCGCGACGGATGGGTTTGCGAGGAAATGACAGCGCGTGGCACCCCCCTCTGTCCTGCCGGACATCTCCCCCTCAAGGGGGGAGATTGGCTGTCATCGGCGCTTTCGCAAATCTTCATCGCTGCAGGAAACGATCCGACGCTAAAGCTGCCGATCTTCCCCCTTGAGGGGGAGATGGCCGGCAGGCCAGAGGGGGGTGCTCGCGCGCCAACAGAACAATGACCAAACAACGCCTCTATCTCTTCGACACAACCCTCCGCGATGGCCAGCAGACGCCGGGCATCGACTTTTCCGTCGAGGACAAGATCGCGATTGCCAAGCTGCTCGATGAGTTCGGCATGGACTATGTCGAAGGCGGCTATCCCGGTGCCAATCCGACCGACACCGCCTTCTTCCAGCAGAAGCGCACGGCGAAGGCAAAGTTCGTCGCCTTCGGCATGACCAAGCGGGCAGGCGTGTCGGCATCCAACGACCCGGGCCTGGCAGCGCTCGTGCAGTCCAAGTCCGACGCCATCTGCTTCGTCGCCAAGAGCTGGGACTATCATGTCCGCGTCGCGCTCGGCTGCACCAATGAGGAAAACCTCGACTCCATCAAGGCTTCGGTCGAAGCAGCAATCGCCGCGGGCAAGGAAGCGATGGTCGATTGCGAGCATTTCTTCGACGGCTTCAAGGCCAATCCGGACTACGCACTGGCCTGCGCCAGGACTGCCTATGAAGCCGGCGCGCGCTGGGTGGTGTTGTGCGACACCAATGGCGGCACGCAGCCCTCGGAAGTGCGCGCCATCGTCGACAAGGTCATTGTTTCAGGTATTCCGGGCGGCCATCTCGGCATCCATGCCCATGACGACACCGGCCAGGCGGTGGCCAATTCGCTCGCCGCCGTCGAGGCCGGCGTGCGCCAGATCCAAGGCACGCTGAACGGCATCGGCGAGCGCTGCGGCAACGCCAATCTGGTCTCGATCGTACCGACGCTGGCGCTGAAGCCGGCCTTCGCCGATCGGTTTGAAACCGGCATCTCGGCCGAGGCGCTGACCGGGATATCCCGGCTTTCCCGCGCCTTCGACGAATTGCTGAACCGCGCTCCGGAAGCGCAGGCGCCCTATGTCGGCGCCTCGGCCTTCGCCACCAAGGCCGGCATCCATGCCTCCGCACTGGCCAAGGAGCCGGCGACCTATGAACATGTGCCGCCCGAGGCGGTAGGCAACCGCCGCCGCGTTATGGTTTCGGACCAGGGCGGCAAGGCCAATTTCCTCGCCGAGCTGAAGCGGCGCGGCATCGATGTGCCCAGAGACGACCATCGTCTCGATGCGCTGATCTCGGTGGTCAAGGAGCGCGAGGCCGAGGGCTACGCCTATGAGGGCGCCGATGCCTCCTTCGAGCTGTTGGCGCGCAAAATGCTGCACGGCCTGCCGGAGTTCTTCAACGTCACTTCGTTCCGCTGCATGGTCGAGCGCCGCTTCGATGCCAACGGCCAGTTGAAGACGGTCTCCGAAGCCATCGTCAAGGTGATGGTCGAGGGCGAGGAGAAGATGTCGGTGGCCGAAGGCCACGGCCCGGTCAACGCGCTCGACATCGCGTTGCGCAAGGACCTCGGCAAATTCCAGAGCGAGATCGCCGACATGGAGCTCGCCGATTTCAAGGTGCGTATCCTCAATGGCGGCACCGAGGCGATCACCCGCGTCCTGATCGAATCGCATGACGGCACCGGCGCCCGCTGGTGGACGGTCGGCGTCTCGGAAAACATCATCGACGCCTCCTTCCAGGCGCTGATGGATTCGATCGTCTACAAGCTGATGAAGAACCGCGACATGGCGGGATTGGTGGCGGCGGAGTAAGCTTGCAGGACTTGGGTTCCTCGCCCCTCGAAGTGGGGCGAGGAACTGGCGGCGCCCCTTGAACCATCAGCGGAAGTCCATTGATCCATCATAATTTTGCGATGGTTTTGGATGGCCCACTGGGCCATAGCGTTTGCCATGGCCAGCAACACGATCCAGCCCGACGCCGACTCCAAAGCCCGTAGCGGCTTTCTCCTCGCGCTCGGCGCTTATCTGCTATGGGGGCTGTTGCCCTTCTACATGAAGGCGGTTGCGCATCTGCCGCTGATCGAGGTGATCGCCCACCGCATCGTCTGGTCGGTGCCGATTGCTGCTGCAGTGCTGGTCTGGGCCGGCCGCACAGCCGATTTCAAGGCGGCGATCCGCTCGCCGCGCAGCATCGCCATGGCGGCGCTGACGGCGACCCTGATCTCCGTCAACTGGGCCATCTATGTCTGGGCGATCTCGGTCGACCGCACCGTCGAGACCGCGCTCGGATACTACATCAACCCATTAGTTAGCATCGTCGTCGGCGCGTTGTTGCTCGGCGAGAAGCTCGACCGGCTGCAGATCGCGGCCGTGTTGCTGGCGGCGGTCGCAGTTGCCGTTCTGACCGTCGATGCCGGCAAATTGCCTTGGGTGTCGTTGGCGCTGGCGTTTTCCTTCGCTGCCTATGGGTTCTTCCGCAAGACGCTGCCGATCGGCCCGAGCCAGGGCTTTCTGCTCGAAGTGCTTTTGCTGTCGGTGCCGGCGCTTGCCTACATCGTCTTCCTGGTCGTCAACGGCCAGGACCATTTCATCTCCAGCAACGGCACCGATATGGCTTTGCTCATCGGCTGCGGCCCAGTCACCTCGGTGCCGCTGCTTCTGTTCGCCTTCGGCGCCAAGCTTCTGCGCCTCTCCACCATCGGCATCATGCAGTACATCGCACCGACCATGGTGTTCCTGATCGCCGTGCTGATTTTCGACGAGCCGTTCGGCACCACGCAAGCAATTGCCTTCGCGCTGATCTGGGCGGCATTGGCGATGTATTCCTGGTCGATGTTTCGTGGCCGTGAAATCAGCCCAGTGGCGTTGGCCCCGAAGTAGGGAGCCTTTCGATGTACGTGCTGCATATCGCCAACAAGAACTATTCGTCATGGTCGCTGCGGCCATGGGTGCTGATGCGCACCCTCGACATTCCGTTCGAGGAGCAATTGACGCCGTTTCCGACCGGGCCCAGTTTCGATCTTTACCGGGCGTTCTCGCCCAGCGGGCGCGTGCCTTGCCTGGTGGATGACGGCTGGGCTGTCTGGGATTCGCTGGCTATTGCCGAGTATCTCGCCGAGCGCCACCATGGTGTGTGGCCTGCCGAGGCCAAGGCGCGAGCCTGGGCGCGCTCGGCCGCCGCCGAAATGCATTCTGGTTTCACGGCCTTGCGCGGCGCATGCCCGATGAATTGCGGCTTGCGGGTGAAACCGTTGCCGATGTCGGACGCGCTGAAGCAGGATCTGTCCCGTTTGGGCGATCTCTGGAACGATGGCCTTGCCCTGTTCGGCGGGCCGTTCCTTGCCGGCGGCCATTTTACCGCCGTCGACGCCTTCTTTGCTCCGGTGGCGTTCCGTGTGCTATCCTATGGGCTGTCTTTCGAAGGGGCAGCTGCAGCCTATCCCCCGCAATTGCTTGGCCTGCCGGCCATGCAGGAATGGTATGCGGCGGGTCTCGCCGAGACCTGGCGGGAGCCGGACCATGAGGCGGAGGTCGCTGCCGCCGGCACCATCGTCGAGGATTTTCGCGCTACGGCGTGATGGGCAGCGGGGCCTCTCTCACTAGTCACTATCACATCTTGTCAATCACCGACTGCACGCCTTCCGTCGGCGCATCGACCGACGACCCCGCCACCATGATGGCGGCGACGATGGCCTCGGGGTCTTCGACCACCAGCGGCTTGACCCGTTGCGCGGTGTGGATGAAGCCTTCGCTGGCCATATGGTCGAGCAGCGCCAGCATCGGATCCCAGAACCCTTGAACGTTGGCGAAGACGATCGGCTTGCGGTGATGGCCGAGCTGGCCCCAGGTCATGATCTCGACGATTTCCTCGACCGTGCCGATGCCGCCGGGCAGCGCCACAAAGGCGTCGGATTTCTCGAACATCTTGTGCTTGCGCTCGTGCATGTTGTCGGTGATCAGCAACTCGTCGAGCCGGTCAAGCGCGGTTTCGGTTGCCTCCTTGTTGATGAGGAAGCGCGGAATGATGCCCGTTACCTTGCCGCCGGCCTTGAGCGCGCCTTCGGCGACTGCGCCCATAATGCCTTTGGTGCCGCCGCCATAGACCAGCCGCAGGCCGGCTTTGGCGAGCGAGCGGCCAAGCAGGTGCCCGGCCTTGGCATAGATTTCATCGCGGCCCGGAGACGAGCCGCAATAGACGCAGACGGATCGAATCGTGTTCATTCGTGATTGGTGATTGGGTCTGAATGCGGGGTCAAGCCCCAAGGGCTGACAAGCCCGGGCTTTTTCTTGTCGGTGCCGGCAAAACACGCTAGACCGGCTTCAGGTGGCTAAGGGGTAGGGGAAATATGGCTGTTAATCCATTGAAGGCGTTTCTGTTCGCGGCCGGTGGGACCGTCGCGGTCGTCGGAACCGCCTATGTATCGGGCGCACTCGACCCGTATCTGAATCCCACGCCGCCTGCGGCGATTGCATCGCTGACGCCGCCGGCTGAAAAGCCGGCCGATCCGGGGACCGAGGGAAGGCTGCCGCCGGCGCCCGCCGCGC
>NZ_AYXC01000025.1:0-56379 GCF_000502275.1 Mesorhizobium sp. L103C131B0 | reverse complement strand
GAAAACTGTCACCCATGCTATCGGTCCATTCTGTTACCTATCTATCCGGTTCGGACACCGCCACCTTCTCCCCGTGTAGTGACGGGGAGAAGGAGATTAAACCAGCGGCTTTAGCGCCACCCACAGCGCACCGCCGATCAGGCCGATGAAGATCAACCAGCCGACCTGGTTGTTGGATTTGAACAGCCGCAGGCATTGATCGGGATCGTCGATATCCAGAACCGCTATCTGCCGCGCCATATGGGCGCCGGCGGCGATCAGCCCGGCCAGCGCCACCACCGGCACCTGCGCCGAGGCGAAGGCGATGGCGAAGCAGACCAGCGTGCCGCCATAAAGCCCGACCAGCCAGGTCTTGGTGTTGTCGCCGAACAGCCGCGCCGTCGAGCGCACGCCGACGATTGCGTCGTCTTCCTTGTCCTGATGTGCATAGATGGTGTCGTAGCCGATCACCCACAGGATCGAGCCGATATAGAGCATGATGGCCGGGCCATCGAGATCGCCGAACTCGACCGCCCAGCCCATCAGCGCACCCCAGGAGAAGGCGAGCCCGAGCACCAATTGCGGCCAGTTGGTGAAGCGCTTCATGAAGGGATAGACGGCAACGATGACCAGCGAGACGATGCCGAGCGGAATGGCGAAGTCGTTGAACTGCAGCAGCACGACGAGGCCCAGCAAGGCCTGGATGACCAGGAACGCCCAGGCTTGGCGGCGCGTCACCTTGCCGGCCGGCAATGGCCGCGAGCGCGTGCGCTCGACCTTGTTGTCGATGTCCTGGTCGACAATGTCGTTATAGGTGCAGCCGGCGCCACGCATGGCGACGGCGCCGACAAAGAACAGGAACAGGAACCACGGCGACGGCAGCAATGTGAGCAACGGGTCTGCCGGGCGGGGATAGGCGCTGGCCGCAAGCGCTGCCGACCACCAGCAGGGCCACAGCAGCAATTGCCAGCCGATCGGCCGGTCCCAGCGCGCAAGCTGCGCGTAAGGCCACAGCCAGCGCGGCAATATCTTGTAGACCCAATGGCCGCTCGGCGCGTCGGCGACGCGGCCCTGTGCGGCTTTCGACTGGATGGTTTCCATCGTGCTGGAGTGGCAGCAGCGGCGTGCGCCGTCAAGCGGCCGCATTGTCGCTCAGGCGGTGAAAATATCGTGGCTGGCAAACCATTCCTTCGCCACCTCCGTGAAGGCCAGTGCCGCCTTCGACAGCCTTTGCCTTGTGTCATGGGTGAGGATGATGCGCTGCATCGGCAGCGGATCGGACAGCGGCTTGCAGACCAGCGGCAGCCCGTCATAACTCCTGTCGCCATAAGGCCTGGTGTAGCTCACCGCGACGCCGAAGCCGTTGGCGACCATGCTGCGCTGCAGTTCGAACGAACTCGCCGTCGATTGCGAGACCGGCGACAGGCCGCGGCTGAGGAACAGGTCCAGCATATGCTGCCAGCTGTGCGGCTGGTCGGTGGTGATCAAGGGATGGGTCGCCAGCTCCGCCAGGCTGACGCTCGCCTGGCTGGCCAGCGCGTGGCCTTGCGGCAGAAGCGCGTGTGGCCGCAGCTCATGCAGCAGGGTGCGGGCGAAGTGCACGGGCAGGCCGAGATCGTAGGTCAGGCCGAGATCGATTGCAGCATCGCCGAGCCGCCGGCCCAGCGTCTCGAAGGTCTCGTCGCGTACCACCACGGCGACCGCCGGGCAGCGCTGCGAAAAAGCGCGGATCAGCGCCGGCGCGAAATAGGGCGCCAGATCCTCGAAACAGCCGAGCACAAGTTCGCCCCCGACATCGGCGTCGCGCGTCCCGAGCCCAACCAGTTCGTCCGCTTCGGCCAGCACCTGCTTTGCCTTCGCCACCGCGCTGCGGCCGAACGAGGTCAGCGCGATGCCGCTGCCGCGCTGGCGCACGAACAGTTTCTGGCCGAGCGTCGCTTCGACATTGTCGATCGCCACCGAGATCGACGGCTGCGAGACGTTCAGCATCCGCGCGGCCGCGGTGACGCTGCCATGCCGTGCGACGGCGACGAGGTAACGCAGCTGGGTGAGGGTCAGATTCATAGTCTAAAACTATAAGAGAGATGAGAAGTTATTATTTTACGCGATGTGCGGCGGCTGCGATAGTCGGTCATCGAAACAGGGAAGACATGAGATGGCCGCCAGACATATTGATGCCGCAGCGATTGCCGACTACCAGCGCGACGGCGCGGTCTGCATACGCGGCGCCTTCAAGGACTGGGTCGGCACCATCGCCGCCGGCATCGAGCGCAACATGCAAAACCGCAGCGCCACGGCTTCGGACATCGCCAACGGCAAGGGCAGCTTCTTCGACGATTACTGCAATTGGGAGCGCATTCCCGAATTCGTCGACGTGGTGCGCAATTCCCCGGCCGCGGAACTCGCGGCAGCGGCGATGCAGTCGCGCAGCGCCCAGTTCTTCCACGACCATGTGCTGGTCAAGGAACCGGGCACGCAAAAGCCGACGCCTTGGCACCAGGACATCCCGTATTACTTCGTCGATGGCACCCAGACCGTCAGCTTCTGGATTCCGATCGATCCGGTCAAGGAAGCGACGCTGCGGCTGATCGCCGGCTCGCACAAATGGGACAAGATGATCCTGCCGGTGCGCTGGCTCGATGACAGCAATTTCTATGCCGGCGAGGGCGACTACCTCCCCGTGCCGGATCCAGACAAGGACCCGTCGCTGAAGGTGCTCGAATGGGAGATGGAACCGGGGGACGCCATCCTGTTCGACTTCCGCACCGCGCATGGTGCGCGCGGCAATCCGACCGCGGCGCGGCGCCGGGCGCTGTCGATGCGCTGGGTCGGCGACGATGCGCGCTATGTCGAGCGCCCCGGCCGTACCTCGCCGCCCTATCCCGGCCATGACATGAAGCCCGGCCAGAAACTGCGCGAGGACTGGTTTCCAGTGGTCTTCCAGAGCTGATACCGGCCGGGGACGCCGTGCTCTCGGCGCGACGTTCCCGTGCGCAACCGGTATGGCGCAAGGTAAAACTCTTGACCCGCGCCGCCCGGGGCAATAGCGCAGTCCCTGTCGTGAAATGACAAGGGACATCGGCATGCGCGTTTTTTTGATCGGCTCCGGCGGCCGCGAACATGCCCTGGCCTGGAAGATCGCGGCCTCGCCGCTTTTGACCAGGCTCTATGCCGTGCCCGGCAATCCGGGCATCGCCCACGAGGCCGAACTGGTCAAGCTCGACATCGCCGACCATGCCGCTGTTGCCAGCTTCTGCCAGGACAACGCGATCGATCTCGTCGTCGTCGGGCCGGAAGGGCCGCTGGTCGCCGGCATTGCCGACGATCTGCGTGAGCAGGGCATCCGCGTCTTCGGCCCGTCGAAGCGGGCAGCGCGGCTCGAAGGCTCGAAAGGTTTTACCAAGGACCTTTGCGCCAAATACGGCATCCCGACCGCCGCCTATGGCCGCTTCACCGATCTTGCCTCGGCGAAAGCCTATGTCGAAAAGGTCGGCGCGCCGATCGTCATCAAGGCCGACGGGCTTGCCGCCGGCAAGGGCGTCACCATCGCCATGACGCTGGACGAGGCGCGCGCCGCCCTCGATGCTTGTTTCGACGGCGCATTCGGTGACGCCGGCGCTGAGGTAGTAGTCGAGGAATTCATGACCGGCGAGGAGGCGAGTTTCTTCTGCCTGTGCGACGGCACGACCGCACTTCCCTTTGGCACCGCGCAGGACCACAAGCGCGTCGGCGATGGCGATACCGGCCCCAACACCGGCGGCATGGGCGCCTATTCGCCGGCGCCGGTGATGAGCCCCGAAATGGTCGAGCGCACCATGCGCGAGATCGTCGAGCCGACCATGCGCGGCATGGCCGAGCTTGGCGCGCCGTTCGCCGGCATTCTGTTTGCCGGGCTGATGATCACCGACAAGGGGCCGAAGCTGATCGAATACAACACCCGCTTCGGCGATCCCGAGTGTCAGGTGCTGATGATGCGGCTGAAGGACGATCTGCTGGTGCTGCTCAACGCCGCCGTCGACGGCCAGTTGGCGCACAGTTCGATCCGCTGGCGCGACGATGCCGCGCTGACCGTGGTGATGGCGGCACAGGGCTATCCCGGGACGCCGGAAAAAGGCTCGGTCATTCGGGGTCTCGACGAAGCCGCTGGCGAAGGCGTTGAGATTTTCCATGCCGGCACTGCCATCAATGGCGGCGCGCTGGTCGCCAATGGCGGCCGCGTGCTCAACGTCACGGCATCAGGCAAGACGGTGGGCGAAGCGCAAAGCCGCGCTTACGCCGCGCTCGACCGTATCGACTGGCCGCAAGGCTTCTGCCGCCGCGACATAGGCTGGCAGGCGGTGGCGCGGGAAAAGGCCAGCGCCGCCACATAAGCCTCAGCGCTCGCGAACCAGTTCCGTCGAAGCGGTGCTGACCGGGTCGGCGGCCTGCGAGAAGGCGGCCTCGAGCAGAGCCTCCGAACTATACGTGGTCCGCTTCCAGGCGACATACTCGGCAATGCCGAAGCGCGCGCGGCGCGGCACCGTCTTGACCACCGGCATGCGGAAGGCGGCGCGGAATGTCTGCCAGCGCGCGCCGAGCACCGCCACCATTTCCTCGACCGTCGGTGGCGTCGCCACATCGGCGTATGTGATGGTGACTTTGCCGGCGAGCCCGGCCGCGCGCGACACCGGCACCGGTATTGAGGCGAGGTAGTCGGGCGGCACGTCGATCAGGCCGCCGAAGGGCCATTGCTGGCGCAGTGCCGCCGCGTCCATCGGCGCGACGTTGACGTCGATGTCGTTGGGCGTGCCGGCGACGCGGTAGGGGCAGCGCAGGCGCCCGCAATTGGCCTGCGCCGAGAACTGCCACAGCGCATAACCCTGCCAGTTGCCCATCGGAAAATGCACGTCGATGTCGGGCTTGTAGCGCGCATACCAGAGCGGCAGCCGCGACAGCAGACGGTATTGGTAGCGGTTGTCGGCGATGTACTGGGCGGTCTTGCCGTTGGTGTAGAGGATCGGGAAACGGCCGAGCCGCCGGTGCACCTGGCGCACGAATTCCTCGGCATCCTCGAGCGACATCCATTGCGAGGGGTCGTTGCCTTCGAGATCGAGGGCGAGCAGATCGTCAGGGGCTGGCTCGGCGAAATCGATGAAACTGTTGGCCTGCTCGAGCGGATTGCCGGGGCGGGCAAGATGATACGCGCCCCATTTCAGGCCGAGCGCCTTGGCCACCACCTTGCGCGTCTGAAACAGCTCGCGCGTCACCGCAAAGCGTTTCCACAATGTCTTGCAGAGTTTGACCGTAGGCTCGTCGCCGTAGCAGAAATAGGGCGGCGGCAGCCCGTCGGAGGCCTTGTTGATGAAGCCGACAATGCGCTTGTCGGTGGCAAGCTGCGCCCAGTCGACGGAATTGTATTCATAGGCGTCGACCACCAGCGCGCGGTCGCCATCCCGCCAAGGCTCGGAAAAGTCCGAGGCTGTAGCCGCTGACGTCAGCGCCATCATCGCCGCGAGAGCGATCGCTGAGCGGCGAAGAAGATGCGCCGGCGTTTTCAAACAGGGGACCCCCGCTGACCAAACACCGATGGTGGACCGGTATGGTTAAGGAAGCGCTTTCGGGCAGGAGTCCTGTCGCTCTCGCGACTTCTTCATTCTATGGCGAAGCAAGGAGCGAAGCGACGCGGCGCGGACCATAGTATGCATTCCGCGACTTCGAAGCGTTGCCACGGCGCAGAATTCTGCACCGTTGCGCCCCTAGCGCGAGGTCGCGACATGGTACTCGGCGTCCGCTACGCTCCCGCTCCACCCGTGGACGACGGAGTTCGCTACAAATCCGCGTGACAAAGTTTGACGTTTACGTAAAAAAAGGTCGGAGGCCGCCCAGAGGCGGATGGTTTTGCATCGGCCCGGGTCCTAGGATCGAGCGATCGGAGCAGCGGAGGAGAAGCGGCATGTACAAGGCCCCGGTCGACGACATTTCGTTCACGCTCAAGCATGTCGCCGGGCTCAAGCCGGCACTCGACAGCGGCGCGTTCGGGGACCTCGGCGAAGACCTTGTCGACGCCATCCTGTCCGAGGCCGGCCGCTTCGCCAGCGAGGAAGTGGCGCCGCTCTACAAGATCGGCGACGAGCACGGCGCGGTGCTGAAGGATGCAGCCGTGACCACGCCGCCCGGCTGGAGGGCGCTTTACCGCAGCTGGATCGGCGGTGGCTGGAACGCGCTGTCCGGACCGGAAGAATTCGGTGGCCAGGGCCTGCCGACCATGCTCGGCGTTGCCGCGCTCGAAATGTGGAACTCCGCCGCCATGGCCTTCGGCATCGGCCCGACGCTGACCATGGGCGCCGTCGAGGCGCTGGACAAGCATGCCTCCGAAGCGCTGAAGGCAAAGTATCTGGCAAAGCTCGTCTCCGGCGAGTGGATGGGGACGATGAACCTGACCGAGCCGCAGGCCGGTTCCGATCTCGCCGCTCTGCGCACCCGCGCCGAGCCTGCCGGCGACGGCACCTACCGCATCTTCGGCCAGAAGATCTTCATCACCTATGGCGAGCATGATTTCACCGACAACATCATCCATCTGGTGCTGGCGCGGCTGCCGGATGCGCCGGCCGGCACGCGCGGCATTTCGTTGTTTTTTGTGCCGAAATTCCTGGTCAATGATGACGGCTCGCTCGGCGCCCGCAACGACGTCTTCTGTTCGGGCCTCGAGCACAAGCTCGGCATCCNACCATGATCTATGGCGACGGGTTCCAGGGTGCTGCGCCCGGCGCCATCGGTTGGCTGATCGGCGAGGAGAACAAGGGGCTCGCCTGCATGTTCACCATGATGAACAACGCGAGGCTTTGCGTCGGCATGCAGGGCGTGGCAGTGGCCGAAGCCGCGACGCAGAAGGCGATCGCCTATGCCAATGAGCGCCGCCAGGGCAAGGCATCGGACTTTTCAGGCGCCGGGATGGCGCCGATCGTCCATCACCCCGACGTGCAGCGCAATCTCTTGACCATGAAGGCTTTGACCCAGATCGCCCGCGCCATCTCGTATTCCTGCGCCTATGCCATCGACTTCGCGCGTGTGTCGACAGGCGAGGAGGCCGCGCATTGGCGCGATCGCGCCAATCTGCTGACGCCGCTGGCCAAGGCCTTTTCCACCGATATAGGCGTCGATGTCGCATCGCTCGGCGTCCAGGTCCACGGCGGCATGGGCTTCATCGAGGAGACGGGCGCGGCCGCGCTCTATCGCGACGCCCGCATTGCGCCGATCTATGAAGGCACCAACGGCATCCAGGCGATCGACCTTGTAGCCCGCAAATTGCCGCTTGGCGGCGGCGAGCATGTGCATGGCTATATCGCCGAACTGAAGGCCATCGCCGACGAGGTGCGGACCTCGAACCTGCAGGGCTTCGGCCGCACCGCCGAAGCGCTTGACCAGGCGTTCGACGATCTCACCGAGGCGACGCGCTTCCTGCAGAAGCTGCTGGCCGACGGCCGTCTGGACGAAGCGCAAGCCGGTGCGACCCCCTATCTCAGGCTGATCTCGCTTGCTGCCGGCGGCGCTTATCTGGCGCGTGGCGGACTTGCCCAGCAGAGCCGCATCGCCCTTTGCCGCTTTTTCGCCGAAAACCTGCTCGGCGAAGTCAGCGCCTTGAAGGAACGCGTCATCGATGGCGCCGAGAGCCTCGCTACCGCCGGCAAGGCGCTGATAACGGCCTGAATACCAGAGCGCTCACCAGGGAAGAATGACCGTGACAGACCATATCCTCGTCGAGCGCCAGGGCGCCATCCAGATCATCCGCATGAACCGTCCCGACAAGAAGAACGCACTGACGCGCGCCATGTACGCGACAATGTCCAAGGCGCTGGCCGATGGCGATGCCCACCCGGCGGTTCGCGTCCATGTCTTCCTCGGTGTGCCTGGCGCCTTCTCTTCCGGCAACGATCTCGCCGATTTCCTGGTCATCGCCACCGGCGGTGAGGGCGGCAACGAGGTCTGGGACTTCCTGATGGCGCTGGCCAAAACGGAGAAGCCGATGGTCTCCGGCGTCGACGGCATTGCGGTCGGCATCGGCACCACGCTCAATTTGCATTGCGACCTGACTTTCGCTACGCCGCGCACTGTGTTCCGCACACCCTTCGTCGACCTCGGCCTGGTGCCGGAGGCGGGCTCCAGCCTGCTGGCGCCGCTCATCCTCGGCAGGCAGGGCGGCTTCGCGCTGCTTGGGCTCGGCGAAGGTTTTTCCGCCGAACGCGCCAAGGCCGCCGGCCTGATCTATGAGGTGGTCGAGGAGGACGGGCTAGAAGCCGCGGTACTCGCAGCGGCCGGCGCGATCGCCGCCAAGCCGCCGCAGGCGCTGAAGATCGCTCGTGACCTGATGCGCGCCCCGCGCGACGAGCTTGTCGCCCGCATCAAGGTGGAGAGCGAGCATTTCTCCGAGCGGCTGAAGTCCGACGAAGCGCGCGCCGCGTTGACGGCCTTCATGACACGCAAGAAGGCCTGAACCTCTCCTCAGGGATAAAGCCGTGTCTTGTCCCAGCCGCCTTCGGCGTTGCGCGAAAAGACCAGCCGATCGTGCAGCCGGAACGGCCGGTCGTGCCAGAACTCGATCGCCTGCGGCACGATGCGGAAGCCCGACCAGTGCTTTGGCCGCGGGATTTCGCCGATAGGGTAGCGCGCCGTGTATTCGGCCACCGCCTTCTCCAGGGCAAAGCGGCTTTCCAGCGGCCGCGACTGTTTCGAAGCCCATGCGCCGATCCGGCTGCCGCGCGGCCGCGTCGCGTAATAGGCGTCGGCTTCAGCGTCGCTGACGATCTCCACCGGACCGCGTATGCGCACCTGGCGGCGCAGCGATTTCCAGTGGAAGCACATCGCCGCCTTCATGCTGCCAAGAATCTCGCAGCCCTTGGCGCTCTCGAAATTCGTGTAGAAGACAAAGCCGCTTTCATCGAAGCCCTTGAGCAGCACCATCCGCACATCCGGCATGCCGTCGGCATCGACGGTTGCAAGTGCTACGCCGTTGGCGTCGTTGATTTCGCTTTTCTTGGCGTCCTCCAGCCACTCAGCAAAGAGCCGGAACGGCTCGGCGGCTTTGGTAAAGTCACTACTTGTTAACTCAGTGTCACTCATAGTTTTTCTCAAATTGTCTCGAGCTTCAGGAGGTTGCCGATTGTCGCGTATCGCGCAAGCTTTTGACAGCGGGCAATGGAGCGTTATCGCTTCGGCCAGTTCGAAAGCCGTGATCGTGATTATCGCACTGCCGCTTGCCGCCTGCGGCGCCGGCGGCTTCAGCCTAGAAAAGGCCGAGGTCGATCGTTCCATCGTCACCTCAAGCGCGCCGGCCAGGGTGACATCGACGGACGCCGACAGCGCTTCCGACCAGACCACGATCGGCAATGCGGTGTCTTCGGCCGACATCGAGGAGCTTCGCGGCCAGGCCGTGCCGTGGGCGAATGCCGACACCGGCTCGCGGGGCTCCATCACCGAACTCGCCGAAGTGCAGGACAACGGCCAGGCCTGCCGCAGCTTTACCGCCTCGCGCGAAAGCTTCGACGGCGTCGCTTTGTTCAAGGGGCAATTGTGCATCGCCGCGGCCGGCGGCTGGCACATGCAGGACTTCAAACCGCTCTGATTTTCGAGGTTTGCGGGCATCGCAATTTCAACCCTCGATAAGCCTGCGCGCCACTGGAATTTCTTCCTATGGGAGCGCATATAAGGGCCAACGTGGATTTAACTCATTTTCCAGGGCAGGACGCATGCGCGACCCCTATGAGGTGCTGGGCGTTGCCAAGAACGCATCGGCCAAGGACATAAAATCGGCTTACCGCAAGCTCGCCAAGAAGTATCATCCGGACCAGAATCCGAATGATCCCAAGGCCAAGGACCGTTTTGCCGCCGCCAATCAGGCCTATGAGGTCGTCGGCGACGAGAAGAACCGTGCGGCCTTCGACCGCGGCGAGATCGACGCCGACGGCAAGCCGAAATTCCAGGGCTTCGAGGGCGCAGCCGGCGGCGGTGATCCGTTTGGTGGCTTCCGCCGCCAGCAGGGCGCCGGCGGCTCGCGCTTCGAATTCCGATCCGGGCGTCCGGGCGGCGATCCGTTCGACGGCAACAGCGATATCTTCAGCCAGATTTTCGGCGACGCCTTTTCAGGCGCGCGTGGCGCCGGAACAGGCGACCGCCGCCAGCAGGCGACCGCCGCCGATCTGAACGTCACGCTCGACGTCACCATCGAAGAGATAGCGACCGCCGAAAAGGTGACGGCGATGTTCCCCGACGGCCGCAAGATTGCGGTCAAGCTGCCGGTCTATGTCGAGGACGGACAGACCATCCGGCTGAAGGGCCAGGGCGAGCAGGGGCCGGGACAGCCGGGCGATGCGCTGGTCAAGATCCGTATCCGCAGGCACCCGCGCTACCGCATCGAGGGCCGTGACTTGCATGCCGATCTGGAGGTAGCGTTGGCCGACGCGGTGCTGGGCGCCAAGGTGCCGGTCGACACGCCGACCGGCAGGCTGGCGGTCAACATTCCGGCCTGGTCGAGTTCCGATAAGGTGCTGCGCCTGAAGGGCAGGGGCTTGCCGGAAAAGGCCGGCGGCCATGGCGATCTCTACGCCCATGTCCGCATCATGCTGCCGGAAGGCGGCGACAGCGAACTCGAAGCGCTGATGCGCAGCCGCAAAGGCTGACGCGGCTCGACTTCGCTGGCTAACTGCCGGGCGCCACTTCCTCCATCCGCCGGATGGTTTCGCCGAAGCGGCGCAGCGCCTGCCGTACCGGGACATGCGGGCTCTCGATCTCCAGCAGGATCATCGTCTCGCTGCCGAGGAAGGCGGCGCTGACCAGGCTGGTCACTTCGGCGGCGGAGAATGGCCCGAGGCCGCCGAACCGCCGCTCCGCCTCTTGCGCCAGTCCGTCCAGCAGTTCGAACCAGCCGCGCAGGTCGCGGCGCACCGCCTTGGCGATTTCGGGGCTCGACAGGCTTGCCGCGATCATCTCGTGCAGGATCCGGACATAGCCGGACGCCAGATCATCGTCGAGGAAATCGCAAGCGCGCTCCCAGCGTTGCCACAGCGGCATAGGTGCCGCAAAAGTCTCCGCCTGGCGCTTCAGCAGGCCCTCGTTCAGATGGTCGAGCAGCGCCAGGAACAGCCGTTCCTTGGAGCCGAAATGGTAATGGATCTGGCTGAGCGGAACGCCGGCGATCTCGGCAACGCGGCGCGTCGACAGATCGGCATAACCGCCTCGATGGAGGCATAACTCGGCAGCCGAAATCAGTTCGGCGCGCGTGTCGCGCTTTTGCTTGTTCTGCGGCGGGGTAACGGCTTGGGCAGCGTCCGTCATGCGGCGTGGCTGCCGCTGGTAGCGGTGCAATCTGGGCGGATCATAGCTTCTCCTGTCCGGGGCTGGACGTCCCTCCACTCTATCTCGGTCGAGCGACCGATCAAGTTGACTCGCTAGAAAATTTATGGTTTTTGACGCTGAATTCGGTCGACCGACCGAATCCTGATGCTTGCATGGAGGGGCAGTCATGGCGGGCGTAATCACCCTTATCTACGGCGTTGCCGCATACCTGATTTTTCTCGGTTCGTTTCTCTATGCGGTCGGTTTCGTCGGCAACATGGTCGTGCCGAAATCGATCGATTCCGGAGTCGCTGGAAGTCCGGTCGAAGCCGTCATCGTCAATGCACTGCTGCTCGGCCTTTTCGCCGCCCAGCACAGCATCATGGCGCGACCGGTTTTCAAGCGCTGGTGGACACGGATTGTCCCGCACGCGGCCGAACGCAGCACCTATGTGCTTTTGGCCAGCCTCATCCTGCTGCTGCTCTACTGGCAATGGCGGCCGATTCCCGGTCTCGTCTGGACGGTCGAGAACCCGGTCTGGGTCGCCGTCATCCATGGCGTGTTCTGGCTCGGCTGGGCGGTATTGTTGACCAGCACCTTTCTGATCAACCATTTCGAACTGTTCGGCCTGCGCCAGGTTCTCGCCGCTTTGCGCAAGAGCGAACCGGCGCCGCCCGTGTTCAGGACGCCACTGTTCTACAAATGGGTCCGGCACCCGCTCTATGTCGGCTTCCTCCTGGCCTTCTGGGCGACGCCGTCCATGACATGGGGCCATCTCCTGTTCGCGGCGGGCAGCACCGGCTACATCTTGCTCGGCATCTTCCTCGAGGAACGCGATCTCGTCGCGATGTTCGGCGATCAGTACCGAAGCTACCGCAAGCAGGTGGGAATGCTCATTCCCTGGCGCAAAATGGCTGGATAGGGCCGATGCGTTGCCGGCCAGCCGATTCGGCTGGTCGGGCGGGCCTGGGCCATCAAGGCGCGCTGGCCGCAGTGAGGCGTTCAAATCTCACAACAACGTTATTATCCCCCATTCGTTGTCACGCCGAGTGTCTGAATTGAACGCGCGCCCCGTCTGCGCTTGATGCGCCTTTCTGCCTGTGCGATAGGCACTCCAAAGCAGAAAATCTTTCGGAGAGCGCTGACATGGCGGGTGGACAGGGCCTTATGGCCGGCAAGCGCGGCCTTATACTGGGCGTCGCCAACAACAGATCGATTGCCTACGGCATCGCCAAGGCCTGCGTCGACCATGGCGCCGAGATCGCGCTGACCTATCAGGGCGAGGCGTTCAAGAAGCGCGTCGAGCCGCTGGCTGCGGAATTGGGCGCCTTTGTCGCCGGTCATTGCGATGTCACTGATCCGGCGAGCCTCGACGAGGTGTTTGCCAATGTCGCCAAGCATTGGGGCGGCAAGCTCGACTTCCTCGTCCATGCCATCGCCTTTTCCGACAAGGACGAGCTGACCGGACGCTATGTCGAGACGACGCGCGACAATTTCCTGCGCACCATGGACATTTCGGTCTATTCCTTCACCACCATCGCCAAGCGCGCCGAAGCGTTGATGACCGATGGCGGCTCGCTGCTGACGCTGACCTATTACGGCGCCGAAAAGGTCATGCCGCATTACAACGTCATGGGTGTCGCCAAGGCCGCGCTCGAAGCCAGCGTGCGCTATCTCGCCGTCGACCTCGGCGGCAAGAAGATCCGCGTCAACGCTATCTCGGCCGGGCCGATCAAGACCTTGGCTGCTTCGGGCATCGGCGACTTCCGCTACATCCTCAAGTGGAACGAATACAATTCGCCGCTGAAGCAGACCGTCACCCAGGAAGAAGTCGGCGATTCCGCCGTCTATTTCCTGTCGGACCTGTCGCGTGGCGTCACCGGCGAGGTGCACCATGTCGATTCCGGCTATCACGTCGTCGGCATGAAGGCGGTCGACGCGCCGGATATTTCGACCGTCAAGGAATAGTTCTGCCGCGGTTTCCGCCCGCCTGTCCTGATTTCCGGAAGACCTGATGGTTCCGCTCGTCTACATCGTGCGCCATGGCCAGACGCAGTGGAATGCCGAGTCGCGGCTGCAGGGCCAGGCCGACACCGATCTCAACGCGCTCGGCCGCGAGCAGGCGACCCGCAATGGACGGCGGCTGGCCGAACTGATCCAGAATCCTGAGGATTTCGACTTTGTCGCCAGCCCGATGAAGCGGACGCGCGAGACGATGCAGCGGCTGCGCTTGGCGATGCAGCTCGATCCCGATGCCTACCGCACCGACCCGCGTCTGGTCGAGGTGCACTTTGGCGACTGGCAGGGCTTTACCTATGCCGAACTCGACGCGCGAATGCCGGGCTCGGCGAAGGCGCGACGACGCAACAAATGGAATTTCCAGCCGCCGGGCGAGGGCGCCGAAAGCTACCAGATGCTGCTCGAACGGGTGAAGCCGTGGTTCGAGGCGCTCGACCGCCAGACGGTCTGCGTCACGCATGGTGGCGTCGTGCGGACTCTGTTTCGGATGGTCGAAGGTGTTTCCGAACATGAAGCGGCAAACCTGGAAGTGCGGCAGGACCGGGTGCTCAGGCTGCAGGACGGGCGTCTGGATTGGCTTTAGGTTCGAGCAGATAAAAACAGGACGACCGTCCTGTTTATCCGGGCAGGGCTCCGCCGAGCGGCAAGACCCTGTTCGGCGTCGGTGTTACTCGGTGTCGGGCAGTTCCATGTCGGTGACGACGTTCTCGCCATTCGTCACGTCATAGGCAATGACGATATCCATGCCCGGCTTCAGCGAATCGAGATCGGTCTCGGCGTTGAGCTTGAAGGACTTGCCGTCCTCCAGCGTCAGCGTCAGCGCGTCCTTGTCGACCTTCTTGATCAGGCCTTCGGTCTGGCCGGCATAGGCGGCGGTGGAAATCAGCAACATGGCGGCAGCAGCGCCAATCAGGGTACGCATCGTCGTCCTCTTTGTCATTGCGCCTGCACGGATGGCGGCGAGCTTTCAACGGGCGGATGGAAGAGAGCAGAAACCAACCGAATGTGTCAAAACTAAAACCGCCGGATCACAGTTTGACCGCTGTGGAAAACGCCAATAGAACGCACCTTTGATCCGGTCCGCTGCCGGGCAGGGCTAAAATTCATGTCTCACAACACGTTCGGCCATCTGTTCCGCGTCACCACCTGGGGCGAAAGCCATGGCCCGTCGCTCGGCTGTGTCGTCGACGGCTGCCCGCCCGGGATCCGCTTCACACGGGCCGAAATCCAGGCCGAACTCGACAAGCGCCGTCCCGGCCAGTCACGTTTTGTGACCCAGCGCCGCGAGCCGGACGAGGTGAAGGTGCTGTCCGGCTTCATCCTCGACGAGGACGGCGAGACGATGATCACCACCGGCACGCCGGTCTCGATGCTGATCGAGAATGTCGACCAGCGCTCCAAGGACTATGGCGAGATTGCCCGCCAGTACCGTCCCGGCCACGCCGACTACACCTATGAAGTCAAATACGGCCTGCGCGACCATCGCGGCGGCGGTCGTTCCTCGGCGCGCGAGACGGCCGCGCGTGTGGCCGCCGGCGCGCTCGCCCGTAAGGTGGTGCCCGGAATGGTGGTGCGCGGCGCGCTGGTCTCGATGGGCGAAAAATCGATCGACCGCGCCAACTGGAACTGGAATTTCATCGGTGACGTCGAAAACCCGTTCTTCACCCCCGATCCGGCCTCCGTTCCGGTCTTCACCAGCTATCTCGACGGCATCCGCAAGTCCGGCTCCTCGGTCGGCGCGGTGATCGAGATCGTCGCTGACGGCGTGCCCGCCGGCCTTGGCGCGCCGATCTACGCCAAGCTCGACCAGGACATCGCGTCCGGCCTGATGTCGATCAACGCCGTCAAGGGCGTCGAGATCGGCAACGGTTTTGAAGCCGCCCGCATTACCGGCGAACAGAATGCCGACGAGATGCGCATCGGCAATGACGGCAAGCCGGTCTTCCTGTCCAACAATGCCGGCGGCATTCTGGGCGGCATCTCGACCGGCCAGGCGATCGTCGCCCGCTTCGCCGTCAAGCCGACCTCGTCGATCCTGACGCCGCGCAAATCCATCGACAAGGACGGCAACGACGTCGACGTCATGACCAAGGGCCGCCACGATCCCTGCGTCGGCATCCGTGCCGTGCCGATCGGCGAAGCCATGGTTGCCTGTGCCGTCGCCGACCATTATCTCCGGCACCGGGGACAGACAGGCCAGGGATTAGGCAGTAGGGATTAGGCAATAGGCCAGCCCATCCTTCCTTCCCTAACTCCTACTGCCCAACCCCTATTCCCTGCGAGCGAAGCGAGCCAATGCCATACGATCAGAAGAAAATCGTCGAAGCCATCCGCGCCTTCGAGCGCGGCGAGATCGTCGTCGTCATGGACGATGACGGGCGTGAGAACGAGGGCGACCTGATCGTTGCCGCCGTGCATTGCAGCCCGGAGAAAATGGCCTTCATCATCCGTCACACCTCCGGCATCGTCTGCACGCCGATGCCGCGCGAGGAGGCCAAGCGGCTCAATCTGCAGCCGATGGTCGCCGACAATGATTCCGCCCACACCACGGCCTTTACCGTCAGCGTCGATTTCAAGCATGGCACCACCACCGGCATTTCGGCCGAGGACCGCACGCTGACCGTGCGCAACCTGGCCAACGGCAATGTCGGCGGTTCGGATTTCGTGCGGCCCGGCCACATTTTTCCACTGATCGCGAGGGAAGGCGGCGTGCTGATGCGTTCGGGCCATACCGAAGCCGCCGTCGACCTGTGCAGACTTGCCGGCCTGCCGCCGGTTGGCGTGATCTCGGAGCTGGTCAATGACGACGGCACCGTCAAGCGCGGCCCGCAGGTTGCGAGCTTTGCCGAGGAACACGGCCTCAAGCAGGTCTCGGTCGCCGACCTCATCGCCTACCGGCAGCGCAAGGAAACGCTGGTCGAACGCGTCGCCTGCTCCGAAATCGACACACTCGGCGGCAAGGCACAGGTCTTTACCTACACGCTGNACGCGTCGCCTGCTCCGAAATCGACACACTCGGCGGCAAGGCACAGGTCTTACCTACACGCTGCCCTGGGATTCCATGCACCATGTCGCGGTCGTTTTCGGCGACATCCGTGACGGCGAGGACGTGCCGGTGCGGCTGCATTCGGAGGATGTGGTGACCGACGTGTTCGGCACCAGCCACCGGCTCGACGCCATTATGAAGGCGATGGGCGAACGCAAGCGCGGCGTCATCGTTTACCTCCGAGAGGGTTCGGTCGGCGTCGCCCATCAGGAGCGCAACCGGCCGATGAGTGCCGACCGTGAGGACCACGAAGAGGCCCGCCGCCGTGAGAACGAGTGGCGAGAAATCGGCCTCGGCGCGCAGATTCTCAAGGATCTCGGCATCTCCTCGATCAATTTGATCGCCTCGCGCGAACGCCACTATGTCGGGCTTGAGGGCTTTGGCATTCATATCGCCAAGACCGAGATTTTCTAGGGGACAGGGGGCGGTCGGATGAGCTTCGAGGCCTATCTCAATTGCTTTGAAGATGGCGAAGAGAGCTACTTCCCCACATCGATCGTCGAGGATGCCTTCGCGCCGTTCGTCACCAGGCGTGAACCTGAATTCACCTGCTGGGTCGTCGCCTATGACGATGCGTCGTCGGCCGACCTCTATCTCAATTTCGACCCCGGCGATGCCTCGCGATGTTCAGGCTTCACCGTCGCGCGGCCGCCCGACGATCCGCGCCTCTACGAAGCGCTGTGGAAAATCCTGCGTGTCACCAGCTCGGTCGTGTATTGCGCCGGAGAATGTCCGCCGATGGTCGGGCGCGCTGAAACCATACCCCATCTGAACCCGGATATGGTTGAGACACTGGGAAGTCCTGTTGTCGTTCTCGATGGAAACGAGATCCGCAAGAGGCTTGAACAGTCGTAGGGAGCCGCGCTCCTTTGGAGAAGCTGCGTCCGATCCGCGTTCCCGACCGGACGCTTGTGCGTTTATTCCGCGGGAACGGCGGCTGCACCGCAGCCGTCCAGCTCGCAGGCGCGGGTGGCCAGGCTGCGCTGGCCCACCAACACCGTGACCAGTGCGATAGTGCCTGAAACCACCGAGACCCAGAACCCGTTCCTGGCGCCGAACTCATCCACCACCGCGCCGGCGGCAAACGAACCCAGCGCCATGCCGATGCCGATGCCGGTCATCACCCAGGTGATGCCTTCGGTCAGCATCGCTTCCGGCACGTGGCGTTCGATCAGGCCGAAGGCGGTGATGAAGGTTGGCGAGATCGCCACGCCGCTGATGAAAACGGTCAGCGCCAGCAGCGGCACCGTGTCGGCGGTGAGCGGCAGCAATGTGCCGAGCGCAACGAGGGCGACCGCGAGGGCCAACTGGCGCTGCAGCGGCGCTTTCAGGTTGAGCGCACCGACGACGAGGCCGAGCACGAACGATCCCAGCGCATAGACGCCGATGACGAGGCTGGCGGCGCCCGGCTGGCCGAGTTCCTTGGTGATCGCCACCGTGCTCACTTCCGTCGTCGCGAAGGTGGCGCCGACGAAGATCAGGGCGAAGGTGATGATCTGCACCGGCCTGAGCCGGATTGCCGAGCCGCTCGAGACATGATTCACCGGCCGCACTTGTGGTTCGGTCGAACGCTGCAGGATGAAGGCTGCCGAGCCAAGGGCGAGGAATAGCGTGCTGACCAGGACACCGGCTTCCGGGAACAGAGCGGCACTCAAGCCCACCGACAGCGATGCGCCTGCAATGTAGACGAGTTCGTCCGCCGCCGATTCGAAGGCGAATGCGGTGTTCATCTGCGGCCGGCCGCGAAAAATCTCGGTCCAGCGCGCGCGCACCATCGCCGGCATGCTGGGCATGGCGGCGGCCGCCAGTGCCGACACAAACAGCGTCCACACCGGCCAGTCCTGATTGGCTGCGGCAATCAGCACCGCGAAGGCGAGCACGGTGAGGATGGTGGTCGGAATCACGATCCGCGTCTGGCCGAGGCGATCGACCAGCCGTGATATCTGCGGCGCCACGAAAGCGTTGCTCAGCGCGAACGTCGCCGAGACAGCTCCCGCCAGCCAGTATTCGCCACGTGTCTGCGACAGCATGGCCACGATGCCGATCGGCGCCATGGCGATCGGCAGCCGCGCGAGGAAGCCCGCGGCGGCAAACCCCTTGGCTCCAGGGGCACGAAAGATTTCCGAGTATGGGTTTTGCATGGCTGGTTCCTCGACAAAGGCCAATTCGACAATTACATACGGTGCGTATGAATATAGGTAGTCGATACGCCGCGTATGTCAATTGGCATACGAAGCGTATGTGAATAAGGCCAGAACCATGCACAGACCCCGCAAGGAGATGATTGCCGAAACGCGCGCCAAGCTGATCACGGCGGCCCGCCACGCTTTCGGCACGATCGGCTATGCCGACGCGTCGATGGACGACTTCACCGCCTCGGCCGGGCTGACCCGCGGCGCGCTCTACCATCATTTCGGCGACAAGAAGGGCCTGCTGCAGGCTGTCATCGCCGAAATCGATGGCGAGATGGCCGTCCGCATCCATGAGATTGCGTCGCGGGCGCCAAGCCGCTGGCAGCGTTTCGTCGACGAATGCACGACCTATATCGAGATGGCGCTGGAGCCGGAAATCCAGCGCATCATGTTTCGCGACGGTCCGGCTGTGCTCGGCGATCCGGCGCAATGGCCGAATGCCAATGCCTGCGTCGGTTCAATGACCGATCATCTGACGGCTCTGCAGCAGGAGGGGGTGGTCGTCCCCGGCGTCGACCCCGAAACCGCCGCCCGGCTGATCAACGGCGCCAGCAGCCAGGCGGCACAGCGCATCGCCAATTCGAACGACCCCGAAGCCACGTCGAAGACCGTGGTGGCGGCCTTCCAGCAGTTGCTTGAAGGCTTGCTTAAAAAGCAGGATCCGCAGCCGGCCTGAAATCTGGTCGGCCGAGACCCGGCATTTGCCGAGATTGACAATTCCCGGCCCGGGTTCATCCTCGCCGTCCATCTCTGAGGGGAGATTCGGGCGCATGTGGGATTTCGAAATCGGCAGGTCGGTGTCCATCATGATCAGGACATGGCCATTCATCGTCTTTCGCATGATCGTCTATTTCGGCATCACGCTCGCCTATATCGTGGCGACCGGCAGCGGCGCCTCGGTCGGCTATGGCGTCGGCCATATCTCCACCGATCCCGACGGGCCGCTTTCCTTTGCGCTCTGGGGCGGCATCGTCGGCATCGGCGTCGTTTCGATCGCGCTGTACTGGATCCGCGAATACATCCTCTATGTCGTCAAGGCCGGCCATATCGCCGTCATGGTGCATCTGATCGACGGCCGCGAGATTCCCAATGGCCAGGACCAGATCGCCTACGCCAAGGATGTGGTGAAGGAACGTTTCGCCGAGGCCAACATCCTTTTCGTGCTCGACCAGCTGGTCAAGGGCGCCATCCGCGCCATCACCGGCCTGATCGGCGGCATCGCCGCCTTCCTGCCCATTCCGGGCCTCGGCGGCCTGGTCGCTTTCATCAATACGGTGATCCGCCTGTCGCTGACCTATGTCGACGAGATCATCCTCGGCTACAATATCCGCATCAACTCGTCCTCACCGTTCGAAACCGCCCGGCAAGGCGTCGTGCTCTATGCCCAGAACGGCAAGACCATGGTCAAGAACGCCGTCTGGCTGGCGGTCATCATGTGGGGTGTGTCCTTCGTCATCTTCCTTTTGATGCTGGCGCCGGCCGCCGCCATCATGTGGTTCATACCGGGGCAGCTCGGCGGCTGGGCCTTCGTGCTCGCCATCCTCCTTGCCTGGGCCTTCAAGGCGGCTTTCATCGAACCCTTCGCCATCGCCTGCCTGATGCAGGTTTATTTCAAGACCATCGAAGGCCAGGTGCCGAACGCCGAATGGGACCAGCGGCTGGCCGAGGCGTCGTCCAAGTTCAGGGAACTCAGGGACAAGGCGGTGGCTTCCTTCGGCGGCTCGCGCTGGACGCAGCCCGCGCCCGGGGTGTAATCCCTGTTGAGCGTCGGGGCGGTGCGGCGTCAAACCATGGTCAAAGCGGCCGGGCGCGCCTATATCGGGTCATGGTCACCAGGCTCTATACCCATCCGATCTTCCTCGAACATCTGACGCCCCCCGGTCATCCGGAGCGGCCGGACCGCTTGCGCGCTATCGAGCGCGTGCTCGACGACGAGGCCTTCACCGCACTCGATCGGGTAACGGCGCCGCAAGGCGACGAGGCCACCATTCTCTACGCCCACCCCGAGGATTTCGTCGCCCGCGTCCGCGCCGCGATCCCTGAGAGCGGCATCGCCTCGATCGACGCCGACACCAGCGCCAGCCCGAAAAGCTGGCAGGCGGTGGTGACCGCCATCGGTGCCGCCAACGCCGCTGTCGACGACGTGTTCGAGGGCCGCGTCGCCAATGCCTTCGTCGCCTCACGTCCGCCAGGCCATCATGCCGAAAAGACCACGGCGATGGGCTTTTGCCTGTTCAACACCGCCGCAATCGCGGCCCGCTATGCGCAGAAGAAACACGGCGCCGAGCGTGTCGCCATCGTCGACTGGGACGTGCATCACGGCAACGGCACGCAGGACATTTTCTGGGATGATCCGTCGGTGCTCTATTGTTCGACGCACCAGATGCCGCTCTATCCCGGCACTGGCGCCAAGACCGAAACCGGCGCCGGCAACATCGTCAACGCCCCTCTGGCGCCGCAGACCGGCTCGGACATGTTTCGCGATGCCTTGCTGTCGCGCGTCCTGCCGGCGCTCGACAATTTCGCGCCCGATCTGATCATAATTTCCGCAGGCTTCGACGCTCACCATCGCGACCCGCTGGCCGAGATCAACCTCAGCGAGGACGATTTCGACTGGGCGACAGGCCAGTTGCTGGAACGCGCCGGGCGCCACAGCGGCAACCGGCTCGTCAGCCTGCTCGAGGGCGGCTACGATCTGCAAGGACTGGCATTTTCGGTGGCCGCCCATGTCGGGCGGCTGATGAAGGGGTAAAGTATGGCTGGCGAAGCAAATGAAGACGTCAAGGCGATGAGCTTCGAGCAGGCACTCGACGCGCTGGAGAAGATCGTCGATGATCTCGAACGCGGCGACGTGCCGCTCGACCAGTCGATCAAGATCTATGAGCGCGGCGAGGCGCTGAAGGCCCATTGCGACCGGCTGCTGAAGGCGGCCGAAGACAAGGTCGAGAAGATCAGGCTGTCGCGTGATGGCAAACCGGTGGGAACGGAGCCGCTCGACGCGGAGTAGTGGAATGGGGCGGGCATAAAGCAGATAGGAGTTCAAGCATGTGCAGAAACATCAAGACCCTGTTCAATTTCGAGCCGCCGGCGACCCATGACGAGATCCGCGACGCCGCCCTTCAATTCGTGCGCAAACTGAGCGGAACGACGCGGCCCTCGCAGCGCAACCAGGCGGCCTTCGACCGTGCCGTCGAGGCGATCGCCGAATCGGCGCATGAATTGCTGCATTCGCTGGAAACCACGCATCATCCGCGCAATCGCGAAGAGGTGGCGGCCAAGGCAAAAGCCAAATCGGCGCTCCGCTTCGCCTGAGGACATCCAGATGAGTTTCTTCCCCGGCAAGGACCCTGAGCCTGGCGATGCCTTCGCCAGCGACCAGATCGAGCTCATGGTCATTCCAAACGCCAAGGATATTGGCGGCTTCCAGGTTCGCCGCGCTCTGCCGACGGCAAAGCGGCGGCTGGTCGGTCCCTTCATCTTCTTCGACCGCATGGGGCCGGCGATCTTGCGCGCCGGCCAGGCGATGGATGTGCGCCCGCACCCGCATATCGGGCTTTCCACCGTCACCTATCTGTTCGACGGCAATATCAGGCACCGCGATTCGCTCGGCACCGAGATGGTCATCCAGCCCGGCGACGTGAATTTGATGACCGCCGGCCGCGGCATTGTCCATTCCGAGCGCACGCCCGAAGAACTGCGCGGCGCGCCGATGTCGGTCTCCGGCCTGCAGACATGGCTGGCTTTGCCCGACGGCAAGGAGGAAGTGGCGCCGGTGTTCGAGAACACGGCCGCGCTCCTTCTGCCCGAGATCGACGCCGAAGGTGTTTCCGGCCGCGTGGTGATCGGCGATTTCCAGGGACTGCGCTCGCCGGTAAGAGCCGACACCGAGACGCTCTACGCCGATCTGAGGCTGGCGCCCGGCGCCAGCGTCAAAATTCCCGCCGACGCCGAGGAACGCGCCATCTACACGCTGGACGGCGATGTCTCAATCTCGGGCGACCGTTTTCCGGCCGAACGGCTGCTGGTGTTCCGGCCTGGCGACGAGATCGTCGTGTCGTCCGAGCGCGGCGCCCATTTCATGCTCTTCGGCGGCGCTTCGCTCGGCTCCCCGCGCCACATCTGGTGGAACTTCGTCTCGTCGTCGAAGGAACGCATCGAACAGGCCAAGCAGGAATGGAAGACGGGCCGCTTCGATATCGTTCCCGGAGACGAGGAAGAGTTCATTCCGTTACCGGACAATTAACGTCAGCATCACCCGCGTCACTGACACGCATTTACATTCCGGCGACGCAGGCATATTTCGCCATGATCGACGCGCATCATAGCTGAGCAGGCCCTTTACCAGTGAACGCAACGCTGCATACGCCGCTTCTCGACAAGGTCCGCATTCCAGCCGACCTGAAGAAGCTTGACGAAAGCGAGCTGCCGCAGCTGGCCTCGGAGCTGCGCGCCGAGCTGATCGATGCCGTCTCGCATACGGGCGGGCATCTCGGCGCCGGCCTCGGTGTCGTCGAACTGACGGTGGCGCTGCACTATGTCTTCAACACGCCGGAAGACCGCGTGATCTGGGATGTCGGCCACCAGGCCTATCCGCACAAGATCCTGACCGGCCGCCGCGACCGCATCCGCACGCTGCGCCAGGAGGGCGGCCTGTCCGGCTTCACCCGTCGCGCCGAGAGCGAATACGACCCGTTCGGCGCCGCGCACTCCTCGACCTCCATTTCCGCTGGCCTCGGCATGGCCATGGCGCGCGACCTCTCCGGCGGCCACAACAATGTCATTGCCGTCATTGGCGACGGCGCCATGTCTGCCGGCATGGCCTATGAAGCCATGAACAATGCCGGCGCGCTCGATGCTCGCCTGATCGTCATTCTCAACGACAACGACATGTCGATCGCGCCGCCGACCGGCGCCATGAGCGCCTATCTGGCGCGGCTTGCCTCTGGCAAGACCTATCTTGGCCTGCGCGACTTCGGCAAGAAACTGACCTCCTATCTCGGCAAGCGTGCCGATCGCGCCATCAAGCGGGCGGTCGAGCATGCGCGCGGCTACGTCACCGGCGGCACGCTGTTCGAGGAGCTTGGCTTCTACCATATCGGCCCGATCGACGGCCACAATCTCGAGCATCTGATCCCGGTGCTGAAGAACGTCCGCGACCATGCCGACGGTCCGGTGCTGATCCATGTCGTGACCCAGAAGGGCAAGGGCTACGCGCCGGCCGAGGCTGCGGCCGACAAATATCATGGCGTGAACAAGTTCGACGTCATCACCGGCGCGCAGACCAAGGCCCCGGCCAATGCGCCGGCCTACACCAAGGTGTTTGCCGAAAGCCTGGTCCAGGAAGCCCGCCTGGACGACCGTATCGTCGCCGTCACCGCCGCCATGCCGAACGGCACCGGCCTCGATTTGTTCGGCGAAGCGTTTCCGACCCGGACCTTCGATGTCGGCATTGCCGAGCAACATGCCGTGACCTTCGCCGCCGGCCTCGCCAGCGAGGGCTACAAGCCCTTCGCCGCCATCTATTCGACCTTCCTGCAGCGCGCCTACGATCAGGTCGTCCATGATGTGGCGATCCAGAAACTGCCGGTGCGTTTCCCGATCGACCGCGCCGGTTTCGTCGGCGCCGACGGCGCCACTCATTGCGGCGCCTTCGACACCACCTTCCTGGCGACGCTGCCGGGCTTCGTGGTGATGGCGGCCGCCGACGAGGCGGAGCTTCGCCACATGGTGCGCACCGCCGCCTATTATGACGAAGGCCCGATCGCCTTCCGCTATCCGCGCGGCAATGGCGTCGGCGTCGACATGCCGGAGCGCGGCTCGGTGCTCGAAATTGGCAAGGGCCGCATCGTCAGGGAAGGCACCAAGGTGGCGCTTCTGTCCTTTGGCACAAGACTGCAGGACTGTCTGCTGGCGGCCGAGGAACTCGGCGCGGCAGGGCTTTCGACGACGGTTGCGGACGCCCGTTTCGCCAAGCCGCTGGACGAGGATTTGATCCGCCGTCTCGCCCGCTCGCACGAAGTGCTGGTGACGGTGGAAGAGGGGGCTGTCGGCGGTTTCGCCAGCCACGTGCTGCAGTTCCTCGCCCATGAAGGCTTGCTGGAAAGCGGTCTGAAAGTTCGGCCGCTGGTGCTGCCGGACGAGTTCGCCGACCACGCCAAGCCGGAAAAAATGTATGCCGATGCCGGGCTCGACGCGGCCGGCATCGTGCGCACCGTGTTCGTCGCGCTCGGCCATTCCGCGCGCGCGCAGCGCGCCTGAATCAAACCTCACGCAGCTGAAGCAGTTGCCTGTGCAAGCCTGACACTTTGTTAACGCTTCTCTTTGGCGTTTCGCTTACCGTCTCTTTTGGCCGTTTTTCAACGCCGCCCTGCTAGAACTGCCTCCAGGCAGGGAGTTAAAAACAATGCGAACGCTTCTGTGCGGCGCGGCCCTTTTGGCCGTCATCGCCGCGCCGGCCATGGCCGAGACGCGCTATGACAGCAAGCTCGAACAGGCGGTGGCAGGCATCGTCGCCCGCAAGATGGGCGATATCAGGGGCGCTTTTTCCTACAAGCAGGTGCCGCAGCTTGTCGTCGTGCCGGACGCACCAGTCGTTGCTGTCGAGCGCCCGCGCAAGCAGGCTTCAGATGACGGAAGCGACGGCCTGATGCCGGCCGTTGAACGGCAGGTCTCACGGACGATCTTCTAAAACCACATATCGCGCACGCAGCGCCCATCGCGCGGCAGGTCGTCATAAGTGTCCAGCCCGTCGAAATGGTCGATCGGCAGGTCGGCGACCGCCTCCGGCGGTGCCAGCCTGACATTGACGGCGATCCGCGTGCGGCCGCTGTCGCTGCGGCGCAAACCGCGCCAGGCAAGCACACAGGCACATGTCGGGCAAAACAGTATTTCCAGCGACGGCGTCTCCTTGCCAGCGCGGGTGTAGGACTGCACAGGCCCCACAAGCCGGATACGCTCGTCGACAAAGTCATAGGCCCAGAGTGTGCCATAGCGGCGGCAAAGCGTGCAATTGCAGGCCGTGATCGGGCCGGGATCGCCTTCCAGGGTCCAGTGGGCGGCGCCGCAATGGCAGGTTCCCGTCAGCATTCGTCTTCCTCCGCATTGCCTGAGCCTCTACATCTTGCCGGACTGGCTGCGCTATTCAACCGGGCGGACTGGCTTGCGGCCCGGGTCTCGACGTCCTCCTATGCCAATGTCCTTGCCTTCGCGGCCGGCTTTCGCCATGAAGGCCGATGAACTCCCCTCTGCCAGCCAGCACACGCCAGCGGCTCGACGAATTGCTCGTCCAGCGCGGCCTGTTTGCGAGCCGCTCGCGCGCCCGCGACGCGGTCGAGCGCGGCACCGTGACGGTCGACGGCGTGGTCGCCCGCAAGCCCGGCCAGACGGTTCTGCCGCACTGTCTCATCGTCATCGACGACCCGGCGCAGGGTTATGTCTCACGCGCGGCGCTGAAGCTGATCGCCGGGCTCGACCATTTCAGTCTCGATCCCGCGGGCAGTGAAGCCCTCGATATCGGCGCCTCGACAGGCGGCTTCACCCAGGTGCTGCTCGAACGCGGCGCGGCCCATGTCACTGCCATCGATGTCGGCCACGGCCAGATGCATCCCGGTGTCTCGTCCGACCCGCGCGTCACCGTGATCGAGGGCCTCAACGCTCGCGAGCTCGCGGCTGCCGATCTCGGCGGCCGTATCCCCGATTTCATCGTCTCCGATGTAAGCTTCATCTCGTTGAAACTGGCGATGCCACCGGCGTTGGCATTGGCACGGGACGGCGCTCGTGCGGTGTTTCTGGTCAAGCCGCAATTCGAGGCCGGCCGCGAGGCGATCGGCAAGGGCGGTCTTTTGAAAGACCCTTATGACGCCGCCCGTGTGGCCGGCTTGCTGCAGGAATGGCTCGAAGGCGTCCCTGGCTGGCGTACATTGGGCTTGCACATGTCGCCGATCGAAGGCGGGGACGGCAACCGCGAATTCCTGCTTGCCGGGATCAAGGATGCCGGGACCAAGGATGCCGGGACCAAGGACCGATGAGCACGGGCTTCACCATCAAGAGACTGGGTTCGCAGGGCGACGGCGTCGCCGAGACGGAAACCGGCGAGCTGTTCATTCCCTTCACCCTGCCCGGCGAGACCGTCACCGCCGCGCGCGAGAGGGATCGCGCCATGCTGATGGCGGTATTGGAGACGTCGCCGCTGCGTATCGATCCGGCCTGCCGGCATTTCACCGAATGTGGCGGCTGCGCCGTCCAGCATCTGCAAGCCGACGCTTACCAGCAATGGAAACGCGACAAGGTCGTGCATGCCTTGAAAGGCATTGCCGGCGACATCGGCGCCCTGGTGCCGTGTGCGCCACACACACGCCGCCGCGTCGTGCTTGCCGCCAGGCGCGCCGACACAGGCATGCTGCTTGGCTTCCATCGCCATCTGTCGCCGGAAATCATCCCCATCGAGGAATGTCCGATCTCGCTGCCGGAGATCGTTGCCGCGCTCGATCGCTTGAGGTCGGTCGCCGACCTGGTTTGCGCCACCACCAAATCGTTCCGGATGGCGGTCACTGTGACGGGCTCGGGGCTTGACGTCGCTGTCTATGAGTCGGGCAAGCTGGGCGAGAACCAGCGCCGGGTCGCCTCCAACTTCATCATGGCCAATGGCTTTGCCCGGCTTTCGATCGACGACGAGATTGTCATCGAGCCGAAAAAGCCGGTGGTCATGTTCGGCACCGTCGCTGTCGCCATACCGCCTGGCGCCTTCCTGCAGGCAACGCAAGCCGCCGAACAGACGATGGCCGATCTCGTTGGCGGACATCTGAAGCGTGCCAGGAAAGTCGCGGATCTTTTCGCCGGCTGCGGCAGCTTTGCGCTTCGGCTGGCGGCCAAATCCGAAGTCCACGCGGTCGAAGGCGACGCGGCAGCCCTTTCGGCGCTCGACCGCGGATCGCGCTTCGCCACCGGCCTGAAGCGGGTAACCGGCGAACGCCGCGACCTGTTCCGGCGGCCGCTGACGTTCAAGGAACTGAATGCTTTCGATGGCGTCGTCTTCGACCCGCCGCGCGCCGGCGCCGAGGACCAGTCGAAGCAGATCGGCCGCTCGGATGTGCCGTTCGTCGCCGCCGTCTCCTGCAATCCGGTGACGCTGGCACGCGACCTGCGCATCCTGATCGACGGCGGCTACATCTTGAAGAGCGTCACGCCGATCGACCAGTTCCTGTGGTCGCCGCATGTCGAGGCCGTGGCGCTGCTGGAGAAGCCGAAACGGCGACGTTAATCCGCCGATTTTCACAAGGCCGTGCTTGAGTTTGCCGCCCCCCGCAAGACGTAGCCGGCGGGCAAACTAGCCTTCGCGAACGCTTTCGTACCCTGCCGCTTGTGCGGCCTTGATGAACTTACGGTCGAAGGACACAAATGCTGAGCAGTGCGAGGACTTGCCCAGATGGAGCGCATCGGCGAAATCCATTCCCGTCTCGGCTAGATCGACCGCGGAAGAGACGATAGCAGCATCCTCTATCTCGACAGTGGGAAGCCCGCCGAACACCCGCAGTGCATTGACGATCGAGGCCTGATCATAACCATAGCCGCTGCGCAGCACCCACTCAGCCTCCAGGATCACCGTGACGGCGACGAAAACGGGCTGACCGTCGATCAGCCGCCGGGCTCGCGGGGACTGCTCGGGATCGTCGTTCGTCAGATACCTGACGACAACGTTGGTATCAATCGCGAGCATGGCGCCGCCGTGCTTCAGCAAGGACGGCCGCGTCCATCTCCTCCAAGGTCTTCGGTCTGCCACTGTGCGGCAGGACACCAAAGACATCTTCTGGTCGTGTCGGGGCAAAGGCAGGCGCCGGTCTCAAAAGTACACCGTCCGGTGTGTCTTCGACCTGCAGGCGCGTGCCCGCGCCCCAGTCCCTCCGTTTGCGGATAGCGCTGGGCAGGATGACTTGTCCCTTGGTCGAGACGGTCGTTATAAGCTTTTCTATTGCACCCATTGCGGTATTACCCTTGTGTAAGACAAAGGTAAGATATCCCTGTGAGGGGAACTATTCAAGCCCGCCGACGTCTCCTCGCTCAAACCCTGGTGCCGCCGACGGTCATCTGGTTCATCCTGAGATGCGGCTGGCCGACGCCGACCGGCACGCCTTGTCCGGCCTTGCCGCACATGCCGATGCCGGTGTCGAGTTTCATGTCGTTGCCGATCATCGAAACGCGGTGCATGGCGTCCGGTCCGTTGCCGATCAGCATGGCGCCCTTGATCGGCTGCGTCACCTTGCCATTTTCGATCATGTAGGCCTCGGTGCAGCCGAACACGAACTTGCCCGAGGTGATGTCGACCTGGCCGCCGCCGAAGGATACGGCATAGATGCCGTTCTTGACCGAGGCGATGATCTCGTCCGGCTCCATGTCGCCTGCCGTCATATAGGTGTTGGTCATGCGCGGCATCGGCTGGTGCGCATAGCCTTCGCGCCGGCCGTTTCCCGTGGCTTTCATGCCCATCAGCCGGGCGTTCTGGCGGTCCTGCATGTAGCCGACAAGCTTGCCGTCCTCGATCAGCACATTGCGGGCCGAAGGCGTGCCTTCATCGTCGACGGTCAGCGAACCCCGCCGCTCGGGCATGGTGCCGTCATCGACCACGGTAACGCCCTTGGCGGCGACCTGCTGGCCGAGCAGGCCGGCAAAGGCGGAGGTCTTCTTGCGGTTGAAGTCGCCCTCCAGCCCGTGGCCGACGGCTTCGTGCAGCATCACGCCCGGCCAGCCGCTGGACAAAACGATGTCGAACGTTCCGGCCGGCGCGGGAATGGCTTCGAGATTGACCAGCGCCTGCCTGAGGGCCTCCCTGGCAGCATGCTTCCAGGCGTCCTCGACCAGGAACTCGCCGAACGCCTTGCGCCCGCCCATGCCATAGGAGCCGCTTTCCTGGCGGTCGCCGTCGCCGACGACGACGGAAACGTTGATGCGGACCAGCGGGCGGATGTCGCGCACGATCTGGCCGTCGGCGCGCACGATCTCGACATGCTGCCAGGACGCCGCGAGCGAGGCCGTCACCTGGCGCACGCGCGGGTCCTCGGCACGCAGCCATGCGTCGATCTCCTGCAACAGCTTGGCCTTGACCTCGAAGGAAGGCGAGGGGATCGGGTTCTCCTCGCCATAGAGATGGCGGTTGGTGCGCGCGGGTGCCGCGGCAAGCGTGCCGGAATAGCCGCCCTTGACGGTCGAGACCGCGTCGGCGGCGCGCAGCAGCGACGCCTCCGAAAGATCGCTGGAATGGGCGTAGCCGCTGGCCTCGCCGGCCACGGCGCGCAGGCCAAAACCCTGGTCGGTGTTGAAATTGGCGGTCTTCAGCCTGCCATTGTCGAACATCAGCGCTTCGCTCTCGCTGTATTCGAGGAACAGTTCGCCGTCGTCGGCGCCGTTCAGTGTGTCGGCGACGATCCGCTTGATGCGATCATCTGAAATGTCGAATTGGCCGGTCAGGCTGTTCATGGCAGGTCCGCTCACAGGAGGAATGGTGTTGCCACGATGTAGGCGCGAAGACGCGCCTGCACAATCCGCAATGACGATCCGCAGCAGGTAGGAGCGGGTAACCCCGCCCCTGAACATGACATCCATCTTGAAGTTCGACCCGTCACCCGAAAAGGCCTTCACCCAGCGATATTTCTGGTTCCATTCATTGGCCTGGTCGGCCGTGAAGGGGTCGGTATAGCCCGAGGAGAACTGGATCGACTTGCACTTCTCATGGTTTTCGCAGCCATAGAAGTAGATGACATATTTCATGCCCTGAAGCCGGCCCGAGACCATCGGATCGCCCCGTCGTCCTTGTCCATCTTGGCCGAGCCATAGCCTTTCGCAAGCTCGAAAATGACGGCCGGATCGGGCGCCGTGATGATTTCGGAATCCTCGGCAAAGGCGACGGAAACGGCGCCGGTCAGGATTAGACCGGTCGACAAAAGCAAAGAACAAGCACGCATGATGACCCCCACAGCCAAAGATCAAACCCGTGGGAATTGTGAGGAAAGACGGTTTCGCAAGCATCAAGCTCAGGGCAGGGCGGCAAAACCGTCGGCGAAGCCCTTGAGGTCGACGGGGATGCCGATGCCTTCTTCCGGCGTCTGGAAGACGATGAAGGTGGCCGACGTCCCGGTCTTCAGCGTATCGAGCAGCGGCTTTTCGAGAATGACCTCGGCATAGCAGCCGTCTTGGAAGCAGCGCACGAAATAGGCGCGGCCAATATCCTTGCCGTCGACATTGAGGCCCAGGCCATTGGGCAGCAGAACGCCGAGCGGGGCCAGCACGCGCAGGATCTCGGCCTTGTTGTCGGCGGTGCGCAGGACGACGACGGACAGTCCCATTTCCGGGCGATCCTCGGCAACGACGTTCTGCATCATCACGCATTGTTCCGAGGTGGCGCCGGCCGGCGTGTCGCAGATGATCGACCACGCGCCATGCGTTGACTTGACCGTGCCGCTGGGCTGCGCTGCATTGGCGACGCCGGTTGCGGACGAGCCGATACCGATCAGGGCGGCGAGAAAAACGACCTTCGCCCCGCTTCTCGAAAGCCAAGCGCTTTTCGAATGCCAGGCGCTCTTCGAATGCCAGGCGTTTCTCGAAAGCCAAGAGGTCATGACGGCTCCATTGCGAATCACGGCACTTTAAGCCGCGCCAAGGCCAAGTAAAGGATAGGGCGACCGCCGGTCAGCCCCGGCAGGCGCAATAATGCGCTTTTCCCTAGCAAATTCGCCCGAATTGCGACCGTCGGGCGCATTCCTGACACAAGCCCGCATAGCCTGTCTGTCGACGACCCGCGCGGGCCACGAGGCCGTCGAAACAGCGCGGCAGCACTTGCGCGCAAAAATGCCGCACGGTTTCGCCCGCTCCTTTCTTGCGGAGGGAAATAGAGTATGGTTTGAACCACCCTTGGGACTGTCCGGGATTCCCATCCCGGCATTGTTCGATATTCTTGCGTCGCGATCGCGAGGAACCGGGAGATGAAGAGGGCGATGAGAAAATTCCCAGCAAGCGCCAAATTGATGGCAACGGCAGGCGCCGCCGCCGCATTTTTCGCCGGTGCCTCCGCCCATGCGGCCCAGCCGCAGCCGTGGGAGATGACTTTTCAGCCGCCGGCGACAGACATGATGCGGCAGATCGAGTGGTTCGGGAACTACACGATGTGGTTCGTCGTCCCGATCACTGCTTTGGTTCTGGCGCTTCTCGCCTGGTGCATCTTCAGGTTCCGCGCCAGCAAAAACCCGGTTCCGTCCAAGACCAGCCACAACACGCTGATCGAGATCATCTGGACAGTCGGGCCGGTCGTCGTCCTGCTGTTCATCGCCATTCCCTCGTTCCAGTTGCTGACGGCGCAGTACACGCCGCCGGAAGAGGCCAAGCTGACCGTCAAGGTAACGGGCAATCAGTGGAACTGGGACTATGAGTACCAGACCGAGAACACGCTCTCCTTCAACTCGGCCATCCTGCAGGACGCCGACCGCGCCGCGATCGGCAAGGAAGACCGCAAGGTCTATCCGCGCCTGCTGGCGGTCGACAACGAGCTGGTCGTGCCGGTCAACACCATGACGCGCGTCCTGGTTACCGCAGCCGACGTGATCCATTCCTTTGCCGTTCCGGCCTTCGGCATCAAGATGGACGCGGTTCCCGGCCGCACCAACGAGACGTGGTTCAAGGCGGAAAAGGAAGGCATCTATTACGGCCAGTGCTCGCAGCTCTGCGGCAAGGACCATGCCTTCATGCCGATCGCCGTCCGCGTCGTATCCGATGCGCAGTACAAGACCTGGCTGGCAGCAGCCAAGACCGACCTCCCCGGCGCCAACAAGGCGCTGATGGCCGAGGTCGACGGTACCAACAAGGTAGCGGCCGCCGGCAATTGATGCCGCGGGTTAGCAAGAATTAGGGAACGGAGCCGACCATGGCAGAAGCTGCAGCTCACGACGACCACGACCACAAGCCCTATCATGGCTGGGTCCGGTGGGTGTACTCCACCAACCACAAGGACATCGGCACGCTCTACCTGATCTTCGCGATCTTCGCGGGCATCGTCGGCGGCGCGCTTTCGGTCGTCATCCGCATGGAGCTGCAGGAGCCGGGCATCCAGATCTTCACCGGTCTGGCGCAGATGGTCTATGGCATGAACGGCGATGCCGCCATCGACGGCGGCAAGAGCATGTACAACGCCTTCGGCACCGCGCACGCGCTGATCATGATCTTCTTCATGGTCATGCCGGCGCTGATCGGCGGCTTCGCCAACTGGATGGTGCCGATCATGATCGGCGCGCCTGACATGGCCTTCCCGCGCATGAACAACATCTCGTTCTGGCTGCTGCCGCCGGCCTTCCTGCTGCTCATCGCTTCGGCTTTCATGCCGAGCGCGCCCGGCGCCTATGGCGTTGGCGGCGGCTGGACGCTCTATCCGCCGCTGTCGACCTCCGGCCAGCCCGGGCCGGCCATGGATCTGGCGATCCTGTCGATCCACATTGCCGGCGCGTCCTCGATCCTCGGCGCCATCAACTTCATCACCACCATTTTCAACATGCGCGCGCCGGGCATGACGCTGCACAAAATGCCGCTATTTGCCTGGTCGGTTCTGATCACCGCCTTCCTGCTGCTCTTGTCGCTTCCGGTTCTGGCCGGTGGCATCACCATGCTGCTTACCGACCGCAATTTCGGCACCACCTTCTTCGCCCCGGATGGCGGCGGCGATCCGATCCTGTTCCAGCATCTGTTCTGGTTCTTTGGTCACCCCGAAGTGTACATCCTGATCCTGCCGGGCTTCGGCATCATCAGCCACATCGTCTCGACCTTCTCGAAGAAGCCGGTGTTCGGCTATCTCGGCATGGCCTACGCCATGGTCGCGATCGGCGCCGTCGGCTTCATCGTCTGGGCGCACCACATGTACACGACCGGCCTGTCGCTCGACACGCAGCGCTACTTCGTCTTCGCCACCATGGTCATCGCCGTACCGACAGGCGTGAAGATCTTCTCCTGGATCGCGACGATGTGGGGCGGCTCGATCTCGTTCAAGACGCCGATGCTGTGGGCGCTGGGCTTCATCTTCCTGTTCACGGTCGGCGGCGTCACCGGCGTCCAGCTCGCCAACGCCGGCCTCGACCGCTCGCTGCATGACACCTATTTCGTCATTGCCCACTTCCACTATGTGCTGTCGCTGGGTGCGGTCTTCGCCATCTTCGCCGGCTGGTACTACTGGTTCCCCAAGATGACCGGCTACATGTACTCGCCGGTGATCGCCAACACCCACTTCTGGGTCACCTTCGTCGGCGTCAATTTGATCTTCTTCCCGCAGCATTTCCTCGGCCTCGCCGGCATGCCGCGCCGCACCATCGATTATCCCGACGCGTTCGCCGGCTGGAACATGGTGTCGTCCTACGGCTCCTATATATCGGCCGTCGGCGTGGTGATCTTCCTCTATGGCGTGTTCGAGGCCTTCCAGAAGAAGCGCGTCGCCGGCGCCAACCCGTGGGGCGAGGGTGCAACGACGCTCGAATGGCAGCTGCCTTCGCCGCCGCCTTTCCACCAGTGGGAACAGCTGCCGAAGATCAAGTAAGGCAGCCCGAATACGAAACCGCCGGCCCGCCGGCGGTTTTCGGCCAACGGAATGATTGGACTTATGTACGCATGGCCCTTGTCGACGACCCAATGATTGACGAAGCGGGCTTTCGCATGTCGGAAGCCACGTCGGGCGATTTCTTCGCCCTGCTGAAGCCGCGCGTCATGTCGCTGGTGGTGTTCACGGCCTTTGTCGGCATGGTCGCTGCGCCCGTGACCATCAACCCGCTGCTGGCGGTGATCGCCATCCTGGCCATTGCCATCGGCGCCGGCGCCTCGGGTGCGCTCAACATGTGGTACGACGCCGACATCGACGCGGTGATGAGCCGGACCGCCGGCCGCCCGGTACCGTCCGGCCGTATCCTGCCCGGCGAAGCCCTGAGCTTCGGCCTTGTGCTTTCGGTGCTGTCGGTGATGACGCTGGGCGTGCTGGTCAACTGGCTGTCGGCGGCGCTGCTTGCCTTCACCATCTTCTTCTACGCCGTCGTCTACACGATGTGGCTGAAGCGCTCGACGCCGCAGAATATCGTCATCGGCGGCGCCGCCGGCGCCATCCCGCCGGTCATCGGCTGGGCCGCGGTGACCGGAACGGTGAGCCTGGAAAGCCTCGTCCTGTTCCTGATCATCTTCCTGTGGACGCCGCCGCACTTCTGGGCGCTGGCGCTGTTCAAGTCCGACGACTACGCCAAGGCCGGCATCCCGATGATGCCGAACGTTGCCGGCCAGGCCTCGACCCGCCGGCAGATCTTTGCCTACGCCCTGATCCTGGCGCCGATCGGCGTGCTGCCCTGGGTGCTCGGTTTCGCCACCGCCTTCTATGGCGTCGCGTCAGTCGCTCTCGGCGCCGGCTTCGTCTGGTATGCCTGGAAAGTGCTGTGCATGACCGATAGCGACCGCGTCATGAAGCCGGCCAAGGCTCTGTTCGCCTATTCGCTGCTCTACCTCTTCGCCATCTTCGCCATCTATCTTGCCGACTGTGTCGTCGGTCGCGCTTTGGCCATCGGTGGAGCATGACCATGATCGACAAGAAGCTTGAACTGGTCACGCTGACCGAAAGCCAGAAGAAGGCGCGGCGCAACCGTTCGGCGGCGATCGGCGTCGCGCTGGCGATTCTGGTCGTCATCTTCTACGTCGCGACCATCGTGAAATTCGGCCATACCGGATGAGGCCGATGATGACCCGCCAGACCGTGACCGATCCCAGGAAGAAGAACACCAACCGCGTCGTCGCCGCCGTCTGCGTCGCCTTCTTCGGCGGCATGATCGGCATGGCCTACGCCGCGGTGCCGCTCTACAAGATGTTCTGCCAGGCCACCGGCTATGGCGGCACGACGCAGCGCGCCGAAAAGCAATATGCCGGCCGCATCCTCGACCGCGACATCACCGTGCGCTTCGACGCCAACACCAACGGCATTCCCTGGCAGTTCCAGCCGGTCGCCCGTTCGGTCACCATCAAGATCGGCGAGACCACGCAGGCGCATTACAGCGCCACCAATAAGTTCGACCGCGCCGTTACCGGCCGCGCCACCTTCAACGTGCAGCCGGAACTGGCGGGCCCCTACTTCAACAAGGTCGAGTGTTTCTGCTTCACCGACACGACGCTGAAGCCCGGCGAGACGCTGGACATGCCGGTCGTGTTCTATGTGGATCCCGATATCGTCAACGTGCCGGAACTGAAGGACTTGAAGACGATCACCCTGTCCTACACGATGTTCCCGGTCCAAAAGAACAAGCCGGTGGCGTCATCGACGCCGAACAGCAGCAGCAAAGTTTCAGATACCGAAGCAAATCTCGGGGGTTGATATGGCAGACGCGCACGCAAAACCACAACACGACTACCATCTCGTCAACCCGAGCCCGTGGCCCTTCCTGGGGTCGATCGGCGCGCTGGTGACTGCAGTCGGCGGCGTCGCCCTGATGCAGTATCTCAAGAACGGCGATTTTCCGATTTTCGGCCACAACATCGCCAATCCATGGCTGTTCTTCATCGGCCTGGTCATCGTCCTCTACACGATGTTTGCCTGGTGGTCGGACACCATCAAGGAAGCGCATGAGGGCCACCACACGCGCGTCGTGTCGCTGCATCTGCGCTACGGCATGATCATGTTCATCGCTTCGGAAGTGATGTTCTTCGTTGCCTGGTTCTGGGCCTATTTCGATGCCAGCCTGTTTCCGAGCGAAGTGCAGAATTACGCCCGCACCGCTTTCACTGGTGGCGTCTGGCCGCCGAAGGGTCTCGAAGTCCTCGATCCCTTCCATCTGCCGCTCTACAACACCATCATCCTGCTTCTGTCGGGCACCACGGTGACATGGGCGCACCATTCGCTCATCCATGGCGACCGCAAGGGCCTGATCAACGGCCTGGTGCTGACCGTCGGCCTCGGCATGCTGTTCACCATGGTGCAGGCCTACGAGTACATGCACGCTCCGTTCGGCTTCAAGGATTCCATCTACGGCGCCACCTTCTTCATGGCGACCGGCTTCCATGGCTTCCACGTCATCATCGGCACCATCTTCCTGCTGGTCTGCCTGATCCGCGCCTGGAAAGGCGACTTCACGCCCAAGCAGCATTTCGGCTTCGAGGCGGCTGCTTGGTACTGGCACTTCGTCGACGTGGTCTGGCTGTTCCTGTTCGCATCGATCTACGTCTGGGGATCGGTCGGCGCGGTGATCGAAGGCCACTGACGGCTTTCACCGAACCGACAAATCAGAAGGGCGGTCGCGGCAACGCGGTCGCCTTTCGTCTTTTCGGCGCCCATCAATGGCCAACGGATTCGGCTGGTCGGGCTGGCTGCTTCAATTGGTCGACTGGACCGAGGTTACCGACTGCGACATGGACCAAATCTGGACTATGGTGCCGGATGGAACGCTGATCGAAATCGAGCCGTAAAGCATGACTATCCATGAGTGAAGATAGGGCGATCTGGCCACCCATCGAGCCGATCTCGGCCGGCCTGCACGGACGCTGCCCGCGCTGCGGCGAAGGACGGCTGTTTTCCGGCTTCCTCACCGTCGGCAAGCGCTGCAACAATTGCGGCCTCGACTATTCCTACGCCGATGCCGGCGACGGCCCGGCGGTGTTCGTCATCCTGATCATCGGCTTCATCGTCGTGGGGCTGGCGCTGTGGGTGGAGGTCACGCTGAGCCCGCCGCTCTGGCTGCATTTCATCATCTGGATACCGCTGGCCGTGGGACTGTGCCTGACGGCGCTGAGGTTGATCAAGGGGGTGCTGCTGACCCTTCAATACGCCAACAAGGCGGCCGAAGGCCGCCTGGACCAGGGGCAATGAGCGAGGCGCTGACCAAGCCCGCCGGCCGCTCGCGGCCGAAGACGGCATTGCTGCTCGGCCTCGGCCTGGTGGTGTTCGTCATCCTGCTCGGGCTTGGCACATGGCAGGTGCAGCGCCTGTACTGGAAGGAAGCCCTTCTGCAGACCATCGACCAGCGCACCCATTCAGCGCCGCAGCCGCTGGCGGACGTCGAGAAGGAATTCGCCGCCACCGGTGATGTCGACTACACGCCGGTCACCGTCAGCGGGACGTTCCTGCACTCCGGCGAGCGGCATTTCTACGCCACATGGGACGGCGACGCCGGCTTCAACGTCTATACCCCGCTGGCCCTCGACGATGGCCGCTATGTCCTGATCAACCGCGGCTTCGTTCCCTATGATGTCAAGGATGCCGCCAAGCGCCCGCAAGGGCAGGTGACCGGCAAGGTCACGGTCACCGGCCTGGCGCGCAACCCGCTGCCGGCCAAGCCGTCGATGATGCTGCCCGACAATGACGTGGCCAAGAACATCTTCTATTGGAAGGACCGCGATGCCATGGCGGCGAGTGCCGGCCTGCCGGCGCGTGCCGTGCTGGTGCCGATCTTCATCGACGCCGACAAGACGCCGAACCCGGGCGGGCTGCCGGTCGGCGGCGTCACCATCATCGACCTGCCGAACTCTCATCTGCAATATGCCTTCACCTGGTTTGGCCTGGCGGCGGCTCTTGCCGCGGTTCTGATCGTCAGGCTGCGCCGTCCGGCAAAGACTGAATGATCCAGAGCATGATCCCGAAAACTGGGAACCGGTTTTTCGGACAAGATCATGCTCCAACAAAGAGTTGGATCAGGTTGACCATTCAACCTGATCTCAACTGCCCTTGACAGGGCAGGGGTGCACACCTCATTTCGCGTCACGATACGATCAACCGATCTGGAATCATGCTGCAGACCGCCACAAAACCACCGCTGACGATCCGGCTCTGCCAGCCGCGCGGCTTTTGCGCCGGCGTCGACCGCGCGATCCAGATTGTCGTGCTGGCGTTGAAGAAATACGGCGCGCCGGTTTATGTCCGCCACGAGATCGTTCACAACCGCTATGTCGTCGAAGGCCTGCAAAGCCTTGGCGCGGTTTTCATCGAGGAACTCTCGGAAATCCCGGCCGAGCACCGCAAGTCGCCGGTTGTCTTCTCGGCCCACGGCGTGCCGAAATCGGTGCCGGCCGACGCCAAGGCACGCGAGCTCTTCTATCTCGACGCCACCTGCCCGCTGGTGTCCAAGGTGCACAAGCAGGCGATGCGCCATCAGCGGCTCGGCCGCCATGTGCTTTTGATCGGCCATGCCGGCCATCCCGAAGTGATCGGCACCATGGGCCAGCTGACGGAAGGCGCCGTCACGCTGATCGAGACCGAAGCCGACGCTGGGACCTTTGCCCCCGCCGACCCGGAAGCGCTCGGCTTCGTAAGCCAGACAACGTTGTCGGTCGAAGACACTGCCGGCATATTGCGGGTGCTGCAGGAGCGCTTCCCGCAACTGCATGCACCGGCCGCCGAATCGATCTGCTACGCCACCACCAACCGCCAGGAAGCGGTCAAGGAAACCGCCGCCGGCGCCGATCTCTATCTGATCGTCGGTGCGCCCAATTCCTCCAATTCGCGCCGTCTTGTCGAAGTGGCGGAGCGCGCCGGCGCCACCATGTCGCTTCTCGTACAGCGCGCCGCCGAAATTCCGTGGAATGACATCACAAACATCTCGACGCTCGGCCTGTCTGCCGGCGCGTCGGCGCCGGAGATCATCGTCGACGAGATCATCGATGCCTTCCGCCAGCGCTTCGAGGTGACCATCGACCTGGCGATCACCGCCACCGAAACGGAGGATTTTCCAGTCATGCGGGTTCTGCGCGATGTCGAACTGACGCGGGCCGACATGGCCTTCGTCAACGGAGCCGTGTGAAACAGCCCATGGCGGTCTACACCGACGTCAATGAGGGCGAACTCGGCGCGTTCCTGAGGGCATATCCGGTCGGCGAACTCTTGTCCTACAAGGGTATCGCCGAAGGCACGGAGAATTCGAATTTCCTGCTGCACACCTCAAGCGGCTCTTACATACTGACGCTCTACGAGAAGCGCGTCGACAAGGCCGACCTGCCGTTCTTCCTCGGCCTGATGGGCCATCTCGCCCGCAAAGGCATTTCCTGTCCGCTGCCGGTGACCGCGCATGACGGCACCGTCATCGGCACGCTGGCCGGCCGTCCCGCGGTCATCATCACCTTCCTCGAAGGCCTGTCGCTGCGGCGGCCGACAGCGGCGCATTGCGCGGAGGTCGGCAAGTCCCTCGCCGCACTGCATTTGGCCGGGCAGGATTTTGCGATGACGCGTAACAACGCACTGGCCATCGAGGGCTGGCGCAAACTCTGGAATGCCTCGCGCGACCGAGCCGACGAGGTCGAGCCGGGACTGGCGGCCGAGGTCGACGCGGATTTCGCGGATTTCGAACGCCATTGGCCGCAGGGCCTGCCGGCAGGCATCATCCATGCCGATCTGTTTCCCGACAATGTCTTCTTCCTCGGCGAGAAACTGTCCGGCCTCATCGACTTCTATTTCGCCTGCCACGACCTCTACGCCTATGACGTCGCCACCTGTCTCAACGCCTGGTGTTTCGAGAAGGATTTCTCCTTCAACCTGACCAAAGGCACGGCGCTGCTGGCCGGCTATCAGAGCGTGCGGCCTTTGAGCGAGGGCGAGAAAGCAGCGCTGCCGATGCTTTCGCGTGGCTCGGCGCTGCGCTTTATGCTGACCCGGCTCTATGACTGGCTGACCGTTCCCGACGGCGGGCTGGTCATGAAGCGCGATCCGACCGAATATATCCGCCGCATGCGCTTCCACCGCGCGATCAAGTCGCCTTCGGAATACGGACTGACATGACCAAGCAGGTCGAAATCTTCACCGACGGTGCCTGCTCGGGCAATCCCGGTCCCGGCGGCTGGGGCGCCATCCTGCGCTTCAACGGCAAGACCAAGGAATTGTCGGGCGGCGAGGCCGAGACGACCAATAACCGTATGGAACTGCTGGCCGCCATCTCGGCGCTGAATGCGCTGAAGGAGCCGTGCGCCGTCGAGCTTCACACCGACAGCAAATATGTCATGGACGGTATCTCCAAATGGATCCACGGCTGGAAGAAAAACGGCTGGAAGACCGCCGACAAGAAGCCGGTCAAGAACGGTGAACTGTGGCAGGCGCTGGATGAGGCCAATCGGCGCCACAACGTGACCTGGAACTGGGTCAAGGGCCATGCCGGCCACACCGAGAACGAACGCGCCGACGAACTCGCAAGGGAAGGCATGGCGCCGTTCAAGAGGGGCTCAGCCAAACCTGCGGCGCCGAAATGGCGCTGAAGCCGGCGGCATCCGAGAAGCAGCCGGCGCCGCGGGCACGGCGCTCGACCCAGAGCTATTGAGCTCAAGCTATCGGCAGGAGACCTCACTCATGCCGATCGTATACTACATCACCCATCCCCAGGTTCAGATCGATGCCAACGTTCCCGTGCCGCACTGGGGGCTGTCCGAGATCGGACGAGCGACAGCATCAGCCATGCTCGATCAGCCATGGGTCGGGTCGATTCGCCGTGTCGTCTCGTCGGCCGAGCGCAAGGCGATCGAAACCGCCGAGATCCTTGGCAAACACCTCGGCCTCGCGGTCGAGGTGAGGGAGCGCATGCATGAGAACGATCGGTCGGCAACCGGCTTCCTGCCGCCGCCGGAGTTCGAGGTGGTCGCCGACCAGTTCTTCGCCGACCCGCACAAAAGCATCCGCGGCTGGGAACGGGCCATCGACGCCCAGCAACGCATTGTCAGCGAGGTCGAAACGGTGCTGGGTGCTGCCGACGGCGGCGACATTGCCTTCGTCGGCCATGGCGGCGTCGGAACGCTCTTGCTGCTCTCGCTCAGCGGCCGCGCAATCAGCCGCGCGGCGGATCAGCCGGCCGGCGGCGGCAATTACTTCGCCTATGATGTCGGCACGCGCCGCGTCGTCCACGGATGGCGGCCGATAGACAGTCTGGCGCCGCGCTAAAGCGGATGTCAGGAGATCATCGATACCGTAGCCGCGATGAAGCCGCTGGCGACCAGCGGATAGAACCTGTCCTCAGCGGATCAGCAGGGCCGTGCCGTAGAGGCCGAGCGCGAACACCGTGTGCGAGATCACGTTGAAGGCGCGGATCTGCATCGCGTTGGGGCGCTTTGACGCAGCCCAGCCGGCGCCCATGCCGGGCGCCAGCAGGAACCAGCCGGCGCCGATGGTGACCATGCCGAGGATGAAGGCCGGCAGGAAGGTCGGCGCGTCCAGCCATGCCGTGCCCACCAGCGCCACCAGGATGAAGCCGTAGACGATGCCGGTGACATAGTGGAAAGCCCAGCCCAGCGCCTGCTCATGCCCATAGGGTGCGGCTTGGGCGATATCGTCGTGGAAAACCTTGCCTTCCCTAAGGTGCCAGACCCAGCGGCCGGGCGGCCCCCAGTTCGGCCGCGGCTGGCTGAGCGCCAGATGCAGGAACAGCGCCCAAAGATCCATCAGCACCGTGGCGCCGATGCCAATCGCAATGCTGCGCCAGATGATGTCAAACATCGTCGATGTCCCCCAAAGCAGGCAATCCGGCTGGAAGCGCGTGGTGGTCAGGCCATGGCGTTCATGAGCCGACGCGGCCGCCGCGGTTTAGAGCTGGCTCAGAATGTGAGCGGCACCCGATGTGTCGACTCCTGGCTTGGTCTCGACATTGAGCGCCGTGACCTTGCCGTTGTCGACGATCATCGAGAAGCGCTTCGAGCGCAATCCCATGCCGCCGCTGGAATAGTCGGAGTCGAGGCCGATCGACCTGGCGAAGTCGCCATTGCCGTCGGCGAGATAGAGGATCTTGCCTTGACCGCCGGTGAAATTGGCCCAGGCGCCCATGACATGGACATCGTTGACGGAGACGACGGCGATGGTGTCGACGCCGCGGGCCAGGATGGCATCGTGGTTCTCGAGATAGCCCGGCAGATGATTGTTGCTGCAGGTCGGCGTGAACGCGCCGGGAACGCCGAACAGCACCACTTTCTTGCCCGCAAAAATCTCGGCCGAGGTGATCACCTTGGCGCCGTCGGCGGTCATTTCCTTGAAGGTCGCATCGGGCAGTTTGTCGCCAACGGCAATCGTCATGATGGTCCTCGTGTGAAAAGCAGGGAAGGTTTCTTGCGATAGCGAAATCGGGCATCTCCCGCAACCGCCGACAGGGCCTGGATCAAGGGAAAGCCTGGATCGGGTTCGGTATCAGGGAAACGGCAGAACGCCCTCGACCGCGCCTTCGGCACTTGTCAGGGTGTAATACAACCCGCCTTCGGTCGGTGTCGTCGACGGCCGGTCGAGGATCGGAATGGTAAACACAAGCCGGCCGTCCTTCTCGTTGCGCGCAGGCGCCCCGAACATATAGTCGCGTCCCCCGGCGACGAATAAATCCGCCGCCTCCGGATCGCCGGGAAAAGTCGCCTCGACGATCAGCGTCTCATGGTCGCCCGGCAGCACCTTGATCCCGAAATCGGGCTTGGCAGGCGCGGGCAAGGTGGCGAGTGCAGCCTTCACCAGCGCCGCATCCTCGGCATTGTCGGGATCGGCGGCGGGATCGACGCTCAGCCGCGTCTGCACCGGAATACAGATCGTCTCGCAGATGCCAAGAAAGATATCGGCATCGATGACGGCCGCATCCCCAGGCGACGACAAAGTGAATGTCACCGGCAGCGAGACCGGATGGTTGTAGCCGGCCCATTTGCCGTAGCCGTCGTCATGGCGCTGCGGCGGCGGGAAGGAAAACGCCGCATCGGTGATGTTGGTGCTGGCCGAAACGTCGATCTGCGGCGGCACGCCGGCGTCGCCCGGATCGCGCCAATAGGTCTTCCAGCCGGGCTTGAGCGCGATGTCGAGCACGCCATGGATGCGGCCTGCCTCGTCGGCCTTGCCTGATGTCACCAGCCGCACCCTGCCGCCTTCGCTGTTGTACCAGTCGGAAGACGAGGCGGCGGCGGGAAGGGCTACTCCGCATCCGATGGCGGCGCCGAGCAGCAGGATTTTCAAGCTTTGCATGGCGTTGATTTGATCGTCAGTTCATGGCCGCGCAATGTTTTCATGGCGCTCTGCGTATCATATTTGCGTGACCTTCGGGCAAGGAACAGTTGGGTTCAAGCAATCGGCCGAGCAAAGTTTACAGCCAGGAATCCGTTGTTCCAACCATCGGGCTTTGGCCGAATCCCACGCGGCGCATCTTTTCGGCGTCCCGGAAACGCGTTACGCTCCCGTCCATGGACTTGTTGCGCCACAAAAAGACGGCCGGTGGACGCGGCTTTCTTGACGACCAGTTTCTGATTGCCATGCCCGGCATGAAGGACGATCGCTTCACGCGCTCGGTCATCTACATCTGTGCGCACAGCGATGAAGGCGCCATGGGCCTGATCATCAACCAGACGCAACAGATGCTGTTTCCCGATCTTCTGGTGCAGCTCGGCATCATGAACGAGCAGGAGGCGATCAGGCTGCCGGCGCAGGCCCGCGACTTCGTCGTGCGCAATGGCGGCCCGGTGGACCGCAGCCGCGGCTTCGTCCTGCACTCGGGCGACTACCGGGTGGAATCCTCGCTCACCGTCTCCGACGATATCTGCCTGACCGCGACGGTCGACATATTGCGCGCCATCTCGTCCGGCCGCGGCCCGCGGCGCGCGTTGATGGCGCTCGGCTATTCCGGCTGGGGCGCCGGCCAGCTGGAAACCGAGATCGCCGAGAATGGCTGGCTGACCTGTCCGGCCACGCCGGAGCTGCTGTTCGACGCCGACATCGAGCGGAAGTACGACCGCATCCTGGCATCGATCGGGATTGATCTGGCGCATTTGAGCCTGGCCGCGGGGCACGCCTGAAGCCTCGCCTTCGCCGACGTTCCGCCGAACCTTCGCGACTAGCCGAAGCCGCCCGCCACTTTCGTCATCCTAGGGTCTGCGCCGCGTCGCTGCGCTCCTTGCTTCGCCCTAGGATGACGAAGGCGCGGTCGCTTCAGCTAATTTTCGGGGTTCATTCCAATGTAACCACGCGCCTGCACGACGCATGCCTCACCCATCACGCCTGCGTCATCGGGTACTGTTCTTTCAACGCCTTCAGCACCTGGTCGCCTGGCATCGGCGCGCCGAACATGAAGCTTTGCACATATTCGCAGCCCATCTGGCGCAATTCCAGCGCATCGCTTTCGTCGGAAATGCCCTCGGCCACCACCGACAGGCCGAGTTCATGCGCCATGTTGACCATGGATTTGAGCAGCACCGCCCGCTTCGGCGTCGCGTCGTCGACGAAGCTCTTGTCGATCTTGATGGTGTCGAAGGGGAAGCGGGTCAGATAGGCGAGCGAGGAATAGCCGGTGCCGAAATCGTCCAGCGACAGGCCGATGCCGAGCTGCTTGAGTTTGGTCAGCACATGCGAGGTCTGCTCTGGATTGTCCATGACCAGCGATTCGGTAAGTTCGAGCCGGAAGCAGCGCGGCTTCAGATTGGCGCGGGCGATGACCGAGCGGACATCGCTGACCAGGTCGCGGCGGATCAGCTGGCGGCTGGACAGATTGACCGACACCGACAGCGGGGTGTCGCCGATCTGCTTTTGCCAGCCGGCGAGATCTTCGGCCGCCTGCTGCATGGCAAACAGCCCAAGCTGCACGATCAGGCCACAGCTTTCGGCGACCGGGATGAAATCGCCCGGCGGGATCATGCCGCGGCGCGGATGGTCCCAACGCAGCAGCGCTTCGAAGCCGGCAATGCTGCCGTCCTCCAGCCGCACGATCGGCTGGTAGGCAAGGGTGAATTCGCGCCGCTCGATGGCGCGGCGCAGATCGGATTCGAATTGCAGCCGGTCGGTGCCGACGGTGCGGAAGGCCGGCCGGAACGGCTCGATCCTGTCGCCGCCGAAGCGCTTGGCCTGGTGCATGGCAAGCTCGGCGTCCTTGACCATGTCTTCTGCCGAAGTCTGCGCCGAGGTCCAGGTGATCAGGCCGATCGAGGCAGTCAGCACGATCTCGCGCTTGGCGAAGGTGATCGGGTTGTTGATGGCGTGCTTGATGGCGTCTGCCACCGCCGCGATGCGGGAGGGTTCCTGTTCGGAGAGCAGCATCAGGGCGAACTGGTCACCGGCAAAGCGCGACAGCGAATCCTTAGGTTTCAACAGCCGGTGCAAGCGGCGCGCAATGGTGAGCAGGATGGTGTCGCCGGCCGAGATGCCAAGCCCGTCATTGACCTGCTTGAAACGGTCGATGTCGATGACGAAGACGGTGGGGCGCACCTTCTCTTCGGTGCGCGCGATCGAGATGATGGCTTCCAGCCGGTTCATCAGAAGTTCGCGGTTGGGCAGGCCGGTCAGATTGTCGTGAACGGCATCGTGCAGCAGCCTTTCCTCGGACTTTTTCTGCTCGGTAACGTCGACCATGGTGCCGACGCAGCGAATCACTTCGCCATCCGAGCCGATCACCGGCCGCGCCCGAAGCAAGAACCAGTGGTAGTGCCCGTCGGCGCCGCGCAGGCGGAAATTCTGCGAGACCCGGCCGCGCCGATGTTCGAGCACCACGTCGAGGGTGGTGCGGAACGTGTCGCGGTCGTCGGCATGCAGCACCGGCAGCCAGTTGCGGGCCGCACCCCCCAGGCTGTTGGGCGCCAGGCCAAGCTGGATGCTGACGTCGGGCTTGGTGACGACGCGGTCGCGCAGCACGTCCCAGTCCCACACCGTGTCGCCGGAGCCGGCGACGGCCAGCGCCTGGCGCTCGAGATCGGAGAACAGGCCCTGATGCAGCGCGCCGCCGGCAAAGGCATGCTGCATGACGGTGAAGCCGATCAAAAGGATGATCAGGATCAGCCCGCCGCCCAATGCCGGCTGGGCGATGTCGTTGTCGAGCATGCCGGTGATCGCCATCCACGACCCGCACAGCCATAGCAGCACCATCACCCAACTGGGCACCAGCATGATCGCACGGTCGTAACCACGAAGACCGAGCAGGATGATGAGGCCGAGCCCGGTCAGCGCGGTGGCGGCAAAGGACAGCCGGGCAATACCGGCGGCGACGGCCGGATCGATGATGGCCACACCCGCGATCAGCACCAGGCCGAGAATCCAGACCAGCGCGCCATAGCTGAAATGCCCGTGCCACCGGTTGAGGTTGAGATAGGCGAACAGGAACACCACGAAGGTCGCCGCAAGCGCCACCTCCGTTCCCGCCCGCCACATCTGCTCGTTGCCGGGCGATATCTCTATGATCTTGTTCAGAAAGCCGAAATCGACGCAGATATAGGCAAGTACCGCCCACGCAAGTGCGGCTGTCGCCGGAAACATCGAGGTTCCCTTGACGACGAAAAGGATGGTCAGGAACAGCGCCAGCAGCCCGGCGATGCCGATGACGATGCCGCGAAACAGCGTATAGGAATTGACCGAGTCCTTGTAGGCTTCCGGCTCCCATAGATAGACCTGCGGCAGCTTCGGCGAGGCGAGTTCGGCGATGAAGGTGATCACCGTTCCCGGGTTCAGCGTCACCCGGAACACGTCGGCGTCGGAGCTTGACTGGCGGTCGAGCGCGAAGCCCTCGCTGGGTGTGATCGCGGCGATGCGGGTGGCGCCGAGATCGGGCCAGAAGATGCCGGAATTCACCAGCCTGAAATGCGGCGCCACGATCAGCCGGTCAAGCTGCTGGTCGGTGGTGTTGGCGAGCGCGAACACCGCCCAGTCACCGCTCGAGCGCGCGTCATTGGCCTCGACCTCGATGCGCCGGACGATGCCATCGGGGCCGGGTGCGGTCGACACCTGGAAGTTTTCGCCCTGGTTGCGGTAAATCTCGACGGCGCGCGACAGGTCGAGCGCGACATCGTCGCGGGCAATCTTGATCGGTTCGACGGCGAAGGCCGGGAGCGCCGCGCAAAGCGTGACGACAACCGCCAGAACAAAGGCCAACAGCGACCCGTTTCGCAGGAAATTCGTCAAAAATCAGTCCTTCGTTCCAGCGCCCGGCGGATCGTCCGCGATCCGGGCGTAGAGGTAGTGGTCCTGCCAGATGCCGTTGATCCTGAGGTAGGATCGCAGAAGTCCTTCGCGCCGGAATCCGGCTTTTTCAAGCACGCGGATCGACCGGACATTGTCGGGAATACAGGCAGCTTCGATCCGGTGCAACCTCAGCGTATCGAAGGCGAAGCGGCAGACCACCTTGACCGCGTCGGTCATCAGGCCGCGGCCGCCAAACCGCTCCCCGATCCAGTACCCGACATGGCCGCTTTGCGAGACGCCGTGGCGGATATTGCCGAGCGTAATGCCGCCGGCAAGCTTGCCGCTCGCCTTCTCGAAGATGAAGAAGGCGATGGCTGTCCCCTGCGCATAGTCTTCGCGGTAGCGGCCGATGCGCAGCCGCCAGGCGGTGCGGTCGAGTTCATCGGGCGTCCAGCGCGGCTCCCACGGTTCGAGGAAGGCACGGCTTTCGCCGCGCACCGCTGACCATTCGCGATAGTCGTTGGTGTAGGGCACGCGCAGCATGACCCGGTCGCCTTTCAGTGCCGGCAGGTCACGGCGAAAGAAAGGGAGCGCGAACACCGGCGCTTGAAGGCTTAGACGGCGAGCTTGCGGGCCGTGGTGTGCGTGCCCGCAAGCGAATCGAGAATCGCCTCATAGGGCGCGAGCGTACCCACCGGTCCAACCGCGGTCAGCGTCGGCTTGGTCGAAAACAGCCGGGACGAAAGGTCGGTCAGCCGCTCGACGGTCAGCGCCGACAGCCGTTCCATCAACTCCTCCTTGGCGATCGGCCGACCGAACAGAAGCAGCTGCCTGGCGATCTGCGAGGCGCGGCTGGCCGGGCTTTCAGCCGACATGATCAGGCCGGCGCGATATTGCGCGCGGGCGCGGTCGAGCTCTTCCTGAAGGATATTCTCGCCGGCCTTCTGCAGCTCGTCGATAATGACCGGCACCAGTTCGGCAATGTCGCTCTGCCCGGTCGCGGCATGAACGCCGAAGATGCCGGTATCGGAAAAACCCCAGTGGAAGGCATAGACCGAATAGCACAGGCCACGCTTTTCGCGGACCTCCTGGAACAGCCGGGACGACATGCCGCCGCCGAGGATCATCGACAGCACCTGCGAAGCGTAGAAATCGCGCACATGATAGGCTCGGCCTTCGAAGCCGAGCACGATCTGCGCGTCCATCAGGTCGCGATCCTCGCGGAAATCGCCGCCGACATACTGCGCATATTGCGGCATCGTGCTGTCGGACTTGCTGCGGAAACCGCCGAGCTGCTTTTCGACCTCGCGCACGAAATTGTCGTGCTTAATGTCGCCTGCCGCCACGATCACCATCTTCTCGGCGCCATACTGGCGCTCTATGAAATCATGCAGCTGTTTGGAGGTGAAGGATTTGACGGTTTCCGGCGTGCCGAGGATCGAGCGGCCGATCGTCTGGTGGCGGAAGGCGGTCTCGGTGAAACGGTCGAAGACGATGTCGTCGGGCGTGTCGTGCGCGGCGCCGATCTCCTGCAGGATCACATGCTGCTCGCGCTCCAGTTCCTCTGGGTCGAATTCGGACTCCTGCAGGATATCGGCAAGGATATCCACCGCCAGCGGCACATCGTCGGACAGCACCCTGGCGTAATAGGACGTCGTCTCGACTGATGTGGCGGCATTGATCTCGCCGCCGACATCCTCGATTTCCGAGGCGATCTCGAAGGCCGTCCGCCTTTTCGTACCCTTGAAGGCCATATGCTCGAGCAGATGGGCCATTCCGTGCTCGTCGTCACGCTCATTGCGGGCGCCGGACTTGACCCAGGCGCCAAGGGCAACGGATTCGAGGCTTGGAAGGGTTTCGGTGGCGACTGTCAGGCCGTTCGACAGACGGCTTACCTCAACACCCATATGGCAAGTACTCCCTAACGCGCTGCCCTTGAGTGGCGGCTCACGTAATCTTCCACCATTTTCAGGTCGGATGGAAGTACCGTGTACTTTTCGTCGGCTGACATCAAGGACCCCAGCCATGCGGGCAGGGCCGGCGACACGCCGCAGGCGGCTTCGACCGCGGCCGGGAACTTGGCCGGGTGCGCCGTGCCCAGCACCACCATCGGCACTGCACCGTCAGCCTTGCCGGCGGCGACATGCACGGCCGCGGCCGTGTGCGGATCGAGCAGATAATTGCTGGATTCGAGCGTTGAACGGATGGTGGCGGCAACCTCGTCCATATCAGCGCGTCCGGCGTCGAATTCGGACCGCATCCGGTCGATTTCTGCGGTCTCGATGGTGAAGGCGCCGGATTGCTTGAGGCCGGCCATGTAACGCCGCACCGTCTCTGCGTTACGGTCGCAGGCCTCGAACAGCAGTCGCTCGAAGTTCGACGATACCTGGATGTCCATCGATGGCGACGTCGTCGCAAACACACCCTTGGTGCGGTATTCACCGGTCGCGAAAGTGCGCGCCAATATGTCGTTGTCGTTGGTGGCGACGATCAGCCGCTCGATCGGCAGGCCCATCTTCTTGGCGGCGTAACCGGCGAAAATATCGCCGAAATTGCCGGTCGGCACGGTAAAGGAGACCGGCCTGTCCGGCGCGCCGAGCGAAAGCGCCGAGGAAAAATAATAGACGATCTGGGCCATGATGCGGGCCCAGTTGATCGAATTGACGCCCGACAGCGACACGCGATCACGAAAACCATGATCGTTGAACATATCCTTCAGCAGGCCCTGGCAATCGTCGAAATTGCCTTCGATGGCCAGCGCCTGGACGTTGGTGGCCGTCGATGTCGTCATCTGCCGCTGCTGCACCGGCGAGACGCGGCCATGCGGAAACATCACGAAAATGTCAGTTCGGTCGCGGCCGGCGAAGGCATCGATGGCGGCGCCGCCGGTGTCACCCGAGGTCGCGCCGACGATGGTTGCGCGCTGGCCGCGCTCAGTCAGTACATGGTCCATCAGCCGGGCAAGCAGCTGCATGGCAACGTCCTTGAAGGCCAGCGTCGGACCGTGGAAGAGTTCAAGGATGAACGTGTTGGCGCCGGTCTGCACCAGCGGGCAGACGGCCTGGTGGCGGAAGGTGGCATAGGCTTCTCGCACCAGGCGCTCGAAGACGGGTGCGGCGATCTCGCCGCCGAGGAACGGCGTCAGCACGCGGATGGCGAGGTCCGCATAGGGCAGGCCGCGCATGGCGCGGATCTCGGCTGCCGAAAACTGCGGCCATGTCTGCGGCACATAAAGCCCGCCGTCGCGGGCCAGCCCCGCCAGCACCGCGTCGGCAAATCCAAGCACGGGTGCATCCCCGCGGGTACTCACATAGCGCATCGTCAAGGTCCATTGCTGCCGCCGGTTCATCCACGGCAATTGGTTAATTTTCCGAGCCGGCTCAGTCGCATTTTTGCCGTGGCGTTGCTATACGTCACCAACTTTGCGAGAGGGAAGTGCAGTTTCATGGCGTTTCACAAGTTCAACCGTCGCTTTGTCGCGGGTCTGGCGCTCACCGGCTTTATGCTTGCCGCCGCCGGTTGCCAATCGAGCGACAATGGCATCCTCAATCTCGGTTTCGGCAAGAAGACCGACCCGAATGCGCCAATACCGCCGCAGGATCCCAAGGTTCTCGCCAGCCAGTTGCAGGCCTACTGCCCGAAAGTGACGGTGCGCGATGGCACCGCCTACTTCAATACCTACGCCAAGGGCGCGCCGCAGCCGAGAAAGAAAAAGGCTGATGCGGCACAGGATGCCGAGGCCGCTGCCGCCGCGCAGACGGCGCCTGACGGCTCCATCGTCGATCCGAACAAGGATCCGGCCAAGATCATCTACCAGGCCTCGATCAGCGATGTGAGCCGCGATTGCAGCCGTGCCAACGGCCAGTTGACGATGAAGGTTGGCGTTGCCGGCAAGATCGTGCCGGGACCGCTGTTCGCCCCCGGCACCATCACCATGCCGATCCGCATTGCCGTCATGCACGGCCCCGACGTGCTTTATTCGCAAATTCACCCCTATCAGATCCAGGTCAGCGATCCCTCGACCGCCACCCAATTCGTGTTCACCGATCCCAACGTCGTCGTGCCCGAACCCTCCGCCCGGGATTACACTGTCTATGCCGGCTATGACGACACCGCGCCGGCGGCGGCGGACAAGAAGTCCGGCAAGAAAAAGAAGCGCGCTCCCGCGACGAACTAAGCGCCTGGGCGCCGTCGCTGCTGCGACGGTGCCGGTCAACTCTTTGAAAGATCCAAACGATCCGATCGTAATCCTGCAGGCGTGCGCCTGCGGCAGGTCGCGTCTGCGCTTTAATCTCGATCCATTCCGCCAGCGCACTTGACTCATCCATATCCCGGCGGTTATACGTCAATCAATAGCTCGCAGGTTATTGATCCCGATGCCGGACGCCCACGATACTTTGTTCAGAACGCTTGCCGACCCGACTCGGCGGGCCATCTTCGAGCGCTTGTGCCGCCAGGGTGAGCAGACCGTGGGGGCGCTGACGGCGCAGTCCGGGGTCTCGCAACCGGCGGTGTCGAAGCATCTCGGCGTCCTGAAGCTGGCCGGCCTGGTGCGTGACCGCCACGCCGGACGCCAGACCCACTACAGCGCGCAGCCCGAGGCACTTGGTCCGCTGACCGACTGGACAGTTCAAATGACAGGATTCTGGGAGAGCCGCTTCGATGATCTCGAGAACCTGCTGAAAAGGATGGACCAGTGAGCAATCCCGAGCTGCGCACCGTCGTCGTCGAACGTGAAATATCCTGGCCGGCGGAGAAGATCTGGCGCGCGTTGACGCAGCCGCATCTGATGGAGGATTGGCTCATGAAGAACGATTTCAAGCCTGTCGTCGGCCACAGTTTCAATCTTCGCGGCGACTGGGGCGGCGTGCTCGACTGCGAGGTGCTGGCCATCGAGCAAAACAGGACGCTGTCCTACAGCTGGGATTTTGCGCATGAGGATGCCGCCTACAATCTGAAGAGCGTGGTGACGTTCACGCTCACACCCACGAGCTCGGGAACCCATCTGCGCGTCGAGCAGTCGGGCTTCCATCCGAGCCAGAAGCAGGCCTATGGCGGAGCCATGGCCGGGTGGCAGCAATTCCTCACCAAGCTGGAGCAGCTTCTGGCGAACCCGGATTGAAGCCTGTCGGTACCATGCCCTGATCGCGGGGCACCGAATGCAAAAAGGAGGAAATCGATGAAGATCAAGCTGACCAGCGTCTATGTGGACAACCAGGATAACGCACTGCGCTTCTACACCGACGTGCTGGGCTTTGCTGTGAAGGCCGACTTCAGCAATGGGCCTTTTCGTTGGCTGACCGTCATCTCACCCGATGAGCCCGAGGGAGCCGAGCTACAGCTGGCGCTCAACGACAACCCGGCCGCCAAGGCCTACCAGCAGGCCATCTTCAAGCAGGGGCAGCCCGCGCTCATGCTGTTCACCGACGACGTCAAGGGTGATTACGAGCGCATCAAGGGACGCGGCGGTGCGTTCGCCATGGCGCCGACAGAAGTGACCGGCTCGACCATCGCCCAGCTCAACGACAGCTGCGGCAATCTCATCCAGATCACCCAACTGGCGCGTTGGTAGGCGCTGGTTTCAAGAGGAAGTTGCAATGAACTTGAGCAAATGGATACGTCAAACCCATCGTTGGCTGTCGATCATCTTCACGCTGACCGTGGCAGCCAATTTCATCACCATGGCGTTCGGGCAACCTCCGGCCTGGGTGGTCTATTCGCCGCTGCTGCCGCTATTCCTGCTGCTGTTCAGCGGCCTCTATATGTTCGTGCTGCCTTACGTCGCGAGATCGCGTGGCGAGCAGGGCGCGCAAGGGTAGGACATGGCCAAGGCGCCGGGAAAATCGAAGGTCGCAAAACCGGCCCCAGACAAGCCGGAAAAGCCGGTCCTGCTTTCGGGCGGCAACCCGCAGATCCCGAAGGCCTATGGGGACGCTCCGGTGCAGGCGTATATTGCTGCCATGCCGGGCTGGAAAAGCGATGTCGGGCGCCGGATCGACGCACTTATCGTCAGCGCCGTCCCCGGCGTCTGCAAGGCGGTGAAGTGGAACTCACCGTTCTATGGCATCGAGGGCGACGGTTGGTTCCTCAGCCTGCATTGCTTCACCAGATACGTCAAAGTCGCCTTCTTTCGCGGCACGTCGCTCGATCCTGTGCCTCCCGGCGTTCCAGGCAAAAGGAAGTGCGCTATCTCGACATCCATGAAGGCGAAGAGATCGACGAAGCCCGCTTCGCCTCCTGGGTGAAGCAGGCCAGCCGATTGCCCGGCGAGAAGATGTGAACGGAGGCAGACCATGAAGATCAGCATGTCGAGCAAGGACGAGGGAGGCGCCTCCGCCTCCGAGCGGATAGATGCCCGAATCCGGGAGCTGGACGATTGGCGGGGCAAGACGTTGGCCAGCCTGCGCAATACCATCCTCGACGCCGACCCGGAAATCACCGAGGAGTGGAAGTGGATGGGCAGCCCGGTATGGTCGCGCGACGGCATGATCGCCGTCGGCAACGCTCACAAGGACAAGGTGAAGCTGACCTTTTCTCACGGCGCCAGCCTGCCGGATCCCGACAGGCTGTTCAACAACGGGCTCAACGGCAAGGTGTGGCGCGCCATCGATGTGTCGGAGGGCGACGAGATCGATGCGGATGCGCTGAAAGCGCTCGTCCGCGCCGCGATTGCCTACAACAGGGCTAAGAAGAAACCGGCCAGGTCGGCCAAAGCCAAGGACTGATCGGTTCAGGCGTCCGACCACTCCGACAGAGCGGCAATCACACTTTTCAGTTCGGCCCAGCGGCGGATGACGGTTTCGGCTCCGGCTTCGGTCAGCACATCGGCATGGCCGGGATAGCTGTGCGCGGCGCCGGTGAAGCCGATCACGCGCATGCCAGCGGCCCTGGCGCCGGTGACGCCGTGCACCGAATCCTCGATGACGAAGGTGTTTGCCGGATTGGCGTTGAGTTGCTGCGCCGCGATCAGGAACACATCCGGCGCGGGCTTGGTTTTCTTGCTTGGTATTTCCAGCGCTGAAAAAATCCGGCCGGCGAAGAACGGCAGCAAGCCCACTTTCTCGAGCATGAACTCGATCCGCTCCAAGCGTGAGTTCGAGCAGACGCAGCGCGGCGCGGTGACCGCGGCGACCGCCTCGCGCACGCCGTCGATGGCGCGCACGTCGCTGCGCAGTTTGCGGTCGACCAGCTCTTCGGCCCGGTCGATCATCGAGGCCTGGAACGGGATGGCGGATTTTTGCTCGACCCGCATCATGATGTCCTTGAAGGTCAGTCCGGCATAGGTTTCGGCGTATTCCTCGGCCGAGATTTCATATCCGGCCAAGGTCAGCAATTCGGCCTCGACGCGGGCTGCGATGATTTCGGAATCGACGAGCACGCCGTCGCAATCGAAGATGACAAGATCTGGCTGGGGCATGGCAATCCGAACGAGGGAGGGTGATGGAGGCCCGGCAAGGCTCAAGCGGCGCGACATACACCAACGGGCCGGGCTGCGCAAATTGACGACGTCAGGGCTGCCTGGCCTGTTGCGTCCTTCACCGAATATTTACGCTGATCGGTAACCATAACGGGGAGTAAACAGTAACGCGTGCCTTGGGTGTAAAAATGTCTGCCGTGCGTCTTCTCGCCGACCTCTCCCACGCCCCCCAGCAATCCGAGTGGCTGGACACGATCCTCAAGGGCGATTGTGTCGCCGCGCTCGACCGGCTGCCGGAAAAATCCATCGACGTCATCTTCGCCGATCCGCCTTACAATCTGCAGCTCGACGGCGATTTGCACCGGCCCGACCAGTCCAAGGTTGACGCCGTCGACGATGACTGGGACCAGTTCGAGAGTTTCGAGGCCTATGACGCCTTCACCCGCGCCTGGCTCCTGGCGGCACGCCGCGTGCTGAAGCCGAATGGCACCATCTGGGTCATCGGCTCCTACCACAACATCTTCCGCGTCGGCGCCAAGATGCAGGATCTCGGCTTCTGGATTCTCAACGATGTCGTCTGGCGCAAGACCAACCCAATGCCTAATTTCCGCGGTCGCCGCTTCCAGAACGCGCATGAGACCATGATCTGGGCCTCGCGCGACCAGAAGGGCAAGGCCTATACCTTCAACTACGAAGCCATGAAGGCATCGAACGACGACATCCAGATGCGCTCCGACTGGCTGTTCCCGATCTGCACTGGCGGCGAGCGGCTGAAGAACGACAATGGCGACAAGCTGCATCCGACGCAGAAGCCGGAAGCGCTGCTCGCCCGCATCATGATGGCCTCGACCAAGCCGGGCGACATCGTGCTCGACCCGTTCTTCGGCTCCGGCACCACCGGCGCCGTGGCCAAGCGGCTTGGCCGCCATTTCGTCGGCATCGAGCGCGAGCAGGCCTATATCGACGCCGCCAATGAGCGCATCGACGCCGTGCGGCCGCTGGAAAGCGCCGATCTCACCGTGCTCACCGGCAAGCGCGCCGAGCCGCGCGTCGCCTTTGTCAGCCTCATCGATACCGGGCTTATGCAGCCCGGCGCCACGCTTTACGATGCCAAGAAGCGCTGGTCGGCCAAGGTACGCGCCGACGGCACGGTTGCCATCGGTGACAGCGCCGGCTCGATCCACAAGATCGGCGCCGAAGTGCAGGGCCTGGACGCCTGCAACGGCTGGACCTTCTGGCACTATGAGCGCTCGGGCGGCCTGACCCCGATCGACGAACTGCGCCGCATCGCCAGGCTCGGCATGGAGCGGGCAGGGGCCTGACGCTACCACATAAAGGTCGGCGCCCTACGGCGCCCCCCTCTGGCCTGCCGGCCATCTCCCCCACGAGGGGGGAGATCGCGCGCTTCATTGTTTTCGCCAACCTTCAACGTTGTAAGAAAGAGCCGTCGGCGAGGCTGCCAAGGTAGTGTGCTGAGAGTTCTGCAAATTCGCTGAGAGGGGGCGGTCATGGCAGGCTGGTGATGTTCAACGTCACCGATTCCCTGGAAGGAACGCCACCATGACCAAGACAGAAG
>NZ_AYXC01000024.1:0-83503 GCF_000502275.1 Mesorhizobium sp. L103C131B0 | reverse complement strand
CAACATCGTTCGTCGTGCACTGCAGGCTCCGGCCCGTCAGATCGCTTCGAACGCAGGTGCTGAAGCTTCGATCGTCGCCGGCAAGATCCTCGACAACAAGGGCGCGACCTACGGCTACAACGCCCAGACCGGCGAATATGGCGACATGATCGCCATGGGTATCGTCGACCCGGTCAAGGTCGTTCGCACCGCCCTCCAGGACGCGGCCTCGGTCGCCGGCCTGCTCGTCACCACCGAAGCCATGATCGCGGAGGCTCCCAAGAAGGAGTCGGCTGGCGGCGGCATGCCTGGCGGCATGGGCGGCGGCGGTATGGGCGGCATGGGCGGGATGGGCGGTATGGATTTTTAATCCAGCCCCTATCAGCTTACAGCGGAGAGGGCGGCAGCATGCCGCCCTCTCCTTGTGTGCCGAACATGATCGAAACCTTGGAGTGCGTCCCGAGGATCTCGTTCGAGCCTCACCGCATGGTCGAGAATTAGGATCTTGTCCGATCGAGCAATTCGCGGGCTCAACCTGGTCAAACCGGCGCCCCCTACGAACTGCCCGATCCTTGAGGATTCCGCTGCGCGACAATCACGATGATTCATTCAGTTGGTAGCTATAGGCGGTGAATCATGAGGGGCATTGAGGAGCGTGGCAAGGCGCCCATCTCGCCATTTAACTCCATCGAGCGTGATATCAGGGACAATTCTCTCATCGGAACCGGCGGCTGGCGTTGAAGGACCCGGTGAATCATCCTGATCTATAGTGGAGCAGACGCGCTCTGAGCCTCAAGAGCGTTTCCTCCTCTGAGTATCCTTGATCTGCCGCTGGACATTCTCGTTGATATTGCTGAGCGGCTCAGCCCGATGGATCTGCTGAGGATTTCGCACACAAATCAAGAGCTGCGTGTCGCCGCGATGATAGTCGCAACGCCTCAAGAAAGGCGGATTCAGGTTCAGGCCTGTGGCAGCCCTTGCAACCGGGCTCCAGCAGCGTCTCGTCGTCGTGGCCGAGGGGCCTCGTGACCCCGACGACTGCGCTACGGCCTTGTGGGGCCTCGGAGCGGGCGTGGCAGCGCTTGCACCCGAGCTCCAGCGGCGTCTCATCCTCCTCGCCGAAGGGCTTGAGCCCAGGTCTCAGACCATTGCCCTGGAGGGCCTCGGAGCAGGCGTGGGTGGCGGACATAGCAGCCTGTCCCATACCTATGAATACGTTTGGCTGAAGCAGACCGATGGCTGCGCGTCGAAGCCGAAGCCGTCGAGTTCGCGGACAAACGGGAACTGCGCGATCTTGCTCGACATGAGCGTGTCGAGCTGGTCGCGGATCGCCGTCAACTTCAGCCGATCCAGGATTGCGATCAGCAGGTCATGATCTAGGGTCGTCATCACCAGCTCCCTCCGGCCGCCGCTTCGTACTCGGCGAGTGGCCGCAGCAAGGTGGCCGGGGGTGATCTTGATCCGCTCGGCGCGCACCGGCCCTTCGAAGCCGGCAACGCCGACAAAAGGCTCTGTCGCAAACCTGGAAATGGGGTTGTGAACGGCCATTTCGGCCTGTCCGTCAGGCAGCGAGGAGATCGAAACAGCGATCGACAGCCTTGTAGGCATACCTCGCCTGTCGCTTGCCCATCATGTGGATCATCTCGATGCCGGAGAGGATAACCACGTCGTTCGCATGCCACTTGAAGCCGATAGCCTGGTCGAAATGGCGGCCCTTGAACATCACGTGCTCCTCCACAGCTGAGGCGTTTTTCTTGCCATGCTCGCTTACAAAAAGGTTTGCGACAGAGCCGTTCGAACCGCATGCCGACATCATCGTCAAGGGCGGCCGCGATGTCCATTATGGCCACAAGCTCACCCTGACGACGGGCAGGCAGTCTGTTCTTTCAATTTAGACCAACTATGCGGATGCCGCCTCAGTCAATTCAAGAATGTAACCAATGCCGCGCATGGTCGTGATACGTGGCGTTGCACCTGACCTTCTCAGGTGTCCACGTAAGCGATAGATTCCGACTTCAAGCGCGTTGGCAGATACCTCGTCGTTGAACGAATAGAGGTGATCTTCCAACTGCGCACGAGGCACGATGCGGCCTGCACGGATAAGCAGATGCTCTAAAATACATAGTTCGCGGCGTGCGATCTTCAGAGGATGACCCGAGACGGAAACCTGTCGGCCGATCGGATCGAAATTGAGATTGCCAAATACAACGATGGGGTCGGTCACCTGTGTCGACCGGCGCAGAATGGCTCTCATTCTGGCGATGAGCTCATCGAAAGAGACGGGCTTGAGCAGAAAGTCGTCCGCGCCACCGTTGAAAATTGCAATCCGCTTCTCGAGATCGTTGATGCTACTCATAATGAGGGTTGGAACTGAATGCCCGTTGCTCCTTAGCTGTCTCAGCCAGCCCAAGCCATCGCCATCTGGCAGAGCCAGCTCCAGCAGGAGAATTTCATAGGTAGCGCAACAAAATGCCCTCGATGCCTGTTCCAGGTTGCCAACTACATCAACGGCAAAACCGCTATCCCCGAGCGCAACTCGCACAGCGCGCGTAAGATCCACATGATGATCAATGAGCAGCGTTCGCATTTCACGTCCTATCAAGGTCGGACAGGTCACCGTCCGCTGTAAGACCGGGGCGACAGCGGAAGTCGCGCAACTCTTCGTAGTGTTCGTAACGCTCTTTCCGATGGGTGATCGCGGGAGCATGCAAGCCGCACGCCTGCAATAGTCGGGGATGGAACACGTGAAGACCTGTTGACGGGCTGAAACCGTCGGTCGGCGGGCCCACAATGCCACCGACTCTGCCTGCGATTTCTCTGCGCATCGATCCTCCTATGGGTTGCGTCGCAACATCCAGCTGAGGTCGCAAGGGCAGGTTGCGGCTTTGTTCATTGAGAGGACCCCCTGGAGGCAATACCAGGAGGATTCCCTATATGGCACTTCCCGATTTACCACCGGTCATTCCGAACCAAGTTCGGCGGCTTTGAAGACACTCATTGAGCGCGGCTAGGTAAATCAAGGGTACGACTGCCGGGTGTCGATGCCGCTTTTGAAGCAGGCATCGGCACCAGCTCGGTGAGCGTCGCCCGCGCAATTCAGCGGACGCGCTCGATACACCCAGTCGAATCGTGCCGCAACTTGCCGCGCCGACAGGGCGCCCGAAGACTTCAGACTTGTGACCGAAGGTCTACGCCCAGTCCTCCTCCCATTATCCACCTCCCTCAAATCAAAGTGGACGTTCAATCTGAACAAATTACGCCATCGTATCACAAACGACCTACCGATCCCCGACGTGCTCTAGCCTTAGTGCTTGTTAAGAAGGTCGGCTACTGTCTCTCCGCGTCGCCGGGCATCGGCGGCGAGCCACACCTCCCCCACCTCATACACGTCGCCGTGGGTACTGAACGGCACAATGACGTCAATGGCAGCCGACAGCAGGTCAAGAAGCGTGTGGTCTTCCACAGCAGCTCCTTGCGGGCTGCTCTTGACGAGTGAAAAGAGCTTTTTAAAGCCTTGGACCGGATCCGCCCCATGAATCGTTGATATTGATCCCGCATGGCCGGAGACGACTTCGCTAAGGTAAGCCCAAGCAGCATCATCGCGCATCTCGCCAAGCAATATTCGGTCAGGGCGCATGCGCAAGCTGGCTTGCAACAGTTGCTCGGCTGTCACCGCACCTACGCTTGCTCGGTCCTTCGGATAAAGTAACCGGACATGGTTCTCGTGCGGGATTGCAAGTTCGAGCGTGTCCTCGATACTTATCAGCCTCTCTTGCGGGGGTATAGCGTTGATCAAAGTCTTGCTCATTGTCGTTTTGCCGCTTCCAGTAGGTCCGCAAAGCAGCATCGTGAGCCGCCCGCAAACGCATGCTCGCAAAAATTGCTCCAAGTCACCATGGTCGTAGTGCTGAAGAATCGTTTCGTCCTGCCGCTCTTGGCGCTCCTTTCGTGACCGCCATTGATTCCAACGCGAGTATTCGTAGCGAGAAGAAACTTCCTTGAGTTCGGTCACACGACTTGAGGGACGCCGTATCGTCAGGCTTATTGTTCCTGAGGGAACAGCGGGCGGCAAACAGATCTGCAGCCGCTCTCCGTTCGGCAGCTCAGTCGCACAGAGGGGGCTTTGCGGTCCGACATCTTGCTTGCGCAGCGCTCCAGCGAGGATCGCGATGTCCTCCAGATCGTCATAAGATAGCGGCAGCGGATGTTTCGTGAAAACGCCGGCCTGTCGGACAAAGGCTTCCCCAGGCCGGTTGATAGCGACCTCTTCGGTCCTTGGCTCCTCAAGCCATTTCAAAACAGGGTTGAGAAGCAAACGCAATTGAGGGTCAGCCTCCGGTCGCATTGTTGTCTCTCCGGCGTTGGCGATGTTGGGGGGCTGGCGCCACGGCGATCGGTCTAAGATCGTATACATCTGAGAAATCGAGGTCCCGAGCCACAAAGATGGATACAGCATCTCCCTGGTTTTTCTTCAGAGTTGGCGGAACGTTGATCGTTGCTCTAAGGGTCGTGTCAACGGCTTGTCCGGCGTTGCTCTGGAAGCTGTTGATGCCGCTTCCTCCACCTGAGCTGCCAGCGTATTGACCGGCGGCCTGAAACGCGCCTTGAATGACGCTCATGAGCATTGCTCCGCCAAAGCGCTGCCAGAAGTGATTATCCACCGTGCCAGGCATTCCGGAGCGGCCGAGCTCGTCAGCGCCCGGCGACGCTAGCGAAACGAGGGCATGGTCAGGCGTTTCGATGCGCGTCCACAGCACGAAGACACGCGCATCCCCCTGTTGGAGACCACGCTGGATCTCGCCAATCACGGTCGTCCCGCGATCCAAAAGCACCACGTTGTTGGTGGCGCCGCGGACGTCTTTAGGTAAGACGCACTTCACATAACCCGGTAAATTTGTGTCGACTGCCGTTTGCAAAATGCAGGGAATTATCGTTCCTTGGGTAATCACGAGATCAGGGTGCGGCAAAAGTGTGGCCCGGCTTGGCTCCTGTATATCTGGTTTCAATCGCCCCGTCAGATCGCCAGCGTCTGAAATCTCATGCGAGGTCGCGGGAGCATCCCTATGGTTGTCTTCGCTCCGCTGACCGTCGTTGGGCATTTGACCGCTGCCACTGTAGGCGAAAATTGGTGTTTCCTCCGGCGGCGGATCAGCTGGCGTCGGAGGCGGCGTGGATGGCGCAGAATCTCCTGCCTGCGCCGCCTGTACGGGTGCTGGAGCTTCGGGAGCAATCTCAATCGGCACGGGGCGGAATGGCTCGGCGTCGGCGACAATTGGAGGTTTTGGCTGAGTTGGCTCGTCTTGTGTGCTGGGACGACCGCCGAGCCAGATGAGCGATAGAGATGAGATGAGAACAAGAGCAGCGACGGCCAACTTCTGCAATCCCGAAACATGCCGGCGGGCCGGCTCCGAGACCATCGATCCTGAGGCATGGACATCATGTCCCGACTGTGGGCCGGTTTCATTCATCGGCCGGGCCTTTCAAAACGCGCCACACGTCGGGTGTCACTGTACCGGTCCCTGGCGCTCGTCCCACAGGGTCATAAGCCCTGTTGAAAATGGACAAGACCGTATTGCCATCTCTCAGACGCCATTCCCGGGCGACTGCGGATACTTCAACATAGTCTCCTTTGACCGTGTAATTGGCAGCGGCTTCCTTGCCGTCGGGATTGATAATGTAGAGGGAGGGTATGCGGGAATTGCTTGCGAAGCCAAATACGGTGGTAAAGCCATTATCGAAAACTTCCAGCGGCGCCAGCGATCGATCGCCCTTTGCGACGTAGTGAAAATTGCTTTCGTCCGGACTGGTAGTTGCGGCGGGCCGATTCAACAAATCCTGAACTCTCTCGTCGCGCAGCACTTTCGCCCGGGCCTGACCAAGAATCGAGCGCCTTTCTGCGTCCTTTCTCTGAGCAGCAGCCTCATCAGCAGGATAGGTGAACTGCACACTGTAGTATAGGTCAGGTTGCTGCTCATCGAGTTTTGGCATCGCTCTCGTTGAAATACTGAAGACGTATCTCCGTGTACCGGACTCACTCTCGGCCAGCACGACGACCGGCTGCGGCGGGAGCATCCGGCTAGCCTTAAAAAAGAGATAGTTGGCGCGCGGGAGCGCAGCCAGGTCTTTGCTATTGGAAACGGCCACGGCTGCGACTGTCTCGTTGGCCGCGAATGTGACAACCAGCGTTGCCCCCACTGCGGTAGACAGGCGCACCACTTCGTCAGGACGGTAAGCCAGGTAGCGCATGCGCGCATCATGCTTGCCGGCAAGTGGTGTGTCTTCCGCTGACGCTTCCATCGTTAAGAAGAGTGAACAGACCAGCGCGAGAAACGCTCTTTTTGTCATGGCTGCACATAGCCCAGGTTCGATACGCTATCTTCCGAGCTTTGATAGGAAGTGACGAGTAGACCTCCCGGATTGGTGAGCCTCGATTGCCCAGGCAGACCCGTCAAGCGCTCGTAGCGGATGGTAGCTGTCCAGGTGGTCACTATCGGCATCTGCCCATCGACAACAAGCGAACGTTTGTAACGGATCTGTTGAACGTCCGGACTGATGTCGTTTGAAGAAATATGCCCGACCTCGAGCTTGCCGCGTTTGCCGACCGTGACTTGCGGCGAGGTGGGATTCGGATAGTTGAAGAAATCTTGATATTGCTGTCGCACAGCCGGCGCGCTGAAACTGGATACGAGGTCATAGGCGTATTGGGCTGTATCTGCTGTGTACCCCTCGCGCAGGCGTACATATTCCCACAGCGAAGCATTTATGACGGCTCGGTCTTGGGTTGCCGGCAGTCGAGAGACTGACACTTCGCTGTCGACGGTCCCATCCGGCCGGACCCAGAGGAACACAGGTACGAGCTTGGCCAACGGGACCATGGCAGCAATGGTAAATGCCTGGGCAACATTTCCTAGGACCGCCGCTGCGGCAAAGGCTATCAGGGCCTTTGACAGGCGCCGCGCAGACTTCGCTCGTGAAGTTTGAAACGCTTCCACCTTCTTATAGTGGGCGGCTAGCGTTTCTCTCTCCACCAGAAGGGCATGTTCAGGAACTTTCACTTTGGCTCTTCCGCGCATTGGACCTGAAGATCCTCAGGGGTGGTTTCCCATTGTCCCACGTTCAGTTGGAATGGGGCACCCGCGCATGTCGCAAGCCCATGGCTCGTCTTGCAGGCGGCCAAAGCGAGGATTGACAGAAGTAGGCAATATTTCATGTTTTTGGCACCGAGCTTGTCGATTGATTAAGCACCCGCCGTTTTGGCAAAGTGGCGATTGAGGCTGTTAAGTGGTCGGTTCGCACCTCCCCAAGAGCCACCGGCGATGCTGCTGGCGATCGTCGGAAGCGCGACGATCAGAGCGTCACCAGCTAGGAAAAGCATGTCGAGCTCGTAAAGCCCGATGATCTTGGCTGCTGTCGTGCCCGAGAATTTGATCATCAAAAGCATGGCTGCCAGCGAGACTGCTTCGGCAGCGATTACTATCGTTGCAACGATGTTGAGGAGGAGAAGCAGCAGCCCGTACGAGAGCAGTTGGCCGATCCATCTGGTGGCTATGTCTCGAGTGTGATCAAAAAGGTAGCCTACAAGGACCAGGGGGCCGATCGTCAAGAGCACCTTCGTCAGAATTCCAACGGCATCGTAGATCTCGAACGCTGTCCACAGCGCGCCGTAGAAAATCCATTGCGCTCCCTCGAAAGCAAGTATGTCCTGGCCGTTCATAGGCCCAATTTCGGAAGCAATCAGCTGAAAGACATACTGGCTTGAAGCAAACATAAGATCGAGCTTCTGGGGGATTCCGATGAAGGGCAAGTCGCTGCCACTGATGTCGTGAGCCAACCTCGGAATCGTGTCGTCGAAGAGCGCTTCAATGTACTGCTGATAGTTGGCCTGCCCTAAGATAAGGGCGACGACAATCGACACCATGATTACGCGCGAGATACCCCCGCGCGCATCGACTTGACCACGCATGACCAGACAGCCTTGGATTATTATCCAGAGCGTGACACACGCAACCAGAGGCGCACTGACCGCCGCTTGGACGTTTTCAAGCACTTTGTGCAGCCCGGACGTGAAGGCCCCATGAAAGATCGTGTGTATAGTCGTGAATGGCGCGGGAATTTTGAAATTCATGGCGTGAGCCTGATGTGTCCCTGATCAGCGCAGCTGGAGCCTGATGAACTCTGTGTGGTTTACGGGAGGATGCTAAACATATTAGCGGTGTCCTGATGTTCGCGACGCTGCGTGGCGGCCTCCTCCACGGCGTGAAGGCTCCCTTGTGCAGTGGCCATTGTCAGCAGACTCGTGGCCTGGACATTTTGGATCATCGCATCGTGAATCTGCTTGAGGACCAGACCGTTGGTCACGGTGGCCTGCATAATATTTCCCGAGCGGGAAAGCTGACCAAGCGTGCCGGCGTTATCCTTAAGGCGCTTGTCCATCATGCCCAAAGTGTCGGCTGCAATAGCTGCGGCATTGGCGGCCCCGGCGATTTGTCCCTGTAACAGTTTCGCTTCTGAATCGGTGCCGTTGACTATCCGATTTGGGTCCTTCGCAATGTTACGGGCCATAATCGAAGCTGGCGCCCGAGCATCAAACATCTGCTCCTCCAGCTTATTGCTCGACGGGTAGTGATTTCCTTGGTTAAGTGAGCTTAGCAGTCCCGTGACAGCGAATGACGACGTTAGAATTGTCACCATTTCAATCGTGGTAGCGAGCGTCTCGATTGACCTCTCAAGGATCGCCGCATTGGAAAGCGCTGTTAAGGTCGCTTGTGTTTCTGTTACAGGGTCGCTGACGATAAATTGCGAACGGGCCTGTCCGTGAAGCAGAAGGGAAGCAGCAAGGGTCGTTACTGCAAGTTTGGCAAATTTCATGAATATTCCTCCGTCAGTCTTGAACTTCGTGGTACCGGGCCATGAACTTGTCGAGCCACCCACTTGGGGCGTCTCCGTGCTGGTTACGAAGCTGGTCGGCAAAGCGCACTGTGTTGGCCCGCCCCGAGAGTACGGCTACGTACTCGCGCATCTGCCCAAGATCGAATTCGCAAACAATACTCCCGCTATCGCGCTTGAGCAAAAACTTGCGGCTGCCGATTGCCATTCCCTGGCGGATTGCCTCGAACTCCTGCGCAGTGCACTTCAAGCCATCGACATACGCAGAGCGGTCCGCCGTCGGTGATGGGTAGAAAATTTTCGTCATACATTGCGCAACGAGACTAGCTCCGAGAGGCGATTCCAGAACGTGTTCAGGCTGCTGCGTTGCGAGTATCAACATGCCGTTGTTTTTGCGGACCGTGAGCAAGAACTTGTCGATAACGGCCGAGAATTGGGGGTTGAGTAGATAGAATCGAAATTCGTCGCAGCTCATGACGAACCGACGACCATCGACGATAGCGCCCACTCGATGCAGAAGGTATGCGGCGGCCGGTGCACAGACCTCCTCATATTCCAGGAGCTGCGTCATGTCGAAGCCCGTAATGGAGGCATCCAGCCTTACTTCGTCCACGTCGCCGTCAAAGGCCCATCCAAGCGCCCCCCCTCTACACCACCGCTGCAGCCGTGCTCCTGCGCCCTCGGAGGGGCTGTGCAATAGGAACTCGCGCAGGCCCGCAAGTGAGCGCATAGGGGGTTCGAACGAAAGCTGACGAACAATGCCGCGTTCCAGCCGACGGCTTTCCTCCGGCGAGATCGGACCACGGCCGTCACTCTCGATCAGGGCCATCAACCACTCGCGCAGAAAGTCCCGGGAGGCGGAGGTGTTGTCCAGTCCACGCAGAGGGGCCAAGCCGCTCGGAGCGCCTCTGCGCAACGCAAGATATGTCCCTCCCGTGGCTCGCACCAGCAGTTCACCACCCCGATCCTTGTCGAAGAAGACGATCGCACCATTGCGATCGACCAAGCTTTGCTCAAGCATCGCGAGGACAAAGGTCATCAGCGTCGTCTTGCCTTTGCCAACGGGCCCGAATATTGCCGTCATGCCGACGTCATTCTCATGGGGGATGTAGTCGAAAGAAGTTCCACCGTTTGTGCGAAAGCGCGCAACAGCATTGCCCCAGTGGCCGGAACTGGAACCGCTTGGGAAGTTCTCAAATGAGACGAGCCCGGCAAAATTGTGTGAGGTGATCGCCCCCGGGCGCGTGCGCCACCTGTTGTTCCCCGGAAGTTGGGACCAATATGCGGCCTCCATGCCGATGCCCTCTTGGACGATAACGGCGCCCGCGTCGGCCAGCCGTGCGCGGGCACTTGCTGCGCGATCTGCAAGGCTATTGAGGCTGTCGGCATAGACGCACAGGCTCAGATGATGCGAACCCATCACGAATTCGTTGCTTGCCAGTGCGTCCTCTGCCTCGGCAAGTTCATTGATCTGGGTGAGAGCCTTGTCGCCGGCACTCGTCATCTGGCTGGACTTAAGGCTTAGTTTGGCATGAGCTTGTGGGCGAGTGAGGAAGGAAAAGCTCTGGCTCAGGACAAGCGGGAAGTTGGCGGACAGCAAGGAATTTAGCATGCCCGGCCGCGTCGTCGCCGGATATTCACGGAACGAAAACAATGATCCGACGGAGCTATCCCCGGGCCTTCGAATCTCAAGCGCCCGCTTCCCGCAGATGACCTGGTCAGTGTAGATCGAGGCGCCAAGTGAGCCGGTAACCATCGGAACCGGAAGAAACCGGCAAGTCATCATGAGCCGAAGCGCCTCGCCGATTTCCGTGAAGAGCACGTTGCCTTTCTCACGAATGCCCAACCGGCGCAGACCGTAACCGCCGAGTGCGCCAGCAGTGATGTGCCAGAGGTCTTCCAGGCTCCGCATTTGGGTGGCTAGATCGTGCTCATTCCGTCTGCGGGACTTGGCAATCCGCAAGCCGATCTTGCCGATTGCGGTGCGGGGGGACACGATCAAAGTGAGGAAGTGATCGTTGCGAAAGAGCTTTCCCGACAGCACACGACGCTCGTAGGCCTCGCTCAGACTGCCAGCGAATGCACTTTGAAACTGGCGCGGCGCCGGCGCCGGCACATCGTTGTGCCTCACAAGATGAGCGTATATCGAGACATTGTCATCGGCGATGTTGCGCAAGAGAGTGTTGAACGCGCGGCAGCGCGAGTTGCGCATCTCAGCGTCTTCCAAATCAAAGGGCACACCGTTCACATGTGCCATGGCCATGATCGATCCGTCTTCCAGAAGGACAACCTGATCGCTTACGTGACCAACATACGGAAGGTAGATCTCGCCAGACCTCTCGGTCCGGCCGCTGGCGCCGAACATTACACCATTCCTCTTCCGCGTTTCGGCACTCTGATCGGATTGGCGCTGACGCTTGCGCCTCCCCAGACCGGCCCGTCCACGCTTCTGCCGGCCGTCTGCAAATAGAGCAGCACGACGCTTGCCGCGTTATAGTCACGCTCAACAACCAGCCGTGCTCCGAACCAGAGTGGCACGAGAACGATTTCGTAGAGCGGGTTCTGAAGGATAATGATAACAAGGCCAGCCAACATCATGAGCAATCCGGCCAGCGTCAGCGGCACCCCCAGAAACAGTGCGGGGCGCGTCGCCGCCACATAGAGGGTGCTCACTTCCAACCGGTCGCTCATCAGCCGCCGCCTATGAGCGCCTTGCCCAGGAAGCTGGCCCCGAACATGATGACGATCCCTCCAACGACACCCGCAACCAGGCCAAGTGAAGCACGACCGAACATCCAAGAGATACCGATGGCTACGAGCCCGAGCACGGCCAGTGATTGTCCAAAGGGGCCAAGTATGAACGTGCAGATATTCTGGACCATCTTGGCAGGATCCGTCCCTCCGGTCACCTGAGCCGCGGCTGGCCCGCTGTAGAAGACCGTCCACGCCGCGCCTGCAGCAGCGGCCGGTACATATTCAGCCGCCATGCGCAGCATGGAAAAAGGCGAAGGAACACGCGTTTTAAGCGCACGAAGTATCTTGAGTGGCGTCATCATTGCATCTCCATGTTTCAATCGAATACGAGTTTGTTCGGGTTCGAGGGTTCCCGTGCTTTCGCAGCCTGGCTGCCTGTCGGATCTGAGGGATCGGCCCCGGAGCGGTCTGGCTGATACGAGCCCCAGATGTCCCAAGAATCTTGGTTGGGCTGCTTCTTTCTATTGGCCTGTTGGCTCTGCTGGAGCAGAGGCGGCACGGCTTTCCGACCGGGTGCCTCAAGGTGCGGCACATCTCGAGCAGTCGGCTCCAGCGTTCTCTCAAGGAGACTTGAGATGTCCTTTGCGGCCGACTCGACCTTGCGTACATAACCGTTGGCGAAGCCATGCGTGACGTCGCCCGTGTTATAGGCCGAGATGGCACGGCGAAGCGCCAGTTGCTGTGCCACAGCAGTGGTGCCGCCGGCATACCGGCTTTCAAGCAGGTGGGCGGCAGCCGAAAGCGAGGCGCAGGGCTCGAAAGCCCTTTCCGGCGTGAGATTGAGCATGGCAAAGTTCTTGCTGTTTATCTGCATCAATCCAACATCGACAGAATGTTGTGCTTCGAGGCGTTCCTTGATGCCCCGCGTGGCTTCCAGGTGGTCTATCCAGCGAAGCTGCTCACCTGTGGTGTTGTCATGAGCCACCAGCGTTTCAAAGCCACTTTCAATCTTGGCAATCGCGGCCAGGGTGGACGGCGCAACCCAGGGGGCGCATTTGCGCGACAGGCTGCGGAACTCACGCGGAGAAAGTGGCGCGGGCTCGGCTGGGAGTGACATGGATGTCATCAGGACGATGGCCAGCGGCCAAGCTGCAATAAACATTCCCTATCACCTACCTTTCCAAGCCGCCGGACGGGTTCTGGCCCTGTCCGGCACGCGCTTATCGGGGAGGTTTGTTACTGTGTGATGTTCAAGTTCAGCTTTTCGGTTTCAATTGAAGCAAAGACCGTGTTCGTATCAGCGTGGGTGAGCATCTTGCGCATGCGTGGGTGGCGCGGGCCCGATCAGCCAGCGACATCCGGAGCATCTTGGTACAATGACTCCTGTACAGGATTGCTCGTCCCGGCCGTCCGTTGCTCCTGGAGTGTGGGCCGCGACTTTGGCGTCATGGACGGTACTTCTGTCAGCGCCAAGCCAAGGACAAAATGGGGAGCTTGGCGGGCTTGTTCAGGCTCGGGATCACCGTGGGGAATCGACTAAGGCGATAAAGCGGCCCAACTTTGCCGGTATGCTGCCGGTCCTTAAAGAGCAGCCATGCGCGGCCCTGCATACTCAGATCATTGCTTGAGACGCGAGCTCGTCCGCGAAGCTGGCTCGAAGGCGCAAATCCGCGGCGGCGAGGGTCAACTGGGAAGACGTGGCGGCGCAGCCCATCCTGGTGCGAGCCTCGTTCAGCTGTTCGGCCGCCGCCGCCAAAGGGTGGATCATGCACAGTCCCATCGGCAGATAACCGCACGTCATTGACGCAGTCCGACGGCGCAATGGACAAGCATAGTGACACGCTCAAGATGGAGGAGTTGCAGTAACTGAGAAATGTTAGCCCGGACGTTCACCGCAACCGGCGACCTGCCGGTCGCCGAACAGCATTTGAGGCCGCCGGCCACCTTGGACGAAGCCGGCTTGGCAGGAGACACACTATTTTGCACAAGGCCGCTGCAGCGAATCACGGTCTTCTTCCGCCGACCGCCTCTCCGATCAAGCCAAACGCCGCGCTGCTCAACCATGTCCGAGCTGGATCCACGAGCCGGAGGATATCGAGATGATCCAGGTCCGCAAACTCCAGGATGACCAGGATGCAAGGGCATAGCAGGAAACTTGGCATCCATGAGGTCGAACTTGAGTGATATTGGCAGGCCTGCACCAACGGGGGAGCTCGAAGCGAAAAAGCGAAGGACCACACGGCAGGGTCATGTCGGCGCTGGGACCTGTCTGGTGTCCACGGGCTGCCTTGGTGCGGTCAATTCGCTGGGGATGAAAAGAACAGGACGAGCACGGCCTCACATTGGCCGCACGCAACGGCGAGTGGTATCAAGGAGCAGCTGTTCTGGGTCGGTGCCCCAGGGTTGCTCGGCAACAGGTTTAGACAAGGGGATTCAAGATTGAAGGTGTGCCGTTGAAACATGTTCTTGTCATTGACGATGATGCCGCAATGCGGCGCCTCATCGCCGAGTATCTCACGATGCATGCCCTGAAGGTAACCGCAGTCCACGATAGCAAGCAGTTTGACTATGTTCTTTCACGTGAGCCAGTCGNCGATGCATGCCCTGAAGGTAACCGCAGTCCACGATAGCAAGCAGTTTGACTATGTTCTTTCACGTGAGCCAGTCGATCTCGTGGTTGTTGACCTTAACCTAGGCCGGGAGGATGGACTTGCGATCGTCCGCAATCTGGCGACAAAATCGGATGTTCCTATCATAGTGATCAGCGGCGACCGGCTTGATGAGGCGGAAAAAGTGGTTGCACTGGAGCTCGGCGCAACCGATTTCATTCCCAAGCCTTTCGGGATGCGCGAATTCTTGGCCCGCATTCGAGTAGCGCTACGCCAGCGCATTTCTAGTCCGCGAACCAGAGAGCAGCGCTCATTTCGCTTTGGGGCCTGGAAGCTCAGCGTGAAGCAGCGGCGACTGATCTGTGCGGAGCGTGGCGAGGTCAAGCTTACCGCATGTGAGTTCAATCTCTTGATCGCATTTCTGGAGAACCCCCGCAACGTGCTATCCAGAGAACGGCTTTTGCTCGCGAGCCGTGTGCGTGGAGAAGAGGTGTACGATCGAAGTATCGATGTCCTAATCATGCGCTTGCGCCGAAAGCTGGAGGCTGATGCGGCCAACCCTCGCCTGGTCAAAACATCCCGTGGCGCAGGGTACTTCTTCAACGCTGACGTGGATGTTAGCTACGGAGGCACGTTGGCCGCGTGACAGTGAGCTATGCTGGAGATTGGGGTGACGAGGCTGATCAAGCCTTCCAACAGTACCAGCCTGATCAATTACAGCGAGAGCTACCGGTCCGGAGATCGCATCAGCGCCTCTNATCAAGCCTTCCAACAGTACCAGCCTGATCAATTACAGCGAGAGCTACCGGTCCGGAGATCGCATCAGCGCCTCTGTCGTCAAGAGAGCTGTTCTGCTTGACCCCAGCCATGGAGCTCAACGCCCCGCGTCGGAGCGCTCCCTGCTTCTGAAGGAAGCCATTAGGTCCGCTCGGGCTTGATCGGAGGCTTGGCTGATGGACGTCGTGGTTGCTTCGCTCAGTTGCCGCCCCATGGCGCGGCTTTGCGGATTATCAGTCCTCTGCCTCTTCGCCGGTCTCAACAGCGCTGTGTAATGTTCATTGTTTATGATGACGCCCCCGCTGTTCACGAGGTTGCTCCTGTCAAGTGTACTCGTCAGTCCGTCCTGGGCCTCACGCTTCTTGCCCAAGTGCCGTTCAAACGGCGCTGGCGCGACTTGTTGAGCTCGAGAGATGGGTCCCTGCTCTCCTGCGTGGCCATGAGCTTGTGCCGCGGTCTGCGCAGCGGCGTCCCCAATGGCACGAGCCTCCATGCCGACTGCGTCTTCCGGACGAGCAGCAAGGGCAATTTCGCGCCCGAGTGCGAACTTCCGGACATGAGTTAGTGCACTGATGTCAGCGGTTTTCATATAGCGCTTGGCATCTTCATCCAGCGACCGCTCGTGAAGCCGATCCGCAATCCCCGGCTTTTTGTTTTCAACCAGGCATTGACTGAAACGTCTAAGAGCAGACCCATAGACCTCAACGGTACGGGGTTTCGGCCCGGTCGGCGCTGCCTCGTACGCTTTGATGAGAGCCGCTGTGTACTCTCTGATGAGCACGGCGTCGGCAGGGTGGGGATTCAGGGCAGGGCGGCCCACCACTGGCGCTCCGCCCGCCCACGTCTTGAGACGACCCAGTGACCCAGCCACGGCCGAGGGGCCGCCACCCCAGATCTCGTACTCCTTGCGATCCCGATCCAGCGACGAATCGTGAAGCCGATCCGCAATCCCCGGCTTGTTATTTTCAACGAGCCAATGACCAAAGCCGAAAAGAATATCTACATGGCGCTTGACCGTGATCTCCCCGACCTTACCGGCATAGAGTGCTGACCTCAGCCCTTCGACAAGGGTCGCATCGTTGGAATAAAGAGGACCCTTGTCGGGACCGGAGACCACTTTTGGGCGATCTGGCTGCACCGCCGCCGGCACAGAACGAGCATGGTCACGCAACTCGGACGGTGCGGGGGGATTCAGATCAACCACTNGGCCTGCATCAGCACGCGAGCGCCTGAATTGCCGATCTCGCTCAGCTGCGGCTCAGTGGCAACGTCCTGCAGACGACTGTTCGGGGTCCTTTGCCTCTTCGCTGGTCTCAACTCCGCTGTATCATGCTCACGGTTGATGAGGACCTCCTCGCTTGGTAGCTGGTTGCTCCTGTCCTGTGCAGCGATCCGCTCGTCCGGCGCGCGCTGGTCGCCGTCGCGCCAGCTCAGGGGACGAAAGGACCCTGCGGGATCCGAGGCTTGGTGATGGGGCCCAGTTGGCACGAAAGACGATGCCAGAACAGCGTCGTCTTCATTAGCTTTCCCAGGGGGGAGATACTCTGGCCAACTGTATTCCTCCTGCGGCCCGCTGCGCTGCGCAGCGGCGTCCCCCTTGCTCTCAAGACTTTGAAATTTAAATGGGTCCCCGGGAGCAACGTCTGGCGCTGACTGGCCGAGCCGCTTGATCTGCTGGTAAAACGTCCCAACGGGGCTTTCCTTAACCGCGTCTCGGGCCTGTCGGTCCATGAGTTCAAAGTTCGTAAGATTATTTGCCGTTCCGAATGTATTGTCACCCCTGAGGCGGGTTTGTAGTGCCTGCCGATTGACGACGAGGTTGTTGAGGTTCAGGTTATCTGGCTGCGATTGCAATCGCCCAACCAGCGCCCGCGTGCCGTCCACCACGTAGACTCCGCAATCCACCACGTTGCTCTGCTGGGCGATGCGGGATACGCCCACGCGGGTCTCCAGGCTGGCGCCCAGCCTTTCTGCGAGGTGTTTTGCAAGCTTGTCATTGCATCCGTTGTAGGAGTCATAATGATAGGCAACCGGCCGTTCCCGGTCGCTGCGATCAACGAACAGCAGCGACCAATGGGTGCCGCGCTCCGCAAGAGTCTTACCGCCATCGCTCACTGGCACGAACAGGAAGTCGGCTGTGTCGTTACCGTTCTGATGGACGATGCGCTGGAATGCGCTTAGCATGACGCTCTCGGAGCCCAAGCGCAGATGATAATTGGCTACGAGGGGATCCACGAACCGCGTCCGGGCGGCGAGATCTGGATTGTTCCCCTGCAACTCCTGCTCCAGGAGTTGGTAATCCCTCTGGATATGTTCGTCGCCTAGCCATTCCAATGCGCCGAGCACCCGCCCGTCTTTAGCTTTCCCAGGGGGCCTCTCTGGCCGACCCAATGCCTCCTGCGTCCCGCTGCGCTGCGCAGCGGCGTCCCCAATGGCACGAGCCTCCATGCCGACTGCGTCTTCCGGACGAGCAGCAAGGGCAATTTCGCGCCCGNGTCTGCGCAGCGGCGTCCCCAATGGCACGAGCCTCCATGCCGACTGCGTCTTCCGGACGAGCAGCAAGGGCAATTTCGCGCCCGGGTGCGAACTTCCGGAGATGAGCTAGTGCACTGATCCTCCGGTTACCACCGGAGTTCACATAGCGCTTGGCATCTTCATCCAGCGACCCCTCGTGAAGCCGATCCGCAATCCCCGGCTTTTTGTTTTCATGCAGGTATTCACTGAAACGTATAAGAGTAGATCCATAGACCTGAATGGTACCGCGATTCGGCCCGGTCGCAGGCGCTTCTTTGTACTCTTTGATGAGAGCCGCTGTGTAATCTCTGATGAGCGCGGCGTCGGCAGGGTAGGGATTCCGGACAGGGCGGTCGACCACTGGCGCTCCGCCCGCCAACGTCTTGAGACGACCCAGTGCTCTAGCCACGATCGAGGGGCCACCCCTGCTCTCGTACTCCGAGGGGCCACCCCTGCTCTCGTACTCCTTGCGATCCTGATCCAGCGACGATTCGTCAAGCCGAGCAGCAAATCCCGGCCTGTTATTGTCAAAGAGCCAACGACCAAAGCCGAGAAGAGAATTTACATGGCGCTTGACCGTGCTCTCCTTGACCTTACCCGCGTAAGCTGACCTCAGCCCTTCGACAACGGTCGCATCGTTGGAATAGAGGGGACCCTTGTCGCGACCGGAGACCCCTATTGGAGGATCTGGCTGCACCGCCGCCGGCACAGAACGAGCATGGTCACGCAACTCGGACGGTGCGGGGGGATTCAGATCAACCACTGACGAATCCGGCGCATNGCATGATGATGGCGCGCCGTTGAGTGACCCGGCTGCAGCACCGAGGCACCCAGCATCGACCCACTGCCTCCGGCATACGGCGCCGCGGCGTGTTCTTGTCCGCTCCCTTGCATCATGGGCTGCGCTTCCCATGGCAATGCACCCACTTGATGGGTGGGGGCCTGCATCAGCACGCGAGCGCCTGAATTGCCGATCTCGCTCNGTCGACCATCTGCTTTTGCGACCGAGCCAGCGTTTCGGCCACCGCGGCCTCGCCAACCGCGGAGGGCGTCTCCCCAGCCCTGGCGAACGCTGGCCCGGCAGGCGCCGCCGGCACAGAACGAGCATGGTCACGCAACTCGGACGGTGCGGGGGGATTCAGATCAACCACTGACGAATCCGGCGCATGATGATGGCGCGCCGTTGAGTGACCCGGCTGCAGCACCGAGGCACCCAGCATCGACCCACTGCCTCCGGCGTAGGGCGCCGCGGCGTGTTCTTGTCCGCTCCCTTGCGTCATGAGTTGCGCCTCCCATGGCGATCGTAGAAGGTCCGCGTGCGGAATCGAGTCGAAATATCCCGACAAATCAGCGTCGACCTTCTGCTTTTGCAACCGAGCCCACCTTTCGGCCACCGCGGCCTCGCCAACCGCGGAGGGCGTCTCCCCAGCCCTGGCGAACGCTGGCCCGGCAGGCGCCGCCGGCACAGAACGAGCATNTGGTTGCTCCTGTCCTGTGCAGCGATCCGCTCGTCCGGCGCGCGCTGGTCGCCGTCGCGCCAGATCAGGGGACGAAAGGACCCTGCGGGATCCGAGGCTTGGTGATGGGGCCCAGTTGGCACGAAAGACAATGGCAGAACAGCGTCGTCTTCATTAGCTTTCCCAGGGAGCTCGCGCCCGAGTTCGGACTTCCGGAGATGAGCTAGTGCACTGATCCCCCCGGAGTTGTTATAGCGCTTGGCATCTTCATCCAGCGACCCCTCGTGAAGCCGAGCCGCAATCCCCGGCTTTTTGTTTTCAACCAGGTATTCACTGAAACGTCTAGGAGCAGATCCATAGGTCTGAATGGTAGCGGGATTCGGCCCGGTCGGCGCTGCCTTGTACTCTTTGATGGGAGCCGCTGTGTAATCTCTGATGAGCGCGGCGTCGGCAGGGTCGGGATTATTCAGGACAGCGGCGCGGTCCAGCACTGGCGCTCCGCCCGCCCACGTCTTGAGATGACCCACTGCTCTAGCCACGTCCGAGGAGCCACTCTTGCTCTCGTACTCCTTGAGATCCGGATCCAGCGACTCCTCGTGAAGCCGAGCAGCAAATCCCGGCCTGTTATTATCAAAGAGCCAACGACCAAAGCCGAGAAGAGAATTTACATGGCGCTTGACCGTGCTCTCCAATGCTGACCTCAGCCCTTCGACAACGGTCGCATCGTTGGAATAAAGAGGACGCTTGTCGGGACCGGAGACCCCTATTGGAGGATCTGGCTGCACCGCCGCCGGCACAGAACGAGCAGGGTCACGCAACTCGGACGGTGCGGGGGGATTCAGATCAGCCACTGACGAATCCGGCGCATCATGATGGCGCGCCGTTGAGTGACCCGGCTGCAGCACCGAGGCACCCAGCATCGACCCACTGCCTCCGGCGTAGGGCGCCGCGGCGTGTTCTTGTCCGCTCCCTTGCNCAGCCCTGGCGAACGCTGGCCCGGCAGGCGCCGCCGGCACAGAACGAGCATGGTCACGCAACTCGAACGGTGCGGGGGGATTCAGATCAACCACTGACGAATCGCGCGCCGTTGAGTGACCCGGCTGCAGCACCGAGGCACCCAGCATCGACCCACTGCCTCCGGCGTAGGGCGCCGCGGCGTGTTCTTGTCCGCTCCCTTGCATGAGTTGCGCCTCCCATGGCGATGGTAGAAGGTCCGCGTGCGGAATCGAGTCGAAATATCCCGACAAATCAGCGTCGACCATCTGCTTTTGCGACCGAGCCAGCGTTTCGGCCACCGCGGCCTCGCCAACCGCGGAGGGCGTCTCCNCCGCCGCCGGCACAGAACGAGCATGGTCACGCAACTCGAACGGTGCGGGGGGATTCAGATCAACCACTGACGAATCGCGCGCCGTTGAGTGACCCGGCTGCAGCACCGAGGCACCTAGCATCGACCCACTGTCTCCGGCGTAGGGCGCCGCGGCGTGTTCTTGTCCGCTCCCTTGCACCATGAGTTGCGCCTCCCATGGCGATGTATCCACTTGAGGGCCGGGATCATGCACTGGTTCGTCCATTTGCTTTTGCAACCGAGCCCACCTTTCGGCCACCGCGGCCTCGCCAACCGCGGAGGGCGTCTCCTCAGCCCTGGCGAACGCTGGCCCGGCAGGCGCCGCCGGCACAGAACGAGCATGGTCACGCAACTCGAACGGTGCGAGGGGATTCAGATCAACCACTGACGAATCCGGCGCATCATGATGGCGCGCCCTTGAGTGACCCGGCTGCAGCACCGAGGCACCCAGCATCGACCCACTGCCTCCGGTATGCGGTGCCAGGTGCTCGTCCCCCAGCATCATGGGCTGCGCCTCCCATGGCAATGCACCCACTTGATGGGTGGGGGCCTGCATCAGCACGCGAGCGCCTGAATTGCCGATCTCGCTCAGCTGCGGCTCAGTGGCAACGTCCTGCAGACGACTGTTCANTCCCATGGCAATGCACCCACTTGATGGGTGGGGGCCTGCATCAGCACGCGAGCGCCTGAATTGCCGATCTCGCTCAGCTGCTTAGCTTTCCCAGGGAGCTTCTCTGGCCGACCCAATGCCTTCTGCGGCCCGCTGTGCTGCGCAGCGGCGTCCCCAATGGCACGAGCCTCCATGCCGACTGCGTCTTCCGGACGAGCAGCAAGGGCAATTTCGCGCCCGAGTGCGNCTGCGCAGCGGCGTCCCCAATGGCACGAGCCTCCATGCCGACTGCGTCTTCCGGACGAGCAGCAAGGGCAATTTCGCGCCCGAGTGCGGCGTACGGCGGGAACTTCCGGAGATGAGCTAGTGCACTGATCCACCGGTTACCACTGGAGTCCAAATAACGCCTGGCATCTTCATCCAGCGACCCCTCGTAAAGCCGAGCCGCAATCCCCGGCCTGTTGTTTTCATGCAGGTATTGACTGAAACGTCTAAGAGTAGCCGCATAGTCCTGAGTGGTTTTGGGATTCGGCCCGGTCGCAGGCTCTGCCTCGTACTTTTTGATGAGAGCCGCTTTGTAATCTCTGATGAGCTCGGCGTCGACAGGGTCGGGATTCAGGGCAGCGCGGCCCACCATTGGCGCTCCGCCCGCCGACTCTTTGAGACGACCCAGTGCTCTAGCCACGTTCGAGGAGCCACTCTCGCGCTGGTACTCCTTGAGATCCTGATCCAGCAACGGATCGTCCAGCCGAGCAGCAAATCCCGGCTTGTTATTATCAAAGAGCCAACGACCAAAGCCGAGAAGAGAATTTACATGGTCCGTGACCGTGCGCTCCCCGACCTTACCGGCATAGAGTGCTGACCGCAGCCCTTCGACAACGGTCGCATCGTTGGAATAAAGAGGACGCTTGTCGCGACCGGAGACCACTACTGGAGGATCTGGCTGCACCGCCGCCGGCATAGAACGAGCATGGTCACGCAACTCGAACGGTGCGGGGGGATTCAGATCAACCACTGACGAATCCGGCGCATGATGATGGCGTGTTTCCCCGGGAACAACGTCCCGTACGAACACCGAGTCTGGGTTGCCTTGGTCCGGCGCGACTGGAGCCAGGGCTCTGTCGTGCAACGCTCGCGCTGACTGGCCGAGCCGCTTGATCCGCTGGTGAAACGTCCCAACGGGGCTTTCCTTAACCGCGTCTCGCGCCTGTCGGTCCATGAGTTCAAAGTTCGTGAGATAATTTGCCGTTCCAGATGTATCGTCACCCATGAGTCGGGTTTGTAGTGCCTGCCGATTGACGACGAGGTTGTTGAGGTTCAGGTCTGGCAGGTCTGGCAGGTCTGGCTGCCATCTTTGCAATCGCCCAACCAGCGCCCGCGTGCCGTCCACCACGTAGACTCCGCAATCCCACTCGTTGCTCTGCTGGGCGATGCGGGGTAAGTCCACGCGGGTCTCCAGGCTGGCGCCCAGCCTTTCTGCGAGGTGTTTTGCAAGCTTGTCATGCCATCCGCTGACGGAGTCATAATGATAGGCAACCGGCCGTTCCCGGTCGCTGCGATCAACGAACAGCAGCGACCAATGTTTGCCGCGCTCCGCAAGAGTCTTACCGCCATCGCTCACTGGCACGAACAGGAAATCGGCTGTGTCGTTACCGTTCTGATTATGGACGATGCGCTGGAATGCGCTTAGCTTGTCGCTCTCGGAGCCCAAGCGCAGATGATAATTGGCTACGAGGGGATCCACGAACCGCGTCCGGGCGGCGAGTTCTGGATTGTTCCCCTGCAACTCCTGCTCCAGGAGCTGGTAATCCCTGTGGATATGTTCGTCGCCTAGCAATTGCAATGCGCCGAGCACCCGCCCGCTGGGGTCGCCGAAAACACCAAAAAACCCTTCGACCGCGGGGGACATCCCCTCAGGAAAGAGCTCTGGCGAGGCGGAATTCCCCGCCCGCAAGCTGGGCGGAGCGAATTCCGGTGGCCTCAGTGGCACCTCCTCGCTTGGTAGCAGGTTGCTCCTGTCCTGTGCAGCGATCCGCTCGTCCGGCGCGCGCTGGTCGCCGTCGCGCCAGATCAGGGGACGAAAGGACNTCCTGTCCTGTGCAGCGATCCGCTCGTCCGGCGCGCGCTGGTCGCCGTCGCGCCAGATCAGGGGACGAAAGGACTCTGCGGGATCCGAGGCTTGGTGATGGGGCCCAGTTGGCACGAAAGACGATGGCAGAACAGCGGCGTCTTCATTAGCTTCCCCATGGAGCTTCTCTGGCCGACCCAATGCCTTCTGCGGCCCGCTGTGCTGCGCAGCGGCGTCCCCAATGGCACGAGCCTCCATGCCGACTGCGTCTTCCGGACGAGCAGCAAGGGCAATTTCGCGCCCGAGTGCGGCGGACGGCAGGAACTTCCGGAGTTGAGCTAGTGCAATGATCCTCCGGTCACCACTGGAGTCCTTATAGCGCTTGGCATCTTCATCCAGCGACTCCTCGTGAAGCCGAGCCGCAATCCCCCGCTTGTTGTTTTCAACCAGGTATTCACTGAAACGTCTAAGAGTAGCTCCATAGTCGTGAATGGTTTGGCGATTCGGCCCGGTCGCAGGCGCTCCCTTGTACTCTTTGATGAGAGCCGCTTTGTACTCTTTGATGAGCACGGCGTCGGCAGGGTCGGGATTCAGGACAGCGCGGCCCACCATTGGCACTCCGCCCGCCGACTCTCTGAGACGACGCAGTGCCACAGCCACAGTCGAGGAGCCACCACTGCTCTCGTACTCCTTGAGATCCTCATCCAGCGACTCCTCGTGAAGCCGAGCAGCAAATCCCGGCTTGTTATTTTTAAAGAGCCAACGACCAAAGCCGTAAAGAGAATTTACATGGCGCTTGACCGTGTCCTCCTTGGCCTTACCCGCGTAGAGTGACCTCAGCCCTTCGACAACGGTCGCATCGTTGGAATAAAGAGGACGCTTGCAGCCGCGACCGTCGGAGACCACTATTGGAGGATCTTGCTGCACCGCCGCCGGCACAGAACGAGCATGGTCACGCAACTCGGACGGTGCGGGGGGATTCAGATCAACCACTGACGAATCCGGCGCATNAGCATCGACCCACTGCCTCCGGCGTACGGCGCCGCGGCGTGTTCTTGTCCGCTCCCTTGCATCATGGGCTGCGCTTCCCATGGGGCCGCGCCTTCGATGAGGCTCAGGTCTCCCTGAGACGGATGAGGATGGAACGGGTCTGGCAGAGCCGGAACGCCGGGGGCGGGAATTTGGGCAGCGGCTTGGCGCGCCTCGCCCGAGCGCTGCTCAAAGCCCTCTTGCCCGGCCTGTGCCGCTTGCTCTTGAGATGCCGGGGGCTGCACCTGCCGCCAACCTGTTACATTGGATAGGTCAAATTTGTGCCGGTTCACGCTAGCCTCACGTCCACAGATCAGCTGAGCAACCTACTCGGGCATACTTACGAGAAGCTGACGAGGTCCGCGGTCCCGGAGCGGGTAGGCCTAATTTTCTGCGCGCCGATTGCGCTGGCGCGACGTAGCCCGGCCTTTTGCCAGCTCGGCAGCTACGGCTCGCAAAGAGCGTCGTAAGGCTTGCGGAGCCGCCCCTCAGCTCCCGTCGAGGAGCAATCCACAATTCACATATTTGGAGATGGCTCGCTGGTTTACCGGTGCGAGCCCTGCAAGCCCATGCTTCAGATGCCGCCCGTGCAGAGGTATTTCATTTCGAGGTAGTCCTCGAGGCAATGGCGGGAACCCTGCGTCAGCGGGAGCGTCAGCTACATAGTCGATAACACGCGCTTTTTACCTCGGTCTCGGCTCGCAACGATGGATTGCTAACGGCGAACTCATGCTGGTCGGCAAGGCGATACTGGCTGGAGCATCAACTCGGCCGACGAGAGTGGCCACACCATCCTAGACAGGATCGGCCGATATGCCCGGCATCGCCGCTCTGCAAAAAGCACAGCGGGCATCCAGACGTTGCCGGGTTGACTATGGGTGTCCGAACCGCGAAAAGGGGCCGCTCTTTATGAGTGGCGTGCGCTGGCAGTCTAACCCCAAGCCCCCCGCCCGGGCTGCCGGCGCGCTTCTAGGAACATCGAGGTAGATGACGAGACTCCGAACTACATTTCCAAAGCTATCGGTGGATTCACATTTCAAGCCCGATCGATTTCCTACAGCCAGGCGCGAACGTTCGATTGGAACATTCAGAATTCACATCAAGGTGCACCGCTATTGCGTCCCGAACAGGTTCGGCTGCTCGATGACGACTACGAGNACATTCAGAATTCACATCAAGGTGCACCGCTATTGCGTCCCGAACAGGTTCGGCTGCTCGATGACGACTACGAGATTGTTCTCATCAAAGGTCTGCCACCATTAAAATTGAGGAAGGTGCGATATTTTTCGGATCGCATTCTGAAACGCATCTTTGAAAGCCAGACAGGCGCCCTCCCGGAGCCGGCGCCCTTGACGGGAGCAGAGGAGGCGCTCTCCGCAGAATCTCAACTCGATGACCCGCTGTGTGAATTGGCGCAGGACTTTGACGATACAGTTTGATGTGAGGCTAGTATGAACCCGCGAAATAGTAATCCATCCCGTGTAACAGCTTTGTCGCAGGTGCAGGACGCCGGCTTGGAAGACGGGCAAGCGGTCCAGGCCCGGCGAGTGGGCTTTGAGCAGCACGTGTCCGAGGCGCTCCGGCCGCTGTTCGATGGTCGAGCTGACGAGCCGCCTACCGGTCCAGAGGAGCTTCTGCGACTGGAAAAGGGGTTTCGCGAGGTGCTTCAGCGAGGGCAGGATCATCAAGCCGCCTCGTCTTTTTTCAGCGATCCAAGGATGCCCGCTGGACGGGATGACCCCAAGGGAAGCGTGTCGGACGCTTTCGCAGCAGCCGGCTCTAGGCACGCCGGAGTTGAGGCCGCCGCCCCGCCAGTATTAGCTGCCAGCCAACAGCAGATCCGGCCCTCGCCAGTTGCGTTTGACCGACCGGTATCATCCTCGGCTGCTGCGGGCGTGCGCTTGTATGCCCCTTCGATGATCTCTCGGAAGACCAGTTCCGAAAACTGCGATCAGTTGCCCGCCTTGTGCTGCCGCCTCGCCGTCGAGGTCGAAACGCCCGCGAATCAATGGAAGGTCAGCGGGCCATGGGGGCAGAGTGCAACGGCGTCTACACCGCCCATTTGAGGGGAGAGGTACACTTGGCTTTCCTGTTCCAGCAGCATCCGGCCGCACACCGACTCGATGGGGAGCTAGAATTCAAATCGGACCTTCGCAAGGCACGCACCGCGGATCAAACGCCGTTCGTTTGGGAAAAATGGCTCAGTACCGACAAAGCTTCTGTAATGGCCCTAGTGGCCTCGGTCGCGCTCTTGGTCGCGATACAGTGGCAAGACCCCCAGATCAACGAGGCGGTCCTAAGCGAACTGCGGACGATTCAGATCAACTACGCATTGCTCCAGCGAGACGTCGCCCGCGCAGACATGGTATTGGACTTCCGTTCCGTTGCTTCTACCGGGCAAGCATTAAAAAGCAACCTTCAAAACTACCAACGCCTTGTTGAGATCTCGCCCAATGAGAGCTCCGGGGTGCACTCCAGGTTGGTTGCACAGCTCAAAAATTCCCTCGAAAACACAGAAGCTGCCATCTCGGCCTCGGCCGCGCAAAATGAGCTTCTGCAAAGCTCTCTGGTACGCTTTGCTCGCTCGGCTAATCGCCTTCGGGGGGGAGTGTCGAACAGGCCTGAATTTTCCAATCTGATCCTTCAATTTTCGGCCAGACCGGGATTCAGCCTCGCATTACAAATCGATCAGTCTCTCCGCCGACTTCCTCCTAGCCAGGACCAAGTCACGGAGGATGTTGCCCGCGAGGGCCGCGCTATCCTGTCCTCAATGTTGAGGTTGGACCGCGCTGTCAATCGGATCCCATCCTTCGACACGTTCGCCAAGGCTGCCGAATTGGAGCGAGAACATCTGAAAGCCTACAGCTTCGCCAGCGCGCAAGCGCAGCGTACACGACTTTTCTTTGGCTTGGTGTCCATATGCCTCTCCTTGTTTGCGACCATTCGAGCCTCCACGCTGCATGTGCGGACGAACCGGTTGGAAAGGCGGTTAGAGCTTGAAGCGGCGATGAGTGAGATCGAAGCTTGTTTCATCGACAGTCAAGCAACGAAGGCTTCGCGGCGCTTCTCCACCGAAGCAGCGCTTAGACTCATTCAATGCGTTTTCGATGCGGATCAATGCGCGCTTGCTCTGGTGGATCCGAGTATCAGCAGGAATACCGAGTACTTTGTCGCGAACAAGCGCATGCGCGTCTGGAACGCCACGCTAATCCATGAAGTCGTCTCACTTGTACACCCGGAACAGCCAGTGTTTCGCGTCGTTCCGGCGTCGGAAGTGGTTCGGACTGCCGTAGGCACTACCGGTGTTTGTCAAATTGTTGGTTGCCGGGCCTCCGATCAGCAGGCTGCGGTTTGTATCCTTGTTTTTGAAGGAGATCGCTCACCACCCTCCACAGACGACCTCCTGGTTCTGGCGAGCGCTACTGTGCGTTTAGGCAACCATCTTGAAATGCAACGTGTACACACGGAACGTAACCTTTTTGAGAGTCGATGGGAGCATGCGGAAAGGCTGACGGCTGTCGGCACAATCGCAAGCGGCGTTACACATGAATTCAATAATGTTCTAGGAGCAATAGTCGGCTACGCGGAGATGGCTAAAGGTCTTGTGCGTCGCCCCTCGAGAATTCGGGGCCACATCGGCCAAATTATCTTGGCCAGCAACCGAGCCAAACTGATTATTGATCAAATTTTGTCACTAAGCCGAAATCGGAAGCGCGTGACGATGCCTTTCGACGTCTCGGAGAGTGTAATGGATCTCGCGCCATTGCTGCGGGTTACACTTCGTGCGGATGTTCAGTTGAACTTCAAGATCAACGAGTGGCAAACGGTGATCGAGGGCAGCCCGACCGAGATACAGCAGATCCTTATGAATCTATGCAAGAACGCGTCGGAGGCTCTCTTGAATGAGGGCCGTGTCGAGATTAGCGTTTCTCGCGCTCACGTCTGTCAAACGAAGCCCGTGGCTAAGGGCACCTTGAAACCGGGAGATTACGTTCTCCTCTCCATCAGCGACGATGGCCAAGGAATCGCAAGTTCGGTGCTTCCGCATATCTTTGAGCCCTTTTTTACCACGCGCTCTCGCGTCGGCGGGACCGGACTGGGTCTTGCTGCAGTGGACCGCCATGTGAGCGCGCTCGCAGGATGCCTTGACGTCACCTCGGCTGTTGGCCGAGGTACACGCTTCGATCTCTACTTACCGGCCTGCCCTGAGGAGCAGGTCAGAGCTGATAGCGCTTTCGGCCCATGCGATGGATCACTTGGCAACGGAGAAATCATTGCAGTCGTTGACCCCGATCCAGCAGCGTTGGAGATCTACAAGGATAAGATCGCCGCGCTGGGTTATAAGCCGGTCGGCTTCGCGACCTTCGAGAGTCTTTGCGACTGGATCGAGAGCGGGAAGGCAGCCGACCTCCTAATTTTCGATAAAGCGACTTTCCTCGGGCCAGGACAGCCCGAAGCCGTACGTACCACCCTGATGACGGTGCCCATCATCGTCGTTGGTGGAAGCGACCCCATGCCGATCACATCTGGTAATCAGACCTTCGTCCTTTGGCTAGCCAAACCGGTCTCGTCCAGGACGATGGAGCATGCAATTCGTAGGATGATAATGGCATGATGCCGCCGACGCGCTCAGGATACCGAGCTATCGAGGCAGTCGGAGGCGGAGCCGGCTGGGATCCAGCAAATACAAGAGCGTCGGACGATCTCTGCGCACCCGGCTCATGGCGAGTTCCCCTCGAACACTGTCGTCGGCTTCCGCTCAAGGAAGGCTCCCCGACCACGGCAAACCTGCCGCCGTGCTCGTGACCGTCAAGGACAAGTCGCCGCGCGATGGGGTCTGCGGGCCTCCATCCTTGACAAGTCACTGCGCGCTGGCGGCGACAGGCGACGGGTAATATAAGGTCGGGACGAGGAGATGGTCGCCAATCGGTCACGCAAGATGGTTGACGAGATGACTCGAGAGCAAAGCTTGACAATCATCGCCCCATTCACGCCAGACTTCTCCTGTGCGTTCATCATCGGCCACGGCTCCTCGCTGCCCCGACAAGGAGAAGCCGGACGTTGCGCGCCTCCTTCGCAACCTCGGCGAGCCGGGTGCAGGCCCCATCCTCAAGCACCGATCGAATGGCGGTCCAGTCGCCGTCGGGCTGTCCAGTCAGCGCAACAGCCGCTGCAGCCTCGTGGACCGCGAACGTGGCTTGCAAGACGCTGTTCGCCGGAACGGCCTTTCCCTTCGCGAGGCGGCAGTCATTCCACTTGCCTAGCGCGGAGCGGAACCGCGCCGCTTCCGTCAGATCGCCCTTCGTCGGCGCCTGGCCCCCTCGGCCGCTGAAATAGCTGCAAAGCACATCGACGAATTCGTCAAAGCAGCCGGCGTGACTTCGCTGCTGGAGAAGGAAGGCAATCACCTCCGCCGCCAGGATCGGGCCTTCCATGTCGACGGCGGCCGTGTGCGCGATCGGAGGCACGTTGCCGAAGGGCTCGCGCAGATTGTCGGAGGCCAGCCGGGTCATACGCTTCCTCGGCACCAGAATCGCAAGCGACCAATCCCGGCCGCCCGTCGCGACTAGCCGCTTACGCACCGGCCACGATGACGGGGCTGATGATCTATTTCGCAGGGGCCGTTCTGGCGGCCTACGGCGGGGCCACACACTCGGGCGGAAAGTCGATCGCCCACAAGCGGAATGACCTTTCAACCAAGCTCGACCGCGAGATCGCGAAGCTGCACACGACTCATCTTCGCTGAGGGCACGCTGCGCCAGCAGACAGCCGTCGCCGAATTTCTGAAACTCGCGACATTGCGAAGCCTGGTTGGCCTAGTAGTCGCCTCCAACGGGACATCCTTACTCACTGGCCGTCGGGACAATGGAGCAATTCATCCGATTCTGTTCTCCGGTAGGGGACACGAGTCACAACGATTAGCGGCGCGAAAAGAGAGACATGAGACGACGACAGCATTCAGCACTGATGACCGAAAGACGAAGCAGAGTGCCGACGTCGTCGCTAGGGTCGCGTATTCCCCTCACGTCACTCATCCAGACGCTCGCCGTCGCCGAGTATCTGAACTTCCGCCATGCGGCGAACGCGCTCGGCGTCAGCCAGTCCAGCGTCAGCGCGCGCATCAAAGCGCTGGAGGAAGATCTCGGCATCCTCCTGTTCGAGCGCAACACACGCGGCGTCCGGCTCACCGAGGCCGGACGACTCTTTGTCCAACGGCTATCAGCCGGTGTCGAGCACCTCGAATATGCCGTAAAGTCGGCCGGCATGGCGGCCCTGGGGGAATGCGGCAGGCTACGCATGGGCGTCCACGGTCTGATCCCGCATAGCTTCCTCGCCAAGCTGATCGGCCGATATCGAACCACCTATCCGGGTGTCGAGCTTGAAGTCGCCGAAAGCACGGCGCGAGAAGCGCTCATGCAACTGCGTGCCGATCAACTCGACATCGCATTCGTGGTCGGAACGCCAGACACGCCTGATTGCCGTTCGCGACGAATGTGGACCGAGCCGCTTGGTTGTAGCACTGCCGGACAGCCACCTGATCGCTGAACAGGAGCACGTCACTTGGGCCGATCTTGCCGGGGGAGACCTTCCTCGTCCGCCCTAACGGCCCCGGACCACAAGTTCATGACCATATCCTCCTGCGGCTGTCGGGCCGGTGGCCGGCACCGTCTATTCTGCGTGTCGCTGTCGAACGTGCGTCGTTGCTGTCGATCGTGGGGCAAGGTTTCGGCGTCACGTTGCTCGGGGCCGCATCGAGCCTGTCACCTGTCGCGGGTGTCCGCTTTCTGCCGATCGCCGACGAGCCCGAACCTGTAGTGTTCTCAGCCGTGTGGTCGCCCTTCAACCGAAGCACCGCCCTCCGAAACCTACTCGACCTCGCAGAGGCGATGAGGCGATAGCGCGCGACCCCGGGCAGAACCGGGCCAACCCGTCCTATTCGCCGCCGATACTATGCGGCGACACGCCAGCCTCATCTTCGTAATTGCACTTCCCGAAATCCCCCATTCTCTGATCGGCTCCGACATTTTTGCCGATTGGAGCCTGTATGCGTGGAGGCCGAATCCTCTGGGGTCAGATCACCGTCGTTCTGACCATCGTTCTCGTGATGACCTGGGCGGCCACGCAATGGACTGCATGGCGCCTGACCGAATAATCCTTGGTCACAGCCACGCCCTGTACGGTGCGGCCCTCGTCCAGCAGCAACCGCAAGGCCCCCAGTCGCCGCCCTCCGGCGACGACTTGGAACTTGGCTCCCTTCGGCGCCTTGCGGGTCACAAGGTTATGGATGAGGCCATGGGCCTCGATGGTGGCGGCCAGTTCGGCCCTACCTGCGAGCGGGATAGTGATTTCAGCGGTATTCATCGACTTGCTCGTTGTTGATTTCAGGGATTGACCTGAATTGTTCAGGTCCCCTGAACCCCTGCCTCGCGGCGAGTAGCGGGGAGCGAGGGGGGCAAGTCCCGGGGGCGGAGGGGTCTCCCCGGTCTGCACCTAGCGAAGCGGAGGAAGATGGGGGAACCCGCCCGCGGCGGCTTGCTGGGGAGAGAGGGCCGCGCGCCTCTCTAGCAGGCTGTTGAAAAAGTGGCTCGCAGCGAGGCTGTGAGCGTGATTCAATGTCTCCGAAGAGATTCGGAGAACGAGGCATGCGCGGCGGGGACGACCGGTCTGGCGAACTGTTCAGTTATGTTGATCTCGAGGCTCGGGTGCGGCGCGATCATCCGTTGCGCCGCATTCGGGCGATTGTGAACGAGGCGCTGGCGGCGTTGGAGCGGGACTTCGCGGCGCTGTATTCGCCGATGGGGCGGCCTTCGACCCCGCCGGAAAAGCTGCTGCGAGCGATGCTGCTACAGGCGTTCTATTCGATCCGCTCGGAGCGGCTGTTGATGGAGCGGCTGGAATACGACCTTCTGTTCCGCTGGTTCGTCGGCATTGGCGTTGACGATGCGGCCTGGGACCATTCTGTGTTCTCCAAGAACCGCGACCGGCTGCTGGAGGGCAACATCGCCGCAAAGTTCCTGAGCGCGGTGCTGGCACAGCCCAAGGTCAAGAGGCTTCTCTCGACGGATCACTTCTCGGTCGACGGAACGCTGATCGAGGCCTGGGCGTCGATGAAGAGCGTCAAACCGAAGGACGGCTCGGGCGAGCCGCCGGCTGAAGGGGGCGGGCGAAACGCGGAAGCGGACTTCCATGGCCACAAGCGCTCGAACGACACACATGCCTCGACCACCGATCCGGATGCCCGGCTCTATCGCAAGGGCAAAGGCAAGGAGGCCAAGCTGTGCTTTATGGGACATGGCTTGATGGAGAACCGCCACGGCCTGCTGGTCGACGCCTGCCTGACACTGGCCGACGGACATGCTGAGCGGGTGGCCGCACTGCACATGATCGAACCTCGCGCGGAACGGCCACAGGCGATCACGCTCGGTGCCGACAAGGCCTACGACACTGAAGACTTTGTCAATGAGCTGCGCTCGATGAGGGTGACGCCGCATGTAGCGCAGAACAACACGAGCGGCCGCAGTTCCGCGATCGACGGGCGCACGACGCGGCATGGCGGCTATGCTGTCAGCCAGCGCATCAGGAAGCGCATCGAAGAGGCATTCGGTTGGATCAAGGTCGTGGCCGGCCAGCACAAGACGAGGTTCCGCGGCCGCGACCGTGTCGGATGGGCCTTCACCTTCGCAGCCGCTGCCTACAATGTGGTGCGACTGCCAAAGCTCATGGCGGAGACCGGCTGATGGCCAAGGTTCCCGGCTTCGCCAAGGCCTTTGCCGGCCGCTGGCGCATCGTCGAGATGGATGTTTGGGATAACGACTTCCTCGATCTCGTCGAGGAAGCGCATCTGACATTCAAAGGCTCGGCGGATGGCGAGATCGCCTTCGGCGCACTCAAGGGCTTCCTCGATGTCCGATATGGCACCCGCGATGGCTCAGCATGCGCGGAATTCTCGTGGGAGGGGCATGATGACAAAGACCCAGCCTCTGGCCGCGGCTGGGCTGTCTTTGGCACTGCAGGCCGCCTCGTCGGCCACTTCTACATCCACAACGCCGACGATTCAGGCTTCGCTTGCGAAAGAGCCTGACTTCTTCAACAGCCTGCTAGGAGAAAGACCGTGGCCCTGAGACCGGCTCAACAGGGCGGCCGTAGGAGCATCAGCAACGCGCCGCCGTCAGGCGGGATGCGGAACGGACGGCCCCCGGCGAAGGGCGCCGTTCTCTTTGAGCTGCGACCCTGGTGAGCGCCTTCGTGCCTAAAGCTGTGCCGTCGGGCTAAGCTTCAGCTTAAGATCGTTCTGAAAAGCCGAACATGGTTCGTCGAGGTAACCCTTGAGGGAAGGATCCTTGTCGGGTTCCCTGTTTTTCGACAAAATCGCCCTGCAGAATTTATATTGCGATTTGGCGGCATCGCACTGCTGGGTGTCCGCCTTATAGCAAGCGTGGACCAAAACGGCTCCCACGTAATCATGCTCGACGTTGTTGGAAGAAAGGTGGGTCTGAATGTCTTGGAGAATGGCAACTCCATGGGACATCCCATCTGCTCCGGAGTAGGTCATTACGAGTTGACCGGGTCGTTCAAAGCCGCTTACCGAGCCGCTCCCTGCAACGTTCTCGTAGGTGCCAGACAAATCCGGGGCCGACGTGAATGTCACCTTGAAGGGGTGCCCCAGGCCGACGGGGGTGACATCCGCAAAGTCGGGACCGTAGTACACCGAGAGATACCACTCGCCCTCTGTAAGAGCGTTGGGGGCTTGCCCGAGCCCAAGGCGCTGCATGCTCTTGTCGATGACAGTCCGAACGACGTTGGACGTGCCCTGCTGGATGCCTTCGCCGAAGCCGGTCCAGATGAAGGCGCCTACGGCCAACACAGCCACACCCAGCAGGCCGAACCTCGCACCTGTTGACTTCGTTTCACGCCCTGGCTCGATTTCCGGCTGGTCCTGCATCCGCCCCTCGCAACGCTCGTCGGGAACAACTTGGGACCCGATTATGGGCCCAAGGGATCGGTCAGCAGGCTTCCAGATGAACTTTCTTCTTCATGTGCATTCCTCCTCGACTCAAGGGCACTTGCCGTGCGGAGCCGAACACACGCAGTATGGAGATGATAACCCGATTGCGGCTTTCAAGTGTCCTCGCATCCCCCGAGGGCGCCACCTGATCTCTCGGGCAACCTTGTTCGGCGCCGCAGTTATTGAGGCGGTCGGCTTGGAAGCAGTTCCTTATGGCCCTCATGCATAAACCAGAGCACCCGTTTGAGATGACTGCGAAGGGCCTTACGGGCGCGGATTGGCTCTTTGACCGGATCGATACCCAGTACATCCAGCGCCATCTCCTCTTCGCTGGCACTGTCGGCGCAAGCGTCCATGAGCTTCAAATAGAGCTCGAAATGCTTGTCATCATAGCGGTTAGGCTTTCCGACCAGGGGACTTCCGTTGCAATGGTTGGATCAGGCGTTGGGCGCGATCTGCTTTTCATCCATGTCTCGCTTTGGCGATGAACCAGCCCCCCGTTCCGATTCAGAATATCTCCATCTAGCGCACTTTCAACAGTTCTCGGCCTTCTTTCGGACAGTGCCCAATCGTTGCATATGGTCGTGGGTTCCAAATTGGCACGCGGCTGCTCGCGACCAATACATCCTCAACTTGGCGAGGCCATGTAACGCCCGGCTGAACCAGAATGGCGCGGCTAACGCATCGCCGATTGGATCGAACCTCTTATTTTAGCTTCGCGATAATCTTGTCTGGATGCTTGCAAGCGTCCATCATGCCGCCGTACATACGCTTAAGGATGTTGCCCGCGCCGTGGTTTGGGCGACCGGTCGCAGTTGGAGGCTGGCGCGATGTTTCGGCGCCAAGCTCACCATGCACGGACATCTTGCCGCCTACACACGCTTTTTCGACCGCGCTCCGGGCGATTGCAGCATGGTCGTCGGGGCGCGTCCCGAAGGCTGGTGGTACAGCGCCGACTTGCGCGTGCCTCACCGATCCGGATCTGGGCAGCGAACTGCGCAAAGCCGGACATTGGTACCGCGCTTTAGCCGCAACGCAGTCCATCGCGCCGCTCGTGCCGCCCAACGCAATCGAGACCGCCAGCATGATCAAGGCGGCGGGAACCGCAACGATCGATCCCGCCGCCGGTGACCGCTGGGTCGCGGCGGGCGACTGCCTGTTCTGTGCCGATCCACTGTCATCACGCGGGATCGTGCATGCACTCCGCTCAGGGATCCTGGCGGCCTAGGGCATCGGACATGCTGGACGGGCGTGGCGATTCGCCTGCGCCCGCTATGCAAAATCGCCACACGCGGCTTTGCCGATTAGCTCCCGGCGCTGGCTGCCCACTATGCAGCCGCCGCGCGATGGGATACGCCTTTCTCGCAGCGGCGGCGCAGCCATGTCTTCCACGCGTCTAGCATGGAAGGAGGGAGGTCAGAGGTGGTCTCTGGACGGGGTGCTCGGCATTTATGAACCGACCGAGCGCCAGCGAGTGGTCGTCGGCGGGCTCGATGGCGGCATCAGGTCAGGGAACTCGGCCTCCATGATCATCTCCGATTTAATTCAAATTTGTCTGTATATATTGACGATTGCACTACCTTCACCTCGTAGACGGCAATGCGGGCGGGTAGAGAGGGTTCTATGATATGATAAGCGATTTTTCCGCCGCCCGAGTGCATTTAGATCGAGCGTATGACTACCTTTGTGGGGATGACCCGATGAGTCAAAGGGGCCGCGAAGCCTTGGACCTGCTAATTGAGGCGGTTGCCGTCGAAGAGTTCAAGCAGCCACGCCAAAGCGCTGAGGTGCTAAGGTTTCCGATCGGGCGCCGCTGCTGAGGTAATCTCCACGGCCGCCATGTAGCCTCGCGGGTGAGGCGCTCACGGCAGGGACTCGCCGCCCCGTGAGGGCCGGGAACGAACGCATTGGCAACGGAAAGCCCACTTGCCAGACCAGCGCCCGGCCGGCGTGGCAAGTAGGCCGGCGGTTCCAAGCGGAGACATTGATGCCGGACTATGTCGTGCTTTGCATCGCATTAAGCTGCTGCGGGATATACGTAACGCCATCCCTAAAAACATCAAATGCGGCAGCGACAGCGCGAATCCCAAAGCGATGCTCCCGCCGTACGCGGACAAAGCCGTTTTCGAAGTCCACTATCCCGTCCTTGGCCAGCATGGCCAAACGCTCATCTGAATCGCGAAGACGGATCGGATCAGATCCGTGGGCGACACAGATTGCCGGCACGTCAGCCTCGAAATCGCACATTAATCGCTCGATAATTGCGGCTCGCACGCGGTCGTCGTCTGTGAGGCGATGGCCCTTCGATGTCGCCAGTCGGCCAGCTGCGATGTGCCGGATGTAGATATCCCGTGTAACTTCATTTTGAACGTATCCCTGGCCGATGCGGCCGATAGCCGACGCGCCGAAACCGATCAGGGTTCTGCAGGTATCGGCCGAGTAGCCCAACGAGTTACGTCGCAGGCGACCTGTTTCCTGTGCCAGCGCGAGCTCGTCGTCCGGCAAGGCGAAATGGTCGAGCCCGATCTGTCGGTAGCCGGCGGAAACCAGCGTCACGGCGACAGCCGCATACTGTTCAGCGCGGGCAGCGCTGTCGGGAAGAAATTCCGCCTCAATGAGGCGCTGATTCTTTACTTGGGATGGGATGTGCGAGTAGCCGAACAAGGCAAGCCGGTCGGGGCGCATGGCGACCGCCGCCCTCACTGTTTCGACGCACGACTCCACCGTTTGACGCGGCAGGCCGTAGATGAGGTCGAAGTTGATCCGGTTTACTCCATGCCGGCGCAGCATTTCCACGGCAGCCGACGTCTGGGCCTCGCTCTGGATTCGGTTGATCGCTTTTTGAACAATGGGATCGAAGCTCTGTACGCCCAGGCTCGCGCGGTTCACGCCGGCCGCTCCCAAGCCTTCCGCCATCTCGGGCGTGAGCGTGCGTGGATCGATCTCGATGGCGACCGTAGCTGATTTCGAGATGGCGAAGCGGCATCGCAGGAACTCCATCAGAGCGAGGAACTCGGCTGGTCCGATGAGAGACGGCGTTCCGCCGCCGAAATGTATGTCGCTCACGGGCAACGTCTTCGGCACTCGCTCCGAAACCAGACGGATCTCGTCACGCAGCGCCGCCAGATAGTTGAGGATGGGCGCATCACGGCGGGTGATGGTGGTTGGGAAGCCGCAATACCAGCAGGCTGATCGGCAGAACGGAACGTGCAGATAGAGTGACACCGGATCATCAGCCGGCAGGTTTCTGAGCCATTCCTCATAAGCCTCGGCGCCGACCGCCCCAGAGAACTCCGACACAGCCGGATAGATAGTGTACCAAGGCAGCCGGGCCTCTCGAAATTTCGTGGTCTGCAACGGTCACCGTCCCATGCTGATAACATCCAACCTTACCGCTGCGCTCGCCTGCGTCTTTGCGCTATGTCAGTCCGTTCCGCTTTGGGCTCGAAATTTTTTAGCAATGGGCGCCGTTCAGTCTTGGCTGGACAGCGATGGTCTGAGCGCACTCGGTCAGCGACTGACGATGGTGTTCCCGCCGAAACCCTCACGCGCACCGTTTTGTTCCACCGTCCCTTCCCTTCATCTGCGCGTGGGAGACTCTTCTGAGCGCAGATGAAGCATCCGATGAGACAATATACGGTGTTGGGTCCAGACTTTGCACGCCAGCTACCGCCGCCCATAATGATCTCTGCCGTCTCGATGAGCTCGTTGTGTGAATTGCTGGCAGAAGCATTAGCTGTGCCGCGCCGCTTTCAGCACGAAAACCTGCTCGACGCGACCGTCAGGTCCGCCGCAATGCCAAGGCTGGCGCCTACCGACTCAGTGGTGCAAGGCTGCGGCGCGTGGTTATCGACCATCAGCTCGCCAAAGTGACGGCGTCGTACCGAGCGGTGGCCGCCGCATGATGCCTCAACTGCGGGGCTCACAGCAAACAATGCCGTCGCCATTAAGCCAAACTGTCGCGAAGCGAACAGACGAACCGTAGCCGAAACGTTTGCCGTTCGTGCTTGGGTGGATCCGCAAGGCAAAAAGAACGGAAGCGCGAACCAAGGTCCGCCCGCACATTTGAGCTTCAAGCCGCAGCTGGGTCGTCAGGGTGGCACGTCATTTGCGGTAGTGTGACAACAAGTCTCAATCACATTCTAAATTCTCCTGAGCATTAGCACGACAGGTGCAGCAACACTCCTAGAATTCAGCTTGATGCGCTATCAACCGTTTGCTTAGCAAAAATCATTTATCGGTCTCTATTCCTTTTACTATTTAGACGGAGATCAACAATGACCATTGGGAGCCTCCTCCTCGGCTCAACTGCGGCACTGGTCGCCGTTTCCGACGCTCGCGCCGTGATCATCGTCCCCGAGCCTGATCCGACTGAGTACCTCAAGATCTGCGACGTCTACGGCTCGGGCTACATCTACATTTCAGGCACCGAGGCCTGCCTGCGCATCGGCGGCTATGTCAGTTACGACGTCGGCTTGGGCCATGTCGGATTGTTTGACCACGCAAGAACCTCAGATGTGAGGACTGGTGAGGATCAGGGTACATGGCAAAATAATACGCGCTTCACACTGAAAGCTTGGACCGGCCAGGAGACCGAACTCGGCACGTTGAAGACCTACACCGAAACCCGCGTGAATTTCGGTAACCGCCACACTTCGGTTTCGGACAGTTCTCGGTCCTATGCCTTCAACGGAGACAGCATCTTGACTTTCGCCTGGATTCAGCTTGGTGGCCTCCGAGTTGGTAAGGACTGGTCGGCCTTCGACATGTTTATTGGTGGCGCGGGTGACGTACTCAACCAGACGCCGGTTCCGTACGGCGCTTTGGATACCAATGTGGTCCAGTACTACTTCGACGCCGCGAACGGCTTTTCCGCCGTGGTTTCGCTCGAAGAAGGCTCAGGCGTGGTGGGCACAATCGACAACTACGCTCCGCACATAGTCGGCGGCTTGAAATACACACATGGCTGGGGAGCGATCACCGGCGTTGCTGGTTATGATAGCAACTACGAATCGGTAGCCGCCAAGGTCCGTGTCGACATCAATGTCACCAACGAACTGTTGCTGTTCGGAATGTTCGGCTACGGTTCCAATGGCAAGCTCAACGACGACTCCATGAACGCGATCGACGCTCATGGTCGCGGCTTCTATAAGATTTGGCGCGGGAACTGGGCTTTCTGGGCTGGCGCCGCTTACGAGGTCAACGAGACAACTTCGTTCAACCTTCAGCTCTCGGGTGATCAGCTCAAGAACTATGGTGTCGCTGCGAACGTCGCCTATGCGCTTCTTCCAGATTTCACAGTTACGGCTGAACTCGACTACGACCGCTACGGAGGCTCCGCCGTCGGAAAGGTGAAAGCTTCCGAAGTGAACTGGGCCAATGCCAACAAGAAGAGCAGTGTCGGCGGTATCCTGCGTTTCGAACGCTCATTCTAATGCGATGAAGCGTTGAGCTCCGAGGTGCAGTTGATGCGCGGACATTTCCCCTACATTCCGTTTGATTGTGGATGCGTGGCTCGGACGGCCGTCGTACGCGGCGACGTCATGGAGCTCGGGTTTGACGCCGTGCTCCTGAACACGGCGGTCCCGAGGGCGGCCGATCCGGTCGGGATGGCGCGTGCGTTCGGCAAGGGCGGTCGATGCCATTCGTGAAGCTAGCACTGGAATGCTCGAACCGCGCTACTCACCGAAGGTCGGCAGGGCTGTCTTCTCATGAAGCTCGATCCCTTCTATCTGAATTTCGACGTGCCGGCTGGGTTGACCGGCTGGCGCCGCTCGGCGTGACTGCTGCAGCTCCGGATAAAGGATATGGACGAGAAAGGACTGCAGACGGAAATCCGCCGCGCGAACGACGCCTGACGGTCCATGGTTGCCAAGTGAGCGTCAACGACTATTGGCGCACGGCAATGAGGAAGGCTGCGACTCATCCATCTTGGTCAAAAGGATTTGGCTGCCGCCGATGCTGATGATGAAATACGCCGGATTGAAGCTCGGCCTTTCGATCCACGATCACACCGAACTGCGCCAGTGGCCGAGCCGGAGTATGTGGCGCTCGGCCCAGTCTATCCAACTAGCCTCAAGAAGATGAATGGGCGTCGCAAGGGCTCGAGCGGATCAGCGAGTGGAAGCACCAGGTCGCGCCGATCCCATTGGTCTCCATCGGCGGCCTCAACCTGACCGGCTCGAAGGCGTTTTTCGAGGCTGGCGCCGAAAGCGCAGCCGTGGTCACCGACCTTGCGCTGAACGACGCCCCAGAAGCGCGCACGCGAGAATGGATCGAAAGACAGAACAATAGCGCTGGGGCGAGAACCGCATGTGCTCGTTGTTGTAGGGTCTGATTCCCGCGGTGGGGCTGGAATTGCCCGCGAGATCGAGACGATCGCTTGCCTTGACGTGCGCACCTGCCTTTGCTGTCAGCGCGCTGACGGTGCAAACCCAGGAAGACGCCTTGGAAATCCAAGTTACTCAACCCGGTCTGGTGACGGATCAAATGCGCGCTGCGCTTCAAGCTAACAGAGTGGCCGGCACCAAGGTTGGCATGCTCGCAACGGCTGAGATCATCGTCGCTGCGGTTGCCGCTGTGCTGCGCGAATATCGGCGCATATCGACAGTCCAGATCCGGTGCTGGCTTCCACGTCAGGCCGAGCGCTTCTTGAAGCAAGCGCCATCCCGCATCATGAAGTAGCATCTGATGCCGCTTTGCCGTGTCGACACCCAATGTCATTGAACTGGCGCTTCTTGCCGGCTCAGTGCTACCGGTGAATGAGGCCGGCGCGCTTCAACAAGGACCCCAAGCCACCCCGTCTGCCGGACTCCTCCAAATTCGAAACACGGATGGTTCCTATCCAGACAATTGATTTTATCAATCTGCGACAATACCGCATAGCGGCGCCGGCGGAATGATCATCCGTAGCAAGACGAGCTGCTTTCGGCGGCTTGCAGGACGCGCACCGCGACCGATCACAAGCCGGCTCGTCTGCAGCCATGTTCGGATCGGCCGCATCGGTGCGCCGAATGAGATTGCCGGCGGAACGATCTATTCGTGCAGCTTGGACGGCAGTCATCTCACCGGGGCCATCCTGCCGATGGATGGCCGGCAGTCGGTGCAGCATTGGCTGACACTGTTCACGGAATGAAGCCGTCGCGCTTCGGACGGTTGAAATGGAGGACATTAGCGTGGAACCGATCAGTCTCGACGAACTTCTGGCCAGCGTCGGCAAGGAAGTCGGCGTGTCGCCGTGGCGGGTGGTCTCGCAGCGGATGATCGACCAGTTCGCCGAGGCCACCGATGACCACCAGTTCATCCACTGCGATCCGGAGCGCGCCAAGGGCGAGACGCCGTTCGGCGGCACCATCGCACATGGCTTCCTGTCGCTTTCGCTTTTGTCGGCGATGACTTTCGAGACCATGCGGCCGCTCGAAAACTGCAAGATGGGTGTCAACTATGGCTTCGAATCGCTGCGCTTCCTGGCGCCGGTGAAAACCGGATCTCGCATCCGCACCCGTTTCGTACTGGCCGACGTCAAGGTCAGGCCGTCGGGCTGGGTGCAGACGGCGCTGGGCGTGACGATTGAGATCGAGGGCTCGAAAAAGCCGGCGCTGACCGCGCGCTGGTTGACGCTGACGCTGATCAAACGCCAGCCGGAGGCGGCCTGAATTGCTCAACGAGCATCAGCAGAGACGATCTTCACGTGCCGGGGCGATGTAGGCGACTAGTGCGCACCGATCGGCAACGCGGCCACGGGGGTCGGCTAGATAGAGTGGCAGGAATGCCTAATCGGGGCTCCGACTCGGAAGGGGCTTCGATGTATCGGAAGCGCTTCGGCTTTCGGCGCTGCATTCCTTCTTCACGAAGGTCCATGGAGAATTCCCGACCACGGGGTCGAAAGATCAGCTTGTGATCGGAGTGGGCAGATCCTCCCCGAATGAATCTGCCAATAGGGTGTTATCGAGTCAACCGGGTCGAACTTGAGGTCGCGGGTGTCGCTGATCGGCTGCTCGTCGAGCTCGAGAGCTGCCAGCTAAAGGAAGAACACGGCTATGAAGAGCTCCGCAGTTGATGTGGATGCCCAGAGCTGGGAGTGCAGACCGACGAGTTCCCAGCGGGCGAACTTGCCATTGGTAGCGCGCCAGACCAGTGGCGAGAAACCCTCGATGAGAAGGCCCCCGAGGCGCACGCAGGATGGACTACAGTGGCGTTTGGCGAGAGGGCCTTCGAAGACGAGATCGAGTGTAAGATGGACGAGCTCGACACGCGTATCGCGCAGTCCCTGCGATCGCGCCTTGTTCGCGGCGCTCGTGCGTGCGAACTGTTGGTAGATCGAGCTGACTAGATGAACCGGGATGGCATTAAAGCGGAACTGGAAGAGACGTCCCTGGCCGAACTAAGTAAGATCAATCCAGCCATCGCTAAAGGTAGGCGAACACGAGACGTTCGGACTCCGTGCCGCTGAAATCCTCAAATTGAAACGGCCGGACCGTTGGAGCTATCATCACCCGCTTGGCTTCCAGAGCTACGGAGCGGGTTGATTATCTGAACGTCCTCGAAGTCCTTTTCATTGTCGGTCACTACGACACACTCGTTGGCTTCGGCTACAGCGGCAATGATTGTGTCTAGGGCGCTCCGCGAACGGCCTCTGGCTTTGCCGTTGGCCATCAGCCGCGCCCACACGAGGCCAGCTTTCTCGTCGAACGATAGCACGCGGCCAGCGAACAGCGCTTGCGGGCCTTCGGAGCCCTCGAACCAAGTTTCAAGGCTGCTGCGCTTTTTCCCCTTCGGCTTCTCTAGGATGCCTCGGCGAATTTCGGCGACAGTAAGCGAAGCAATGAAGAGGTCTTCGTCCTTCTGCGCGCCCATCCAGGCCAGCAACGAGCCCGAAGGCTCCGGCTTTATGACGTTGCTGATGATATTGGTATGAAGAAGGTAGCGCGTCACAGGTCGATCTTGCGCCCCTCTTCGCGCGGCCGGCTGAGGTCGAGATTGGAGCCAACCAGAGGCGAGCGACGCAACGCGGCGAGAATGCTGCCCGCTTTCGGTGGCTCACCCGCCACGGCTTGCTGTATGGTCCGACGAAGCTGTCGGGCATCCGGCCCGCTCTCCGTTAGTTTTCGGGCAAGAGTTCGCAGTAGATCGCGGTCTGCGTCGAAGGCCTGGATCTCGAACCGCGCGATGCCGCGCTCAGCCAGGCGAGAGCGATAATTCTCGATGGCTCTCTTCTGTGCAGTGTTGCCCATCGCGTGCCTCCGTTCTCTATCCGGATATATAGCCATGGCTTCTTCGGAGCACAAGGTGCCCCGTCATCGGGCAGCACTGGCTCCTGCGCGACGCGCGTTATTGATAGAATTCCAGCTTGTCGAAGCACTGTGACTTGGCATCATTGTCGCGAAACGGAGTATTTCGCGTCAGGACAGGAACGCGATCATAGCGCGCCGAAACGGCAACAGCCGAAAAGCTTCGTGTGGTCGCCGGCGCGGCCCGCGAATCGGCTGTGTCTGCGTCGCCGAAGCCCGATCGACGCTTCGTCAATCTGGTCCGGCTGCTGGCGCGACAGGCCGCACGGGATTTCGTTCAAGCCGAAACGGATAGCCAGACGCGAGACCGCGTCCCGGAGTAAGGGGCCGCCTCATGAAGGTCGCGCTTGGCGCTCGCTACTCAACTGACAATCACCGAGACGCCTCGATCGAGGATCAGTTGCGGCTCTGCTGCTTGCGTGCTGAAAAGCAAGGCTGGACAGTCGTCGACAGCAATACCCACCGCGCGATCTGCGGCGGGTCGCTGTTGCGTCCCGGCCTTCAGGAGCTGATCAGCGATGCGATGCAGGGCAAATTCCTGATCGTGCTCGCAGAGGCGATGGATCGCCTGACCATGACCGCAAACCGGGAGCAGGCCAGGCTGGGCAAACGTTGCAACAGATCCTTCAAGGAAATTCATAGACTCTTAGCAACTCCGGCTCGCTGTGAATGGTAGGCTTATTGCAACGTCTGAGGTCAGTGGTTCCAAACCGTGGCCCCGCTTGTCTTCGACTGGCCGAACTGCTTGCAATTTCGGCTAAAGGCAAGAAGAGCGCCCATTTGTTTGTTCGACACAGGATATCGACGGTCGTCACGGCCACCGAGATTTGTCCGGTCGTTGGACAACCCTTCGAAATCGCAACTTCTGCGGAGAACGCGAAATGAGAAATTCGGTAGGACTTGGTCCTGAGCCATGATGACACTGGTTAGTCGCCTACGCATGGCAGCGCATCCTGACCGCCTTCGAATCCTGGGCCTTTGTGCGCATGCGGACCTAACTGTCTGCGAGCTAGCGGAGATTCTGAGCGTGTGTCGAGAGCGGGTTGCGCGACACGTCCGGCTGCTCGCCAGAGCCGACTTTCTTTGCTGCAACGAACAGCCTCCGTGGCGCTCGTACCATCTCAACGCAGGATCCAACGACGGCGGGCTGGTTCAATTATTGGTCGATCTCCTGCCCCATCGCGACGGCTATCATAAACAGGACCTGCAGCGGCTCGAAGCGGTACGAGACACGCGGCCGAAAGGGACCGCGTGCTTGATCGTGAAATAGGTCAATCCAATTGGAGCGCGAAGCTACCATGGACAACTCCGCAGACGGCGCGATCGCACAGCCGGACACCCACGGGCGGTCTTCCTTGGCCGCGGTTGATTGCCGCGTCCACGAGCTGCTTCTGAGACAGGAGCGGCAGGAGCGGACGACCCTCAAGCTCATCGCCTCAGAGAACTTTGCGTCCTCGGCCGTGCTGGAAGCGAACGGCTCGATTTTCACGAACAAGTACGCCGAGGGGTACCCCGGCGCGCGCTACTACGCTGGAAACGAGATCGTTGATGAGCTTGAGGATCTGGCCATTGGGCGCCTGAAAACGCTATTTGGCAGCGAGCATGCCAACGTCCAGCCTTATTCCGGCTCGCCGGCCAACCAGGCTGTCTATCGTGCGCTTTTGAGTCCCGGTGACAAAGTCATGGGCTTGCCCCTTCCGGAAGGGGGGCATCTGACTCATGGTTGGGCCATCAACTTTTCCGGAACTGACTATCAACGCGTGCCCTATGGACTAGATGAAAAGACACAGCAGATTGACTATGACCGCTTGCGCGAGACAGCCAAGCGGGAACGGCCGCGGCTCATTTGGGTCGGCGGAACCGCTTACCCGCGTGTCTTTGACTACGCGGCAATGGCAGAAATTGCCCTGGAAGCGAACTCCTATCTCGTAGCCGACATTGCGCACATCAGCGGCCTGATTGCCGCGGGAGCGCACCCGAATCCCGTGGGCCATTGCGACGTGGTCAGCAGCACGTCCCACAAGTCGATCCGCGGTCCCCGCGGTGGCTTCATTTTGTCAAGGAACGAAGATCGCTATCAGGCCCTGTATCATACAAAGAGCAAATACAATCTCGCCAGACGAATAGACCGGGCGGTCTTCCCTCACCTGCAAGGCGGACCTCACATGAATGCCATCGCTGCGCTAGCGGTTGCCTTGCACGAAGCCGCGAACCCGTCCTTCCGAAGCTACGGCCAACAGACGGTCAAGAATGCCAAGGCTCTGGCACATGCACTGCTTGAGCGAGGTTATGACCTGGTTACCGGGGGGACGGACAATCACATGCTGATCCTTGATCTTCGCGATCGGCCACTATCGGGCAAGGCCTATGCCGAGCGACTAGCAAAGGCAGGAATCATCACAAACTTTAATATGGTGCCTGGCGACCCGCGGCATCCGGCGGTCACAAGCGGAATTCGCCTGGGGGCGCCAGCAGTGACGTCAATGGGCATGCGCGATGTGGAAATGGTGCAAATTGCTGGCTTCATTGACTCCGTCCTCCAGCGGCCAGACGACGAAGATCTCCATGCCTGCGTGCGAAGAGACGTTGCCGACTTGTGCGCTGCGTTCGAGGTCCCGGGCATCTCCGACAAGTAAGGTGGGCCAAGCAAAATGCCCATACCACATCCAACATCCGAAGCGAGGTATTCATGGCTAGGCAGTTCGTGTTCTCTTCCGAATCGGTTGGCGCGGGGCACCCGGATAAGTTGGCCGACAACATCTCGGATGCCATCCTCGATGCCATCCTCCACACAGATCCCAAGGCGCGCGTCGCCTGTGAAGCGTTGGTAAAATCAGGGATAGTCGTTCTGGCTGGCGAGATCACCAGCGATGCCCAGGTGGATTACAGCCAAGTTGCGCGCGATACGATTCTCGACATTGGGTACGACGACGAGGCCGTCGGCTTTGACGGCCGGCGTTGCTCCGTCGTTCATGCCCTCACCGAGCAGTCGCCCGACATCAGCCAAGGCGTTGACGAGGGAAGAGGGCAAGACCTCCAGCAGGGAGCGGGAGATCAGGGCCTCATGTTCGGCTACGCATGCCGCGAAACCGATACCCTGATGCCTTTGCCGATCCAGCTCGCTCATCGCTTGACGAAACGGCAGGCGTATGTCCGGAAGGCACAACAGCTTGGCTGGTTGCGTCCTGACATGAAATCCCAAGTCTCAGTGCGCTATGAGGGGTTGCGCCCGGTCGCCCTGGATACCATCGTCGTGTCGACGCAACATGACGAGCAGGTCTCGCAAGAGACTGTCCGCGAGGGCGTCATTGAGGAAATCATAAAGCCTGTCCTGCCGACCCACCTGGAGACGGAAGGCATCAGAATTCTGGTCAACCCGACGGGGCGGTTCGTAGTCGGCGGGCCGCGCGGCGACTGCGGTCTCACTGGACGCAAGATCATCGTCGATTCCTATGGCGGGATGGGTCGTCATGGCGGCGGCGCCTTCTCGGGCAAGGACCCGTCCAAGGTTGACCGCTCGGCTGCCTATGCAGCCCGCTATGTCGCAAAGAACATCGTCGCTAGCGGACTTGCGGACGTGTGCGAGGTGCAGCTTGCTTACGCAATCGGCGTGGCCAGTCCGGTTTCCGTCATGGTCAACACGTTCGGGACAGCCAGGGTTGAGGAAAGCAGGATCGAGCGCCTCATTCTTGAGTTGTTCGATCTCAGACCGAAAGGCATTATCAAGATGCTTGATCTCTTACGCCCTATATACCGCAATACAGCGACCTATGGCCATTTCGGCCGTGAAGAGCCTGATTTCACCTGGGAGAAGACAGACAGGGCGGAGGAATTGCGTCGCGAGGCAGGACTCGCCGCCCCGTGAGAGCCGCCGGCGAACGGATTGGCAAGCGGAAAGCCCATTTCCACCGGGCAGACCCGCGCCTGGCAGGCGTGGCGAGAAGCCGGCTCGGGTTTTTTGGCGGAGACATTGATGCCGGATTATGACGTGCTTTGCATCGGCAATGCCATTGTCGACATCATCGCCCAGTGCGACGAGGCATTCCTCGAGATCAACGGCATCATCAAGGGCGCGATGAACCTGATCGACACGCGCCGCGCCGAACTGCTCTACAACCGCATGGGCCCGGCGATCGAGGCCTCCGGCGGCAGTGCCGGCAACACGGCGGCCGGCGTAGCCAGCTTCGGCGGACGCGCCGCCTTCTTCGGCAAGGTCTCCAACGATGCGCTGGGCGAAATCTATGCGCACGATATCCATGCCCAGGGTGTCGCCTTCGACACCAGGCCGCTCAAGGGCGAGCCGCCGACGGCGCGCTCTATGATCTTCGTCACGCCCGACGGCGAGCGCTCGATGAACACCTATCTCGGCGCCTGCGTCGAGCTTGGCCCTGAGGATGTCGAGGCCGACAAGGCATCCGGCGCCAAGGTTACCTATTTCGAGGGCTATTTGTGGGATCCGCCGCGCGCCAAGGAGGCGATCCGGCAGACGGCGAAGCTCGCACACGAGGCCGGACGCGAAGTGTCGATGACNTGTGGGATCCGCCGCGCGCCAAGGAGGCGATCCGGCAGACGGCGAAGCTCGCACACGAGGCCGGACGCGAAGTGTCGATGACTTTGTCGGATTCGTTCTGCGTCGACCGCTACCGGGACGAGTTCCTCGAGCTGATGCGCTCGGGCACTGTCGACATCGTCTTTGCCAACAGCCACGAGATCAAGTCGCTCTACCAGACAAAATCCTTCGACGAGGCGCTGGCTCAGATCCGCAAGGACTGCAAGATTGCCGCCGTCACCCGTTCCGAAAAAGGCTCGGTGATCGTGCGCGGCGACGAGACCGTGGTCATCGAGGCGACCGCCATCAAGGAGTTGGTCGACACCACCGGCGCCGGCGACCTCTACGCCGCCGGTTTCCTGCATGGCTACACGCAGGGCCGCAACCTCAAGACCTGCGGCGACCTTGGCTCGCTGGCGGCCGGCCTGGTGATCCAGCAGATCGGCCCAAGGCCAAGGCAGAATTTGCGCCGCGAGGCGGAAGGGGCTGGGTTGCTGTAGATGCGCCGGCAACTAACCAGCCGCCCTACTGACGCGATGACCGCAGTGGCGGAACTGTGTCAAAGCTCGCTGATAGCGACAGCCATTCGCTTCGGAGAACTGACCCATGCTGCTGCCGTGAAGCTCGCTGGAGGAGCGGTGCAAGGCGTGCTTGCCATGACGGCATTCACCGTCATCCAGATCGTCACCAGCATTTTCCAGAAGCTCAGCTTGGTGAAGGCCAGTAAGGTTCCTGAGGTAACGGAGAACTCGCGGCGTCCGTCGGACTTGACTTGCGATCACGTCCCACGATGCCGAATGCGGGCAGCAGACTGAATATTTCACAATGCTAGACAAAGGCGTAAAAGCGCGATCACATAACGACATAAACATTTCGTTATGCGTCATTGACAAAAGGGCGAACAGCTGTGATTGTCTGCGTGTCGTGGTTCTCGCGTGCGGCGCTGCCGCAGCGGAGCTAAGAGGGAAGCCGGTGCGATGCCGGCGCTGCCCCCGCAACTGTTAGCGGCGAGCCAACCCAATCATGTCACTGAGGCGAATACCCTCAGGAAGACGGGTAGAGGCTATGACCCCGCGAGCCAGGAGACCTGCCACGCGAATTACGTCCACGGGCGGGGTGTCTCGGTGGCTGCTGCAACCCGGCGTTGATGCCGGCCTGCTAGCGCCTTCCTTGTCACCGACGCCCCAATCATCGGGGTATGACATGACTGTCTCTCAGCAAATTCCTGTAGCAACGCTCGGCGTGCCGCGCTTCGGTCGTCGGCGAGAACTGAAATTCGCGCTTGAAAGCTACTGGTCCGGAACATCGTCCGCTGGCGACCTTCTCACGACGTCGAAGGCGCTCCGTGCCGCTAGCTGGGAAGAGCAGCGCGATCGCGGCGTGTCGAAAATCCCGTCGAACGACTTCTCGCTTTACGACCATGTGCTCGACACCGCAGCCATGGTCGGGGCCGTTCCATCCCGTTACGGCTGGAATAGCGGCGAGGTCCCACTTGACATCTACTTCGCAATGGCGCGCGGCTACCAGGGTCAGACGCAGGATTGTGGACACGCTGGTTACCAGGAGGAGCTTCATGGACCTGGTGTAACCGCGATGGAAATGACCAAGTGGTTTGACACCAACTACCACTACATTGTGCCGGAACTCGATGATGATCAGACGTTCGCCCTCTCGTCATCGAAGCCGGTCGATTACTTCCTCGAGGCTAAAGCTCTCGGCATTCACACACGCCCAGTCATCCTTGGACCCATCACCTTCCTCAAGCTGGCGAAATCGCCTGCCGAGGGGTTCGGTCCCATCGCGCTCCTACCGCGGCTGCTGCCGGTTTACGAGCAGCTTCTGGAGAGGCTGAAGCTGTCGGGAGCCGACTGGGTGCAGATCGATGAGCCAGCGCTTGTCCTCGATCTGAACCCGAACGAACGAGCTGCGTTCGAATTCGCCTATGGCCAGCTGTCGAAAGCCGCGCCCGAGCTGAAGATCATGCTGGCTACGTATTTCGGGTCGCTGGGAGACAATCTCGAAACCGCGATTTCTCTGCCCCTGGCCGGCCTGCATATTGATCTCGTGCGCGCTCCCGAGCAGCTGGAAACGGTGGCTCGGCTCGCTCCGAAGGATCTGGTGCTCTCGCTTGGCTTGATCGATGGCCGCAACGTCTGGCGTGCGAACCTGCCCGCCATTCTCGACCGCATCAAACCGATCGTCGCCGGCTGGCCCTTGGACCGCGTCGAGATCGCGCCTTCTTGCTCGATGCTGCATGTGCCGATTGATCTGCGCATGGAGACGGAACTCGACGCGGACATCAGGTCGTGGCTCGCCTTCGCGGCCCAGAAGACCGACGAGCTGGTCTTGCTGGCCCGGGCCCTGTCCCAAGGCAGGGATGCGGTGGAAGGCGCGTTGAAAGCGTCTGCCGAGGCTGCCGCCACGCGCGTGACATCCACGAGGATCCATGACCCGCTTGTTCAGGGGCGGATCGCTAGCATTGAGGACAGCGCGAAGCGACGAGAGAGCGCTTTTGGCGAGCGCTCCAGAGTCCAGGCCGGCTCACTCGGGCTGCCGCCGTTCCCGACGACGACCATCGGGTCCTTCCCGCAGACGCCGCAGGTACGCAAGGCGCGGGCCGCTCATGCGAAGGGCCAGCTGAGCTATGTCGACTATGAGACGTTCCTGAAGAAGGAGATCGAGGCTGCAATTCGCTGGCAGGAAGAGATCGGGCTGGACGTGCTGGTGCATGGTGAGTTCGAGCGAAACGACATGGTACAGCATTTCGGCGAGCAGTTGTCCGGCTTCGCGCTCACCCAGCATGCCTGGGTACAAAGCTATGGGTCGCGCTACGTGCGTCCCCCCATCATTTTCGGCGACGTATCGAGGCGCAATCCGATGACAGTCCGCTGGTGGCAATTCGCCCAGTCGCTTACGGAAAAGCCCGTGAAGGGAATGCTCACAGGCCCAGTCACCATTCTCAACTGGTCTTTTGTTCGCGACGACGTACCCCGCTCCGAAGCCTGCCGCCAGATCGCGCTCGCCATCCGCGACGAAGTGACGGATCTCGAAAGATCCGGCGCAAGGATGGTCCAGATCGATGAGGCCGCGTTTCGCGAAGGATTGCCACTGCGCCAATCTGACTGGAAAGTCTATCTCGACTGGGCTGTCGAATGTTTCCGGATCGCTTCAACGGGTGTAAAGGACGCGACTCAAATTCATACCCACATGTGCTATTCGGAGTTCAACGAGATCATTCACGCGATCGCTGGAATGGATGCGGATGTCATTTCGATTGAGACGTCGCGCTCGAAGATGGAACTGTTGGACGCCTTCACGAGCTCCAAATATCCGAACGAAATCGGTCCTGGCGTCTATGATATTCACTCGCCACGCGTCCCGGAAGTCGGCGAGATTTCGGACTTAGTCATGCTTGCCCGCGAGCGACTGTCCGACGGCCAACTGTGGATAAACCCGGACTGTGGCCTCAAAACACGCAAATGGGAGGAGGTCCGCCCTGCCCTCATTAACATGGTCGCTGCAGCACGCGCGCTCCGGCAGAAAGTGCAGGCGTGAGGCTTCTCTTCCTCACCGTGTGGGGAGTTGCCGGCTGGCGGATGTCGGCCGGGAATATGCCAAACCGATCACACTCTTGGAAATGAGCCACTCGGCGCAAATGCGCAATTTCCCTACGGCACGTGTCTTAATCCCGCAGAAATATAAATGTGGCACTACGCTATAATATCGGTTCCTTGGGGACATACAGGCCCCGCGCCTCGAACAAATCGGACACGCGTCGTTTCTCAAAGTAGACTGCTTGGCGCGTTCGCTCAGGCAGCGACAATATATGGTGCTGCGTCTGTCCGCCCCCAGTTGATCGCGCAGACTACGGGCGAGGTGGCAGGGTTCGGGTATCGCTAGCGTCCCGCCAATTCGGAGATGGAGCGTCGCAATTCGTGTCGCCAAGTAAAAATCGCCAATCATTTTCGATTGCGAGTCCGCAGCCAGTTGGCCCTTATTTTCCTGAGATCTGCGTTACAGGCCGGGGCGTTGTCGCCGTTTCTGAGGGTAAGATGGGATAGGCGACGTCAGGTGCCTCTCCGGTCAGCGAGTTGAGGAAGGCAACAAGCAGGTCAACTTCTTCGTCCGCCAGTACTACGCCGAGCTGGGTGGTCCCCATAATGGCGACGGCCTGTTTCAGATCCCAAACCTTGCCCGAATGAAAGTATGGCGCGGTGAGTGCAACGTTGCGCAGCGGCGCCACGCGGAAGACATAGGAATCGTCGGCTGCATTGGTGACCTCAAATCGGCCCTTGTCTTTGTCCGGCAGGACTTCGGCGCTGGGCCGTTCCACGAGGCCGAATGGGTAATAGGCTTGCCCACCAACGTTGATGCCGGCATGGCAGGACGAGCAGCCTTTGTCCATGAAAAGCACCAGGCCCTGTTTCTGTTCGGAAGTCATGGCAACCTCATCACCATTCAGGAAGCTGTCGAACGGGGCAGGTGTGACCAGTGTCGCCTCGAAGGCTTCGATCGCCTTGGCGAAGTTGTCGAAGGTGACCCGATCGGCTTCAGCCGGAAAAGCTGCATCGAACCACTCGACATATTGCGGCATGGACTTGAGAGTGGCGATGAGTTGGCCCGGTGTATTGGCCATTTCGATCCCGGCTTGGACCGGTCCCTTCGCCTGAGCCTTCAGGTCTTCGGCACGACCATCCCAGAACTGGGCGATGTTGAAGACAGCGTTCAGTACAGTCGGCGCGTTGCGCTGTCCCTTCTGCCAACCATGGCCAATCGAGGTTTCGTGATTGTCGTCGCCGCCGGTGGCCAGGTTGTGGCATGAATTGCACGACAAGACGCCTGACGCCGAGACGCGTGGATCGAAGAACAGTGCCTTGCCGAGAGCGATCTTTTCCGGGGTGATCGGGTTGTTGGCGACTGTCGGCGTGGTGGATGGCAAAGCCGTGAAGGTGGCCAATGCCGTATCTCTGAGGTCGGTGGGGATCGAATCCGCAGCAAAGGCGGTGTGTGCCAGCAAGGTGACAGCCATCGTACTGAATAGGATTTTCATAATTGGTCTTCCTGCGTCGTCCACGCAGCCATTATGCGATCTGCGGCTCATGAACGCCCTGAGCTAGATCAGCTTGAGGGAGAGGACGGGGTCTCACACCTGTTTTCGCAGCTGAGCTGGGACCCTCTGGAAGTGATCGCTCTTCTCGATTGGACTTCAGGGAGGAGGAGTATCCCTGGTTGGCAACCGGTTTTATGCATCAAAGCACGCCCTGAGGGCGGCTTCGTAGATTCGGTCACTGCGATCTTCCAGCCAAGGTTGAGAAAGTCGACAGCATCCGCAAGACTGGCAATCTCTTGCACGATGTGCGCTGCACGCCTTGCGAAAAGTGAGCTTCTGAAACGTCAGGGTTCATTCGTTCCTCCTGACCTGCTGATTGCGTGAATCGGCCTTGTCGACACCCGCCGACTGCACATTGTGATGTCACCTGCGATGGCGGTTTCAATACCTAAGCAGCGACGGTCTATGCGACAGTATGGAGGTCGTAGCGGAATAGCCGTTCTGCCTTGATCGATCGTCACACCGGCATATAGCTCCGCTTCTACGAACATCCCATCACGCGAGGATGGCGCGGCGCTTGAGCAGGTCCACCCGCTGCAACTGCCTCACACCTTGATCCACAGATCCTAGGCGATGACCATGTTGTCGTCATCATTTGACGGGCGCGGGGCATTGGCTCATAAGCGAGCCAACGCAAACTGTGCGGTTGCCAGTGCGTAATGAAGTGAATTGGAATGATCTTCGGTTTGGGAAACACGCACGTCCGACGCAGCTTGCGTTGACAGAGGCGGTTTTAGGCGCAATAGCACCTCCGCTGGCCTATTTTGTGGAGTTCAATTGTGGTTCGGCCAAAGGCGCGGGGCGCCGGACCGGCCCCTTGTAAACGTAATCAAACAGAGAGAGACCCTGCATGGAAGAAATCTTACCGCGCATCGCCACTGGTGCCGGCATCGGCCCGGCTGTCGCAGAGAAGGCCGTTGGGTTAATGCTGGGTTTCCTGCGGAGCCACGCGGCCGACGGTCCCGGCGCGCGCATGATCGAGGCCATTCCGGGAGCTTCGGAATTAGTAGCGAAGTATCGTGGGGACGACCCAGAGGGTGGCGGCCTTATGGGGCTCGGGCAGCAATTGATGAGTGAGGGTCTCAGCATGGCAAAGATCGCCGCCCTCGCCAACGAGACGATCGCCTGCGCCAAGGAACATGCCGGCGACGAACTCGTGGACGAGGTCCTCAATTCCGTTCCTGGCCTTCCCCAGTTCGTCTGATTAGCGGCAGCCGGGGCGCATGACCTTGTGCGCCCGTGCCGGCCCGTTTGCGCAGCAGGCATTCTCCGCCGGGCGTTCCGCACCGATCTCGTGAGACCACCAACCGCCGGGCACGCGGAGCGAGCGTTGGAGTACTTCATTCGTCTATCGAAAAATCAACTTCAGGCGATTCGATGTGTATAATTTCTGGCGGTAAGGGTTTATCCTGAACGCTTTCGATGAAGCCCGCGAGATAGGCAAACGTATTGTATTTCTCGAGGACCAGCCGCTTCGCCTCTCTTATTGCGCCGCGACGTTCCTTCCAGAGGTCTGAGTTGATAATTTCTTGAATTTTTTGGATTACGTTCTTGTCCTCTGGGTCAATCAGAACCATAGAGTCCGAAGGGAAGAACCTCGTGATTGCCGGGCTGCCGTAATAGATCGGCATTGTTTCAGCGACGAAGCAGTCCATAAGCTTCTCTGTAAAATAGTAATCAGCACGAGTATTCTCGAACGCTATACTGTAGCGATAAGGTGCGAGTGCGTTCCATTTATCTCCAATCAGCCGAAAACCTCGGCCGAACAGGTCAAAATCGAGCTCCTTTCTTAGCCGTTCCAGAAACGCCAGCCGATACCGATGTCCTTTAAGCAGGGCGATGTTACTGGTAATCCATGAGAGCCGAAGTGGCTTATCCATGACTTCGCTGACCAGAAGTTGGTCATATGTCTTGTTTACAGACCAAGACCGAGTGATCGGTGGAGACAAAACGAATCGGCGAGCTGCATTCTGCCGAGCAACCAGCTCTGCGTCAGACGTCAGGACGATAGTATTTTTCCCCTGCCCTTCATGAAATGCACGATGAGCTTTCGTCGGCGGTTCGCCGATTGCAAAAATTGTCCTGTTGGGGCTCGCCTCGATATCAACAGGGAGCCCAAAAAGAGAAGCAGAGTTAAAGACAATATGCCAATCGGGCACGAAGGATGTCGTGCGAACAAAAGCGACATTGTTCCAGATTCCACTGCCCTTTGGAGTGAGATGGTGGATTGCATCATCCAAAACGCCCCAAGAATCTAGACATGTAGCAACAATGGGCGCCGGGCGTTCCGTCAACAATTTGGCCGACAAAAAAGTTTCACTCCCTTCACTCGTGAAGGTACTCAATCGCCATTCCGGATTGCGGTAACATTGGGCAGCATAAACCTTCCGGGACCCGCTGTCGAGGCAATTGTCGCTTTGCACTTGACCAGGTTCTTCCTCGCTTTGTGTGGTGATCAGGCCGGCTGAGTGGCAGCATGCGCGCCCTAATGAGTTCGCAGCCCGCTCTGCCCAATGGTACGTTTAATCGTCTTGAGGCGGTTGATCAGCCCTTCCGCCTGGCCGTTGCTCCACGGTAGTTCAATGGCATCGCGAACGGCGTCAGCGTCACGGCGTAGGAACCCGACCGAAACGCGTGATGGCGACGGACCCGGAGTTGACGCCACGTCGATCGAAGTGTCGAGCTCGCCCAATTCACAGGCCCCGCAAAATGCCGCGGAAGCGCATGGCAAGCCTGCGCATAGTGGCAAACTCATGTGATCCCTGCTTCAGGACGTCGACCTTTGTGGCCTGGTTGATCATCAGCACATCCCGAGGCTTCGTGCAGAGGGCCGGGGCGACTACCGGCGAGATCACACGGCCGGTCGCGGGATTCGTATGGGACAAGCGTCGCTGGCTGGTTGACGCGTAGATTGAAGCAGGCGACGCACTGTCCTTGCCCGGCCTCTCGGCGCGGCGCCAACTTGCGAGAAGCCGCTCCAGATTCGAGAAGCTGCCTGTGTCGCCGCGCTGTTCGATATCGTGGAACAGGTGTCGTCCGCAGCGAGGACCGGCTAAGAAACGCCTCGAAATACATTGATGTCCTTGGTTACCAGCGGCGGTTCCCAGCCCCTTGGAAGAGCGGCTCACCGGGCGATGAACTTACATTTGGCCATTGCCAATGAACGTCCATCGTCCCTGACGCCCACCAGCAAGCGATCACGATCCCTCGATTCACAGTCCAAAGAAGTAATACCGAGACAAAAATACCGCGCTTAGGCCCGAGACTACTAGCAAATTCGACGCAAAGTTACAGCCGGGACGCGTCACGCACCTCGGCAGCGTCGCCAACAACGAGTGGCTCAGCGTCACGACGGGAAATATGGCGCATCGATGTCGCTTCTGGACGAGCATTGGCAATAACGCTGTCGAGACATTATTGCTTTCGGCGGCAACCGGCCCTATGAAGCGACGCTTTGCTGACTATGTTTCACCGCCTGGAGAGTTTCATGACAGAAGAAGCCGGAAAAAACGTCGACACCCTCATTGAGCTTGCCGCCGATGTCGTGTCGGCCTATGTCTCCAACAATCCGATCCCGGTGGGGGATCTCCCTGCCCTCATCGGCCAAGTGCATGCGGCTCTGAGAGCGACGGCCGGAGGTGTCTCTGCGCAAGAGCCGGTCGCCCTTACGCCTGCAGTCCCGATCAGGAAATCGGTGACACCGGACTACATCATCTCCCTTGAGGACGGGAAGAAATTCAAATCGCTAAAGCGCCATCTGTCGACCCACTATGGGCTGACGCCGGATGGATATCGGGCCAAATGGGGCCTGCCGGCGGATTATCCCATGGTCGCGCCGAACTACGCCGCGGCGCGCTCGACATTGGCCAAGACGATGGGGCTCGGCCGCAAACCGAAGGCGCCGGAAGCGCCGGAGCCTGCGCCGACGAAGCGAACCCGCAAGAAGGTCGCGGCTTGATTCATCGAGATTCGTTCTGGAGCGTTGCAGCCATCGGCTTAATCTGCGCGTCATATAAAAAGGCGGGGCCAACCCCGCCTTCCTTTCAAACAACCTTGTTTCATGAGGAATTCGCGACGCCTGCAGCAATCTGCTGCCCTCAGTTTTTGCTCGGTCCCATCGAGCGGCCGTGAGGACTTATGTGCTTACTCTTGCCAGGACGCAGGAGAAAATTTCAACCAGCTTTGCTGAGGCTGCCAGCGGAGGACTTGCCCGTGCGGCGATCCTGCTCGATCTCATAGTTGATCTTCTGGCCGTCAGCGAGGGTCGAGAGGCCCGCGCGTTCGACAGCGGAAATGTGGACGAAAACATCCGGACCGCCATTGTCGGGCTGGATAAATCCAAACCCCTTGGTGCTGTTGAACCACTTTACCGTTCCAGTCGGCATATACTTGTTCCTTCTTTTACAATGCAACGTGGGCAGGCCATTAGGCCTGTCCGAGTCATAGCCGAGAGTTGGGCGCAGCAAAAAGCGAAAAATTGTTAAGCCCCGATCAGCTGGCACACTCCATTGTGGGCGTAGCCGCCAGCGAGCACTGTCCTAGACTACCGCTTGAGCGTGGCCGGAAGCGCACAATTTCTTCCAACGCTCCTCAGCGCCACGTCGATGGCTCGGGTTTGGAGGCGCGGGACGTAAGGCCGACCGCTGCTCGTGCCGCCAGGTCAAAGGCCGGGTAGTTCACGGAGCTGCCTTCGTGCATAACACCTTGGGAGCGCCTTAAGGAGTTTCGTGTTGGATTGTTTCAAGAGGGTCGAGGGGTTGATCGATGCGACCAGCGTGGAAGCGATCGATAGCGCGCGCGTTTTGCTGGACCAGTTCAAGGGCAAGTCAGAAACAATCGCCCAAGCGATTGACGACTTCCTGCTTGATTTCATGACCTTGCTGTTTGTGGTAGAAGCCACCCGCGAGCAGTTCCACAATCCGGCGAGGCGGTTAGCGCGCATCAGATTGAGCAAGGTCAGGCTGTTACTCACGCGATGCTCTTGACCTAAGCGACCACTCCGCCGGGCATGCATTTGCAGCCGAGCGCACCAGGCGGTATTTTACGCACATGAAATCAATCGCGACTGCTAATTCTCCTGTTTGGTGCCCAGGGACAACGGCAAGCGCGCACAGCTTCGGTGCTGCTGTCCTGCAGCGACAAATGTTGCCTGCATGCCCCACGGCGAGCGCTGGAGCGACAACATCTCAATTCTGTCCGTCAGTGCAGCGGCCTTCGAAGCGCATCGTGTACCCCTCCCCGGCAGCGCGCCTCATCGTCTTCCGAAGGAAGACGATACTCTCAGCCATGCTCGCGTCGCCTTCAGCCCTGTTCGATGGCCCATAATGTCGGATGCGCAACATGTCAGACCCGACTTGTCTTCATGCCTCGAATGGTTTTCTGATCTGGCACGGTGCATGCATGGTCGTCCGCAGACGTCGCGGACCAAGGAAAATCCGTCCAATGACCACCTCGCCAAGAACACCGCCGCAGGTCTCCTGGGTCCATCCGAAGATGAGGCTCGAGTGAGGCCTGGCCGCATGTTGGTCTGGCTCGGCGCTGCCCGCCGATCCTCCCCACGGGGAGGCGAAGACGCAACGCGTTCATCAAAATGAGGAACAAATCACTTTGCCTCGAACCTTGCCTTTCCAACCGGAGCCATCGATCGCTCCCCCTGGCTGCGCACGGCGTTCACTGCCACCGCCCTGGCCCTGGTGACGACCGCTCCGGCTCTGGCCGCCACCGACGGCGGCAAGATCGTGGATTTCCTGCTCGACTATGGCATGGAAGGATCGACATCCGCGATCACCGCGCGCCAGTCGTCACTCACATGGTACAAGGTCAGCAGCGCCGACGAGCCACCCGGCAAATCCGGACTTGCCCATTTCCTTGAGCGTCTGATCTTCAAGGCGACCACCAACCGCGCCGGCAGCGAGTTCGACCGAGCCGTCTCAGTCAGCGGCGGCTACAATAACGCCCCCAACGCTACGACTAGCTTTGGGCGACATGATTGGCTTCGAGGCCGATCGCATGTTCAACCTCATCCTCAACGACGATATCAAGACCGAGCGAAACGTGATTCTGGAGGAGCGCCGTTGGCGCAGAGAGACGAACCCGCAGGTCTGCTGGACGAGGAGGTCAACGCGACGTTGCGGCCGATCAGCCCTACCGCATTCCGGTCAACGGCTGGATGCAGGAGATGGACAAGCTGAACGGCACCGACGCATTCACGATCTACAACAAATGCTGCCGACCCGAACAACGCCGTGCTGGTGGTGGCCGGCGACGCAGAGCCTGAGACGGTGAAGGCGCTGGCCGCGAAGACCTATGGCAAGGTTGCGCGCGGGCCGGTCCTGCCCCCGCGCACCTGACCGGCCGAGCCCGACTAGTAGAACCGCGAGGCATCTTCTAGCGATTTCAGGGTATTCTCCTTTCCACTTGGGTACCGTGGTCTGCTAGCTGTCTGGCCGAGGCCCTATAAGGAACTTGACATCCGGAATAGACACCGCACTTGCCATACACCCCTGCTGCGTTTGAGGAGGAATCCGGTATTGCCCCTGTGCCTGCCGATCACCCGTCACCTGAGATCCCCTGACCTGTTTCGATCCATTGATCGCCTGCCGACACTTGGCACGCGGATTAGCGAGCGGACATTCGAGGTTCTCAACCCGTCGACCGGCGAAGTGCTGGCAGAACTACCCGACATGGGTGTCGAAGAGACATGCGCTGCGATCGACAAGGCCTATGTCGCGCAGCCTGGATGGGCAGGGTTTACCGCCCGTGAGCGCAGCGACGTTCTATGGCGATGGTATCAGTTGATCATCGACCACGCCGACGATCTCGCTGCAATTCTCACCGCGGAGATGGGCAAGCCGCTTGCAGAGGCCAAATCGGAGCTATCGCATGCTGCGGCGTATCTGCAATGGTACGCCGAGGAGGCAAATCGCGTCTATGGCGAGACGATCTCCGCACCATCGATGGACCGCCGAATGTTGGTGATCAAGCAGCCCATCGGGGTCGTCGGCACGATAACGCCATGGAATTTCCCAGCCTCGATGGTGGCGCGCAAAATCTCGCCAGCCTTGGCAGCGGGCTGCACGATCGTCCTCAAGCCTGCTGAACAGACGCCGCTCGTGGCTGGAGCAATGTTCGCCCTCGCCCATCAGGCAGGCTTCCCCGAAGGCGTCGTCAACCTGATCTATGCGTCCGAAGGTGACGCGGTCGGCCGCGAACTTTGCACAAATCCCAAGGTCCGCAAGATCAGCTTCACCGGGTCTACGGAGATCGGGCGCCTACTCATGCGCCAGTGCTCGGACCAGATCAAAAAAGTCAGCCTAGAGCTCGGCGGCAATGCACCTTTCATCGTGTTCGATGATGCGGATGTCGATGCCGCAGTTGACGGTGCGATCCAGGCGAAGTACCGCAATGCCGGCCAGACCTGCGTTTCAGCGAACCGCCTTTACGTCCAGTCGGGCGTTCACGACGAGTTCGTCGAGAAATTCGTGGAACGGGCTCGCCAACTTCAAGTTGGTGACGGTTTCGCGCCCGGAGTGGACATCGGACCCCTCATCGACAAGCAGGCTTTGGCCAAGATTGAATCCCATATTGCCGATGCCGTAACTAAAGGCGGCGCAATTCGATGCGGGGGCAAACGCCTCGGCACGAATGGCACGTTTTTCCAACCAACGGTCCTGACCGGTGTCACCAGTGAGATGACCGTCGCGCAAGAAGAGACATTCGGGCCGCTCGCACCGATTATTCGCTTCAAAGATGCGGATCAGGTCGTGCGTGATGCCAATGAAACGATCTACGGCCTCGCGGCCTATTTTTATGCCTCGAACCTGAAGCGTGTCTGGCGTGTCGCCGAGGCCTTGGAATATGGAATGGTCGGGGTAAATACCGGCCGGATGTCTTCGGAAGCGGCGCCGTTCGGTGGGATAAAACAGTCCGGCATCGGTCGTGAGGGATCCCGCCATGGCCTCGAGGACTACCTCGAAATGAAATACCTCTGCATGGGCGGCATCTGAAGCATCGGCTTGCAGGGTTCACAGACGGGTTACTTAGCGAGCGATCTCCAAACATGTAGAATTGTAGAATCGCTCCTCGATTGGGAACTGAGGGGCGGTCCGCACCCGAGCAAACACCGAATCCTGAGGAGCCCCCTAAAATAGCTGGATGTATCTCTCGACGAGACAAGCGTCTGCATTTCGGCGAAGACGGCGCGCATGCGACGGAGGATACGCTTGCGATTTGGCGGTCCTCGCCGACTACCCTCAGGCGACGGGGCTGTCGTTGCGCGGGTCTGGTTGGAAGCTTGTGCACCCAAGCCATCGTCAACGCTGATTGAGCAATATCCGGCTTCAGGGGCAGAATTTGGACCTGCTCCATTCCGATATCAGTAGCTCAGCTGTTCTTCGGCTGACTGCCGCGCCGGTACACGCTCGGCCAGAATCGAAGGTACCATCACATTCGCATCCACATTGGTGATCGGCGCACAGTCCAGGGCGCGCCAGCTTGACCAAGCGGGTCGAACCGCATGACAGCCTTGACCGGCTGGAGGACGGAAATCCCGATGCCGAAGAGGTTGGTCAGCCCAGTCGAGCCCACACGGCATTTTCGGCACGAACAGCAAGGGCTGGGAAGCGATCGGCCGAGCGGTCCTCGAAGGCGCGGGCCAGGGTTGTTAGACGACGCGTTGGTTCAGGTCCGCTAATCTAGTCTCTACCGTTTCAGAGCGGCTTCCCTCGCCAGTGACAGCGAGTCAAGATTTTTGGCGTCGTCGGCTTTGATTGCCGCGCAGATCTGGTCGAGATGGGGACAGCTCACTGGTGCACCTTTGGGCTCATAGCGTTTCCTCGTCGTCGAGATGAGGATTGCCGGATTTGGCGTAGAACACCAACACGGGTCCGAGATCAAAGCGCGTCCCGGGCGCAAGGCGCTGGACGGACCGGGGCCATGTTTCGGTTGAGGCGCCATCGATGCCTCGCGCCAGCGTTTTGGCGAAGCGGGGCATCAGCGGAGCGAGCGTCGGTGCCAGGATCGCAGCGGCCGTCGTCTGAAGGGCTAGCGAAGTCCGATTGCGGGCAGGATAGAAACGTCGCGCCGCCGCAAAGTCTCGCGCCCCGCGGTAGATAACGCAATCGCGCACGAATTCGCAGACCTGAGTGGCCGCGCGCCGAACCGAGAAGCCTTCGTCCGAATAGGCGCGCTCCATCGCAGCGCGATGGATCTCTATGCGAGCAAAGAAGGCGCGGTCGACCGGGCTCCAGTCGCCTGCATCGGGTACACGGCAGGCAAAATCCTGCTTGATTTCCTGGTTCAACGCCTCAAGCCAGTTCAGCCAGATGCTTTGGAACACCTCTTTCTCGGTGCGGCGCAGCGCGTCGAGCGTGAAATCCGTCCGCTCACCTTCCGGGCGTGTCAGGCCCAAATGAAGGCGCACGACGTCGACTGTCTTTGGGCTCAGAACCTCCTTGCCCCAGACCGCATGGCGGCAGCTGGTTGAGAACTTCTTGCCGTCGAGCAGGTAGAACTCGTTGACGTGATAGCGAATGCGTGGCGTCCAGTGGGAGAAGGCCTCGGCGTAAAGAGCGGGGTAGAGTAGCGCGTGGTAGAATGAATTGTCGAAGCCGAAGAAATGGACAATCTGCCAGTCGTTGCCGGGCATCTCCGCCTTCCAGTCGCGACCCAGCAAGCGGCCGAGCGCCTGAATGTTGTAAAGAAAACCGAAGGCCATTTCCGGCCAGACCCAGATCACTTGCCCCGGGAACCCTTCGGCCGGCAGGCCCCAGTTCGAGGGGTGGGTAATGGGCACTGAAAAGTTGCCACGTCGGCGTAGGCGCGCGAAGAGATCCAAGATCCGTAGCGGGACGCCCGACGCCCTTAGATGCCGGTCGATATTGTCGTAGCATCGGTCCAAGGCAAGTTCCGGGCGGCGGACGGAGCCGACCACCGGCGCCTCGGCAGACTGCCGTGACCGGGCTGCGCCCAAGTCGTGGCAAAGGTTTGGGGCGCCGCAGTCCTCGCAGATGTTGCCACCCGCGGACCCGCCGCAATCGGGGCAGAGGCCGCTAACATGTGGTTCGTAAAGATAGTGGCCTGTCACAGCATCAAAAAGCGCAGGGCTCTGGCGTAAATCTACCGCCGTGCTGCTCAGAAGACTTCGGAAACAGGCGGCTTGAAACTCGCCGTAACCGTCATCGCCCATTGTGGCTTGGAAGCTGTGGACGTCACAATCGAGAAGTGCAAGCGTGGCGCGAATCTCGTCGGCGTAGTAGCGCGCCACGTTTGCAGGCGTCGATTGATCGGCATCGGCCCGTGTTGCGACGTAGCTCTGATAATCGTCGCTTCCGGTCAGGTAATAGGCCTCGACTCCTTTCATGCGCAGGAAACGAGTATAGACATCAGCGCCAAAATAGGGGCCGGAAAGATGCCCCAGATGCAGATCGCCATTTGGCGTTGGCGGCGTGGAGAAGACGAAGATTGGGCCGCGTGGAGCCGTGGTCTTTGCAGCGGCATCAAGGGCGGCCTCGCCGTCTCGCCAGTAGACAGCGACGAAATCTAGGTCTTTGTTTCCGTCATTGCGCAGCACATGCGCTTCAAAAGGGTGGAACAGAACGACATCGCCCGCCTCGACCGAGATTTCCCCCCGGTCGGTGGTGACATTGCCCGATCCTGACAGGATCACGAACGCCTCGATTTCGTCGTGCCGATGGGGCTCGGATGTGACGCCGGGTCCAACCTTTCCGAATGAAAACCCCGTGCGAGCGCTGCCCGTTCCAAGCGTGGCCGTGTCGATACCAAACGCCCGCGACAGTTCCGTTCGAGAAAACGTGTATTTGCGCATGACAACCAACCTAAGCTGTTGAAGCAGTGGGACCTTCGGCTGCCAACGCAACAGCCTCCCGTGCAATTCGTGGAGAGAAACGGCAGCCCGACCCGTTGGCGGCCCGGCCAGGATAGTGCAGCTCTGGACCGGCAAGCGGGCAACCAAGGGGGGGCACTAGTCGGGCTGTAGGCGCACAGAAGACCGCCTGCGACCACCTCCGCAATCCACGTGCCAAAGCGTCGTAACGGGCTGCGGTCGATGCTCCGCGAGCCCGCAAATCAGACGTCCATACCGTCCGCGCATTTTGAGCGGTCGATCAGTTTCGTGTGCATGCCTCCGCCTGGCTGCGTGAGCTCAATCGCGATAGAAGATGCCATTTGGGGGCTTGAGATTGTCGAGATCGGCCACTTTGCCCTCGGGCGGGTTAAGGGCGCGCTTAAGCACGTTATATTCAGCGCGGGTCGGCCCGCCGGTTGAAGCACGCTGGAACACCAAGTAGAGTGTCCGCCGAGAACGATTGCTTTTGTTCGGTCGTGAGTAGTGCGGTGCGTAATCGTCGAAGATGAAGATGTCGCCAGACTTCCATACTACGGGTTCCCAGGAGAACTTTTCGGCAACTTGAGGATCGATCACCCCACCGGCGTCCAGAGGAAACACCCCCTTCTTGTGGTTGCCGGGGCTGAAGAAAAGCCCGCCGTTTTCCTCGTCGGAGTCGTCGATGCCTATGGCGACCACCGCATGGACCATCCGGTCCGGGAGTTTGTGTGGAATGTGATAAATGTCCTGATGCGGGAGATAGCCGCCGCTGTCGGGGTAGTGGAAAATCAGCAGCTCCTTGAGCCTGCGCGAATCTTCGCCAAGCAACTCCTCGACCGCTGACTTTATGCGCTGATCTTCTAAGAGCAAACGACGCAATGGATCATGGAAGTCGAGAAAATTCTCCATCTTGGAGGTGATCTTTCGATTGTCCGTCGTCTTCTCGAACCACATGAGCCATTTGTCGTCGCTGACATCCCAGCGTGACATATCTTCGACAAAGGTAGAGATATCTTCCTGAGCCGCTGGAGCGAAGAACCTTTCGAGCCCGACGTATCCGTCCTTCTGCCACTTTTCTCTTTGTGCATCAGTCAACATGCGAAAAGCCTCCTGTTGGAAACACTGGTTTGGTTGGACATGCCAATTAGGGCGGTCGGGCGCTGATCAAGTTGCGGGTCCACAGAGACGGACTCACGTGATGAGGAAGGCGATGCTAAGTGCGTTCCGCTCCGGCGGATATTGTCCGCAGAAGCTCGGCGCGAGACTGCCTATGTCAGGCTCAGCCGGGTCTAGGGGTTCCGCAAACTGGGCCGGATCAATCGCTTCACCCGGTTCAACCACGACACGCATCGCCAAAGGCCGGCACCATCCGCTACCTGCCGACCCAGCCATGGCCGCCAAGACCACGGCGGTCTTTCGAGTGAGCGACTTGGTACGGCCTTGGCAACCGTAGGGGAAATGCACGCCCCCAGAGTGATGCGATGCGCCGCTTGGTCGAAGGGCTTGGTCGGTCACGATGATATCGGAGAAGCCTCCGGGGTTCGCCGCAGCGCAGGCGGGCATCATTCCTAGGATGCCACCGCCGATGATCAAAAGCATACGAGTCATATTCCACTGCCCATTTCTTCGGCTGCGTGGTCGGGCCAGCTCTCGATCGAGGTATGAGTGATGAAGCCGGGGTGCTCGGGGTTCGCGCATGGCGCGCGCCCAAGTAGGCTATCGAGGATGCGACGCGCGCGCCAGGCCAGCAAGCTCAGGTTCGGATCGGCCAGGCCGCGCTGCCCGAGGCTCGCATTTTGTACGAAGATGCGTCTGTCACACGGTCCGTCCCAGCTCACCGAAAAATCCTCGCGAATAGCTAATTCATTGTCGATCTGCTCCAAGCTGCCCATGATCGGTTCCAATAAGCTTGGGACCGCGTTCTCGTAACCGGTGGCCAGGATGACGATGTCAGCCGTGACTTCTTCGACCTCGTCCATGCCATGCTGCAGGGTCAGCCTGTGACCCGGTCCGGCGTTGATGCAGTGCGAGACGGTGCAGCCCGGCCGCAGTGTGATGTCGCATCGGTATGGCTCGAAAAATGCGTGGCGGTACAGCGCCTGATAGATCGCGCGCAACGTGCTTTCTGAAATGCCGTCCGAAGCAAGCACGAAACGCCGCAGGAGCAGCTTACGCTGCGACTCGCTCATCGCCGCGAAGCGATCCGAAAAGCAGGGCATGAACAACTCGTTTGTGAACGGGCTGTTGTCCAGAGGCAGATAGTTTTCGCGCTGCGAGACCCAAGTGATCGAGGCAGGCCGCCGTTCGTTCGGCAGGCCGACAAGGTGCAACATCACCTCGGCTCCCGACTGGCCTCCGCCGACAACGCAGACATGCTTTCTCCGCACCTCAGGGTGGATGTGCAGTAAAACCGATGAGTGGAACAGGTTGCGCCCAATCCAGCCCTGAAATTGAGGCGGAATTTGCGCCTGCTTGCCAATGCCGACCACAACGTTTCTGGCGCCGAGAACCGCCTTATCCGTCCGCACCCGAAACTCGCCGTCAAAGCGGATTTCGCGCACTGTCTCGCCGCCACGCACAAGTGGGTTCCTGTGGAAGACCCAGTTCAGATATTGTTCGAACTCCACTCTGAGCACGGCTTCGAACTGTGCGTTCAGGAAGTGATACAGACGCCCGTTCTCGTGCAGGAAGTTTACGAAAGTGTAGGCTGATCGCGGATTCACCAGAGTGACCAGGTCCTTGAAGTGGCTGACCTGGAGCTCCGAGGAATCGAATGCGATGCCTGGATGCCAGCGGAAGTCGACCTGCCGATCCAGGAACACTGCCCCTTTCCCAACTTGCTCGTGTATCTGACACGCAAGGCTCAAATTGGACGGGCCAGCACCGATCCCAACGCAAGATAACTCCACCTGCTTCCTCCTATAGCGTCTTCCCACTAGGCGGCTTGTTCGCGGCGAATATCGGCCATAGCCATTAGCCTCCGCTCACGGACTTCGAGCCCCGGTCCCGACCGGGCTTGCGAGAATTTGTCCTGCGCGTTCGGGTCTTCGCATGTGGACCCGCGCATTCCAGCGCGGTGACAATCGACGGGTCATGCCGGCGACGTGGGGCAACGACGTTTGTCCTTTCCGCCCGTCTGGATGCCCCCCTCGCCGTCACGCGAGGAGCTTTCCAGGCCCACTAAGGTGTTTGAAGCCGGTGCAATCGCCTGCCTCGACCATGACGCGCCGGCCTTTCGGCGGTTTGATGGCAGGCGAGAGCGCGGTTTTCACTGCGGCGACGGCATTTTCGGTGCGCATGATCATGGACGACGTCTCGCTGATGCGTTCGCAGAGTCCCATGCATGGGCCATGCCAAAGAAGGAAATTTTATTAAACAATGGGTTGGCGGATTTACGATCCTGTCGGAAGTCCGACATTGGGGGGGCGCCTCACTGCGGCGCCCGATTTGCACGTCGATGTCGCCTTTTTCCGATAGCTAATCGGGCACCTTCTGCACCAGAATACTTCTCTTGTGGAGACCAGCACGAAGTCTTCATGAACGGACAGTGCAGAACCTTGCGTCTCTGCCGGACAGAGTACCCGCACGATCGGCATCTGTTCCCCGCCGACCAGCCGACCGCGTGGCAAAGATTGAGAGCGGCGAAGCTTGCGCTAACGGCCACATTTGTCCGGTATTTCAGCGATGCATTCCTCGAGACGCTTCAGGCGGCACTTCGCATTGCGAAGTTCATGTCCGGCTTCGAAACGCCGATGGCGCCCCTGAGGTGTAATCGCCACGAGATCGCGCTCCAGTTCGGCAATGCGCGCACGCAACCTGCCGAGCCTCTTCCTGACGCAATGAATTTATCCATCCACGCCCGCGAATCGGTCTTCCTGGCAACACCCTAAAAGCTATGCGGTTATGCCACCGAGACGTAATTTCCGGCAAGCCCACGCTCTAAACATCCGCTAATGCAATCTAGAGAAAGCGTTCTTCGGGAAGAAGGCTGACGCTGCTTGGGGGAAAGCACTAGGAACCCTCGGGTCTGACGCGTCGCGTCGGCCGATTGCGGCAGCTCCAAAGCGCAGGGACAGGCCGTCAAGCGCCGGGCAGCGTGCCCTTCATCGACATTGCGAAGACATCGAGCAGGATGGCCAGCCCGACGCCGCACGCGGTCAGGATAAGGCCGGCCATGAAGATGCGGTTGGCGCGTTCGTAGATGGGTCGGCGCAACGAACTCATGTCGAGTAGCAGGGACAGCGCCCGCAACTGCAACGTGATGCCGACCAGGATCGGCACAACGGCGAACAGGTCATAGAGCCGCCATGGCATGGGGTTCGCCGCCCAATGCGTGACGAAGCCGAGCGAAAAGGCAAGCAGAATGCCGACGACGGTGATTGTGCCGTTGCGAAAAATCGTCTCGATCAGCTCTTCCTTCGGATCGTGTTCGTCCAAGCGTCCCTCCTCTCACTCAGCAGTTGCAGGCCTTTGCACGGTCGACGTAGGCTCTCGGGAAATCCCTGTACATCGCCGCCAACTAGTCAAGGCCGAGGACCGAAGCCGCGAGGCAAACGTTTTTGGTTTGCGCTGCCATCATCACTTCCTCAGCCGCCATCGGCCAGCTTTGGCGAGGGCCAGAATAGCCTGATCGCTCTGCCTGATCTCGGCATCAAGTCCGCTCAGTTGGCGCAACAACGGCAACAGTGCCGAACGCACGGTCGCCGGGATCATGTCGTTGCCCTCAATGACGAGGTAAAGGCAAACCCCAGACCCGTCCCACCAAACGATCTTTACCCTGTCAGCTCTTTTGGCGCGGTAGACGTAAAGCGCGCCGTTGAACGGGTCCGAGCTGGCATCGCGCACCAGTGCCAGAAGGCCGTCGGGACGTTTTCTAAAATCGACCGGATGGCTGGCGACCAACACCTTCACGCCGGCCGGGATCATGCCTGGCGGACCGCGCGTAACCCTGGCCAAATGATCCTGGCCGACATCGGCGCCAGCCCGAATGACCACATCACCCAAACAGATCTCCACCGTTGAAGACGCCGCTTGGGTGACCTCGACAAAGCCATTCGATCCGCATCCCGCTGCGGCGTCACCGCACCGCTCTTGATCGCCTTGCGCCGCCAGCCAACAGCTGCGAGGTCGCCACTCCAGCCTCTCGCGCGATCGCCGACACATTCGCGCCCGGCTTCAGCGTCGCCTCGATCAGAGCCGTGCCTTCGCTTGCGTCGACCAGCGCCGCAGACGCTGCGGGCTTGCCTCCGGTTCGGAACCGCCTCAAGAACATGGAAGCTTCTATCGTCAGACATAGGCGCAGACATAGAAATTGACACCGCAAGCTCCTCGCTCCTTCAGTGTCATAATCTCTCACCCATCATCTGATGCCGCGCCAGATGGGATTGGCTCCGCGCTTACACTAGATCGATCAGGCGCCTACCGTCGCACGTTGTCGGAACTACGACGATGTCGGACATAAGACACAGCGCTATCAAAGTGATCGTATTGTTCTGAAAGGATTTTCCTGGTTGGCACGACACATGCAAGCCTATGCGCAAACGCACTGCGCGCCGCACCAACTGAGAAGACCTCATCCCATGATCACGCTCGCCGAGCATGCGGTCGCCGCCGCAAACACTGAGCTTTCCCGAGCGGAAGGAAGCCTTTGCGCTGTCATTCTTCAGGTTGTACGGACATGACCGCGTTCGATTTCCGTCCAACTCTGAATGCTCCCGACGATGATCCCTATCTTTGGCTTGAAGATATAGAAGGCGAACGGGCACTTGACTGGACCGCCAGCCAGTCGGCCAGGACACTGGGGCACTTCGATGGAACGCAATTCGAGCGCGACCGCGCGACCCTCACAGCGATGTTCGACCGTCCGGACAAAACTCCCCAGATCAAGCGCCACGGTCATTACCTCGACAATTTCTGGCAAGATGCCCGCAACCGGCGCGGACTGTGGCGCCGGAGCACCCTTGCCGCCTACATGAAGGCGGATCCCCAATGGGAGGCACTGCTCGATCTGGACGCCGTCGCCGTTAGCGACGGAGAGGACTGGATCTGGGGCGGCGCGTCGATCGAGCCGGAGAGATGGGAAAGAGCCGTTCTGCGCCTGTCGCGCGGCGGAAGCGATGCGGTCGTGCATCGCGAATTCGATCTGAAGTCTCTTAGCTTCGTCGCCGACGGTTTCAACCTCGCGGATGCCAAGGGCGGGGTTAATTGGCTCGACCCTGACACGCTTCTGCTTTCTAGTGCGTTTGGTGATGGCATGGCCACCCGCTCCGGCTACGCGCGCACCGTGCGGCTGTGGAAGCGTGGCGCGGATCCGCTCACCTCAGCGGTAATCTTCGAGGCCGATTCCGAATCCCTCGGCGTATCTGGTCATTTGGACCGTACTGCCGGGAGCGAGCGCCTTTGGTTCATCGAGACGCCGGCCTTCTTCGAAATGATAGGTCATATCGGCGACAGGAGCGGGCCGAAGATACAGATGGGCCTCCCACGGGACGCCCGCTGGAATGGATTCGGCGACTGGCTGGGGGTAAGGCCGCGCAAGCCGTGGACGGTGGGAGGGGCGACCCATGCCGCCGACGCGCTGATCGGCATCCCGCTTTCCTCGTTCATCGCCGGCGAGCCCAGTCTTGCCGCCCTCTTTGAATCAGGCGACAGGCGCTCCTTGCAGTCATTCTTCTGGAATGACGGGAAGCTCATCATCTCCTACCTCGTCAACCTCGTTCCGCATTTCGAGATGTTCACCCCCAGCCGCCAGGAATGGACGCGCCGAGCCCTGGACACCGTGCCCGCCGAAGGGACTGTTCACCTCTGGTCATTCGATGCGGAACGTCACCAGACCAATGGAGAGGTCCTCGTTTCGGCTCGAGACCCGATCACGCCGCCGCAGCTTTTTCAGATCGACCTCAATACCGCGCCACCTCTCAGCGCCCCAGTGATCCTGAGGCGCAGCCCGGAGCATTTCGACGCATCCGGACTGGCGGTCACGCGCCACGAGGCAGTCTCGACCGATGGGGAGATGATCCCCTATACGCAGGTCGGCCCGGCGAGCGGGAACGGAGATGCCCCGGTTTATCTCACCGCCTACGGTGGGTTCGGCGTATCGGTCCTGCCCTACTACAACTCCTCGATCGGCAAGCTGTGGTTAGAACGCGGCGGCACGTGCGTGGTCGCCAACATCAGGGGCGGCGGCGAGTTCGGCAGCCGTTGGGACGACGCCGGGCGCAGACAGGGCAAACGCCTCGCCCATGACGATTTCGCCGCTGTTGCCACCGACCTGGTGCGAAGGGGCATTACGCGGCCGAGGCGGATTGCCGCCGAGGGCGCCTCAAATGGCGGCCTCCTAATCGCCAATATGCTGACAAGCTATTCTTATCGTTTCGGCGCACTGTTTAGCACAATCCCACTTACCGACATGCATCGCTACACCAAGCTTTTGGCGGGTGCGAGCTGGATTGACGAATATGGCGATCCTGACAAGCCGGACGATTGGACTTTCCTGAAGGAAATCTCCGCCTATCACGGCGCGGCGCCGGGACAGCCCTATCCGCCTATCCTGCTCGCCACCACGAAGCGGGACGACCGCGTCCATCCGGGCCACGCGCGTAAGATGGCCGCGAAGCTCTCGGCTAGCCGGCCGCGCGGGCGGGCACGGCTAGGGCAAGGACAACCGGGGGCGAACCGCGTTCATTGCGACGCTGGGTACAATTTCCTTCGCAGTTCGATCGGCTGGCAAACCGATATCGGTCGATGGGTGACCGGTGTCAACACGAGCAACATTTCAATAGTGAGTACAGATTGCTGATCACGAGCACAGTGCAAATATGTGTGCACAGTCACGCGGATGCTCCGTTAATCTCAAGCAATCCAACAGGGTTTTCATAGTGCAATCGATCATTTCTGAAGAGCAAGGAGAGATATCATGGCGAGAAAACAAACGGGCGTGGCGCGGGGAGCAACAGCGGCCGTCGTCCTCATGGTAGTGGGACAGCAAGCCGTTGCGGCCGACCTTGTGCAAGCCCCGAGCGTCCCGCAGGCAGGAGCCTCGGTCCCGGAACGGCCAAGCCCTTGGCAGATCCGCCTGCGTGCGTTGGGGGTCGTCACTGAGGATTCGGGCTACGTCAATGCAGTGCCCGGATCCGGTCTTTCCTATTCGGACACTGTGACGCCGGAACTCGATATCTCCTATTTCCTCACGGGCAATATCGCCGCCGAGCTTATCCTCGGCACCACCTACGCCAACATCGAGGGCCAAGGAGCGATCGGCGCGCTGGGCAATATTGGCAAGGTTTGGCTGCTGCCGCCCACGCTCACATTGCAGTATCATTTTACCGATTTCGGCGCGTTCAAGCCCTATGTAGGCGCCGGCGTGAACTACACGATCTTCTATAACCAGGGTGCCGGCAGCGCCGATGCTCTCAAGGTTAAGAATACGTTCGGCACGGCGCTGCAGGTCGGATTCGACTACATGGTGGATCAACACTGGGGTGTTAACTTCGACGTGAAGAAGCTGTTCCTCAAGCCAGACTTCGATGTAACGGTCGACGGGGCGAAGCTGACTGGAAAGGCGGAGCTCGATCCCTGGTTGATAGGCGCAGGTGTAACCTACCGCTTCTGATGCGCAACGCGAAGGTGGGCTGCTGATAGCCTATCTAAAATGAAGGGCGCCTCGGGCGCCCTTTTCCACGCCGGCGCTGCACGGGCCAGTCGACCGGATCATTAGGGGGGCCTTGTAACTTGGGGGACGTGTCCGAATGGAGGAACGTTCTGATGAATTTATGCAATGGCCATCCAACGCATAGCAGCCGATTGTCGGGTTACTTGAAGAAGCCGTTGTTGAGTGGGCGTTCCGGCTGCACCCGACAGGTACTTGCCAGTAGCAGCCGACAGGCTGCCCCGCGCCAGGGGCGCGATGCCGAACGGGGTGAGATCACTTAAGCCTCTCGAAGAAGGCGGGGCGCGGTTGACGAACATCCCCGCGGCGCGCGGGGCCGTAGCAATTACTTGGAAGTCGGGTGCGTCAGGCCTGTTTGTCGGGCCTAACCAGATCCGTGTGGCTGACGCCGAGGGCCAATGCCAGTTCATAGATCGTTATGATCGTCGGATTTCTTCGGCCTTTCTCCAAGCCGCTGATGTACTGCTGGCTGAACCCGGAAATCTCGGCAAGCTGCTCCTGCGTCAGACGCTTCCTTAGCCTGATCCTCTGCACATTACGTCCGACCAACCTGCGCATATCCATGCACGACAGCCAGCGGATTACGCAGCTTGAGTTTATCAACTATAATATGTAATCCACATCGAGCATCTAAATCCGCTGGCGGAGGGCTTCGCGGAGGCCGTTTTCCGGAGGTATAACCAGCGATGTTACAGCCTAAGTCGAACACGCCAATTGCTGACGAAGTGCACTGGTCGGACAGCCTCACGGCCTACGATAAAGCGCATTTCACGACTTATATGCGGCTCCTAGACGCCTCCTCCGATGATGCGAGCGAAGAAGAGATGGCCCACGTCATCCTCGGCATCGATCCAGCACGCGAACCGGAGCGCGCCAGGAAGGCTCTTCGTAGTCATCTCGACCGTGCGAACTGGATGGTCACTACTGGCTACAAGAAATTGTTCGCCGGTTGAACAATTACACAGTGCGCTCCATTTCGCCTCAGCAAGGAAATCCCTGTACTCGTCTCTACGAGCGCGTGCCGTCCTGGATGGCGCGGCGAACGCCTCCACGCAGATGATCGGCAGGATTCTCACCGGCCAGCCTGAACCCGTGGCTCGTTATATCATCTGTTTAGCTACGCCCGGATGACTGCCAGATCCTTGTGTCCACCGCAAGCGGCCGATCAGGGTTTCGGCATTTCCCGTTCCACCCCGGCAGGCGAACCGGCCGAGCGCCTGGAAGACGAGGCAGAGGCGACCTTGCATTGGAGGCGAATGGCAAGCCGAAAACAGCCTGTGCTCATGCTCAACAGAACCAAAGACGAATTCAGCTTCTCAGAAAATTGAATATCGGGAGGAGGCCAGCAGGGCTACGGCCTGATCCTTGGTGTGCACGCCGAGCTTCTTCTTCGCATTGTCGAGGTGGAAATCGACGGTACGCGGCTTGATGCCCAAGATGCAGCCGACAGCCCAAGAGGACTTGCCGCGCGAGGCCCATTGAAGGCATTCATATTCACGAGGTGTCAACGAAACGCCGTCCACGGTTCGATTGCCGGACAGCTTTCGACGAGCATAAATGTGAAAACATGTCGCCATGAGTTGGAGCGCCTGTTCGTATCGCCCAGCAACGCGCAGGGAGGCGGAATTGGGCTTATCAGCGGCAAAGGTCATAGCTGCAACACAGCCTCTGCGATCGATAATCGGGATCGTCAAACCGCACCGGATGCTGAACTGGGCCGCCTCATCGAATAGCTTCTTTTGAGCCGGCGACATCTCAACGCAACGCAAATCCGACCCCGGCCATTGAAACGGGGAGCCGCCACACCGCGCACGCATAATGACGGGATCGACTTTCTGATACTGGTTTTGCAGATAGTGCGCGGTCCAGGGAGGTGGATAGTTTGAGATCAGCTTGGGCTCGCCACAAGACTGCAATGGCAAAGACAGATAGGCAAAGGTGAGTAGATCAAGTGCTGCGGCCGCCCCAGCCATGGCATCCCGGAAATCTGTTTCATCGACACTCTCCGATAACTTTTCCAGAAATGTCTCGAAGAGAGGCGGCATGTTCTTCGTCATTGTCCTAGCTCAATCGCTTTGTCCGTCTGCTGCGCGCCGTTCTGACCTGGAGACTCCGCCATAAGCCGGGGCCGCATAACTGCGGCCGGTCTTAGCAAGCAGAGCTGACCGCTTTAGAATGCCACAAGGCGCTGCGTGATCTTCGCATAGTCGTCACCAACCGCAGCTGCGCTGGACTGTTCGAACGGCCATCACGGAGAAGCTACAGCATCTTCCCAACGCAATAACGCAATCGGAGAGATCTTCTTGTGAAATGAAATCATCGCCGCCCCCGCATCATGCAGTCGTGAGAAGTCATCCTGCGCCACCACGGTCGGGGCGGCATCAAAGCCGTCATCAATCCAATGGTTGGCGCTGTCGACACGGAAGAGAACAACGGATAAGCCCATCTCGCCGCTTTGAGCGCTATGATCCGGACGTATCGTTGCGCCGCTTTCCGATTGTTGGTGGGCAGATCGACTCCAAACATTGGCATGGATAGGGGCGCCGCTATTCTCCGCTAAATTCAATACCAAGCTATCATCTTAAGCCGGGCCCAACCCAGGCCGGCACTATCGCTCGACACTGCTGCGGCGACATTCCATTGAAGGCTCTGAAGCACTTCGCGAAATGCGAAGCAGACGTAAACCCGCAGGCCATGGCAATGTCGATGATGGGCATCCGCGTGCCTTCGATCAGGCGCTTCGCATGGTCTGTGCGGATCCGGAGATAGTGGCGCACCGGCGGAAGTCGGACATGGGAAGCGAACAAGCGTTCCAGCTGGCGCCGCGATACTCCGGCCCGTTGCGCAACCTCTTCCATTGTCAGCGGGAACTCCACATTTTCTTCCATGATCCGCATTGCCATCAAGAGCTTATCGCTCACACCGGCAAAGGCCAGACCTGACGGCCCAGTCTGGCGGTTTGATCCTGAGCGCTGACCTTGGACAGTCGCGTGGCGGCAGACCTCCTGTGCGATATACCCGCCGGCATGGCTGCCGATCAGATCCACCGCCAGGTCGAAGGCTGCCAGTTCTCCTGCGCAGGTTGAATACTGGCCGTCCTTGACAAACAAAGAATCGCTTATGCGGGGTTGGTTGAACACTTCGGCAAAAGCAGCGAGCCGCGACCAGTGTATCGTGCAGCGTGTACCTGCCAGAAGGCCCGTCCGAGCGAGCAGCCATGTCGCTGTCCCAACCGCAGATATCGGCACCGCGCGACGCGCCATCGTTCGCAGAAATCCGTTGAGCTCAGGCGTCAGTTGCTGTTCTACCGGCTCGCCCGTCACGATTGCGAGCTGGTTCGGTCTGCGATCGTCCGAGCCGAAAGCCAGCTCGTCTATCCCGACATCGACAGCAACCGAAAGGCCGTTGGCGCCCTCAATTGGCCGAGCGTCAAGCCCCGCGATTCGCCACCGGAACAGCGGCAGCCTCGATACCGTGTTGGCGATGCGAAAGGGTTCGATATATGCGTGAAGCGCCAGGTGCGAGAACCCGGGTAACAAAAGAACCACCAGGTCAAACGGTCGATCGGCCGCCGCCGAAATTTTCGGCGTGGCCAACGACGTAATTGCGCTGATGTTGGCGGGTGCGTTCACTAGGATGCGTACGAGGCTACCGGCTCACCAAACATGCCGGGTTCCGGTTTGACGCCGAGGCCAGGCAGCTGCGGCACCGCGATGTGACCATTTTCGATGACAATCGGCTTCTTCGCATCGAAATGTCCTTCGAGATATTCCTGCGCGATCCAGGCGCCCTCAAAACGGCGCGGCTCCACAGTGGAAGCTAAGTGTACGCAAGCCGCCGCGATTATGTCGCCACCCCATGCGTCATCACAGCTGTGCGGTAGCGAGCGGATGGCGCAAACGTCGCGGATTGTCGCCATTTTGGTGAGGCCGCCGAGACGCGTGACCTTAAAGCCGAAGCCATCCGCGATGCCGAGGGAGATCGCCCTGAGTACCGCGTTCTGATCTTCGGTGTTCTCGTCCAAATATACCGGATGCGTCACCCTGCCCTTCAGGGTGGCGATCTCATCGATAGTGTTGCAGGGTTGTTCGAAAACGAATGGGATCGCCTGGCAAAGCCGGTCAAGATGAATGGCGGCAGCGACAGTGAGGCCCCTGTTGCCATCCACTGCGATACGAGCTTTGTAGCCGACCGCCTCCCAAACCTTGTGAATCGAGGCCACATCCTGTTCGAGATTTCGCCCCGAGATTTTGACCTGCAGGCGTGGATAACCTGACTTCACCTTGTCGGCGGCAATCCTGGCCGTTTCTTCAGGCAGGCCAACAATTAGCGAATAGTAGGCCGGAACACGGTCGCCCAGCGCGCCACCCAGCAGTGTCGAGACCGGCACTCCCAGCCGCTGGCCGAGGAGGTCAAGGAAGGCTATGTCGAAGGCTGCCTTGGCATACCCGTGCCCGTTCAATCGCTCGTCCATGCGTTTGGCGAGAAGCCTGATCGAGGCAATTTCGGCGCCCATTAGAGCCGGTGCGATTTCGGCGATCGCTGCGCGGGCACCCAATGCATGATGCGGCTGATAGACCGGTCCGAGGGGACAGGTTTCGCCCCAGCCAATTAACCCCTCATTGGTCACAACCTCGACAAGGGTGCTATCAAGCGCGTCGACGTCTCCGCTTGCCATTCGATAGGTGCCGCCTTTCACAGGCAGCTGGATCGTATAGACGTTGATCTCGTCGATGCGCATGAGAATGATTAGAATTCCTCGTTGAGCGCATCGACGGCGGGAATTTCCCTCGAGCGACGATCGATATAAGCGCGCAATTCCTCGTCCTTCGCGACATCGAGCTTAGGCTCTTCATATTCGGCCAGAAGACGGCGCGCATGATCGAGGGCACGTTGCTTGATGTCCTTGGAGCCATCAGCGTACCACTGCTCGATCGAGTTATTGTCGAAGAGTTTCGGAATAAAGAAGGCCTTCTCGAAATTCGCCTGTGTATGCGGATGTCCAAAGTAATGGCCGCCGGGCCCGACATCGCGGACCGCAGCAAGGGCTTCATCAAAGTCGTCCCACTGGATGCCTTGCGTCATGCGATAGCCCATGGCGCAGACTTCGGCGTCGACAACGAACTTTGCGATCGAGCAGTGCATTCCGGCTTCATTCCAGCCAGCCGAATGCCAAATGTAGTTTGCGCCTGACATCAGCACAGCCATCATCGTCATCGCACTTTCATAGCCAGCTTGCGCATCGAAGACCTTGGCGCCGCCGAGCAGGTTCGAGGTACGCCAAGGGACGTTGTAGCGGCGAGCCATCTGGCCGATCATGAAGTTCATGAGCGAAATCTCCGGTGTCCCTGCCATTGGCGCTCCCGATTGCATCGACACCGTCGAGAGGTAATGCCCATAGATCGCAGGGCAGCCCTTGCGCACCACCTGAGTGTAGGCGAGTGCCGAAAGCGCCTCCGCGTTGAGCTGCGCCACTGCCGCCGCGGTCGAGGCCGGCGTGTTAGCGCCCCCGAGAACGAAGGGCGAGCACAACACGGGCTGATTGCGTCGGCAGAAAGCACGCATGCCACCCAGCATGACCTGGTCCCACACGAGCGGCGAATTGCCATTGCAGTTTCCAGTGGTCACTGCATGCTTCTCGAGGAAGCCTTCGCCAAAAAGGATCTCGCACATATCGAGCACGTCCTCGGCATTCTTGGGCGAGGTGGTCATGCCCATGAATATCTTGTCGGAGTGCTTCATTGACGAATAGGTGATGTGCAAGTGCCGATGCGCCACAACAACGTCCATCGGCTCGACGATGTGGTGCGCTGACGAATGCAGCGCCGGCATCATGTGCGCCAGCTTGTGGAACGTCCCAAGGTCCGCGATCGTCGGGCCACGCCTGACGTCATCAAGGTCGCGCATGTAAGGCGCGCCGGTCATCGGCACGAAGATGGATTTGTCGCCTCCGAGCTCGACGTTCTTCGCTGGATCCCGCCCGAAGTATTCGACATTGGGGGGAATGGTCTTGATGAGTTCCATGACAAGGCCGCGGTCGAGATGAACGCGATCGTCCGCGCGCACGTCCGCTCCGACTCTCTTCCAGTCCTCAACCGCGATCGGATCGCGAAACACCACGCCTACTTCTTCCAGGATTGCGAGAGAAGCCTGGTGAATGCGTTCAACTTGCTCGGCATCCATCGGCTCTATCACCGGCAGGCCGCGCTTCAGCGTCGGCAACATGTCGACCTTTGGCGCCGTGCGGATAGTCCTCCGCGCTTCCCGCCCTCCTCTGCGAGAGTGTTGTAGTTGAGCAGTCATGCCGGCCTCCAAACAAATGCTGCGGCCGCGTGAGCCGGCCTCAACTATTGCCGGAGCCCGAAGATTTGACCTACTGCAAAAGTCTCACGCGTCTGTTGACTAAAGCGCGGCAGCAGTCGGGCACTTGCATCGGGTGACACGCGTCGGAGGCCAGTTTGGTGGCGGGCAATAGCGGGCGCCGACACTACGTATTCGGTCTGTCTCAAGAGACATTACTTGAACGGGACCGACTTTCCACCCAAGGCAGCATCGCAGGTACGGTCGACGAGGCGCCTCCGAAATAAAGTCAATCGGGAGGCTACTTTTTTGCGCCGACAAGTTTCTGCGGTTCCGTGCTAGCAATTTTTTTGCTTGGTATTGATGGGGACTCGAAGTTGTGACGCTAGGAGCCAACGTTGTATAGACAGGGGGCTGAATTTCGCAGCATGGGGTGGGAAGGAATGAGATTTGCGGGGTCTGCGACAGCCGCCGTAGCAGATTCCGTCGCGAACTCCCAACATCAGTCAGGATATTTCGAGTTCTTCCGAATCGATGATGTAATCCTGACGCGTCACTGAACCTCGCTCAACGTCAAAAGGTAGATTGCTCATCCGACATACGATGGGTGCGAAGGCGTGAGTGCCCGAAGACGCCGCCGAAGGGCGGTTTGAATGGCTTTCAGCCTGCGGCGAGCATTAACCTAATGTTGAGAACGATGTGCTTTACGAACAAAGAGTTCCGCCCGAGCGCTCAGCTCAACTGCAACCCCAACATCCCAAGGATGCGCTGGCCCAGGCTTTCCGACGTGAACGGCCGCGCGGTGCTTGTGCCCGGGATCGGCGCAAGCTCGCCGACTCGACTTCCAGCCAAACTCCACGGCGCGCTGAAGGGGTTCCAATTCGACCGCTTCGAGATCGTAGTCATTCCATCATACCAAGAATGGCTGGCGACAAGCAAGAATGTCTGCAATTCAACTCTCTTTCCAGCGCCGATTTCTAAGATCAACCAAGAGCTACAAGTGATTCTCGGGGGAAGCGGGCATGACAGAGGAACTGGTAGTATTTCGTTCGCTAAAGTCTTTCTCCGGAGCCGGAGTATGGCAAGATCACCGGGACGCCAAAGGCGAGCACCAGTTCGCCGTCAAGAACCTGATCTACGGGTTCAATGGAACAGGCAAGACGACGCTTTCTCGCGCCTTTGCGTCGATCCAGCGCGGCTATCTGGAAGATGGATTGCCCTCCACCACCAGTTTCGAGTTCACGCTTTCGGACGGAACTGCCCTGTCCTCAAAATCCCTGAGCAATCCCTTTGGCCAACGGCTTCTGGTGTTTAATCAGGATTTCATCGAACGCAACTTCAAGTGGGATGACAGTGTAGCCGAGCCAATCTTCTATCTCAGCGAACAAAGCATCGACAAGAAGGCCGAGTACGACGCTGCGATTTCAGCATTCCAGGCAGCGCAGGCTGACAGCGATGCAGCCAAGTTGGCTGAAGGTGGAGCAACAAAATCGCTGGCCGACTTCAAAACCAGGGTGGCAAAACGCGTTCGAGAGCTCGCCCCTTCGCAGCGCTACTCCCAATCCTTTGATGCAAGAAAGATCGAACCCTCGTATCTTGCGAAAGACTACTCTGCCGTTCCACTGCTGAATCAGCAAGGCCTCAACTCACGCCAGGCGCTTTTGGCATCAGGCGAGGCAAACCCTCCGCTTTCAGAGCTTCCCGCGATCAGTCCGGATCTCGCAGGATGGTGGTCCCGGCAGTTCGTCCTACTATCTTCGACACCCGGCTCCCAGTTGGCTGAAGAATTCCAGATTCACAGCCCCGCTCTAACTTGGGTCAGCGAAGGCCTTCACTACCACGACCAGAACAGGCTCACGAATTGCTTGCTGTGTGGAAATCTCCTCACTGACGAAAGAAAAAGGTTTTTAGCGCAGAATTTTGACAGTCGGTGGAGCGATTTCGTCAAGAATGCGCAGACGGAGCGAGCACAATGTTCCGCGTATACGGAACAACTTCGCGAGCTGTTCCAAGGCGTGCCCAAAGCAATCGAGCTTCAGGCTAGCCTTCTAGCGGAAGGGGAAGGCACGCAACCAAAACTTAAGGACAATATTGCCGAGTTTGGAAAACTGCTCAACCAGATGGCAAAACTTCTCGATGCCAAGGGCCTGGAACCAGCTTCGGTTCCAGACTTTTCTGGCGGGTTGTCGAGTTCATCGGCGACTGAATGGGTCGCGAAGTTCGACAGGTTACGGGGCGAGTGGAACGATATCATCTCTCGCCATAATCATGAGCACGCCGAGTTTTCTTCACGTCAGGAGCGTGCCTTCCAGGATATACGCGACCACGTGCTTGCCGAGGAGCACGCCGATTGGAAGACGCTCAGCGCGGGTACCACTGATGCCAGCAAAAATTTGGTCACAACGGGCCGAAAGCTGTTGGACGCGCGACAAAAGCGGGACGCACTCAGTGATGTCATGCGGACGCACGGCGCCGGAGCCGACAAACTGAACAAGCTGCTGAAGAGCTACCTCGGGCATGGTGGCATTTCACTGCGCACATCCAACGAGGGTTACCAACTGATCCGCTCCGGTGGTACTCCTGCGACACAGCTGAGCGAAGGTGAGAAGGCAGCACTGGCCTTTTGTTTCTACCTGACGCAGTTTGAGGCAGAGGGACGAAAAAAGAAGGAGTTGATTGCTGTCATCGACGACCCAATCTCTAGCCTCGACACATCGGCCAGGACTCACGCATTCAGCCTGATGAGCCGCATGACGAAAGATTGCCGTCAGGCGGTGGTGCTCACCCACAACATGTCATTCATGAACATGGTGAAGCGAGAATTCACTAAGAACGGCGGCCCAGCGCAGAGCCTATTTCAACTCGAATGCACATGCCAGATGGACGACCCGGACAATCGGGCCACTCGTTTGAGGCCAATGACGAATCTAATCAAGGATTACGACACCGAATACCATTATCTTTTTGAGATCGTGCTGAAGGCCTCGAGAACCGGTGCGTCAGAGTTCCACTACCTGCTTCCGAATGCGACACGGAAGCTCCTGGAAATGTTTACTGCCTTCAGCGCTCCAGATCAAAAGAGCTTTGCTGGTGCACTTGGATCAAGTGGCGTGCAATTGAAAGAAAACGACCCGAAAGCCCTAGAGCGGCTCATCCAAATTGAGTCTCACGGAACTATGGAAGGGCTATCGTCGCTTCCAGCTCTGACCGTCGAAGAAGCTCTGCGGGCGACCAAGGCCGCCATTGAATTCATCAAGCGGCGCGACGATAAGCATTTCAAAGCCATGTGTCGCGTTTGCCTGGTTCCGGAAGAGACATAGCCTTCCAACAACGTGCTCAAATCTGCCCTTGCTGTGACGTTGCCCCCAGTTTCTATCCAGTTTTGAGTTCGTTTCCGGCGTTGGATTTGCCCTGATGGGCGGTGGAAGCGACGGGCGCTGGCGCGGAGCCTTTCGCATTGCGCAGCGCGAGCGACCGTCGCGGATTGAAGGTCTGTGCAAACTCGTAAACTCGTTCGGCGTCTGCCATCCGATTTGCGAATGAGGCCGCGCGCTGTTGTAGTTGGCGCGCCACAGGGCCAGGGACGCGCGGGTCTGTGGGAGCGAGGTGAACAGCGTCTCGTTCAACAGTTCGTCGCGCAGGCGGCCGTTGAAGCTCTCGATGAAGGCATTCTGCATCGGCTTGCCCGGCGCGATGTAGGGCCATTCCACCCGATGATCCCTCTAGCCGAGGATGCGTTCGAGGTGAACTCGGTGCCGTAGCACCTACGGAATGAAGGAGCGGCGGCAGCCGGGACAGCGTGCGCGCAGCTTTTCGCTGCAGGCGCGCACCGGTCGAGGCGGCCATGGCCAGTCAAAGTTTCTCTAGAATGTGAATGCTCACAACCCATTCCGGAGAGACCGACCATGACCACTTCAGATTCTACACCCGCCGCTGCGGTGCTGGTGGCGATCGACATTGCCAAGGTGCGCAATGAAGTTCTGATCGAAGCACCAGGCCACAAGCGACGGCGTCGCCTTTTGGTCCTCAACACCCGTGCTGAGCACGACCATCTGATCGAAGTGCTGCAGGCGTACGGCCGCCCTGTGGTCCGCGCCTTTGAGGCGACCGGGAACTATCACCGGCCGATAGCATGGCGCCTGGGCTGAAGCGGGTTTTGAGGTGCGGCTGGTGTCGTCGCTGGCACTGGCCCGAACACGAGAAGCGTTGCACAATAGCTGGGACAAGAACGATCCAAAGGATGCACAAGTGATCCTGCACATGCTCCGATCCAGGCGACGCAGGTCTTACCATGATCCGCTGCGGGCCGGCATCAACGACGTGCAGGAACTGTCGTAGACACATGAAGCGATCGCCAGGGCCAAGACCGAGATCCAGAACCGTATCCTGACGCACTACCTGCCGCTGTATTTTCCCGAGATCGATTGCTTCCGGGGTAACATGCGTGTTTCAGAAATTCGCGGACACCCATTCCGCTAGAGCAGAATCTGATCACTCAGGCTCGTATCCTGCGGCGCAGAAGTAGTTTGAGCACTGCTCGGCGGTGAAGCGTGGCAAGGCGTCGCGGATTGCGTCCCAAAGCTCGGGGATGTTGCGTGCGGCGGCTTTCCTGAGGNGCGGTGAAGCGTGGCAAGGCGTCGCGGATTGCGTCCCAAAGCTCGGGGATGTTGCGTGCGGCGGCTTTCCTGAGGATCGACTTCAGCTTGGAGAAGGCATTCTCGATTGATGGTGTGGATGGCTCCTGCTCCCGGCGTCGCATTGCGCCATAG
>NZ_AYXC01000023.1:0-64353 GCF_000502275.1 Mesorhizobium sp. L103C131B0 | reverse complement strand
GCCAGGCCGGCGAAGCCGAGCCGACCGCCGCCCCGGTGCGCCTCATCGTGTCGGCTGCACCAGCGGCGAGCCGCCGGACGATCGCCGGGCCGCTCGCCGGCTCGATCGGCCGGCCTGCCTTCACCGTCAGCATCGGCAAGAGCCGCACCGCTCTGCCTGGACAATTCACACTGGAGTGGAATCCCGATGAACACGCATTCGAAGAAAGAAAGCCCCGCGAAAAACGGGCAGAGAATTCTGTCGCTGTGGTTCCCGCATCTGGCGGCAGAACGGATCCTGCGCCAGCGCCTGGGACGGTCGTGGCGTTCCCGGCCTTCGGATCATCTGCCGCCATCTCACCCACCGCTCGTGATCAGCCATCGCGACCGCAACGCCCAGCGCATATCGGCCCTCGACGAGCGGGCTGAGGCGCTGCATCTGAAGCCTGGCATGGGCATTGCCGATGCGCGCGCCATGCATCCCTCGATCGACATCGTCGAGGCCGATCCGGACGCCGATCGCCGGCTGCTCGAAGGCCTCGCCGACTGGTGCGATCGCTATACGCCGCTGGTGGCGCTCGACGGTACTGATGGCCTTTATCTCGACGTCACCGGCTGCACGCATCTGTTCGGCGGCGAGCGCGCCATGCTGGACGACATCCTTGCGCGGTTTTTCCAGCAGGGTTTCGATGTCCGCGCCGGGTTGGCCGCGACGCCGGGTGCAGCCTGGGCGGCGGCGCGCTTCTGCGGCAACCGCATCGTTGTCTCCGGCGAGGAGGAAGCGCTGCTCGCCCCCTTGCCGCTGGCGGCACTGCGCATCGAAGCCGATATCCGCGCCAGCTTGGAAAGCGTCGGCCTGCGGACCGCCGGCGCGATCATGGCAGCGCCGCGCGCGCCGCTCGCCCGTCGCTTCGGCGCGACCTTGCTGTTGCGGCTCGACCAGGCGCTCGGCCGTCTCGACGAGGCGGTATCGCCGCGCCTGCCCGTGGCCCCGCTTTCGGTCGAACGCCACCTGGCCGAGCCGGTCGTGCTGACCGCCGAGATCGAACGGCTGGTGCTCTTGCTGGCGGTGACGCTGAAGGCCGATCTCGAACGCCGCGGCGAGGGCGCAAGGATGCTGGCGCTGCTTTTGTTTCGCGTCGACGGCGCCGTCAGCCGCATCGCTGTCGGTACCTCGCGACCGTTGCGCGAACCCAAGCTTATCCAGCGCCTGTTCCATGAGCGGCTGGCCGCGCTCGAACAGGACATCGATGCCGGCTACGGCTTCGACCTGGTGCGGCTTTCGGTGCTGGCGGCCGCCGGCTTCGACATGCAGCAGGCCGATTTGACCGGCGAGACCGAGGATGACGGCGCCGACATGGCACTCTTTGCCGACCGCATCCGCGCCAGGCTCGGCGACAGTGCGGTGCTGAAACCGGTCGCCCTCGAGAGCCATCTGCCGGAGCGCGCCATCGCCACCATCCCGTTCTCGGAAGCGCCACAACGCAAAACACCGCTCAGGAAGCCGGGCTCGAAAGACGCGCCGCGCGCAACCATCTTCCCGCCGGAACGGCCGATCCGGCTGTTCCGTTCGCCCGAGCCGATCGAGGTGCCGGCCACCGAAATGCCTGAGGGTCCGCCGATGAATTTCCGCTGGCGCCGCGCGCTCTACCGGGTCGCGCGCGCCGAGGGGCCGGAACGCATCGCGCCGGAATGGTGGCGTGAAACGTCAAGCGATCCGCTCACATCGACGCGTGACTATTTCCGGATCGAGGATGCCGACGGCCGCCGCTACTGGCTCTACCGGCAAGGCCTCTATGGCAACCCGCAGGTGCCGCCGCGCTGGTTCATGCATGGGGTCTTCGCATGAACGCGCTGACCGTCATCCCCTATGCGGAATTCGGCATCCAGTCGAACTTCTCCTTCCTGCGCGGCGCCTCCAAGCCGGAGGAGCTGGTGGTGGCGGCCAAATTCCTCGGCTTTTCCTCGATCGGACTGGCAGACCGCAACACGGTGGCCGGCGTCGTGCGCGCCTGGCAGCAGGCCAAGGTCGAGAAGCTCGCCTATCACCCCGGTTGCCGCCTGGTGTTCGGCGACGGCACGCCGGACATTCTCGCCTATCCGCAGAACCGCAAGGGCTGGGGCCATCTCTGCCGCATGCTGACGCAAGCCAATTTGCGCGATGAAAACGAGAAGGGCGCGACCCTTCTCCAGCGCAGCGACCTGCTCGAATGGGGCGACCTGCTGTCGCTGGCGGTGCTGCCGGATCTCTCGGCGAATGCCGACGATCCCCTGGCATTGGTCCGTCAACTGAAAGACCGTTTCGGCGCTAATTTGCGGCTAGGCATGGCGCCGGATTATCGCGGCAATGACCGTTTCCGCATCGAGCAGGCGGCGGGCATGGCGGACATCGCCGGCGTGCCGCTGATGGCGACCAACGACGTGCTTTATCACAGCGCCGAGCGCCGCTCGCTGCAAGATGTGCTCACCGCCATCCGCCTCAATTTGCCGGTCGCCGAGGTCGGGCTGGAGCTGACGGCCAACGCCGAGCGCCATCTGAAGCCGCCGCTGGAAATGGCCCGTCTCTTCCGCCGCCATCCACCGGCGCTGGCCGAGACGCTGCGCTTTGCCGGCGAACTGACCTTCTCGCTCAGCGACCTCCAGTACAATTATCCCGACGAGCCGACGCAATCAGGGCTTGGGCCGCAGGCCGAGCTAGAGCGTCTGGCCAGGGAGGGGGCCGCCACGCGCTATCCGGCGGGCGTCCCCGCTTCCGTCTTGCAGCGCATCAGTGAGGAGCTCGCTCTGATCGAGCGTCTGAATTATGCGCGCTATTTCCTGACCGTTTACGACATCGTCCAGTTCGCCCGCAATGAGGGCATTCTGTGCCAGGGCAGAGGCTCGGCCGCCAACTCGATCGTCTGCTACTGCATCGGCATCACCGAGGTCGGCCCCGAGCGCATCGACACGTTGTTCGAGCGCTTCATTTCCGAGGAGCGCAACGAGCCGCCCGACATCGACGTCGATTTCGAGCATGAGCGGCGTGAGGAGGTGATCCAGTACATCTACTCCAAATACAGCGCCAAGCGCACCGCGCTGGCTGCCGCCGTCATCAGCTATCGCGGCCGCTCGGCGCTGCGTGAGGTGGCCAAGGCCATGGGCCTGTCGGACGATGTCCGCATTGCGCTCTCCAGTTCGATCTGGGGCTGGTCGACCTCGGAGCTCGGCGAGAAGGAGGCGCATGCCGGCGGCCTCGACCGCAACGAGACCTCGACCCGTCACGTGATCGCCCACGCCAACGAGATCATGGGCTTTCCCCGGCATCTGTCGCAGCATGTCGGCGGCTTCGTCATTACCCGCGACCGGCTCGACGAGATCGTCCCCATCGTCAAGACGGCGATGGAGGCGCGCAAGATGGTCGAGTGGGATAAGGACGATCTCGACGCGGTGAAGATCCTGAAGGTGGATATTCTAGCGCTTGGCATGCTGACCTGCCTGAAGCGCGCCTTCACCTTGCTCACCGACCATTATCCGAAGGCCCGGGATGATTACGGCCGACCCTATGTGCTGGCCACCCTGCCGCCGGAAGAGAACGACGTGTACGACATGATCTGCCGCGCCGACACGCTCGGCGTCTTCCAGATCGAATCGCGCGCGCAGATGTCGATGCTGCCGCGTCTACGCCCGCGCGAATTCTACGACCTGGTCATCGAGGTGGCGATCGTGCGGCCCGGCCCGATCCAGGGCGACATGGTGCACCCCTATCTGCGCCGTCGGCAGGGCAAGGAAGCGGCTGAATATCAAAAGCCAGAGCTGGAGGCTATTCTCAAGAAGACACTCGGCGTGCCGCTGTTTCAGGAACAGGCGATGAATATTGCAATCGTCGCCGGTGGTTTCAAACCCGGCGAAGCCGACGAACTACGCCGCGCCATGGCCACCTTCAAGCGCACCGGCACCATCGGCAATTACCGCCAGCGCATGATCGACGGCATGGTCGGCAAGGGATACACCAAGGACTTCGCCGAGCGCTGCTTCAAGCAGATCGAAGGCTTCGGCGAATACGGCTTTCCCGAAAGCCACGCCGCCTCCTTCGCTTTGCTCGTCTATGCCTCCTGCTGGTTCAAGACCTTTTATCCCGACGTGTTCTGCGCCGCGATCCTGAATTCGCAGCCGATGGGGTTTTACCAGCCGGCCCAGCTGGTGCGCGACGCGCGCGACCATGGCGTCGATATCCGCGACGTCGACGTCAATTTTTCCGACTGGGACTGCACCCTGGAGAAAGCCCAATTCGATCCGGGCCGCATCCTGGGGCGCCATGCCGAAATGCGCGGTGTCATCAAGACCCGGTACGCCGTCCGGCTTGGCTTCCGTCAGATCAAGGGCTTGGCCGAGAAGCGTATGGAAGCTTTCACCGCGCGGCGCGGCGCCGGCTATACAAGCGTCAGGGATGTGTGGCTGCGCTCGGGCCTCGATGTCGGCGAAATCGAAAGACTGGCGCAGGCTGACGCCTTCCGCTCGCTCGGCCTCGATCGTCGTGAAGCCTTGTGGGCGGTGCGCGCGCTGGATGGCAAGAGCGCCGCCGAACGGCTGCCGCTGTTCGACCAGCCGGCGATCCGGCTGCGCGAACTCGAGCCCGAGACAAAACTGCCGACAATGCCGCTCGGCGAGCACGTCATCCACGACTACCGCGCGCTCGGCCTGTCGCTGAAGGCGCATCCGGTCGCCTTCCTGCGCGAGCGGCTCGACCGCGCCGGCGTCATTCCCAATGCCAATCTCGGCTCGGTGCGCGACGGCAGGCGGGTCTCGGTCGCCGGCCTGGTGCTGGTGCGGCAGCGGCCCGGCAAGGGCAATGCGATCTTCCTGACGCTGGAAGACGACAAGGCCGTCGCCAACGTCATTTTCTGGGAGCGGACCTTTACCCGTTTCCGGCCCATCGTCATGGGCGCGCGCTTCGTCAAGGTCACCGGCAAGCTGCAGTCGGAATCCGACGTCATCCACATCGTCGCCGAAAAGATCGAGGATTTGACGCCGTGGCTGACGGTGCTGCTGGAAGAGATGACGCCGGCTGCCCGGCCCGACATTGCCACCCTCTCGGACAAAGCTGAAAGGGTCATGCCCAAGGGGCGGAATTTTCAGTAGGCGCAGCTTATTCATCGAATGCGAAGCGACGATGATCCTTCGCGCCCTGCTCTGCCCTGCCGGGCATCTCCCCACACTTGGGGGAGATCGGCGGCTTCGCCATCCAGCCAATTTTTCAACAATAAAGACTGGCGAAGCGGGAGCGACAAGCAATCTCCCTCCTTGTGGGGGAGATGTCCGGCAGGACTTCAGGGCGCTGTCCCGCCAGCCTTCAGCAAACTTCAGCGACGCTCTGATTCAGCCCGGCCCACCCAATCGCGGCGGCGACAGCACGTCTTCCGCCGAAATAGTCCGCGCCTCCGAGGGCAGCATGATCGGGATGCCGTCGCGCACGGGATAAGCGAGCTTGGCAAGCCGCGAGATCAACTCGCCGCGCCCCGGGTCCCAGGCCAGCGGCCCCTTGGTCAGCGGGCAGGCCAGCAGCTCCAGCAATTTTGGATCGACATTGACCGACTTGCCGTCACGCCCATCCGCAGCCATTGGATCCCCCTTCAGCCATCGGCTCAGCCCTTATTGCAGGCTGGAGCCAAAGTCCTCATTCTCGCGCGCCAGCGCCATTTCGGTGATGGCGATCAGCGTCTCCGCGCGGGCTTTCAGGTCGGGCGCCTCCAGCAGCGCCTGTTTCTCGGCCGGTCCGTAGGGCGCCATCATCGACAGCGCATTGACCAGCATGGTGTTCTCGGCGCGGCTGACGCTTTCCCAATCGGCTTCGAGATCGTTGGCCTGCAGATAAGCGCGAAACGCTTTCAACAGCGCCGGCCGGTCGACCTCGCTTGCCGCCTGGTCTTCGGCAAGATCGGTGAGGAACGGCGCCAGCTTGCATTGCCGGAAAGGCGTCTTCACCGGCAATTCGCTGGTGATGCGGAAACGGCAGACGCCCTGCAGCGAAACCAGATAGCGGCCGTCGCCGCTCTCGGCCATCGAGATGATGCGCCCGGCGCAGCCGACATTGCACAGTTCCGGCTCCCCGTCGGCGCGCAACGCGCCATTGAGGCTGGGCTGGACGATGCCGATCAGCCGCGCGCCGGCGATCGCCTCATCCACCATCTGCAGATAGCGCGGCTCGAAGATGTTGAGCGGCATGCGCCCGCCCGGCAGCAGCAGCGCGCCGGCAAGCGGAAACACCGGAATGGTTGCCGGCAGATCCTTGCCGACCCGGTAAAATGCGTTTCCGACCTGCACCTTCACTCCTCCGACCCGCTTCGGGCGCGATGTTATCGGCCTAATCTGGCGCGGCGGCCGCCGACCGCAAGGCCCGACAGCCACGCCCCGGCAATTTGGCCGGCAAACGGCTCAGGAAAACAGCAGCGACGACAATTTGCGCCGTGCCGCCAGCGTCGCCTCGTCGGTCATGCCCCAGGCCTCGAACAGTTTCAGCAACTGCGCCCTGGCGCCGTCCTCGTTCCACGTCCGGTCGGCTTTTATAATCGCCAGAAGATTGTCGGCCGCCGCATGGCGCTCGCCCTTGGCGTTCTGGATCATGGCGAGGTCGAAACGCGCCTGGTGGTCGCCGGGATTGGCGGCCAGTCGCTGCTCGAATTCAGCTGGATTGCCAAGTGCTGCCGCTTCCGCAGCCAGCGTCATCTTGGCACGCAGCGCGGCAAGTGCCGGCGCATTCTTCTTGGCCTCCGGCGCCGTTGCCAGCAGCGCCTCGGCGCCGTCGCTGTCGCCGGCCTCGAACAGAAGCTCGCCCAGCCCGGCAATCGCCTCGATCGTCTCCGGCGCCTGCGCCAGGATGGCGTCGTAAATGTCGGCTGCGGTCTGCGCATCGCCCGCCGCATGCGCTTCCGCCGCCGCGGCCAGTGCTTCGGCGACGGGCGGCGCGCCATTGCCCTTGCCGCCGACCTTGGTGATGAACTCGGCGATCTGGCTCTCGGGGATGGCGCCCATGAAGCCGTCGACAGGCTGGCCGTCCTTGAAGGCGATGACCGCCGGGATCGATTGGATGCCGAGCTGGCCGGCGATCGAGGGATGATCGTCAATGTTCATCTTGACCAGCTTGACCTTGCCGCCGGCGGCCTTGATCGCCTTTTCCAGAAGCGGTGTGAGCTGCTTGCAGGGCCCGCACCACGGCGCCCAGAAATCGACCAGTACCGGCTGTTTGCGCGATTCCTGGATGACGTCGGCGGTGAAAGTGGCGGTCGTGGTGTCCTTGATCAGCTCGCCAGCGGCAGGTGCTGCGCCGGGTGTCGGGCCAAGTGCCGACTTGGCCGGCTCGGCGCCGCCATATTGCACGGACGTGGTGTACTGGCCAGAATTGCCGCCGAATTGGCCGCCAAACGGATTGTTGTTGTCGCTCATGTCGTCGCCCTTCCGATCGCGCCCAGCGGAGCAGCGCGACGTCCTTAACTAGAGGTCAGTTTTCGCCATCCATGTGGCGATCAAGCCGAGACTTTCAAGATAGCAGCATCATGTCCGGTTGCCTCGACGAATCTGATGAGGTCGGCGGACGCTATCGACGTCGTCGCCTCATTGGTCAGCGGATGCGCGTTGACTGTCGCATGTGCAATCAAATCCTGGTCGAGCACCACCTTGACCCGTCTTTCGGTGTCGTTGATCAGCCCGAACACGGTGACCGCGCCCGGAATGACACCGAGCAGCTCCATCAGCATCTCCGGCTTGCCGAACGACACCCGGCCGGCGGCGCCGATGATCGTGTGAATCTGCTTCAGGTCGACGACCGCCTCCTCGCCGACGCTGACCAGGAAGAAATTGTCCTTCTTGTCCTTGAGAAACAGATTTTTCGTGTGCCCGCCCGGTATCTCGCCGCGCAGCGACTGCGAATCGGCCACCGTATAGAGCGGCGGATGGCGCACGGTCGACACTGATATGCCGAGATCGGCAAGAAAGGCGAAAAGCTCGGCTTCGGTCTTCGGCATTGGTGGTCTTCCCCTGTATCGGCGCGCGGCAAAGCCGTTTACGGCCAATGATGCCGCCGAGACAAGACCGTCATGCGGGAAGTCGATGAACCACCCGCGTGGCCGACAAGGTTCCGCCAAGCGATTTGGCGCGACCAAAAAGCCCGTCATTTCCCTGTTGCAATCGCCGCGCTCTTCAGCCATATAGGCCCGGCTTGCGGCCAAAGGGCCGTGTGAGCGGGTGTAGCTCAGGGGTAGAGCACAACCTTGCCAAGGTTGGGGTCGAGCGTTCGAATCGCTTCACCCGCTCCAGTTTCCTCTAGGGGAATCAAGCGATGAAGAGGCGCCTTTCGGGGCGCCTTTTGCTTTTTCCAGACCGGCGATGTAAGCGCGTTGCGGGACACTTGTTCTCCCTCAGAACCAGGCGCAGGTAAGACGGCGTGGCGCACAATCCCTCGGGTTCAATTTCGGCGAAAGGCGGCACCGCATCCGAAGCGCTTGCTTGGCTGGCGTTGCGGAACGCCGCGTCCGAATGCGGCTCAGGCTCGCGCTCGATCGACCCGCAGCCCCTGCGCGCGCTGCCGGCGGGACGCAAGTGGGCGCGTGAGATCGCCAAGGTGATCTTCGATGGCCTTGTGGCAGGAAGCCTTTCGGTGCCGGGGCAACTGGCTGCCCGGTGGGACAGCTTCGGCAGCGCAACCACCGCATTGATCATCGAACTCGGCAAGGTCTGGGACAATCCCGCAGCGGCTCGCCGCGTCCAGTACCAGCTTGAGCAAATGCTTCTCGAACCCGACGATCTTGCCACGCCGCGCAGGCTGGCGCGAACGCTCGGAATTCGCGTCGACGCTCGCAACCCGACCGCGACCAAACTGCCGGAGGGCATCGATCAGATTTATGCCCATCTGATGCTGGATGGCCGGATCGAGGCTGTCGTGCTGTTCGCCGCACTCGGGACGGTGACAAGCGATCATTGGATTGAATTGATCCTGGATGTAGTGCCTGCTGAGCGGCTTGCGGGAGGATCGCCTGCACCGCAAAAGGGCGCCGGCGCGACCACGTCAAACACGCCTGCAGCCGAGACATCGTTAACCATGGCGGGAAGCGAGCCCGATCCGGACAGCCACTTCGGCAAACTCGCGCAATTGGCCGCACAGGCGCATGACCTGGTTCGGTCGAGCGCTGAACCGTCAGAGCCTGTTGCGCCGCGCCGCGCACGGGTCGCGGACAAGCACGACAAGGATCGCACGGCGTTCTGGAACAGCTATTTCGCGACCGAAGATCCGTGGAACTACGGTTCGTCCTATGAGCAGGAAAAATACGAGCGCCAGCTCGAAATCCTGCCTCCCGGTCCCATCGGGCGGGCGCTTGAATTGGCCTGCGCGGAGGGCCACTTCACGCGGCAGCTGGCGCCTCGCGTCGGCCATTTGACCGCAACCGACATTTCCGCCATAGCCGTCGGGCGAGCCCACGCCCGATGCAACGATCAGCCGAATGTCGAGTTCGGCGTACTCGATTTCGCTGCCGACACGCTGCCGGGTGAGATGGATCTGATCGTCTGTTCGGAAGTGCTCTACTACTTGGATGACCTCGCCGAGCTACGGCGCATCGCCAGGAAATTCGCCGAGGCGTTGGCGCCTGGCGGCAGCTTCATCAGCGCACACGCATTCGTGTTGTGTGACAATGTCGAAAAGACGGGCTTCGACTGGAACACATTCGGTGCCCAGGCGATCTCCGAGACGCTGGCAGGGACCGAAGGCCTGGTGCTCGAGCAATCGATCCAGACCGAGCTCTACCGCATAGACCGCTTCCGCCGCCTATCGCCGGGCGATGTGGCGACGGACCCGGTGATCGATCATGTGCCGATCCGCGCGCCCATCGAAATCGGCGTCGCGCGAAATATCGTCTGGGGTGGGGCGCGAGCCTTGCGCCGCGACGTCGCACGTAACGAGCAGCGCCAGCATATCCCTGTCCTCATGTATCACGGCGTTGCCGATGAAGGTCCGGCCGCGCTCGCTCGCTTTCGGCTCACGCCCGCCGCATTCGCCAGCCAGATGGGATGGCTGCGCGCCAATGGCTTTCACGCCATTGGCTCCGAGCAGCTGGAAGCATCCATCGCCAACCGTCAGCCTTTCGTCGGCCGCCCGGTGCTCATCACCTTCGATGACGGCTTCCAGAACTTCGCCGACCATGCCTGGCCGATCTTGCGCGCCAACGACCTGAACGCGGAAGTGTTCCTGGTGACGGACCTGGTGGGCGAAAGTGCAAAGTGGGACACCGACATCGGTCCGCCGACGCCGCTTATGGGCGCCGGGACGGTGCGACGCCTCGCTGCCGAAGGCGCCTTCTTCGGCAGCCACATGGCGACGCATCGCGCCATAGATGGTCTGTCGAGCGCTGACCTGGCCGCCGAGCTCCTGCGCTCTCGTCTGTTCATCGAACGCTGGACCGGCCGGCCAACCAGGGCGTTCGCGGCGCCCTTCTCCGTCACCGACCGACGGCTTGGCCGGCTGGCTAGGGAGTGCGGCTATCGAGTAGGCTTCGGCCGCAGGCACGGGCCGGCGGACCTCCATAGCGATCTCATCGACCTTCCGCGCATCGAGATTCGCGGCGACCGCTCGCTCGATGACTTTGTCGCCACTGTGGAGGCCGTGCTCGGATAAACGGTGAACTTGTCAGTTCATTATTGGGCGACTTGCGACACGGCTGACATCAGCTCCTTCGGGTTTGGGGCGCCAAACATGTATCGCCCACCCTCCGGGACCTCCGTGAAGCTCCAGCGGACGATCCCCTGCCGGTCCAGCAGGAACTGACCAACCAGTTGTCCGTGTCCCGTGGCCATCATCTGCTCGTCGGCTTCGGTCAGTTCGTAGTGGTCCTTCTTGTCGAGGATTGCGGCGGCTGTCATCGGATCCATGGGACCGGGCAATTCGCCAGGTATGTCGACCCGCATGTCCTGTGCCGCTGCCATCGCGACCTTGTACGGCCAGTTCGTCTCGTTCTCGGTGAATTCGAGATTGGGCAGTCCAAAAGCACGATGTGAAGCGCGTTCCGGGTCCGACGCCGCAAGCAGGTTCGGCATTGGATGGTAGCGGAAATAGAGCCGCGCCCGTTCGATCGGCGTGTTGACCACCGTCAGGCTCTCCACGCCCTTTTCGCGCAGCTCCGGATCGAGACGCGCCTGAGCGGCGATGTGGCGCCGGCAAAACGCACAATGCAGACCTCGAAACAGGCCGACCAGCACCGGTTTTTGCCCGCGAAAGTCGTCAAGCGCAATCTTGCCTTCCTGGGTAATGGCGTCGAGTATCAGGTTCGGCGCCCGGTCGCCCGGTTGAAGCGGTATCAATCCACTAGGCGCGGACATGTCCAACCCCCTATCCCGGCTAGTCGAGAAAAGGCAGCACCACAAGCGCTTCCGGGTCGAGCCCGTGCTGGGCGCATATACCCTGCGCCAGGGAAAAGTAGCGTTCGGCCTCGGCCAGATTGTCGAGGTCGAGATTAAGCGTTGCGAGTCCATCATAGCACGGAAACAGCAGTTGGGGCTCGCCCGTTTCGCGGGCTACCTCCAGTGCTTCGTGGAACAAGCCGATCGCCAGTTCCGGATGGCCGTTGCACTGGTGGATCTGCCCAAGCACGATCAACGGCACTGGCAGGTGCTCGCGCTGGTCGAGCGCCCGGTCAATCTCGATGGCCTTCTCGGCAGCAGGCACGCCCTCCGTTGGACAGCGATCCGTGAAAGTACAACAAGCTACCGCCAGATTGGCGAGGAGGCGCGCCTGACCGGGGACGATACGATTGGCGCGGAAGGTGGCGAACGGGGCCANTCGTGTAGAGCACCCCGAGATTGGTGTAGCCGCGGCAGGCCGCGCCCAGCAGACCGGCGGCTTCGGCCAATTCAATGCTGCGCTCAACCTCACGCACGGCTTCATGGTTTCGCCCAAGGCGAGCCAGCGCAACAGCCTTGGTATTAAGTGCCTCGGCGGTCACGAGGGTGGCATCATCGGAGACATGTTCCGTTGTCAGAGAGCGTACGCAATCCAGCGCCGCGTCTGCCCATTTTGCCGCGAGAGTGTGATCTCCGCTGCGGAACGCCTGTCGGCCACGTTCTTGCCAGAGATGCGCCTGCTCGATCGGGGCATCCGCTCCATCGAGGAGCGCTGCCGCTTCAGCGTAGCGCGATTCCGCGTCGTCCCGCTTGCCCACGTCCCAAAACAGCCGACCGATCTTGCGCAAAACGCGCGCCGCCGCGACACGATCGGCTGACTCGCGATAGGCCTGCAGCACCGCCTCGTAGTGGCGGTGTGCAATCTCGCGGCGGCCTGCCGGGCCGCTCAAATCCGCAATGCGCTCTGCAATTGCCAGTTTGAGCGGTGTTTGCCCGATCGCGCCCAACGCAATCAGTGCTCGCTCGTAGAAACGAAGGGCGTCGTCATTGGCGTATATCATGCCAGCGCGATCTCCCGCCGCCTGCAGGTAATGCGCGCCCCTCTCCCGCTCGGCGCTCTGAGCGAAATGATGACCGAGCACGGCCAGATCCTCGAACCGTTCCGGCTTGTCGCCGCCCAGTTGCTCCAGGGCGGCACCTACCCGGCGGTGGATGTCGGTCCGGCGTTGCAGGAGCAGATTCTGGTAGATCACGTCCTGCAGCAATGTTTGCGTAAAGCGGTAGCTTTGCGACGAGACCGAGCCTGATCCGGCAACTTCCTCGATGATTTCCGCATCGCAAAGCAGTTCGCAGCCCGCTTCCAGTCGGCCGGGGTCGGCTGCCACGGCTTTCAGAAGCGTGGCATCGAAGCGCGGGCCGATTACCGCGGCTTCCTGGGCCAACCGGCGCACCTCTTGCGGCAGCCGGTCGACGCGAGCAAGCAACATTGCCTGGATCGTGGCGGGGATGCCGGTTGCGACTTCGCCTGCCACGGTCCGCCATTGCTGGCCCTCGCGCACCAATACACCGCGATCGATAAGGCCGCGAACGATCTCCTCCAAGAAAAGCGGGTTGCCGCCCGCGCGCTCGAGGATCTGGTCGAGAAGCCCTCCTGCGGCGTTTACCCAGCTCTCGCCGAAAAGCGCCGCCACCAGGCGGCGTCCGTCATCGCTGTCGAGCGGCGAAAGCCTGAGCGCTGTGTGGCTGACCCGACTTGAGTCGAGTTGGTCGTTGTCCGACGCCGGACGATGCGTGACCAGCAACATCAGCCGCGTGCGTTCCAGTCTGTCCATCACGAAACGCAGTGCCTCGAGCGAGACGGAGTCGGCCCAGTGCAGGTCTTCGACGACAATCAACAGCGGCGACAACGCAAGCCGCCGTTCCATGATTGTGCGGACCGCGTAGAGAATTTGCCGCCGCAGCTGCTCGGGCTCGACATGCTGCAAGGTGGCATCGGGGTCGCCGAGGCCAAGCACATGGTAGAGCAAAGGCATCAGCCGCTTCGCCTCCTCGCCCTGCAGGCCGAGATCGGCAAGCAAGGCTGCGAGCTTGCCCCGCATTTCGTCCCCATTGTCGTTTTGCATCATCCCGGCAGCGCTGCGCACCACTGCACCCAGGGCGCCAAATGATTGTTCACCCAGCGGTGAGCACGTGGCCTGCCGCACGGCGACGTTGCGAAAACGATCCTCGTCGCCGACGCGGGCGACGAACTCCTTCACCAACCGCGACTTCCCGATACCGGCTTCGCCGACGAGGCGGACAAGCTGGGCCGAGCCGCCGCACGCCAAGTCAAGGCTCGCCAGCATTCTGTTGAGCTCCGCATCACGACCTATTATGGGCGCACTGAGGCCGAGCGCCTCGAGCCCGCGCGCTGCACGCGGCGCCGCAAGCGGTGCATCCAGTCGGTGGACGAGCACACTGCCAGCCTTGCCGCGAAAGACGACATCGCCCAGCGACTCGTACGAGAAGGCATGCCGGGTCAGCCTGTGCGTGAGTTCGCCCACCAGCACCTCACCCGGTGCAGCCAGCGATTGCAGGCGTTGCGCCGTATTCACCGTGTCGCCGGTCACCGAATAGGATTTGGCGGTGCCGATGCCCAATCCGCCAGTAACGACCGGACCCGTGTTTATGCCTATGTGGAGCAGCAGCGGCGAGCCGGAGTGGCGGGTGCTTTCACCGAGCCGCGCCGTCCGGGCGATCATGTCGAGAGCGGCTCGAAGCGCACGTTCCGGATCGTCCTCATGCGCGACCGGCGCACCGAACAAGGCGAGCAGAGCGTCGCCGATGAATTTGTCGACGAAACCACCAAAGCCTTGCACGGCCGCCGTCAATTCCTTGAACAGTTCGTTCTGCAGCGCCTGCATGACCTCGGGGTCGAGCTGCTCGCTGAGTGTCGTGAAGCCGCAGAGATCGGCGAACAGCACCGTTACCGTTCGTCGATCGGCGTCGGAGACGGAATGCGGCCCCTCTTCGCTTTCGATGTTCGGCGATGGAGCTCGAGAGGGCTGCGCAATGGTGCGGCTTGGTGTCGGAGCAGGCCGTTCGGCAGCTTTTGCGGACGCACCGACGCTTGCCCCACATTTAGGACAGAACTCGAAATCAGGTGCGCAGGCGTAGCCGCAACTGGCGCATGGCACGGGCTGGCGGCGGCCACACTTCGGACAGAAGGCGTAACCGCCCTCGATCTCGAAACCGCAGCCCGAGCAGTTCATGGACACCTCACCAGAGCATGATGCCGAAGAGTGTGAAGCGGTTTTCGGACGACATCATGCTCTATCTCTTTGACCTTGGGCCATGACGCGTGATCTCGCCACGCTCGTCACGGCCGGGGTATTCACAAGGATGAACCGATAGTCGTCAACCGGCAAGCGGCAGCGCAAATGGGCATCGGTCTGGGTTCGGCGGTGGAGCACTGCCGATACGGGCGGCTGCGTGGCCGTGATTTGCGAAAATTCCCTCGTCCCGCCGTCTTCCTGCTATGATGGAGATGAGGAGGCGACCCATGAGCGAGAACCGTAAGCTGGCCGCAATCCTGGCTGCAGATGTGGTCGGATACAGCCGGCTCGCGAGCGCGGACGAAGATCGTACCTTGGCGAGGTTGCGGGCACTGCGCAGCGACCTGATCGATCCGATCATTGCAGTGCACCACGGGCGGGTTATCAAGCGTACCGGAGATGGGGCGCTGGTTGAGTTTCGCAGTGTGGTGGATGCCGTGCGCTGCGCCGTTGAGATTCAAAACGGTATGGTTGAGCGCAATGCCGGCGTACCGCAGGAGCGCCGCATCGAGTTCAGGATCGGCATCCATCTGGGCGACGTGGTCGAAGAGAGCGATGGCGACCTGATGGGTGACGGCGTCAACATCGCCTCGCGTCTGGAGGGCGTTGCGGCGCCCGGCGCCATCTGCCTGTCCGAGGATGCCTATCGCCAGGTCAAGGCCAGGCTTGACCTCTCGGTCAGCGATCTCGGCAGCACACAGCTCAAGAACATCGCCGAGCCGATCCGGGTGTATTCGCTGCAGGTCGGCGCCGGGGCCAAGGTCGTGACCTCGCAAACCCCGACGAGCCCTCCGGCTGCGGCAGCGCCGCCGAAACTGTCGATCGCCGTGCTGCCGTTCGCCAATATGAGCGGTGATGCCGAACAGGACTACTTCGCCGACGGCATCTCCGAAGACATCATCACGGCGCTGTCCAAACTGTCACAGCTCTTCGTCATCGCTCGCAATTCGTCGTTCATCTTCAAGGGCCAGAACGTCCATGTGCAGGATGTCGGCACGAAGCTCGGCGTGCGCTATGTCCTTGAAGGCAGCGTACGCAAGTCGGGGAACAAGGTACGCATCACCGCGCAGCTCATCGATGCAATTTCAGGCGGCCATCTTTGGGCGGAGCGGTTCGATCGCGATCTGACCGACATATTCGCCGTGCAGGATGACGTGACGCAGCACATCGTCGGTGCGCTGGCGCTCAATCTGACCGAGGATGACCGTCTGCGGCTGGCGCCCGAACACCAGCGCAACCCGGAGGCGTATGACTGTTTCCTGCGGGGCCGGGAGCTGTGGCACCGGCTGACGAAGGACACGAACGTCGCGGCCCGCGAGCTCTTGCAGCGGGCCATCGAACTGGACCCGAAATTTGCCTCTGCCCACGCTTTCCTAGCCCTCACGCACGGGCTCGATTACCTCAACAGGTGGGGTGCGTTGGACTCGATGGCGCAAGCGGAAGAGGCAGCAACGCGAGCGGTAACGCTGGATGACAGCGATCCCTGGGCGCACTGGGCGCTGGCATCGGCCAAGCTTTACACACGACGGCATGATGAAGCCATCGGCGAGGTCGAGCGCGCGATAGCCCTCAATCCGAACTTCGCCGAAGCGCACGTCGCCCGCGGCGAGGCGCTGTATTATTCGGGTAGACCCGCGGAGGCGCTAGAGAGTTTCGCCCGGGGAAAGACCTTGAATCCATACTTTCCGGATGTGCTTCTGCACTTCCAGGCTTTGGCATCGTTTCAACTGGGAAGGTACGAAGAGGCCGTCGACCTCTTGCTGCAACGGCTGGCTCGCAACGCTGTCACCGACGTCTCGCGTGCGCTTCTGGCGGCATGCTACGGCCATCTGGGCCGTTTGGAGCAGGCCCATGCGGCATGGCAGGACCTGCTTCGCGTCAATCCCGCCTATTCGCTGGAACACCGTCGCAAAGTCTTGCCTTACAAGAACCCTGCCGATTTCGAACTCATGGTCGAGGGGCTCCGCAAGGCCGGCGTGGTGCAATGACGGGCTAAAGCCCGGCCGGGTCAGAGGCCTGAGGCCCGGCCGATCTTGCGCCATCGGGCGTTTTCGCGAACCGGTTTCAGGTCATCGGTCGTCTCGGCAAATGTCCGCAACCGGTATTGCCGCAGCAGGTCCGGGAACAGCGCCCCTTCCGGCAGTCCGGCAAGCTGCTCGCGGACCGAGATTTGTTCATCGATGACCCGCATGCCCCAGGCATTTTCCCGAACCTGCAGCTCGGCGGCCAGATCGCGCTCTTCTGGCGCGTTTTCATCAAGCGCAGCCAGCACGATCGAGTGAAAAAGCGCGACATAGCCAATCTGTCTCAGGCCGCCCACAACCCGCACGCGCGGCAATATGGCAAGGGCAAGGAACATCAGGAACAAGTCCGGCAAAAGCAGGCCGTCCAGCAGTGCCTGCTGGAGATGCGGCCGCTCGAACGGGATGGAAAGACCATGCGGCCTGTCAGGCTCGATCAGCCGCCCGTTCTCGAGGACGAGCTTGCGCACGCGCTGCTCGCGGATGCCCCAGAAATAGTCCGTGGCATTGGGCAGGAACCTGCCAAATGGGCCCGATGCGGCTTCTTGCAAGGCATGGTCGAGACGCCGGCGCCTTGCGGGCTCGAGGAGCAGCCTGGAAAGAAGGCTGCCTTCATCTTCCAGATGCCGCGACACGACAGTCGCGGCCAGCCTATCATCGATGAAAACCGGCCGAGCCATGCCGGAACGATCCCAATCGGCGACCAGATCCTCGTTGAGTTCTGTCAGCGCATCGGCGGCGGTTGCAAACACCTTGTCCTGGCTGGCAAGCAGCGTGCCCAGCCAGCTTCTGGCATCCGTCTCATTGCCCACCGTTTCGAGCGCGCGCCCGTTGAGGGCGACGGGACCGGCCGCGCAGGCGCTTTTGCGGCACAGTTTGTGGCGCCCCATGCCAAACAAATTGACCTTGTCGTCGCCGACATCGAGCCATCCCGGCCCCTCCCGGCCGGTTGTCTCCATGGTCATGGTCGTTCCCATGAAGCCGAAAAAAGCCGACAGCCTGTTTTCGACCGCGCCGAGCCAGGCAAGCAGCAGGGCATCGAAGGTGATGCGATCCATCAGAAGCAGGCAGTGCAGGCCGGACTGGATAACCGGTCTGTGGTCGAATTCGTTGAGGGCCTTGCCGATCGCTTCAGGCTGCATGATCGCACCGAGGCGCTGCTGCAGGACGTCGCGCAGGATCGAGCGGGCAGCAATCGACGGGGCCGATCCAGGCCTTGCCACCGGCCGCCACAGATGGCGGGCATAATCGGAAACCGGTGCATTCCAGTTCTGCTCGATGTCACGCACGACCTCCGGGCAGAGCAGCGACAGCACGGCCAAAATGTCCACCGGAGGGGCAAGGGCAGGGACGGTGGTCATCAGAACCGCAGCCGGGCCATGCTCAGGAGGTCGTGGTACTGCCCGTCGGTAAAACCGGCCTTCACATGCCGGCCTTCGACCTCGAAGCCATGGCTTGTGTAGAGACGGATGGCCGGTTCGTTGTCGGCATAGACAGTCAACTCGACCCGCTTAAGGGCGCGCCAATTGTCGGCCACGTCAAGCAGCGCGCCTAGGATGGCAGAGCCGATGCCTCTGCCGACAAAACCATCGTCAAGGCCGATATTGATCTCGCCGATATGCGAGCGGCGCGGCGAACCCTGCGCGACCAGGCTGCCATGGCCGACAACCTTGCCGTCCGACTCGGCAACGATCCAGGTGGTTTCCGGGCCGGACTTGGCGATGCGCCGCTCCACCTGCTCCACCATCTCGAATGGCATCCTGAGTGTGCCCCAGCGGAAGCCCGGCATATTGAAGATAGCGCAAAGCGCCTCGGCATCGCTTGGCCGGACGGCCCGGAGCTGCGGCTGGATTTTCTCTAGGGGTGGCGTGCTGGTCATGGCTTTTCCGGCTACAGCAATTCCAGGAAAAGTGTGAGCGGTTTTCCGTCCGGAATTGCGTCAGAACAAAGGACAGAGGCAATATGCCCGGCACGATGCACCGGACGTCACCTGAAAATCCAGCCGTCTCTGCGACCTATGCCGATTGCGCGGCAAAATGCCGGGGGGCGGCGTAGAATTTGAGGATACCGCTGATGCCGATCCAGCCGAAAAGGGCGAGCCAGCACAATGTCCCGGCCGCCGTCCAGTCGATCCGGTGCACGGCGGCGTCGGTGATGACGAGGCCAAGAACGGCAAGCAGGCCAACCAGAAACTGCGCCAGGCCGAGCACCAGCAATTCCTCACGCGGCGCACTTCTCCAGAGGAGATAGGTGCCGCCTGCACCCGCGAGGAAGATGGCACTGTAGACCTGGGCGTGGAAGGCATCGATCGGCCATGGCCAGAAGCCACCGAATGTCAGGGGAAACAGCAACAGGCCGACGCCGTAGACCCCGAGGATCGTCATTTCCACCGGTAGGTAGGCGCGCCATGCGGGGTTTAAGATCACGCCTTTTGCAGAAGGGCGGGCCCTTGCCCGCCACAGGAACAGCGCGGATACAGCGGCCGACGCAAGATAGACCAGAAACCATAGCCAGGGGGCTTTGCGCTCGAAGTTGAAATAGCGAAGGTTGATGAACGAAGCCGCCGACACGATGACGGTGAAGATGAAGGCCATGACCAGTACAAGCCTGCCGGGCGACCAGCGATTCCAGACCAGCAGCGCCGCCATCACTGCCATTTCGGCGGTGTAGAAGCCGCCGAGGAAGCGGGCATTGAACGGCGTGACGGCCCAGGGCCAGCGCGGCTTGACCAGCGCAGGCGCGAAAAACAGGCCGGCCCCGACGATCAGGACGATGATGACCCCCGCCGAGAAAAGGCGCAGGGCCGCCGGAAACGGCGGGTTGTCGCGTGTCGGCATGGAGAAAACCCCAGAGATGAATGCCCCATGGGCTATCATAGTTTGGAATTCAACAAATGGAAATTGACCTGTCACCAGGCTTGTCCATTCGAATGGCCGTACGGTTCATTTCGCAGTATGATGGAGCGTTCGGGTCGAAGATCGGTCCGGCCAACACGCCTAGAGCCGGATGATTTCAGGTCTGTCCGACCTGAAATCTGAATCCGCCTCTAAATCAGGAAATAGAGGATGATGTCGTCCGAAAACCGCTTCACACTTTTCGGCATCATGCTCTAGCGGCGCAATTTCCGGAGCCTGCACGATGACCGAAGCTCAGGATCTGTTCTCGCTTCTGCGGCAATCGACCGATGTCGATCCGCAGGCAATCGACGCAATCCGGCAAACCATCGCCGAGGGCAAGGACCGCGAACTTTGCCGCATCAATGCGCTGGCCTTCGCCAGCAAGCATGGCCTCGACGAGGAACGCACCATAAGCGCCTTTCTCCATGCGGCGCGGGTGGGCATCTTCGACATTTCCTGGAATGTTCTGTGCCCCGGCTGTGGCGGCGTGCTCGACACCAACGCCACGCTGAAAACCATGCAGAAGGACGAATACACCTGCGCGCTGTGCTCCCAGGGCTATTCGCCGACACTCGACGAGATGGTCGAGGTGACATTCACCGTCAGTCCCCGTGTGCGCAGGATTGCCGCCCACAATCCACACGAACTGCCGTTGGTGGAATATTACCGCCAGATCTACTGGGCGTCCGGGGCCGATCTGCCGGACGAGGATCTGGCGGAAAAGATGGAAGCGTTCTCGCTGGAAGATATCGAGCTAGCGCCCGGTGAAAAGGCGGTTCTGCACATCCAGCTTCCGCCCCAATTTATCATCGTCTTCGAGCCGGTCACGCATTCGGCCCAGTTCATCGACGCGAAGGGCGAACCGGCAAAAGAGCGGCGAAACCTCTCTCTGGCCTTCGACCGCGACCATGTCCAGAGCCAGACGCTGGAGATGCAGCCCGGCCCATTGCGCATTTCGCTGGAAAACAGGACCGACACGCGCGTGCTGCCGACGGTCTTCATCGCCTGCCCGGTATTGCATGATTTCCTGGGCAAGCGCCGGCCCTTCGTGACCGCCAAGCGCCTGCTCACCAACCAGACGTTCCGGGATCTCTATCGCACGGATACGCTCGACATCAACCAGCGCCTGAAGATCACCAGCCTGACCTTCCTGTTCACCGATCTGCGCGGATCGACCGAGCTTTACGAGCGGGTGGGCGATCTTTCAGCCTTCGATCTCGTGCGCGAGCATTTCCAGGTTCTGCACGAGATCGTCGCGGCGGAGGCAGGCGCGGTTGTGAAGACGATCGGCGATGCGGTGATGGCGACCTTCGCGACGCCTGACCGTGCGATTGCCGCGGCGCTGCGGATGCGCGACGCCATGCGGGCGCTCAATGACAAAAGCGGGCGCGAGGACCTTCTGCTAAAGATCGGCGTTCATGCCGGCCCCTGCATAGCCGTGTCCATGAACGAGCGGCAGGATTATTTCGGCCAGACGGTCAACATTGCTTCGCGGGTCCAGAACCTCGCCAACGCACAGGCGATCTTCGCCACGCGTGCGGTGGTCGACGACAATCTCACCGCCGATCTGTTGCACAGGAACGCGCTGACGCCCGTGCCGCACGAGGTATCGCTGCGCGGCATCGAGCGGGAGATTGCGGTGTACACGATCCCCTGAGGGTTTCTCCGCCCCTTACACGCGCCTGCAGATGAAATAACGATCGGCTGATACCGGCGGCGGCGGCGGGAGCTGTTGCAGAAGAGGGTGATCCAGCGGCGTGCCGCTGACCGCAATGCCGCCGACGCGAAGCAGGCGCGCAATCAGATCGGGAAGCCAGGTAGCGGTCACGGCATCGCGATCTTCGTAGCCGGTGCCGATGTCGGCATGAACAAGGGCGGCGTCGATGCCGATGAACCTCTCCGCCGTCTGGCGAATTTCGCCCAGCACGAGATTTTCAGCGTCGGGAATCGAGCTGGCGTGTGCGGCGAGCACCCGGTCGAACGCCACGATTCGGCGTCCGGGCAGGCGCTCGCGCAGATGGTGGAATGTCCGGCCATTGCCGAGGCCGAGCTCCACCACTGGCCCTTCTATCTTCGCCACCTCAGCGCAGACAAGATCGAGAATGTCGCGCTGTGCGGTCATCCTGCGGATGAAACTGTCGAGGCGACTCATATGCGATTGTATGTCCTGAACCAGCAACCCCGCTCGAGGCTTGCCGCATATAGAGGCGAACGACGAACGCTGCAATAACGCAACCGGCCGCCGACAAGCGTCATACCGGGTGGAGTGTTCGGCAGGCCGCGCGGTGGAACAGCGATATCACTTGTAGGGGTCTGCGGCGTCCCGCAAACCGTCGCCGAGGAAGTTGAACGCCATGATGACGAGGATGACGGGGAGCATCGGCAAAAGCAGCCATGGATAGAACGCGATCACGCTGACGCTGCGCGCCTCGGTGAGCAGGATGCCCCAGCTGGTTATCGGCGCCCTCAAGCCGAGCCCGAGGAAGCTCAGCGCCGTTTCGCCCAGGATCATGCCAGGGATGGAGAGCGTCGCCGTCGCGATCAGATGCGACATGAAGCCGGGAATGAGATGCCGCCTGATGATGCGGCTGCTCCCCGCGCCCATCAACTGCGCGGCCAGAACGTAATCCTCCTCGCGCAAGGCCAGAAGCTTTGAACGCACGGCTCGCGCCAGTCCGGTCCAGTCGAGCAGCCCGAGGATGACGGTGATGCCGAAATAGATCAGGATCGGACTCCACGTTATCGGCATGATCGCCGCCAGGGCCAGCCATAGCGGAATGCTGGGAATCGATTGCAGGACTTCGATTATCCGTTGGACGATCAAGTCGAAGATACCGCCGTGATAGCCGGCCAGTCCGCCGATGACGATGCCGAGCAGGAAGCTGAAACTGATGCCGACGAGGCCGATAGTCAGTGAAATGCGTGCGCCATAGATCATGCGCGAGAGCACGTCGCGCCCCAGCCTGTCGGTGCCGGCCAGAAACAGCTGCCCGTTTTCGGCAGGACAGACAAAATGCCTGTCACCTTCGATCAGGCCCCAGAACCGATAAGTGTCGCCCTTGCAGAAGAAACGGAGCCGCTGAACATCGTCGTGCTTCTCGATGTAGTTCCGCTTGAGCGTGTCCATATCCAGCGTCATCTGGCGGCCATAGACGAACGGCCCGACGAACTCGCCATTGTGGAACAGATGCACGTGCTGCGGCGGCGCATAGATGTAGTCCATGTTGCGCGAGTGCAGATTGTAGGGCGCCAGGAACTCGCAGATAAGTATCCCGGAATACAGCACTGCCAGAAATATGCCGGATATAAGCGCAAGCCGGTGTTTGCGGAATTTCCACCACATCAGCCGCAACTGCGATGCCTGAAAGACCTTCGATTGCTCCGGCGTCATCGCCTCGACCGACTGCAGGTCGAAGGGCGCGCCGGAAATGTAGTGTTGCAGTGGAGCACCCGGAGCGGGCAGCGGCGAGTCCTGCTTCATTTGGTGCTGCCACCCTGCAAACGAATTCGTGGATCAAGCAGCGCCAGCGCCAGGTCGGAAATCAGCACGCCGATGACCGTAAGGAAGGCGAGGAACATCAGGAATGACCCAGCCAGATACATATCCTGGCTTTGCAGCGCCTTGATCAGCATCGGCCCGGTCGTTTCCAATGACAGAACGATAGCCGTGATTTCGGCGCCGGAAATGATGGCAGGCAGGATCGAGCCGATGTCGGAAATGAAGAAATTGAGCGCCATGCGCAGCGGATATTTGACCAGCGCCTTGAACGGATGCAGGCCCTTGGCGCGCGCGGTCACGACATATTGCTTGTGCAGCTCATCGAGCAGATTGGCGCGCAGCCGCCGGATCATGCTCGCCGTGCCGCCGGTGCCGATGATCAGGACCGGGATCCAGAGATGGGCGAGGATCGACTTCGCCTTGGCCCAGCTCATCGGCTCGCCGAGATATTGCTGGTCCATGAGATGGCCGATGGAGGTGCCAAACCAGATGTTGGCGAAATACATCAGGATCAACGCCAGCATGAAATTCGGAATGGCAAGGCCGAGAAGGCCGAAGAAAGTCAGGCCGTAGTCGCCCCAGCTGTATTGATGCGTGGCGGAGTACATGCCGATTGGAAAGGCGATGAGCCAGGTGAAGATGATCGTGACGAAGGAAACCAGCACGGTCAGCCACATTCGGTCGCCGACGACGTCGCGAACCGGCAGCTCATATTCGAAGGAATAGCCGAAATCGCCGTGCAGCATCCCGCCCACCCAGTAGAAGTAGCGAATGACCGGCGGCTGGTCGAAACCATATTCCTTGCGCATCATCTGGATGCGGTCGGAATCCACCGCTTCGCCCTGGGCGCGAAGCTCAGCGACATAGCTGTCGAAATAGTCCCCCGGCGGAAGTTCGATGATGGTGAACACCAGCGCCGATATGACCAGCAGCGTTGGAACCATCACGGCGATGCGCCAGACAAGATATCGAAGCACGCTCAGGAGCCTCCAAGCCAGAATGTGTCCGGCATGTAGACACCGAAATAGGAGGTCGGGTCGTAGCCGTAGAGTGCTTTGTCAGGCAGGTTGCGCAGCCGCGAGGATACCAGAATCGGCTGAAGTGTTTCGTTCACCGTACCGATAGAGAACACCTGATCGGTGTAGATCGACAGCATCGAATTCCAGATTTCGGCGCGCTCGCTGGATTCGGTCGACCCGTTCCAGCGCTTGAGCAAAGCCATCAACTCGACCACTTCAGGAACATCGGGCGCCTCACCCATCTTGCCATGCGACAGATAGTAAGCGCCCCAGAGCGGCCATTGCAGCTGGTCGTCGATGGTGGGGGCCAGCTGGTATGGATTCATGTCGGCGGTCGGCACGCCATTGTCGATGCCCGACGACATCGACATCAGGATCTGGCCGCCAAGCGCGCGGCTGCGGAAGATGTCGCGCTGCGAAGTCCGGATGAACAAAGCGATGCCGATCTTGCGCCAGTGATCGGTGATGAGTTCGAGCGCATCGGTTTCCAGCGTGCTTTCGCCGGCTGTTTCCACGATGATCTGCGCCGGGCGTCCATCGGGAAGTAGCCGCAGGCCGTCATCGTCACGGGCCTGAAGCCCGACCTCGTCAAGCAGCGCATTGGCCTGGTCGGGATCGTGGGCGATCCAAGCTTTCGCGAATTCCGGCCGGTAGAGCGGGCTCTCCGGCAAGACCGTGTCGGCGCTTTCCTGCGCCAATCCGTAGAAGACGGCCATGTTGATCTCGCGACGGTCGACAGCGAGCGAAAGGGCGCGTCGCACGCGCACGTCACGCAAAAGGCCGCGCCACACCGGGTCGGCACAATTCAGATTTGGCATGAGGGCCAGCCGCGAACCCTGTGTGCGTTTCCACAGATGCATCTTCACCGGGTAGCGCTTCTCCGCGTCCTTCAGGAAGGAGTAATCGCTGAAGTCGATTCCCATGCATTGCAGGTCGCTCTCGCCCGCACCGGTCTTGGCGGAGATGATCGCCGACGAGCTGACATTCATGATGATCCGGTCGACATAGGGCAGTTGCCGGCCGTTCTCGTCTGTTCGATGAAAGAACGGGTTGCGCTCGAAGATGAACTGCTCGGCCGGCGGCTTGGTCCGGTTCTGCCAGGGGTCGAGTGTCGGCAGATCCGGGTTCTCCGGGCGATACTGCCGCGACATGCGGATGTGCAGCAGCGTCCATTTTGCGGTCCGGTTCTCCTTCATCAGGCCGGCGAGCCGGAATGGATCCTGATATTTCTTGTGGAACTGCTTGAGATAGGCGGCCGGCAAAACAAGCGGTGTCGGCGAAGCAGCGGCAAGCTTGGGCAGGAAGTCGGGATTGGGCGCATCCCAACTGTAGCGCACCGTCAACGGATCGACGATCTCGAAACGTGGCGGCTTGCCGTCCGCCAGCAGGGCAGGGGCGAGCCCGCCTTGCGAAAGCTCATCGTTCAGCCACACATCTTCCCAGCAATAACGAAAATCCTCCGGCGTCAGCAGGCTGCCGTCTGACCATTTATGGCCTTCACGAATCTTGAACGTGAAGACGCGATCATCCTTTACGTCGAAACTTTCGAGAATGTCGGCCTGAAAGTTAAGCTTTTCGTCATAGCCGACCAGCCGGGAATACCCGTAGATCGTCATCATCCGGATATCTTTCTGGCTGCCGATGATCGTACGCAGCGTGCCGCCATACTGGCCGGGCTGCCGGCCCATCGCGGCGAGGTTCAACGCGCGCGGGCTTTTGGGCAGGCGCTCCGCGAGTGGCGGCAGAGCCCTGGCTTTCAGCTGCGGCTGAAGAAAATCCGGCTCCAGATCGCCGGCGCGCGCCGTGCCCGGCAGAAATGCCGAAGCCATGAGACCAAGGACAGTGCGGCGGCTGATCAATGGCGTAACTCGCTGACATCGGCCGAACGTCGGGCCAGCACGAGATGGCCGCCGCCGAGATCGAGCGGCGACAGCATATCCTCTTCGCCCTCGTCGCGGAATTGCGGGCCCCATGCGCTGGTGTCGGAAGCGCCGCCGAGCTTCAGCGTCTTGAAATCCATGGGCCGGTCGAGATCGGGGAAAGGGACTGCGGCGAGCAGCGAGCGCGTGTAGGGGTGGATCGGTTTCCTGAGCAGAATTTCGCGCGGTGCAAGCTCGACGATACGCCCGCCGCACATCACCGCGATGCGGTCCGCCATGTAGTCCACCACCGCCAGATTGTGGGATATGAACAGGTAGGTCAGGCCCAGTTCCTTCTGCAGGTCCTTCAGAAGGTTCAGGATCTGCGCCTGCACGGAGACATCGAGCGCCGAAACCGGCTCGTCGCAGATCAGCAGTTCAGGCCCCAGCGCCAAGGCGCGCGCAATGCCGATACGCTGACGCTGCCCGCCGGAGAAGCTGTGGGGATAACGCTGGATGAAGCGCGGATCGAGCCCGATTGCCTGCATCAGGCTCTTGACTGTGGCTAGCCGGGACGCGGCATTGCCACGTTGATGGATTTCCAGTGGCTCGCTCAAGATGTTTTCCACGGTCATGCGAGGCGAAAGCGACGAGACCGGATCCTGGAAAACCATCTGGAGTTTCGCCCGCAGCAAGCGCAGGGCGTCTCCCTCGGCTTCCAGGACGTCGATCGGTCCGTCGCGGCCGTTGAAGATCACGGAGCCGCCGGTAGGGGTGACGGCCCGCATCAGGATCTTGCTGACGGTGGTTTTGCCGCAACCGCTTTCGCCAACCAGGCCCAGGCACTCACCTCGCCTGATGTCGAAGCTGACGCCGTCCACGGCGCGAACAGAGGTCTGATGGCTCCCGCTGAACCATCCGGAGTTGCGGATGGTGTAGACCTTTTTCAGATCCCTGACCGACAGCAGAATGTCGTCCGGCCCCTTCGCTTCCGGCGCCGTCTGCTTGCCCAGCAGGGTCCCGACATTCACCGGCACCTCGCGGAGCGCCTTCAGTCTTTCGCCAGGCTTCAGGTCGAAATGCGGAACGGCTGCCATGAGGCCCTTCAGGTAAGGGTGGCCTGGCCGGCGGAATATTGCCTCCACAGGGCCTGCTTCCATGATCTCGCCATGGTACATGACGACCACCTCGTCGGCGACATTGGCGACCACGCCGAGGTCGTGCGTGATCAGCAGCATTGCCATGTTGAGCTTGGTCTGGAGCCCACGAAGCAATTGCAGGATTTGCGCCTGGATGGTGACGTCCAACGCCGTCGTCGGCTCATCGGCGATCAACAGAGCGGGCCGGCAGATAAGCGCCATGGCGATCATAGCGCGTTGCCGCAATCCTCCCGAAAGTTCGAATGGATACATGTCGTAGGCGCGCTTGGGATTGGGAAACCCGACGAGGCCGAGCATTTCCTCGGTCCGTGCCTTGCGCTCCGTCCGATCCATGTGCGTATGAATCTGCAGGGATTCGCTGACCTGGTTGCCGATCGTGTGCAGCGGCGACAGCGATGTCATCGGCTCCTGAAAGATCTTGCCGATGCGGCTGCCTCTCAACGCCCGGATTTCGGGTCCGTCTCGCGGCATCTGCAGGATATCCTGCGTCGTGCCGGGCTGTTTGGGATCGGAAAACAGGATACGGCCGCGAACATGGGCCGTGTTCGGCAAGATGCCCATCACGGCCTGGCTGAGAACCGATTTTCCGGAACCGGACTCACCGACAAGTGCGGTGACCTTGCCGGGCAGGACGCGAAGATTTGCCCGCCTGACGGCATGCAACGGTCCCCCGACAATGGCAAAAGAGATGCCAACATCCTCGATCCGCAGCAGATCAACGCCTGCATCCATTCCCACACCAGCCCCAATCTGGCGCCTCCCGACCGGCCCCAAAAAGCAAGACTAGCGCATTGTCAGCGCAGAGCAACTTGGATTCGAAACGAATTCCCCGGCGACCGGCGGCCGGACAGCATACCAGGCGTCCAGATCGGATGGTGGTGACTACTGGAGCTTCCTCCGGTCGCCCGCCGACAGCCGCGCGGCATCGCGATGAAGCAGCATGACCTGCTCGGCGTCCGATATCCGATCGTGAAACGGCTGCAGCGCAGCGTCTTCATCGAGTGCGAGAGCACCCGACAGATCGGGTGAAAGCACCGTCAGCTTCTGCTTGCTGCCCGCCAGTTCCTCCTCGCCGAGCGTCAGCCAGCTGGCGGCCCCGCAATAGCCGGCGAAGTCCTTGCTGGCGAGAACGCTGTGCGGATATTTCTTAGTCAGGGTCTGGAGACGCTGGACCTCGTTTACAGCCGAGCCGAAGACGGAGAATGTGAGTCGGTCGGTAAGCCCGACATTGCCGAACATCACATTGCCGACATGCAGGCCGATACCAAATTTTATGTCGCCCAGTCCTTGCTCTTTTCTGCGCAGATTGAGCTCCATCATGCGCATGCTGGCCTTGTGCGCAGCCGCAAGAGCAGCCTGGCAGGCGATCTCTGACTGCGCCCGGTGCCTTTCGCAGGGGTAGACGGCAATGAATCCATCCCCCAGGAAACTCATGATCTGCCCGCCTTTGCGATTGAAAGGTGCTGCGATGGCATCGAAAAACTGGTTCAGCGTATCGATATAGACTTCGCGGCCGGAGGTTTCGGCGAGCCTTGTCGACCCGCGCATATCGCCCATCACCAGCGCGGCCCGGATTGTGTCGCCCTCGCCGCGCTTGATCTGGCCGTCCAGCACGCGCCTGCCGGCGTCACCGCCGAGATACGTGGTCATCATGTTGTCGGCGAGCTTGGTGAGCACCGCCATCTTGCTTGCTATGGCGAGATGGTTCTGGATCCGCAGCAGCGCCGAAATCATGCTGTCGCTGAAGCCTGAAGCACTGTCGGTGGACCAGGACCCCAACATGCCCTGACTTGTATCGCCGTTGAAGGGATGGACGAAAGCCATGTAATCGGTGACGCCCATAAGCCTGAGCTCATCGAAAACAGGAAACTCCGACCGCACCGACGGGTCGAGCCGGCGCCGCAGATGGTCGAGCTTGTTGCTGAGCAGATGGTAGTATGGGCTGGTCAGGAATCTGTCGGAATGGACGCCGTTCTCACTCCGGAAGCCTTCCACTTCCAGGCCTTGGCCGCGAATCCAGGTGAAACCGAGCGCGTCATAAAGCGGATGCAGCATCGAAAAGCTCAAATGCACCCGCTTCAGCGGCAGGCCGGCAGCAGCCAGCCGTTCACAAAAACCCTTGACCAATGTTTCCAGGTCGTCGCCCGCCAGCGCCGATTGGGTCAGCCAATCGGCAACCTTATCCATGAGAATGTTGGAAATTTCTGCTTGCGCTGTGCTCATGCTATCTCGAAACCCGTCGAAGACGAGCCATCTCCTTTGATCCGCAAATTCTCGAAGTCAATGAAGCCGGCTTCGGGGGCAGAAGCCGGCGAAGAATATCCCAAATGACTGTCCTTGCAGGAAGCAAGCAGACGTCGACCGCACAAATCACCTGCGACACTATGTGGCGAGGCTGCCGGCGAAGTGCAATCCCGATCCTGACATCGCGCAAAAAATTGGTCGGCTCAGGCACCGTCGGGCTCGCCGGGTCTCAAGAACCATGGCCGAGGCGCATTGCGGAAAATCGATTTCCCCAAGCCGTCGTCAGACCGGCGCCTTCGCCTTCAGGCTTGCGGCAGCCATTGCATAGCCGCCGGCGGCGCCATCGATGAAGTGAACATGATCGCGCTGCAGCGGCGAGATGACGAGGCATGTCATCAAGGCCGACTTCTGGCGGTGCAGGCCATAGTTGCAGATGCCGGCCTCTTCCGCCTGTTTCAGCCGGTTCTCGATCCGCTGCAACACATCCGCGTCGACGTCGATGGTCATCTTCAAGCCGTCGTCGAACTTGCGGAAATCCGAATTGCTGGCCACCTCGCGTTTGTAGACCTTCGGGTCGAAACCGCCGATCGTCCAGCCCAATTTGTCGGTGACGGCCGTAAGCGTCATCAGGAAGATCACCCACAGCTTGGCCAGCCACCGCCGCCCCGGCGGCGCCGTGGCCCGTGCCTCGACATCGAGACCGGCGGGCAAGAGACTATAGGCCGGACCGTCCACCGGCACCGGGTGGCCATCGCGCTCCTGCCTGCCGGCAAGGGCGATGATGTCGGAAGCCAGAAACTGGAAACCACGCAAGTCGCGCGATGCCCCCGGCACGGCTATGATCGAGACAATTTCGCCATGCCGGGCTTCGATCGGGTTCCAGCGGCAGGAGAGGCCGGTCAGATCCGGCCGCGCGCCGGCCGGCGCGGGGTCGATGCGGTAGCGCCCGGCTTTCATTTCGGCTTCCGCCCAACTGCCGCCGCCGCCGGCGAACATGGCATAGAAGGCTGCTTCGGAGGCCTGGAACCTCGCCACGCGAACGTCGAGGCCTTGCGCTCTTATGTCCTTTATCGGCACGATTGCGGCACGCAAGGTCAGATCCAGTTCGTCCGCCACCCATCTCTGGACAGAAGCCAGCGCGTTACGGGCGATCTCCAGCGCCGAGCCGGGAAACGCCACGAGCGCGCCGTCGCCGCCGAAGACGAAGGGAAGATCTTGCCGTCCCAGCGCGTTGAGCAGCGCCGAAATGACGCTGGCGCCGGCCATATTGACGGTTTTGTAGCGCCCGGCTTCGATCGCCTTGGTCGAGCCGACGATGTCGGCGGTGGCCAGCGCCCAGCCATCGGGGAGAGGCCGATAGTTATCGACATCGGCAACGCTTTCGAACTTTGCGAAGACCGGCAAAGAAGCGACGAACGGGTCGGACGCGACTGCTGTTTCCATAAGCATCAGATAGCACATTCCAGCGCTTGAAGGTGAAGTCGATCATGCCTCGAAATTGACTTGGGCAGGCTTTGCGATGATAGGATCGCGCGATGCGAATTGCCTTCTACGCCCCGCTGAAGTCGCCCAATCATCCCGTTGTCTCCGGCGACCGCCAGATGGCACGGATGCTGGTCCAGGCGCTGCAGCATGGCGGGCATAGCGTCGAACTGGCATCGGAGTTGCGCTTCTATCTACGCCAGCCGGAACCGAAAAGTTTCGATGCGCTCATGATCGAGGCCCGGGACGAAGCCGCGCGACTGACAAGGCTTTGGGACCGTGACGGCAAGCCCGATCTCTGGTTCTCCTATCATCCCTACTACAAGGCGCCCGACCTGATCGGGCCCGAGCTGGCGTTGGCCTTTGCCATCCCCTATGTGACGGCCGAAGCCTCCTATTCCGAACGGCGCAACGCCGGTTCGTGGGCCGATAGCCAGGCATTGGTCGCGCGAGCCATCGAACAGGCGGCGCTGAACATCTGCTTCACGCAAAGGGATCGCCAGGGGCTGGCGGATGCTGTCCCCCACGCCGCTCTCGGTATGCTTTCACCCTTCATCGACACATCGGCATTCCACGAAATGCCGGTACTGGATTATCCGACGCGCCTCGTGACCGTCGCCATGATGCGCCCGGGCGACAAGGTCTTGAGCTATCGCATGCTGGCGCAGGCGCTCGGGTTGATCGGCCATCTCCCCTGGACGCTATCGGTCGTCGGGGACGGACCTGCCCGTGACGAGGTAAAGGCGCAATTCGCCGGCTTGCCCGCCGACCGTATCGAATGGCTTGGCGCCATCGAGCCGGCCGCCGTGCCGGATGTCCTTTATCGCGGGGGAATCTACGTCTGGCCGGGTTACGGCGAGGCCTATGGCATTGCCTATCTTGAAGCACAGGCCGCCGGCCTTCCGGTGGTGGCTCAGGACATTGCCGGCGTGCCGGAGGTCGTGCGGCATGGCCAGACCGGGTTTCTCACCCCGCCGGGCGATGTGGGGGCGTTCGCTTCGGCCATCGCAAGGCTTCTGGCCAATAATGACGAAAGAACCATCATGGCTGCAGAGGCCAGACGTTTCGTTCTCGAAGAACGCTCTCTCGGTGCTGCAAAGGCCCGTCTGGCGGAACTTCTCAAGATGATCCCGTTGTCATGACGTCCGACCCGATTTGGCAGCCTCTGGTGGACGAGCTGGCGCATCGGCAACGGTGGGGCCGCAAGGCAGAGTTCTGGCTGCGCGACGACGACGCCGTGGATCCGACGCCGGCGCTCGATCGGTTGCTCGACCTCACCGGTGACTTCGCGGTTCCGGTCACTCTGGCCGTCATTCCGGCCCGGACCGACGGGACGCTTGTCGTCCGGCTTGACGCCGCGCCGCATGCCACGGTCGCCATTCATGGCTGGGCGCACCGAAATCATGCGCCCGAGGGTCAAAAAAAGCAGGAGCTCGGCGCGCATCGGCCACGCGAGGTGGTGCTGGATGAGCTGGCCGGCGGGCTGTCGCGTGTAACCGGCCTGCACGGCGCACGTGCGGTTCCGATGCTGGTGCCGCCCTGGAACCGGATCGACGCCGGCCTGGTACCCGACCTCGGATCGATAGGATTTGCGGCATTGTCGGTGTTCGGGCCGCCAAGGCCGGCTTCCTTGGCGGTCATCAACAGCAATGTCGACATCATGGATTGGCATGGCACGCGCGGCTGCCGCGATCATGGTCTGTTGGTTCAGGCCATCGTCGCGCAATTGCAGCGTGCATTCGACGGCGGCGAACCGGTCGGCCTGCTCACCCACCATCTCGTCCATGATGAATCGGCATGGCTTTTCCTCGAACGGCTGTTCACGATCACCGCGCGGACCGAAGCCTGCGCATGGCTTCCGATCAGCACATTGACCGAACGCAGCGCCGGAAAATAGCTCAGCGCTTTTTGTGCAAGACTGGAAATGTGAGCGTCTGGCCATCCCGCGCCGCAAAAGCGCCGGCAAACCTGTCCTTGGCCAGTTTCTCCATCTCGTCCAGCTCATCGTCGGTGCGTGCCGGATCGTGGTGAAACAGCGCAAGCCCGCGCGCGCCGGCCGCCTCGCAGAGCTTGACGCCCTGTTGCCATGTCGAGTGCCCGTTGCCGCGGTAGCGCTCCAATTCCTCCTCGGTGTAGGTGCAGTCGTAAATGACGAGGTCGGCATCTCTGATCAGGCCGAGCACCGCCTGGTCGAGTTTGCCCGGCTCGTGCTCGGTGTCTGTGATGACCGCCACGACGCGGCCCCCCCATTCGACCCGGTAGCCGATGCAGCCGCCCGGATGGGTAAGACTACCGGTTCGTACAACAACTCCTTCGCGTGGCCGAAGCAGGTCTCCGGATGCGAAATCGCGGCAGTCGAGGCTCGCCTTGCAGACACCGAGTGTCACCGGAAACCATGGCGGCCGAATGAATTCATCGACCATCTGCCGCGTCGTCATGCGTCCAGCGAGATGCCCGGACCAAAGCGTAACTTTGATGCCTCGTTCATAAATAGGCTTGAAAGCCGGCAGCCCGATGATGTGATCGTAATGGCAATGGGTAAAAAACAGGTCGAAATCGGTGACGCCCGACGCCCGAAGCGTCCTGCCGGCAGGCCGCAGGCCGGAGCCCGCGTCGAACAGAAGCGTATGATTGCCGCATTGCATCTCGATGCAGATCGTGTTGCCGCCATAGCGAGCAAATTCTGGCCCCGACACCGCAATGCTGCCGCGCACGCCCCAAAACCTGACAAGGAAGAAATCGTCGTCCATGCACCCTTTCGCCCATCGTAGCCAACCAACTGCTGCCAGAGTCGTTCCAGGAAAGGTGTGACACGGTTCCGGAAACTGCATCCAAACAAAGAAACAGAGCGGCTCGCCGCTTCAGTGCAACTGTGAATCGCTCTCGGCCGTTCGTGCGTCGATCAGGTCCGCGGTCGTACTGCTTAGCCTATCGGCAAGAACCCGCAATATCTCGATGGTCATTTCGGGAAACTCCTTCATAAGCCTCAGGAAATGGTCCTTGCGGATTCTCAAGGCCTCCAGCTCACTTGCCGCTTTGACGGTGGCAGTACGGGAGCTGTTGCACAATATGGCAATCTCGCCAACGATCGAATTTGGCAGCAATTCGGCAACTTTGATCGGCCCATTGTCGGAATCGACCAGAATATCCGCGCTGCCAGAAAGGATGACATAGGCGGCGTCTGCCTCGTCGCCCTGCCGGAAAAGAATCTGGCCGGCACTGTAGTTCACGCGATCGGACGTGAACGCGAGCAGCTTGAGCTTTGTCGGCTCGATGCCAGAGAACAAGGGAACGCGTTGCAGCATTCCAACTTCATCCTTGAGCAGCATTGTCGCAAACCTTCCTGAATTCGCGTTTGCCAGACTATGACACAAGTTCCTTGAAGATACCGTTTCCCGCCAAGAGTGTCTCGTGTGTTCCGTCTTCCACCAATTGGCCTGAGTCAAAGACCACAACCCGGTCGAACATCGTCGCCATTGCCGGATTCGTCACCACCCACACAATTGCCGGCGAATGGCCGTCGCGTCTGGCTTCGTCGAGCACATTCCGCAGCACCTTGTCCTGCACGCGCTGGTCGAGCGCCGACAGCGGCCGATTGAGAATGAGGAAATCGGGACGCTTGAGCAAGGCGCGGGCAACATCGAGCTTCTGTCGCTGTCCGCCGGTCAGCCGCCTGCCGGCGGCGCCGACGTTGAAGTCCAGGCCGACATCCAGAAGCTCGGCATAAAGCCCCAGTTCGTCAAGAATATCATAGACGATGGAGCGAATGCGGTCCGGCGCGTCGGGATGGTTGTTGCCGACACGCCCGAACAGGACGTTGTCCATGACGGTGGCCGCGGCGATGTATTTGGCAGGGTCAAACCGTTCGACAGCTTTCTCCAGCTCGGCCGGCAGGTTTTCATAGAACTGGTTGCGTGCAGCGATGATCTTGCTCATCAGCTCGTCGGTCAAGAGGCCGAAGCGATGCCGGGGCTCGATATAGGCAAAGCTCAACGTGACCATCATGGCGCGGTCGTTCTCCGAAACCGCATCGTAGGGGCGATTCTTGAGCCGTTGCAGCAAGGTTTCGTAGGCGGGTATCTCCTCGGCGCTCATGAAGGCGAGCTGCTGGAAGAACTGGTGTTCGGGCGGCAGGTCGGCAAACAGCTCGATCGCCTGTTCGGCGATCTCCATGCCCATTTCGTAGAGCGTGCGGTCGAGGCCGGCTTGCTTCAGCACGGAAGCAAAATAGGGATTGGACGCCAGTGCCTTGTGAGCCAGTTCGGGGCCGGCCGCAGCGCCGAAGAGCAGGTTCTGGCCGATCGTCGCTTCCTTGTTGTAGGCGCCCGGTTCAAAAGGAACCACCAGCGCGCTCAGGCCTTCTTCCTCCAACCGGGTTCGCAGCGCCGCACGCAATTCGACGATCCGCCCGGCAAGCTTCGTGTGGCGCTTGAGGTCGGCCGAAGAGCGCAAGCCTAGATCCAGAATGTCGCGCGACAGAAGAACCGCGTCGAGCACCCGGCGCACGGCTTCGAAGAGGTCGTGCGGGCCGGTGGCGCCGGCGGAGGCATAGTTGATCCAATCGCTGCGGATATCGAGATCCGGATTGCCCGACCGGCGCGCCTCGTCGATATTCCAACGGTGCTGGTCCGCCGCGGCGCCGTCATATGTCACCGATGTCAGCGGCGCATGCTTCAACCCGTAGAGCAAATTGTCGCGCAGGCTTGCCTGGAACAGGAAAACATCCGACGAAGCGTAGGACATGCGCCGGCCGGTCACGGCTTCGGGGAGATCGAGCAAGTCATCGGAGCCCGAAACGATCCTTCCGCTGTCCGGCCAGGTCAGCCGCGCAAAGGCTTCCGCAAGCGCCTCCGCTCCCCCTGTTGCGGTGCTGACCAGCGCCACCGTCTCACCCGGCTTGACCTCGAGCGAGATGCGATTGAGGAGCATTGCGCCGCCATCGTCTGCTATCGACAGGCTGACCGCCGACAGCGGCTTGGTCATCGGATCGGGATCGTCGACCGTCAGTGCTCCGATTTCCGGCGCGATGATATTCTCGACGGTGAACTGTTCGACGACCTGCTGATATTTGACCTGGACATCCTGCCGGTCCTGATCCCAGTCGATCAGTTCCTTCATCGGTCCGGGCAAGTCCTTGTAAGCGCCGATCACGGCCACGAGCTGGCCGACATCCAACCGCCCCTGGATGACCAGATAGCCACCGATCATGTAAAACAGAAAGGGCGTGAGCTGCGCGAGAAAATTGTTGAGGAACTTTACCATGAATTTCCATTGGTAAAGATCGAAGCGGATTTTGAAGATGAGCCCGAGCCGGGCTGCTATGTCGGCGCGCTCGTAGTTCGACGTATCGTGGACGTGAACCGCGCCGATGCCGTCGACGATTTCGCCAACCCGGCCTGAAAGCGCGCGCGCCGTCAACTGCCGCTGGCGCCCGAGCACGAGCAGCCGCCGCCGCATTCGCGGGATAAGCACGATCTGGATCGCCACGATCACGACCGCTATCATTCCGAGCCAGACGTTCTGGACCATGATGAACAGCATGGCCGTCAGCGCCTGGCCGCCGAGCAGCACCGGCTGCAGGAAGGCATCGCCAATGAAGCCGCCCAGCGGCTCCACCTCGTCCTTCACCATGGTCGCCACTTCGGCGGATTTCACCCGCTTGAAGTAAACCGGCGGAAACCGCAGCACACGATCGACCAGATCGAAACGAATACGCCGCAGCATGCGTTCGCCGAGCCGGCCCTTGTAAGTGTTGATGTAGAGCTTGAACAAGCCGTTGATGACGACCAGCAAGAGGAACACAAGGCTGAGCGCAAGCAGGGTCGAGGTGCGGTCCAGTTGAAAACCGGAGAAGAACTGGACCTCGCCGATGAACGGCAGGTTATAGTGCAACCGCATGAATGGCAGGGTCGCGCCCGGTTGCTCGAACCCCTTGCCCTGGATCGGGCCGTTGACGATCAGCTTCGGCAGGTCGAACGACATGAAATACGGGACCATCGAAAGCACGACGATCATCAATATCCAGAGCTGCTGCTTCCTGGTGTGCGTCCAGATATAGCGGGCTAGGCTGGTTTCCATATGCGATTGTCAGTTTGAAGGATGCGGAATGTAAAGGCACCTGCTGGCAAATGGTGTATCGGCCATGTCTTCGCCGCCAACGACGAGCTCAAAGCGGCAGCTGCGCGCCAGGCGGATGGGCGCCGATGGTCCGGACAAATTCAATCGGCCTCCTCCGGGCAATGGCGAAACGGCTTGCGGCACAGTCGCGTCCGCAAGTCGAACAGGCAAGAGGCAAGATTGCGTTGTGTCGCCGGAAATCCCAACATAGAAGACGAATATGATGGATGTCACGCAACCACGCAATGCCGGCATGGGTGGGCATGAGCAAGCCCTGGACCTCACGCGGGGAATTGCCGCCTACGTCGACCACCCTCTCGTGGCCGGGCTGGCGCGCGTCATCGCCAAGCATCCGCAGGCCGATATCGCCAATGCCTTCAACCACAAGCAGGTCGCCTGCAAGATGTGGGCGCTCGACAGGCTGTTCGAAAGCGACGGCGGCCGGTTCGAACGCATATGGGTTCTGGGTGGATGGTACGGCGTATTGCCGGCGATGCTTTTCAACGACGCCCGCTTCGACATCGCGGCGATCGACAGCATCGACATCGATCCCGAAGTCGGCGCGGTCGCCCGGACACTCAACCGGCAAGCCGGCGAGCGGTTTCAAGCGCTGACGGCAGATATGTACACACTCGACTATGCCGCCGGCGGGCCTGACCTGGTGGTCAATACGAGCTGCGAACACATAGCCGATCTCAGCGCCTGGCTTGCCCTGCTTCCGCGGGGTACGAACGTGCTGCTGCAGTCGAACGATTATTTCAGCGAGCCGACGCACATCAACTGCGTGGCGTCACTTGCGGCCTTCGAAGCCATGGCGGCGCTGCGGCAGATCAGGTTCTCCGGCGAATTGCCGACAAAAAATTATACACGCTTCATGCTGATCGGAGCTGTTTGAAGCGCTCGCGCAGGATTTGCGCCGAGCGCCGCGCCCCTTCCAGATCGAGACGATGCGCGGCTGGCGGCGGTCCGGCAAGCGCCTGCTCGATCGCATGCGCCAGACCTTCAGGCGTCAGGTCCTGTTCCGTCAGCACCGTTGCAAGACCGAGCTCTTCGAGCATCAGAGCGCGACGCGTCTGCTCGGTTTCCCCGCCGGCTGCAAATGGAACGAGCAGCGAGCGACACCCCGCGCGCATGACATCGCAGACCGTGTTGTAACCCGCCTGCGAGACCGACAGGCGGGCGCCGGTCAGCAGGCTGGCGAAATCCCCGCGGAACCGGAAGATGGACAGGCGTGGGGAGGCATCGCGTGAAATCGCGTCAAACTCGTCCTTCGGCAGGTTTGGGCCGGTGATCAAACACCATGTCCAGGCGTTATCGGCACTTCGCGCCGCCGCGACGGTGGATCTGACAAGGCTCTTTCCGGCCGCCCCGCCGCCAACCGACACCAGAACGTCGAAGCGCTCTGAGGCCGCTTGCGCCGGCGGCGCGGCAACGAGCCCGGTGTAGGCGACCTCGGCCCTGATCGCCCCAGCCAGCGGAAATGTCTTGTCGATGGTTGCGAAAGCCGGATCGCCATGGACCATGACAAGATCGAAATGCCTGTTGACGATATCGACCGTTTCTTCGTTTCGGCTCGGCTTCACGCGCTCCTGAAGGATGTCGCGGACGGACGCCGCCAGCAGCGGTCTGGGCGATGTCGCTTCGATGGCCTCGATCAGTGGCAAGAGTTCGAAACGCATCTGCCGGCGTCCAAAGGGAAACGCCTCGATAATGACGATGTCGGGCCTGTAATCCCGGAAAGCCTGCAGCAGCATCTCTGAGCGCCGCGTCTTGAAATCATCGTCGATGGCTTTGCCCTGCAGGTCGACAAGTCCGGAAAATCCTTCGTCACCGGAGGTGACAGGCGGCAGGGTCACGGATTTTACACCCGATCCCGGAAATCCCGCGATCGGCGCTCCGCCGGTCACGACGGTGACGTCGAACCCGTCATCGACCAGAGCCGCCGCAATGCGGCTGGCGCGCGCGAGATGGCCGATGCCGAGCAGGTGCTGAACATAGAAGAAAGCGCGCAGCCGCTTCATTCGGCGGCCCGCCACTCCCGCTCGAACAGTTCCTTGAGCTGTCCAATGCCTGCCACATGATCGAAATTGCTTCGCACGCGCCGCTCCGCGGCGTCGCCGAGACGGGCGCGGAGGACGGGATCGCGGATCAGGCGCTCCAGCGCCTGTGCCAGGGCAGTCGGGTTTTCCGAGGGAATCAGCAGCCCGGTTTCATCCGACGACAAAAGCTCCGGCACGCCGGAAATATCGGTCGACACGCAGGCAAGCCGCTGGCTGGCCGCCTCCACCAGAACATTCGGCAGGCCGTCCCGGTCGCCATCCGCGGTGATCCTGCAGGCCAAAGCGAAAATGTCGGCGCTGCGGTAGTGCTCAAGCACCTCCTCCTGCGCCAGCGCGCCTTTCCAGGAAACGCGCCCCTCCAGCCCGAGCCTTTGCGCCAGCGCCTTCAGCCGTTTCAGTTCCTCGCCGCCACCGATATGCTCGAAACACCACGCCAGATCGCCAGGCAAGAGGGCAAGAGCCTCCAGCAACGTATCATAGCCCTTCTTTTCAACGGCGCGTCCGACACTCAAGATCATGACCGGTTCGGCCGGCGCCGAGCCGTCACGCTGTTTTCGCGCCTCGCCGAAACTGCCGAAGCGGTCAAGGTCGAGCCCATGATAGCTCAGATGCACGGACGAACTGCCGTTGGCGAGTTTTTTCAGATGGTCGAAGCCGGTTTTCGTGCACGTGACCGTCCAGCGCGCCGAGGAAAGCTTGCCGGCCAGATCCCAGTCCGCCGACGTCCAGATGTCCTTGGCATGGGCTGAGCAGCTCCAGGGCAAGCCACGAAGCTGGCTGGCATAGCGCGTCACCGATGCCGGCGTGTGCGCGAAATGGGCATGCAGCCATCCGGCATCTTGCGGCCATTCGGCCGCCAGCACCAGCGCTTGCCCGAAGCGCCGCGCGCGATTGCGGGTAAAGTCGCGGCGGATATCGGCAGCGAGCGATTTGAGCGCGCGCCAGAAGCCAGGCCGCGGCAGACAGGCAAACAGCGACCGAACCACGCGCAGCGGCTCTCTGTGCAGATATTCCGGCAGATAATGGACGGGGGCCTTGATCTCGTCATGCACGGGATGACGTTTTGCGTCGGTCGGCCGCCTGAGCGCGAAAAGTATCAGGTCGAACCCCGCACGCTCCAGACCGAGCAGCTCCTGCGCGATGAAGGTTTCCGACAGCCGCGGGTAGCCCTTCAGAACCACGACGATCTTGCGGTGTTGCAACTCAGTTCATGCCTTCAATGACCGAAAGGTGATGGCCGGCCCGCCGGTCGAGCAGTTCCGCGACGATTTCGGAAATATGAGGCAGCCCTTCCAGCGTCAGATGCGCATTGCTCTGCGATGGGCGGGGCCGGCCCGGCAAAACCTGCAGCGCATCGGCAAACCGCTGGGCATCCTCGGCCTCCTCGGGCAAAAGCATCTCGATGAGGCCGAGTTCGGCTGCGCGCCGTGCCCGGATCAGCTGTTCCTCGCGCGGCGTGACGCGCGGCACGATCAGCGCCGGCTTGTCGAAAGACAGTATCTCGCAATAGGTGTTGTAACCGCCCATCGCCACCACCGCCTTGGCGCCGGCAATCAGCTCTTCCATCCGGTTGTCGAATTCGATGATCTTGACATAGGGGATCTTGGCCCCCTTCCGGACCAGCTTGTTGCGCTTGCGCGCCGGCATGTAGGGCCCAAGCACGATCAGCGCCCGGTGCTGCAATCGCGAATCCTGCTGATAGGCCTCGATGACGTTGTGGATCAGGTCGGCGCCGTCACCGCCGCCACCGGTGGTAACCAGGATATAGTCGCCCTCGGGCCGGTGGCCGGGCAACTGGTTCTGCTGCAGGCTCCGTTGCAGGAAACCGACGAACTTCATCTTTGCCCTGACCGCCGGCGGCACCTCCAGGCCGGTCAGCGGATCGTAGAAATCCGGCGGGCCATAGACCCAGACCTTGTCGTAGAACAGGCCGATCTTGCGCATCACATCCCTGCGTGCCCACTCCGCTTCGAGCAAATGCGGCGCGTCCATCACCTCGCGCAGGCCAAGCACGAGCGTGGTGCCCCGCGTCTTGAGGTAGGACAGCGTATCCTCGATCTCTCCGCGCAGCCCCAGCGGTTCCTTGTCGACGATGAAGATATCCGGCCGGAAGCTCTCGGCTGTGTGGCGGATAATCGACTGCCGCATCCTTAGCGTCTCATGCAGATCGATGTCCTTTTCAAGCGAGGTGTATTCGCCGTTGCGCAGCTTGATGACGCTGGGAATCTTCACGAAGTCGACGCGGGCGCGGTAGTCGAAGGCGCCGGCGATGGTCGCGCCCGAAATGATAAGCACCTGAAGACCGCGGAAATCCCCGACCAGCGAATGCGCGATCGTTCGGCAGCGCTGCAAATGGCCGAGCCCGAACGTGTCGTGGCTGTACATGAGAATTCGTGCGTCTTTTGCGTGCTGTGTCATTGTGAACGTCTTTTAGAATTCTCGCCGGACCGTGGGCAACCCCGCAGGCTTCGAAACCATTCTCGCGGGTCTAACGACCTGTTTTGAAACATGGGGGCGAGAGGTACGCAACGGCATTCTTCACCTGGGCACGAATGCCAGGGGGCGCTGATTGTGGCGCCATGCCTTGTCTTCGCCGATGATAGACGGCCCGAGCACAAATCTCTGTCATGAGGCTTGACCCCGTGGAATTAAATGCCCTGCGGCCTGAGGCAGGCAAAGCGAACATTGCGAAAAATCAAGGGCGACCAAGGCGAAATGAGGCTGCCGCACATTGTGAGGAGAACCCGCACCTTGGGAAAATGCTTCATAATCCATCGAAACACAACGGCCGCCAGAGGCCGCACGTTGCGGCCTTTTATCCTGCCATCAGCCTTGGCCTGTGGCAAGCGTCCGGTCCTTGCACCGTTGAAGCTGGTGCAATCTCGCGTCATGCCGGCTTCCTCCGTCATGTGGAGGATAGCTGCGGCCCCAATGAGATTCGTCGGCCAGGCGACCCATTCGCCAGTTCCGCCCAAAGCTTTGCGTGAACACGCCGGCCGGAACGGCGGCTAAGCCAGCCGTGCCCTTGTCGTCCTCGGCGTTGCCAGCAGCAGACTTGTCTCGCTGCCGGTTATCCCGGGGATGAGCCGTATCCGCCTAAGCACCGCGTCGAAATCGGTGAGCGACGCCGTTCCGAGTTCGACCACCAGGTCCCAGCGGCCATTGGTGGTGTGAATGGTCGAAACCTCGGCGAGGCCGCCGAGCGCCCGGACCACGCGGTCGGCGGCATGGCCCTCGATCTCGATCATCATCACGCCGCGTATCCGCTGGTCGACCGCGTCGGCGCGCAGCACCACCGTGTAGCCGATGATCTCGCCCGTTTTTTCCAGCCGCTCCATGCGCGCCCTGACCGTGGCGCGCGACACCCCGAGATCGACCGCGAGATCGGAGATGCTGCGCCGGGCATCATGCCTGAGCAGCGTGACCAGCCTTTCGTCGAGCAAGTCCATGATTCTATCCACTTGACCAAACTGACTTATCGGGTTGATAAATCATTCTTCTCGAAATGCCAATTTCGCCTGTTCAAACTGCCGGGCCGGGATGGTTCATTCCACGCATCAACCGCCCAATCAATTTACAAGGACAACAAGAACCATGCGCTGCAGGATCGTTGGCGCGCCGGTGCAGGACGGCGCCGGCAGGATGGGATGCGAGATGGGGCCAAGCGCGCTGCGCACGGCCGGGCTTGTCTCGGTGCTGTCGGAACTTGGCCACGAGGTCGAGGACTGGGGCGCGGTGCAACCGGCCGCAGTGCGCGCTATCGTCCACGGCAATCTCGCGCTGAAGGCCCTGCCGGAGATTTCCGCCTGGACCGCGGCAATTGCCGAGACCGCCTATGCGGCTTCGCGGGACGCCATGCCGATCTTCCTTGGCGGCGACCACGCGATATCGGCCGGCACGGTGTCGGGCATAGCCCGCCGCGCCGCCGAACGCGACCGGCCGCTCTTCGTGCTGTGGCTCGATGCGCATCCGGATTTCCACACGCTCGATACCACCGTCAGCGGCAATCTGCACGGCGTGCCGCTCGCCTATGCCAGCGGCCGACCGGGCTTCAACGGTTATTTCCCGGACCTGCCTGTCGCCGTCGATCCTGCCCACATCTGCGTCATGGGCCTGCGCAGCGTCGATCCGGCGGAGCGCCGGGCGCTGAGCGAAGCGGGGGTTACCGTGCACGACATGCGCACCATTGACGAGCACGGCGTCGCACCTTTGCTGCGCGCCTTCCTGGCCATCGTCGAAAAGGAAAACGGCCTGCTGCATGTCAGCCTCGACGTCGACTTCCTCGACCCCTCCATCGCGCCGGCCGTCGGCACCACCGTGCCCGGCGGCGCCACCTTCCGCGAGGCGCATCTGGTGATGGAGATGCTGTCCGACAGCGGCCTGGTCTCCAGCCTTGATCTGGTCGAGCTCAACCCGTTCCTCGACGAGCGCGGCCGCACCGCCACGCTGATGGTCGACCTCGCCGCCAGCCTGATGGGCCGCCGCATCATGGACCGCCCGACCCGCAGCCATTCCGGAAGCATTGCATGACCCAGCCTTCCCGCCTTGCCATCGTCCCCTTCGTCAGCGTCGACCGCATGATGAAGCTGGTGCTGACCATCGGCGTCGAGCGGTTCCTCACCGAACTCGCCGCCTATATCGAGGAGGATTTTCGCCGCTGGGAGCTGTTCGACAAGACGCCGCGCATCGCCTCGCACAGCCATGACGGCGTCATCGAACTGATGCCGACCAGCGACGGCCGGCTATACGGCTTCAAATATGTCAACGGCCATCCCAAGAACATGCGCGAGGGGCGCCAGACCGTCACCGCCTTCGGCGTGCTCGCCGATGTCGGCTCCGGCTATCCGATGCTGCTCACCGAAATGACGATCCTGACGGCGCTGCGCACCGCGGCGACCTCCGCTGTCGCGGCCAAATATCTGGCGCCGAAAGGCGCGCGCTCGATGGCCATCATCGGCAATGGCGCCCAGTCCGAATTCCAGGCTGTCGCCTTCAAAGCGCTGCTCGGCATCGACCGGCTGCGGCTCTACGACATCGACCGCTCGGCTTCGGAAAAATGCGCCCGCAACCTCGCCGGCAAAGGCTTTGACATCACCATCTGCGCCACCGGCCAGGATGCTGTGGAAGGCGTCGACATCATCACCACGGTGACCGCCGACAAGCTGTCCGCCACCATTCTGACCGACAACATGGTCGGTTCCGGCGTGCACATCAACGCGGTCGGCGGCGACTGCCCCGGCAAGACGGAACTGCACCGCGACATCCTTTTGCGCTCCGACATCTTCGTCGAGTTCTCGCCGCAGACGCGCATCGAGGGCGAAATCCAGCAGCTCCACGCCGACCATCCGGTGACCGAGTTGTGGCAGGTGATGACCGACAAGGCGGAAGGCCGCAAGACGGCGGAACAGATCACCTTGTTCGATTCCGTCGGCTTCGCCACCGAGGATTTTTCCGCACTGCGCTATATCAGAGACCAGCTTCAGGCCACCGGCCTCTACGAGGAGCTCGACCTGCTCGCCGATCCCGACGAGCCGCGCGACCTCTTCGGCATGCTGCTCAGGGCAGCGCTGCAGCCGGCAGCCGCCTGAGGGGCTTCAGCCGCGCAACGGCGCGCAGCTCTCCCGTTCGACGAGCACCGGGGTGAGCACTTCGCGGCGCGAATGCGCCGCCGGCTCGGCAACCCGCTCGAGCAGCAGGCTGACCGCCCGCGTGCCGATCTTCTCGACCGGCTGTGCGATCGTCGTCAGTGGCGGCCAGGTGGTGACGGCATAGGGTATGTCGTCGAAGCCGATCATCGACATGTCGCCGGGGACCCGCAATCCGCGCCCGCGCAGCACTGTCAGCGCGCCCATGGCCATCAGATCGTTACAGGCAAACAGCGCCGTGATCCCCGGCGCCTGCGCCATCAGCCGCTCCATCGCCATGCGGCCGCCGGCGAAGTGGTAGTCGGAATCCACCACCGAGGCCGGCGGCAGGTCGAGGCCGGCTTCCTGCAGCGCCCTGGCGAAGCCGCGCAGGCGGGCGGGGCTGGAGCTGGAATCGCGCGGGCCGCCGATGACGCCGATCTTCTCGTGGCCGAGCCCGGCCAGATAGCGGCCGGCGAGATAGCCGCCATGATCGTGATCGACCAGCACGGAATCGACATTGACCGAATGGATCTCGCGGTCGATCAGCACCGCCGGGACGCCGGGCAGAAGGCTGGAGAACACCCGCGCATGATCGGACGAGCCGGCAAAGATCAGCCCGTCGATCTGCTTGGCCATCAGCACCTGTAGGTAGCGCTCCTCCTTCTCGGCGCTGCCGTCGGAGTTGCACAGGATCACCGTATAGCCGGCAAGGAAGCCGGCATCCTCGATCTGGCGCGCCACGCCGGCGAAGAACGGGTTGGAATTGTCCGGCAGCAGCAGGCCGATGGTCTTGGTCTCGCCGCGCCTCAGGCTGCGCGCCAGCGTGTTCGGGCTGTAGCGCAAGGCGGCGATGGCCGAATGCACGCGCTCGGCCGTCTCAGGCTCGACATGGCGCGTGCGGTTCATCACATGCGAGACGGTTGCGACCGACACTCCGGCATGGCGCGCGACATCGGCAATCGTCGTCATTTCTTGTCCCCTGACTCGATTAGCCTAATGATTGCGTAACCGGATGTGTCGCACGCTAGAGCGCAGCTTTCGAGTGTCAATGTCCCTTTGAGCAACCTGCTGAGCGGAGCGATCTGCCGCCAAGAAAAAGCCGCAAGGCTGGGTGCTTGGTGGTCGACCTGTTGTCGCAACCGGATAAGGTTCGAGAGCCGGGAACTGCTCAATCGCCAACGATCGGAACAACGATGCGACTTCTCCTTGTCGAGGACGACCCACGCACCGCCGACTATGTCGTCAAGGGCCTTGGCGAGGCAGGCCATATCTGCGACCTCAGGCGCGATGGCCGCGACGCGCTGTTTGCCGCGACACGCGACGCCTATGACGTGATCGTCGTCGACCGCATGCTGCCCGGCCTCGACGGCCTGTCGATGATCAAGGCGGTGCGGGCAGCGGGCGTGCGTACGCCGGCGATCTTTCTGACCTCGGTCGGCGGCGTCGACGACAGGGTTGAAGGGCTCGAGGCCGGCGGCGACGACTATCTCGTCAAGCCATTCGCCTTTTCCGAACTGCTCGCCCGCATCAACGCGCTCGGCCGTCGCCCTGCGGTGCAGGAGCTGAAGACGACGCTGCGCATCGCCGACCTCGAAATGGACCTGATCCAGCGCCGCGTCACCAGGCAGGGCCAGGCGATCGACCTGCAGCCGCGCGAATTCAGCCTGCTCGAAGTGCTGATGCGCGGCGAGGGCCGCGTCATCACCCGCACCATGCTTCTGGAACGGGTCTGGGATTTTCACTTCGACCCCAAGACCAGCGTCGTCGAAACCCATATCAGCCGGCTGCGCGCCAAGATCGACAGGCCGTTCGAAACCGCGTTGATCCACACCGTGCGCAACACTGGCTACAGTGTTCACGACTGAGGCGCGGCATGACAGAAACTTGCCATGACTGAAGCTTGCAATGACTGAAACGCACTATGACTGAGACAGGCTCTCGCCTGCTGCGCAGCACGCCGTTTCGGCTGGCCCTGACCTTCGCCTTGCTGTTCGTGCTCGCCTTCATCCTGTCAGGCGCCATCGTCTACCAGCTGATGAGCGCGGATCTTGCCGAGCAGCTCGACCAGTCGGTCAAGGAGACCTATTCGGTCGTGGCGGTGACCTATGCCGGAAACGACCGGGAGGATCTGGTTTCGGCAGTCGACAGCCACGCCGCGCTCAGCCCGAGCAAGGAACAGCTGTTCTCGCTCACCGATCCCGCCGGCAATCATCTGGCCGGGAATTTCACCGCCGCCGACCTTCCGGATGGCTTTTCCGATTTTGCCGCTTCCCTGCCAGGCGTTGCGCCGGACACTATGTACCGCGCCTGGACCGGTTCGGTCGGGCCCAACAGCCTGACAATTGCCTTTTCGCTTTCCGAAACCGAGGAGCTGGAACGCATCGTTTTGATGAACTTCGGCTGGGCCACCCTGATCATTTCAGGGCTGGCGGTGGCTGGCGGCGCCTTGCTGGCGTCGCGTGTGCAGCGTCGCCTCGACGGCATTGCCACCACCATGGACGATGTCTCCAACGGCCGGCTCGACGCCCGCATTCCACTGCTCGGCAATGGCGACGACATTGACGGCGTCTCGCGCCAGGTCAACGCCGCGCTGGAGCGGCTGGCGGCGCTGGTGGACGGCATGCGCCAGGTCAGCGCCGACATCGCGCATGATCTGAAGACGCCGCTCAACCGGCTGCAGATGATTTTGGAAGCTGCGGCCGACAGGACCGCGCGGGGTGAGGCCGTTGCCGATGAGCTGGCGGAGGCACGTGGGGAAAGCCTGCAGATCAACGATACTTTCGATGCGCTGTTGCGTATTGCCCAGATCGAGGCCGGCGCCCGCAAGGCGCGCTTTGTCGATCTCGACCTCACCGGCGTCATCGATGCCATTGCCGAAATCTACGCCGGTGTCGCCGAGGATGACGGCAAGTCGCTGTCGGCCACGATCGTCCACGGCACGCCATGCCTGGTCCACGGCGACCGCGACCTGCTGACGCAATTGTTTGCCAATCTGGTTGAGAACGCGCTGCGGCATTGCCCCGATGGCACGGCAATCCTTCTATCGGTGCGGCGGCAAGGCGACCGCATTCTGGCTGAGGTCGCCGACAATGGCCCCGGCATCCCGGCGCAGGAGCGCGAAAAAGNGCGGCAAGGCGACCGCATTCTGGCTGAGGTCGCCGACAATGGCCCCGGCATCCCGGCGCAGGAGCGCGAAAAAGTGTTCCAGCGGCTCTACCGGCTCGACTCCAGCCGCACCACGCCCGGCAGCGGCCTTGGCCTCAGCCTGGTGCGGGCAATCGCCGACCTGCATGGTGCAACGATTGCGCTGGAGGATCGCCGGCCTGGGCTGGCGGTAATTGTCGGGTTTCCTCGGGCGGAGGGCACCGGTCCCGGCTTGAAATGACAACGCCAGAGCCAGGTCGACCCCACTCCGTCGAGCGAAGCAGCGACGGAGTGGGGGAAGGCGCTCATGAAACGCGAAGTCGCTGACAATTCTCCAAGTTGATGATCGCAGTCGACAAAGGTGGTCGCGATTAGCCTTGCACATGTTTCCACCCGAACGGCTGCGGGTTGATCAAGACGACCGTTGAACCTACCGGCCCACCGCACCCCGGCGAAAATCCGAGGGCGACATCCCCGCCAGCTTGCGGAAGGATTTGTTGAAGGCGCTGAGCGAGCCGAAGCCTGAATCCATGGCGACGCGCAGCACATTGGCGTCTTCATGCATCAAAAGCGCCTGCGCATAGCTCAGCCGCAGCAGGTTCATATATTCGTTGAGCGTCATGCCGGTCGACTTCTTGAAAATGCTCATGGCGTATTTGGGATGGATGTCGGCCGCCGCCGCGATGTCGACGCAGTCTATGTCGTAGAGGAAATTCTCGGCGATGAAGTCGCACATGCGACCGACATTGCGCAGCGATTGCTGGTCGAACGGGCCGCCGGGTTCCTGGCCGATGGCGGTTTCCGGCACCAGCCGGTAGGGCTCGAAGCGCACCCGCTCCAACCGCAGCAGCAGCTCGTTCACGGCGTGCTCGGTTATCGCCGGATCGCCCGAGCGGAAATAGCGGTTCCAGCGTTCGAAATTGTGATGATCGGCCTGGTCGGTCGCCGATGTCACCAGCGTGGCGCCCGTCATCAGCCGGTGGCGGACATCCGTCGGCAGGGGCAGGCGGAAGAAATGCACCAGCGGCAGATGCGCGCCGGCATAGATGGCGTCGTCGGAGAGATCGTCCATCTGGTGCGGCAGCCCGCCCCAGAACAGGCACATGTCGCCCGCCGTGAGCGCGATCTCGTGCTCGTTCATGCGGTAGTGCACGCTGCCGCGGACGATGAAATTGACCTCGACCTGGGCATGCCAATGCGGCTTCAGCATCACCAGCGGATGGTTGTGAAACATCTGCAAAGCCATCGGCAGGCCTTCGACGCTGCTGGCGCCAGGCTGGTAAAACGGCCGTTCCGGCATCTTACTTTCCGCCCATCTTTTATTCCCGTTGTCAGGGACAAGCCTTCCGCGCCGCCTAGTCTAGCCATGCTCGCGAAGAGAGAGCAAATGAAATGGGAGGATTTCAATGCGCACGACACTGATCTGTGCCGCGCTGGCGCTTGGCCTGGGCTCAGCCCCGGCTTTGGCGCAGTCCGGCGAAATCACGATCTGGAGCTGGAATATCGCCGCTTCGTCGCTGAAGGCTACGGTGGCCGGCTTCAACAAACAGTATCCCGACGTCAAGGTCACCGTTCAGGATCTCGGCAACCAGCCGACCTATGACAAGTCGATCGCCGGCTGTGCGGCCGGCGGCGTCGGCCTGCCCGATATCGTCTCGATCGAAAACGGCGAGGCCGAGAACTACTGGAGCCAGTTCCCCGATTGCTTCGTCGATTTGCACACGCTGGGCTACACCGCCGACGACCAGAAGAAATTCCCGGATTTCAAGCGCACCGAACTGGAGGTCGGCGACAAGGCCTATGCCATGCCGTGGGATTCCGGCCCGGTCGCCGCCTTCTACCGCCGCGACTTCTACGAGAAGGCCGGCGTCGATCCGGCCTCGATCAAGACCTGGGACGATTTCATCGCCGCCGGCAAGAAGGTCCAGGCCGCCAATCCCGGCGTCACCATGACCAATGCGGATTTCAACGGCGACACCGAATTCTTCCGCATGATTTCCAACGAACAGGGCTGCGGCTATTTCGCCGCCGATGGGCAGTCGATCACCGTCAACCAGCCGAAATGCGTCGACACGCTGGCCAAGATCAAGGACATGAAGGACGCCGGCATCATCTCGTCGGCCGACTGGGGCACCAAGATCACCAACAACACCGCCGGCACCGTCGCCACCCAGGTCTATGGCGGCTGGTATGAGGGCACCATCCGCACCGAATCGGCCGGCGAAAACGGCAAATGGGGTGTCTATCTGATGCCGAGCCTGACCGCCGACGGCCCCCGCGCGGCCAATCTCGGCGGCTCGTCGCTCGCCATCACCTCGGCCTCGAAGAACAAGGAGGCCGCCTACGCCTATCTGAAATACACGCTCGAGACCAATGAAGGCCAGATCACCATGCTCAGGGATTTCGGCCTGGTGCCGTCACTGATCTCAGCCCTCGACGACCCCTACGTCTCGCAGGGCCTGCCCTATTGGGGCGGCCAGGCAGTGTGGAAGGACATTCTCGCCACGCTGCCCAAGGTGGTGCCGAGCCGCGGCACACCGTTCCAGAGCGACGCCGAAATCATCATGCGCGCCGTGCAGACCAAATATCTCGGCGGCGGCTATCCCGATGCCAAGGCCGCCCTCGACGACGCCGCCAGCCAGATCGCTTCGGCGACGGGACTGCCGATCAAGTGACCAAGGCGGTGATGCTGGCGGGCCAGATATAGGGCAATTTGCCGGACTGTTGGCGCTGCCCCTCACCTGCCTGCCGGCATCCTCTCCCCGTATAGTGACGGAGAGGGGACGGCCTTAATAATTGACGCCGGCTAACAACACGCCGGATATCAGCCGGGAAAGAGGAAGGAGGAGGAAACCATGCGCTACCAGAACGCCACGGCCTATCGCTTCCTTACGCCCTACCTTCTGATCTTTGCCATCTTCTGGGTGTGGCCGATCATCTCCTCGTTCATGATTTCCTTCCAGGCGACGCGCACGGTGCCCTGGCGCTTTGCGCCGACGTTCAACTGGGGCCGCCTGATCGGCGACCCCGCTTTCTTCAACGCGCTGAAGAACACGCTGCTCATCCTCGTCATCCAGGTGCCGGTGATGATCTCGCTGGCGATCGTCATGGCGGTGCTGCTGAACTCGCCGCTGCTGAAAGCACGTGGCCTCTACCGCTTCGCCTTCTTCGCTCCGGTGGTGGTCGGCGAGGTCGCCTATTCCGCCGTGTTCCGGCTGATGTTCAATCTCGATTTCGGCATCATCAACAAGCTGCTCGCCGGCGTCGGCCTGTCCAAGATCGACTGGTTCTCCAACGTCACACCGGCCATGGCGCTGATCATGATCGCGGTAACCTGGCGCTGGGCCGGCTACAACGCCATCATCCTGCTCGCCGGCCTGCAGTCGATCCCCGAGGATGTCTATGAAGCAGCGACGCTCGACCGCGTCAGCAAGCTCAAGCAGTTCTTCTACATAACGCTGCCGCTGCTCAAGCCGGTCATCGTGTTTTGCGCCGTGCTGTCGATCATCGGCACCATGCAGCTGTTCACCGAGCCGTTCCTGATCACCGAGCGCGGCGGCCCCGGCGGCGGCACCGAGACGCTTGGCCTGCTGCTCTACCGCCAGGGTTTTCGCTCGCTCAATTTCGGCTACGCCTCGGCCGTGGCCTACACCATGGCGGGCTTGGCAATCGCCATCACGCTGGTGCAGCTGTGGCTGACAAGAGAGCCGAAATGAGTTCGCTGTCGCAACGCCGGCTCGGCCGCAGCGTCCTGCTGCATCTGGTCCTGACGCCGCTGGCGGTGATCTGGCTGTTTCCGCTGTGGATGATGGTGGTGTTTTCGACCATGCCCGACAACGGCATTTTCAGCCCCGGCATCGAGCTTCTGCCGCACGGCAATTTCGTCGACAATTTCAACAATCTGCAGCGTGACACCAATTTCGTCGGCGCCATCGGCATTTCGGTGGCGGTGGCGGTGACCTACACCTTCTTCTCGGTGCTGCTGACCTCGATGGCCGGCTGGGCGCTCGCCCGCTATCAGTTCTTCGGCAAGGGCGCGGTGGTGGCGATCATCCTCGGCACCATCACGCTGCCCTATGCGGTGGTGCTGATCCCGCAATTCATCATGGTGGCGCGCGACTTCCAGCTCGCCAACACCTGGATTGCGCTGATCGTGCCACCCTTGTTCAATTCGCTGGGCGTGCTGTTCATGCGCCAGGCTTTCTCGATGATGCCGGCCGACCTTTTCGACGCGGCACGTGTCGAGGGCGTCAAGGAATGGCGTATCTTCCTGTTCGTCGCTTTGCCGCTGGCGCGGCCGATGCTGGCGGCGCTCGCCATCATCCTGTTCCTCGCCTCGTGGAACAATTATCTCTGGCCGCTTTTGATCAACAGCCAGCCCGGCGCGATGACGGCCCCTGTGGCGCTCGGCACGCTGATCGGCCTGACCAAGGTCTCATGGGGCGGCATCATGGCCGGCGCCGTCATGTTGACCGTACCGATGCTGGTCGTCTTCGTTCTGCTGCAGCGCCATTTCATCGCCGGCATCGCCGCCGGCGCCGTCAAGTAGGGACAACAGCGATATGGCGGCAGTCACCCTCACCAATGTCGTAAAACGCTTCGGCGTCTATGAGATCATCCATGGCGCCAACATCGATATCGCCGATGGCGAGTTCGTCGTCTTTGTCGGCCCGTCGGGTTGTGGAAAATCGACGCTGCTCAGGATGATCGCCGGGCTGGAGGATATCAGCGGCGGCGAGATCGCCATTGGCGGCAAGGTGATGAACGATGTCGAGCCGGCCGAGCGCGGCATCGCCATGGTGTTCCAGTCCTACGCGCTCTACCCGCACATGAGCGTGGAGCAGAACCTGAGCTTTGGCCTCAGGATGACCGGCAACCCCAAGGAGGACACCGAGCGGCGGGTGAAGCGGGCCTCCGAAATCCTGCGCATCACAGAGTTGATGGCGCGGCGGCCCAGGCAATTGTCCGGCGGCCAGCGCCAGCGCGTCGCCATTGGCCGCGCCATCGTGCGCGAGCCGCAAGTCTTCCTGTTCGACGAGCCGTTGAGCAATCTCGACGCCGAGCTGCGCGTCCAGATGCGGGTCGAGATCTCGCGCCTGCACAAGGAACTCGGCACAACGATGATCTATGTCACCCACGACCAGACCGAGGCGATGACGCTGGCCGACCGGATCGTCGTGCTGCGCGGTGGCCATGTCGAGCAGATCGGCCGGCCGCTCGATCTCTACGACAATCCCGACAACCAGTTCGTCGCCGGCTTTGTCGGCTCGCCGAAGATGAATTTCATCAAGGGCCGCGTCGTCGGGCGCAACACGAGCAGCGTCACCGTCGAGCTGGTGGGCGAGGAAAAGACCCGCATTATGCAACCATTGACCGGCGCCGTGCCGCAAACAGGAGCCAAGGTCATTGTCGGCGTGCGGCCCGAACATTTCGGCAATGGCGGCGAAGGCGACGCCGACCTCACTGTCGGCATCGACGTGGTCGAGCATCTCGGCGGCACCAGCTTCATCTATGCCAGGACCGCCCATGGCGAAGACCTGGTGATCCAGCGCGACGCGGCAAAGGTCCCCGACACCCAGGAGATCACCGTGTCCATCCGCAAATCCTATCTGTTCGATGAAAACGGCCAGCGGCTGCGCTGACCTTCCAGCTATGCAAGGAGAATGATCATGACTGCAACCGCGCCCATCCGCTGGGGGATACTTGGGCCCGGCGACATCGCCAAAGCGTTCGCCCGCGGCGTGGCAGGCTCGCGCACCGGCACGATCGTGGCGCTCGGCGCCCGCAATCCCGGCAAGGCAGGCTTGGCCGAGACGTTTCCCGGCGCCCGCATCCTCGACGGTTACGACGCGCTGCTCGCCGACCCCGAGGTCGATGCCGTCTATATCGCCATCCCGCATCCCGGCCATGCCGAATGGGCAATCAAGGCGGCGGAAGCCGGCAAGCATGTGCTGTGCGAAAAGCCGCTGGCGCTGACCGCCTTCGAGGCCGACGCCATGATCCATGCTGCGCGCAAGGCCGGCACCTTCCTCGGCGAAGCGTTCATGTACCGGCTGCACCCGCAGACGGCGAAGCTGGTGGAACTCATCAAGTCGGGCGTCATCGGCGATGTCAGGCTGATGAAGTCGAGCTTCGGCTTCGCCATGCCGGGCTTCATGCCCGAGCACCGGCTCTACGCCAACGATCTCGCCGGCGGCGGCATCCTCGATGTTGGCGGCTATCCCGTCTCGATGGTGCGGCTGATTGCCGGGGCTGCGACTGGAAAACCCTTTGCCGAGCCGGACAAGGTTGTCGGCACCGCCCATCTCGGCAAGTCCGGCGTCGACGAATGGGCCTCGGCGCTGCTGCATTTTCCCGGTGGCATCGTCGCCGAGGTATCCTGCAGCATCTCGCTCAAACAGGACAATGTCCTGCGCATCCTCGGCACCAAGGGCCGCATCGAGGTGCCGGATTTCTGGTTCGCCGGCGGCGGCAACCGCGATGGCGGCCCTGGCCGGATCGATGTAATTCTCGCCGACGACACGCGCGAGACCATCAGCGTCAACGAAACCCGCCATCTCTATTCCTTCGAGGTCGACGCCGCCGGCGAGGCGATCCTGGCCGGCAAACAGGAGTTCGCCTGGCCGGGCATGAGCTGGGCCGACAGTCTCGGCACGCTGCGTGTGCTCGACAAATGGCGCGCTGCCGTAGGGCTCGAATATGAAATCGAAAAGCCGGCTAAGCGAACCAACACCCTTTCGGGCCGGCCGCTGCGCACCGGCGGCACCGCCATCGGCAAGCGCAAGATTCCGGGCCTGTCGAAGCCGGCCTCCGTGGTGGCGCTCGGCTTCGAGGATTTCCGCACCTTCTCGTCGGGCGCAATCCTGCTCGACGCCTTCTTCGAGGCCGGCGGCAATCTGTTCGACACCGGCTACGTCTACGGCGGCGGCTACACCGAAACGCTGCTTGGCCAGTGGCTCAGGAATCGCGGCGTGCGCGAGCAGTCGGTGATCATCGCCAAGGGCGCCCACTCGCCGCTCTGCTATCCCGATGTCATCGGCAAGCAGCTCGCCCAGTCGTTGGACCGGCTGCAGACCGACCATGTCGACCTCTATTTCATGCACCGCGACAACCCGGATGTGCCGGTCGGCGAGTTCGTTGACGCCATGGACGCCGAGGCCAAGGCCGGCCGCATCCGTGGCCCGTTCGGCGGCTCGAACTGGACGATGGCGCGCATGGACGAGGCGATTGCCTATGCCGAGCGCACCGGCAAGCAGAAGCCCGGCGTGCTCTCCAACAATTTCTCGCTGGCCGAGATGCTGGAGCCGATCTGGGCCGGCTGCATCACCTCGTCGACCGACGACTGGAAATCCTGGCTGACGAAAAGGCAGATGCCCAACTTCGCCTGGTCGAGCCAGGGCCGCGGCTTCTTCACCGACCGCGCCGGCCGCGACAAGCAGGACAATGAGGAGCTGGTGCGGGTCTGGTATTCCGAGAAAAATTTCGGCCGCCGCGACCGCGCCATCGAGCTGGCGCAGCGCCTGGGCAAAAGTCCGATCCACATCGCGCTCGCCTATGTGCTGGCGCAGCCCTTTCCGTCGGTGCCGTTGGTCGGCCCGCGCACGCTGGACGAGTTGGAGGACAGTTTGAAGGCGCTGGATATCAAGCTGTCGGCGGAGGATGTGGCGTGGCTGGATAGCGGGCCGGAAAGGCGGCGGGCTTAGCAGCTAATCTCCCCCCTTGAGGGGGAGATGTCGCCGAAGGCGACAGAGGGGGTCGCCTCGCGTGGAGCGCTAACCTCCTTCTGCAGCGGCAGGTAGGCCGAGCCCAGTCGAACGACCCCCTCTGGCCTGCCGGCCATCTCCCCCGCAAGGGGGGAGATTAGCAGCTCATGCGTTCCACCTACCGATCGATCCGTGTCGACAAAATAATCGACGACGACGTCCGCTCGACCCCGTCCATCGCCCCGATCTCGTCCAGCAACGCATCCAGATCCCTGATCGACGGCGCGTCGACGATGACGATCATGTCGAAATTGCCGCTCACCGAGTGCAGCGTCCGTACCGGCGGCAGCGCCTGCAGCGCCCGCACCACCTTGTCGGCGAGCTTGGGCGTGACGGTGAGCAGCACATGCGCCCGCACAAGCCCCTGCTCGTAGTCCGGCGCCATCCGCACGCCATAGCCGGTGATGATGCCGCGCTGTTCCAGCCGCTCGATCCGGCTCTGCACTGTCGTGCGCGAAACGCCGAGCTGGCGCGCCAGCTCAGTGGTCGACGCGCGGGCATTGGCGCGCAGCAGGGAAAGCAGTTTTTGTTCGGCGTCACTGAGCATTTCGACGAACCTCGTCGGCGTATCGTTCAAGTGCAGGGTTCATTTCAAACGATCCCACGCTTCCTTTCGACAGGCAAGCTGCGATTCTTGAAGGCATCGCGTCCACCGCGCGGCGGTCTGGGCCAAAGAGTTTTCACGAGGGGCAAGGTCATGAAGAAAATCATCGTCGTCGGCGCCGGCAAGATCGGCTCCACCATTGCAGGCATGCTCGCCGACAGCGGCGACTACCACGTCACCGTTGTCGACCGCGCGGCGGCGCAGTTTGCCGCGGCCGAACTTCCCGCCGGCGTCGAGGGGCTGGAGCTCGATATCGCAGCGCCGGGCGCACTCGAGGCCGCCCTTGCCGGCGCCTTCGCCGTGCTGAGCGCCGCCCCCTTCCATTTGACCACGCGCATCGCCGAAGCGGCCGCCGCCACCGGCGTGCACTATCTCGATTTGACCGAGGATGTCGTCTCGACCCGCCGCGTCAAGGAGCTGGCCAAGTCGGGCAACAGCGCCTTCATTCCGCAATGCGGCCTGGCGCCGGGCTTCATCTCGATCGTCGCCAATGATCTCGCCAGCCGCTTCGACACGCTGGAAAGCGTTCGCATGCGCGTCGGCGCGCTGCCGCAATACCCGTCCAATGCGCTGAACTACAATCTGACCTGGAGCACCGACGGCGTCATCAACGAATATTGCGAACCCTGCGAGGCGATCGTCGAGGGCGAGCTGATCGAGGTGCCGCCGCTGGAGGAGCGCGAAGAGTTCTCGCTCGACGGCGTCACCTATGAGGCCTTCAACACCTCCGGCGGTCTCGGCACGCTGGCCGAGACGCTGAAGGGCAAGGTGCGCACGCTGAACTACCGCACCATCCGCTATCCCGGCCACGCGGCGATCATGAAGGCGCTGCTCAACGATCTCGGCCTGCGCCACCGCCGCGACGTGCTGAAGGACATTTTCGAGAGCGCCCTGCCGGCAACGCTGCAGGACGTGGTCATCGTCTTCGTCACCGTCTCGGGCCGCCGCAATGGCCGCCTGCTGCAGGAAACCTACGCCAACAAGATCTATTCGCAGCGCATTGGCAGCCAGGTGCGCAGCGCAATCCAGATCACCACTGCCTCAGGCATCTGCGCCGTGCTCGACATGCTGGCCGACGGCACCTTGCCGGCGACCGGTTTCGTCAAGCAGGAAGACATCGCGCTGGATGCGTTTCTCGCCAATCGTTTTGGGCGCGCTTATGCGCAGCACGAGATGGTGAGCCGGCTGGCGAGCTGAGCTACTTCACCCTCCCCCTTGTGGGGAGGGTCGGCGCGCAATCGGAGCGAAGCGGAGATGGCGAGACGGGGTGGGGGGTGAGCGCCGACGGTTGGCGAGGACCCCCACCCTGCTCCGCTCCGCGATCGACCCTCCCCACAAGGGGGAGGGTAAAGCGCCCGCTACTTCCGCAGAGCCATCGGTCGTCCGAGCAGAAACCGGATGAAGTTGCCCGCGGTCCGCGGCGCCATGCGGGGCTGCGTCGCCTGTCGTGGCGCGCTTTGCCTTCGCGCTGGCACCTTGGGTTCGACACCCGGTCGGCCCACCGTGAAGGAGGGCCCCGAGACCGGCTTCCCCCTCAACACGTTGGCGGCGTTGTTGTCATGGATGACGATGCACCATTGCGCGCCCTTCGATGCCGCCACGACGGTGTTGAAGCGCGTCGCCATTTTTGCGTGGTGCTCGCTGTAGACGCCGCTCATCGCCGGCGATCTCCTTTCGACCAGCGTGCCGAACGCCGACGTGACATAGTCGTGGTGCGTGTAGCGTCCGCTTGCCGTCTCGAAATTCTGGCCGTCCGGAAAGGCAATGTAGAGCGGCTGCAGGTCCACCACACGCTTTTCGATCTCCCGGCGCGCGTAGTGGTCGACGCGCTCCATGAAGGTCGGCGCCAGCGCGTCGTCGCTGTCGAGCCGCGTTAGCGAGACATACTCGGCATCGCTGTCGTCGTGGACGAAAGCATTGAAGCGATTGTTGTAATCGTCGCCGGCCTCGACAAGGATCGGCCTGACGTCGACACCGGCCACGCAGCTGCACACGGTGCGAATATAGTTCTCGTGCGTATCGGCATCGAACGCCACAAGGACGGTAAAATCCTTCAGCGACTGGCCTTCGAGCGACGACGCGCAATAGGTGTCGAACAACGCCAGGCGCTCGACCAGCCAGACCGGGTCGAGATTGGCGCGGCCCTTTCCGTCCCACTGGCTTGGCTTGAAGCCAGCGGCGATGTTGTAGCGTATGGCGATGTATTTCTTCAGGCCGGTGTCCATGGACCGACACTTAGTACATTCCGCTGATCTGCGACAACCAACGGCTGGGCGGCCACCCTCCCCCTTGTGGGGAGGGTCGGCTCGCGGTCGGAGCGAAGCGGAGATGGCGAGACGGGGTGGGGGTGAGCGCTGACGGTCGGCGAGGACCCCCACCCCGCTCCGCTACGCGGATCGACCCTCCCCACAAGGGGGAGGGTAAGCGCACTTCAAACATGCAGCGCGTGGCCCAGCGCCTTCAGCGCCGCTTCCTGGAAGCCTTCGCCTTGCGTAGGATGCGCATGGATGGTCCCGGCGATATCCTCCAGCCGCGCGCCCATTTCCAGCGCCAGGCCGAACGCCGCCGCCAGTTCCGACACGCCTTGCCCGACCGCCTGGATGCCCAGCACCAGATGGTTGTCCGCGCGGGCGACAAGACGAACAAACCCGTCCTCGCCGAGTTTCGTCATCGCCCGGCCGTTGGCGGCGAAGGGGAACTGGCCGATCTTGATTTCGCCTGAAGCCTTCGCCTCCTCCGGCGTTAGCCCTGCCGTCACCAGCTCCGGATCGGTGAAGCAGACGGCCGGGATCGAGCGCTTGTCCCAGCTGCGCTTGTGGCCGGCGACGATCTCGGCCACCATTTCGCCTTGCGCCATCGCCCGGTGCGCCAGCATCGGCTCGCCGGTGACGTCGCCAATGGCATAGATGCCGCGCATCGAGCTGCGGCACTGGTCGTCGATCTTGATGAACTTGCCGGCCACGTCGAGATCGATCTGATCGAGGCCCCAGCCCTCCGTCACCGGCTTGCGGCCGACCGTGACCAGGATCTTGTCTGCCGCGATTTTGGTGCTCTTGCCGTCCGCGGTCTCGACCAGCAGCGCGTCGCCCTTGACCCCCTTGGCCTTGGCGCCAAGCATCACCTCGACGCCGATCTGGGCCAGCCGTTTCACCACCGGCCGGGTCAGTTCCGCATCATACTGCGCCAGCACGCGCGGCAGCGCCTCGACCACGGTCACCGCGGCGCCCATTTTGGCGAACGCCATGCCGAGTTCCAGCCCGATATAGCCGCCGCCGACCACGGCGAGCTTTTTCGGCACCTCGCCGAGAGCCAGCGCTTCTGTGGATGAAATCACCGGGCCGCCGAACGGCAGGAACGGCAGTTCCACCGTCGCCGAGCCGGTGGCGATCACAACCGTTTCGGCGCGGATGATCTGGGTGCCGGTCTCGGTCTCGACCGCGACGGTCTTGCCGTCGCGGAACGTCGCCCAGCCATAGACGGTCTTGACCTTGGCCTTCTTCAGTAGCCCGGCAACGCCCCCGGTCAGCCGGCTAACAATGCCGTCCTTCCACGCAACCGTCTTGCCGAGATCGAGCACGGGCGCTGCTAGCGAGATGCCGAGCGGACTGCTGCCGCCGGCCATATGCGCGACCTTCTCGAACTCTTCCGCCGCATGGATCATCGCCTTGGACGGGATGCAGCCGACATTGAGACAGGTGCCGCCCGGTTTGCCGGCTTCAACGATCACCGTATCGATGCCGAGCTGGCCGGCACGGATAGCGCAGACGTAGCCGCCGGGCCCGGCGCCGATGACCAGCAGCTTGCAGGAGATTTCTTTCATGGCGTGACCCTTTGATGCGAGGGAATGTTCCGTCGCGATCCTTCGCGCCCCCCTCTGTCCTGCCGGACATCTCCCCCACGAGGGGGGAGATCAGCAGCTTCTTCGCTTCGCTCATTCCTGCAACGATGGAGATTGGCGAAACCCTGCGTGACGTCCAATCTCCCCCCTTGTGGGGGAGATGCCTGGTAAGGCAGAGGGGGGCGCTGTCCCGCCGTCATCTCGGTCGTTCCGCCCCTCAATCCACAAATATCAGCGCTGGCGTCTCAATCAGCGCCTTGATCCGCTGCACAAACACCGCCGCATCCCAGCCGTCGACCACCCGGTGATCGAAGCTCGACGACAGGTTCATCATCTTGCGCGGGATGAACTGGGTGCCGTCCCAGACCGGCCGCACCATCATCTTGTTGACGCCGACGATCGCCACCTCAGGATGATTGATGACCGGCGTCGTCGCCACGCCGCCCATGGCGCCGAGCGAGGTAATGGTGATGGTCGATCCCGACAGCTCGTCGCGGCTGGCCGTGCCGGACTTCGCCGCTTCGGCCAGGCGGTTGAGCTCGGCCGCGCAATCCCAGAGGTCGCGCGCCTCGGCGTGCTTGACCACCGGCACCACCAGGCCCGACGGCGTCTGCGCGGCAATGCCGATATGGACGCCGCCATGCTGATGGATGATGCCGGCCTCGTCGTCGAACAGCGCGTTGATGTTGGGCTGGTCGGCAATCGCCTTGACCATCGCCCGCATCAGGAACGGCAGCAGCGTCAGCTTCGGCCTCTCCACACCCTTGCGCTTTTCCTTGTTGAGCGCCGCGCGCAACTCCTCGAGTGCTGTGACGTCGATCTCCTCGACATAGGTGATGTGCGGGATGCGTGACTTCGCCAGCGACATTTTTTCGGCGATCTTGCGCCGCAGTCCGATGACCTTGATATCCTCGACGCTGTCATTGCGCGCCAGACCCGACGCCTTCGCTACCTGCGGTCCGCGTGCCAGGAATGCCTCGATATCTTCGTGGCTGATGCGGCCGGCAGGGCCGGTACCCGACACCTGGCGCAGATCGATCCCCGCCTCCTTCGCCCTGAGCCGGATGGCGGGCGACGCCAGGGGCTTTTCGCCCTCCGGGCGCGGCGCGCCGGTGGGTGCCGCACCTTTAGATGTCGGCGCAGTACCCCCACCCCTGGCCCCTCCCCACAAGGGGGAGGGGGATTCAGTCTCAGCTGCCCGTGCGCTTTTGGCTGCTGGTGCAGGTGGTGGCGACTTGGCGTCGGATTTCGTGGCCGAAACGCCTCCCTCTTGTGGGGGTCCGGAGGACGGGCGAGACCCGTGGCTCGCCCCGGCAGGGGTGGGGGTCGGTGCCGCCGTGACCTCTGACAATTTCGAGCCTTCGCCGACATTGCCCTCCCCCGCCACTTTCAGCCGCACGATCGGCGAGCCGATCGCCACCGTGTCGCCGATCTCCGCGCCCAGCCACAGGATCTCGCCATCGACCGGCGAAGGTATTTCCACCGTCGCCTTGTCGGTCATCACGGCGGCAAGCACCGAGTCCTCGCGCACGAGGTCGCCGACCTTGACGTGCCACTCCACAAGTTCGGCCTCGGCGACGCCTTCGCCGACATCCGGCAGCTTGATGATGTGTTCGCCCATCCCTAGGCTCCCATGGTTTCGAGAAGCGCGCGGCCGACACGGGCCGGCCCCGGGAAATAGTCCCATTCCTGCGCATGCGGGTAGGGCGTGTCCCAACCGGTGACGCGCGCCACCGGCGCTTCCAGATGGTAGAAACAATTTTCCTGCACCAACGCCGACAGCTCGGCGCCGAAGCCGGAGGTCAGTGTCGCCTCGTGCACGACGACGCAGCGTCCGGTCTTCTTCACCGAAGCGACTATCGCGTCGAGATCGAGCGGCAGCAGGGTCCGCAAATCGATGATCTCGGCATCGATGCCGGTTTCTTCCACAGCCGCCTGCGCGACATAGACCATGGTGCCGTAGGCGAGCACGGTGACGGCCGAGCCCGCCCGGCGGATCGCCGCCGTGCCGAGCGGCACCGTGTAATGGCCGTCGGCGACCTCGCCCAGTTCATGCTTCGACCATGGCGTCACCGGTCGGTCGTGATGGCCATCGAACGGTCCGTTATAGAGCCGCTTCGGCTCCAGAAAAATCACCGGATCGGGATCCTCGATCGCCGCGATCAGCAGTCCCTTGGCGTCGTGCGGATTGGACGGCACCACCGTCTTCAGCCCCGACACATGGGTGAACAGCGCTTCCGGGCTCTGGCTGTGCGTCTGGCCGCCAAAGATGCCGCCGCCGGTCGGCATGCGGACAACGATCGGGCAGGTGAAATCGCCGTTCGAGCGGTAGCGCAGGCGTGCTGCTTCCTGCGTCAGCTGGTCGTACGCCGGGTACATGTAGTCGGCAAACTGAATTTCCACGCATGGCTTCAGCCCGTAGGCGGCCATGCCGATGGCCGAGCCGACAATACCGGATTCGTTGATCGGCGCATCGAAGCAGCGGCTCTTGCCGTACTTCGCTTGCAGGCCTGCCGTGCAGCGGAAGACACCCCCGAAGAAGCCGACATCCTCGCCATAGACGATGACGCGTTCGTCGCGCGCCATCGACACGTCCATGGCGTCGCGGATCGCCTCGATCATGGTCCGTCTCGGCATGGTCAGACTCCCGCCTGCTGGCGCTGGCGCCTGAGATGCGGCGGCATCTCGGCAAACACGCCCTCGAACATCTCGCGCGTCGACGGCTTGCCGCCGGCATGCAGCGTGCCGTGGCCTTCAGCTTCCTTCTGCGCCGCGATCACCGTCTCGAGGATTTCCGCTTCGGCCTGGGCGTGACGCTCGTCCGACCAGACGCCGCGTTGGATCAGATGGTTCTTCAGCCGCATCACCGGATCGCCGAGCGGCCAGGCGTCGGATTCCGTCTTCGGCCGATAGGCCGACGGATCGTCCGAGCTCGAATGCGCGCCGGCACGGTAGGTGACATGTTCGATCAGCGTCGGCCCGAGATTCTGCCGCGCCCGCTCCGCCGCCCATTTGGCCACGGCATGCACGGCGAGATAATCATTGCCGTCGACGCGCAGCGCCGGAATGCCGAAGCCGAGGCCGCGCGCGGCAAAGGTGCCGGAGCCGCCACGCGCAATGCCTTGAAACGTCGAGATCGCCCACTGGTTGTTGACGACGTTGAGGATGACCGGCGCCTTGTACGTCGAGGCGAACACCAGTGCGGAATGGAAATCGGATTCGGCCGTCGAGCCGTCGCCGATCCACGCCGCCGCGATTTTCGAATCGTTGCTGATAGCGGAAGCCATCGCCCAGCCGACCGCCTGGATGTATTGCGTCGCCAGATTGCCGGAGATCGAGAAGAAGCCATGCTCCTTCGACGAATACATGATCGGCAATTGCCGCCCTTTGAGCGGATCGGCCTCGTTGGAATAAATCTGGTTCATCATCGTGACCATCGGATAGCCGTCGGCGATGAGCAGGCCGGCTTGCCGATAGGTCGGGAAATTCATGTCGCCTGGCGCCAGCGCCTTGCGGAAAGCGCAGCTCACCGCCTCTTCGCCCAGATGCTGCATGTAGAACGAGGTCTTGCCCTGGCGCTGCGCCATCTGCATGCGCGCATCGAAGCTGCGCAGCGTCATCATGTGGCGCAACCCCTCGAGCAGCTCCTCGTCGGTGAGCAGCCCGGCCCACGGCCCGACCGCCTCACCGGTGCGGTTGAGCACACGGATGATCGAAAACGCCATGTCGCGGATGGTGCGCGGATCGACATCGATGTCCGGTCGCGGCACCGAGCCGGCCTTGGGGATCGGCACGTTGGAGAAGTCGGGCGTTCCGCCCGGCCGCACTTCCGGCTCCGGCACATGAAACCGCAACATCCCAGCATCGGTCATGACCATGGTCCTCCCATTTGCCTGGCGTCGATATTTGCACATCCGCGCGCCCGGCACAGCGCCAATTCATGGGGCGCCGCAACCCATCCGGCGTCACGGCCGGCAGGCGACCCCAAGATGCAGATATGTCTGCGAAATTTCTTGTCGATGTTGGGGAGCAGCGCGCAATTAGGCGCAAAGTTTTGCAGGATTTCCGGCAGATAGTCACTTCACGGCATCCGGGAGAGATGAAGCACCAAGGTCGGCGAACTCGCGCTTTCCTCTCCCCGTGATCGGGGGAGAGGTGTCGAGCGAAGCTCGACGGAGTGGGGGTCGACCCTTGGGCGCTAGGCAATGCTTGAGATAGTGCCCTTCCTTTGTCCGTTCGCGGCGATTGCCACGTGGCTCCCCCACTCCGTCTCGGCTTCGCCGTGTCCAGCCGATAGATGGGTAACACTTTGAACCGGATACATAGGTGACACTTCTCTCCCCCTATGTGTCCGCCGCAGCGCCAA
>NZ_AYXC01000022.1:0-66511 GCF_000502275.1 Mesorhizobium sp. L103C131B0 | reverse complement strand
CCTCCGGCGGACAAGAAAACTGTCACCCATGCTATCGGTCCATTCTGTTACCTATCTATCCGGTTCGGACACCTGAAGGGCGGATGAGGGGCAGCGCGAACTTTGGTGAATGGCCGCGCATAGCCTACGTCATGTGCGTGGAAGATGACCTCATGAGTCTGGCGCTGCCCCTCATCGCCCTGCCGGGCATTTCTCCCCGTATAGTGACGGGGAGAAAACCCCTAATTCACCGTCGGTCGGGTCCCCGGCAGATCCAGCGAAAACGCGGGAATAGCGACGTCGAACGTCTCGCCCTTTTTGTTGCGCATGGTGTAGTGGCCGACCATGAAGCCGGACGGCGTCGAGAGCGGGCAGCCTGACGTGTATTGATAGCTGTCGCCGGGATTGAGCTCAGGCTGGTCGCCGACCACGCCGGCGCCGCGCACTTCCTCGACCCGGCCGCTGCCGTCGATGATGTGCCAGTAACGCGCCATAAGCTGCACGAAATCGTCCGACTGGTTGTCGATGGTCACCTGGTAGCCCCAGACATAACGGTTCTCCGCCGGGTCCGAGCGGTCCTCCAGGTAGAACGGTCTGACCTGCACTTCGATGTTGCGCGTGACGGCGCGATACATGGGCTGCTCCGGTTGCGCGGCAAGGAACATTTGTCGCGCTATGCGGTTTGATACGCGCACAACGGCATGTCCTGCCAGCCTCAAAGCGGAGGTGCCGACAAACAATGTCATTTAAGTGACACATGACAGTGTTGGTGTGCGCAAACCTTGCCGGCGACTCAAGGCCCATCTGTCGACTGACAAAGCAGCCGCGAGCGGCCTTTCCGGAGTGACCAGATCTCATGGAACTAGCTCTCACAGCCGCCTTCGCTTCCTCCGCTTTGCTTCTTTCCAATCTCGCCAGCATCCTGCTTGCTTCGTCGAAACTGCAAGCGCGTCGCCTTATCCCTCCGCCGTCCGACGAGCAGCCACCGGTCTCGATCGTCGTGCCGTCGCGCGGCGTGGAGCCGTTCACACAAGAGACGCTGCAGCGAGCCTTCTCGCTCGACTGGCCGCGCTACGAACTGATCTTCTGCGTCGCTCACGCCGACGATCCCGTCGTCAAACTGATAAACAGGGCGATCGTCCTGTTTCCCAACGTGCCGGCCCGGCTGCTGATCGGCGACGACCGCGTCAGCAGCAACCCGAAGCTCAACAACTGCGTCAAGGGCTGGGAAGCGGCGCGCAATCATTGGGTTATTCTGGCGGATTCCAACGTGCTGATGCCTAGGGATTACGTCCAGCACCTGATGGCGGCCTGGCGGACCAATACCGGGCTTATCTGCTCGACGCCGATCGGCTCGCGGCCGGATGGCTTCTGGGCCGAGGTCGAATGCGCGTTCCTCAACACGCTGCAGGCGCGCTGGCAATATGCCGGCGAGGCGCTCGGTCTCGGCTTTGCCCAAGGCAAGAGCATGCTGTGGAACAAGCCGATGCTCGATACCAGTGGCGGTATCCGCGCGCTGGCCGCCGAGATCGCCGAGGATGCTGCTGCAACCAAGCTGGTCAACGGACTGGGCCTGCGCGTCAATCTCGTTGCCTCGCCTTTCGAGCAACCACTGGGGCAGCGCCGACTTGCCGACATCTGGTCGCGCCAGGCGCGCTGGGCGCGGTTGCGCCGCGTCACTTTCCCGCTGTTTTTCGCACCCGAGATCCTGACCGGCGTCGCCGTGCCGTTGGCGTTGGCGCTGGTGGCGGCAGCAAGTGCCGGCGTCAGCCTGCCGGCCACGGTGTTGGCCGTGCTGGCGGCGGCCTACATTCCCGAATGCGCGCTGGCCGCGGCCAAGGGCTGGCACCTGTCGCTGCGCATGGTCCCCGCGATGATGGTCCGCGACGTTATGCTTCCCGCCATCTGGGCGCGCGGCTGGCTGAGCGGCGCCGTCGACTGGCGCGGCAACACCATGACCATCGGCACCAAGACGGCCGAACTGGAAGAGGTTTCGTCGGGAGCGTGACGCCTCGCGGCCTACCCGGCTGCCTTCAGCGCCTGCGCAACGTCCTCCAGCAGATCGTCCGTATCCTCAAGACCGACCGACAGCCTGAGCGTTCCCGGCCCGATGCCAAGCTCGGCGCGAGCTTCGTCGCTGAGGTTCTTGTGCGTGGTGGTCGCCGGATGGGTGATCAGGCTCTTGGCGTCGCCGAGATTGTTGGAGATCAGCACGATGTCGAGCGCGTTCTGCAAGGCGAAGGCCGCCTGCTTGCCGCCCTTCACGTCGAGGCAGATCAGCGTCGATCCGCCCGTCATCTGCTTCTTGACGATGTCGGCCTGCGGGTGGTCGGCGCGGCCGGGATAGATGACGCGGGCGATTTCCGGCCGTCCTGCCAGGAAATCCGCGATCTTGGCCGCGCTTTCAGTCTGCTGGCGCACCCGAACTGGCAGCGTCTCCAGGCCCTTGAGCAGCGTCCAGGCGTTGAACGGCGACAGGCTCGGGCCGGTGTGGCGGAAATAGTCGTGCAAATTCTCGTCGATCCATTTCTTGTCCGACAGGATGATGCCGCCGAGACAGCGTCCCTGGCCGTCAATGTGCTTGGTCGCGGAGTAGACGACGATATGGGCGCCGAGCTGCAAGGGCTTCTGCTGCAAGGGCGTGGCGAAGACATTGTCGACGATCAGCCTGGCGCCGATCGAGGTGGCGAGCGCCGCCACCGCTGCGATGTCGACCACTTCCAGCGTCGGATTGGTCGGGCTTTCCAGGAAGAACAGTTTCGTGTTCGGCCGCACCGCCTTTTCCCAGTTGGCGATGTCGGTGCCGTCGACCAGCGTTGCCTCGATGCCGTATTTCGGCGCCAGCGTCTCCACCACCCAGCGGCAGGAGCCGAACAGCGCGCGCGCCGCAACGATGTGGTCGCCGGCCTTGGCGCTGCACAGGAGCGCTGCCGTCACCGCCGCCATGCCCGACGCCGTGGCGCGGGCATCTTCGGCACCCTCCAGCGCGCACATGCGCTTTTCGAACATGTCGACGGTAGGGTTGGCGTAGCGCGAATAGATGAAGCCCGGCTCCTCGCCCTTGAAACGGGCTTCCGCAGCCTGCGCCGTTTCATAGACATAGCCTTGAGTGAGATACATCGCTTCCGACGTCTCGCCGAACTGGGAACGCAGTGTTCCCCCGTGCACGAGTGCGGTCTGAGGCTTCCAGTTACGCTTATTGGTGCTCATCGCTTTTGTTCCAGACACAAAAAAACCGGCCGCGAAAGTCGCAACCGGTCCATATGGCCTTGCGGCCCGACGGTCCTTTAGCGACTTGTTTAACGTGGCTGCAAGCCGACCGGCCAAATCACCACGGGATAACGACCCTTTAGACCTCACCTGCGCTTGCGTCAATTGCCGGCTTCATTAAGAGGTTTGTACCAGGCAGGTTCCGCAATAATATCCAGCGGTTTTGCGGCAAGAACCTGCCACAAAGAGACCGACCTTGGAGCGGAGCCAGCCTTTTGCGGCAGACAGGCATTCTTCCCGATCAGGACATTTCCGCGCTGTTTCAGTCCGGCGCGCTGAAGTCGCCGCGCGCGCTCGATGTCGACCAGGTGCAGCCGGCGAGCCTCGATCTCAGGCTCGGCGACAAGGCTTTTCGCGTGCGCGCCTCCTTCCTGCCGGGTCCCGATCATCTGGTGGCCGACAAGCTTCACCGGCTGAAATTGCACGAATTCAGTCTCGCCGAGGGCGCGGTGCTGGAAACCGGCTGCGTCTACATCGTGCCGCTGCTCGAAAGCCTGGCGCTGCCCGCAAACGTGTCGGCCTCGGCCAACCCGAAGAGCTCGACCGGCCGGCTCGACATCTTCACCCGGGTGATGACCGATCGCGGCCATGAGTTCGACAAGATCGCCCCCGGCTATCACGGGCCGCTTTATCTCGAAGTCAGTCCGCGCACCTTCCCGATCGTCGTACGCGCCGGATCGAGGCTGTCGCAGATCCGCTTTCGCACCGGCAACGCGCTGTTGTCGGAGGCAGAACTGAACGAATTGCACCGCGCCGAGATGCTGGTGGCGACCGAGCCGCCCAACATTTCCGGCGGCGGCATTGCGCTGTCGATCGATCTTGACGGCGACCAGAACGGCCTGGTCGGCTATCGCGGCAAGCATCACACCGGCTTGGTCGATGTCGACAAGCGCGCCGCCCAGGATGCCGTCGATTTCTGGGAGCCGCTCTATAAGAGCGGCGCCGGCGAACTGGTGCTCGACCCGGACGAGTTCTACATCCTGGTCAGCCGCGAAGCCGTGCACGTGCCGCCGCTCTACGCCGCCGAGATGACGCCCTTCGATCCGCTGGTTGGCGAATTCCGTGTTCACTATGCCGGCTTCTTCGATCCGGGCTTCGGCCATTCGGCCTCAGGCGGCACCGGCAGCCGGGCGGTGCTCGAAGTGCGCAGCCACGAAGTGCCGTTCATCCTCGACCACGGCCAGATCGTCGGCCGGCTGGTCTACGAACACATGCTGAAGCGGCCGCAGGCGCTTTACGGCACCGATCTCGGCTCGAATTACCAGGCGCAAGGCCTCAAGCTCTCCAAGCATTTCCGCCCCGCCGGCTGAACCTTCGATCACCGTCAGGCAAAATACTTGCCTGCGCTGCCTCACCATGCTTGGCTGCCTTTCGGTGGCCGGCAAGAGAACGGCGCGCAAGGGGAACCAAAATGCAGATTTCAAGATGGATCATATCGGCAGCGGGCGCTGCCATGCTGGTGATATCGGCCGGCTCGCTGGCTGAGGCGCAGGAGAAATTGAAGATCGGCACCGAGGGCGCTTATCCGCCCTTCAACACCATCACCGCGGACGGCAAGATCGAGGGCTTCGACATCGACATTGCCAATGCGCTGTGTGCGCAGATGAAGGTCGAGTGCGAGATCGTCACCCAGGACTGGGACGGCATCATCCCGGCGCTGCAGGCGAAAAAGTTCGACGCCATCATCGCCTCGATGAGCATCACCGAGGAGCGCAAGAAACAGGTCGCCTTCACCAACAAATACTACACGACGCCGCTGGCGCTGGTGGCGCCCAAGGACAGCGACCTCACTTCCACCGAACCGGCAGCCCTTGCCGGCAAGACGGTGGGCGCGCAGGCCTCGACCACCCAGGCCGACTATGCGCAGGACGCCTATGGCAAGGCCGGCGCCGAGGCGAAACTCTACCCCACCCAGGAAGAGGCGATCACCGACTTGCAGAACGGCCGTCTCGACGCCGTCATCTCCGACAATTCGTGCTGATGGACTGGCTGAAGAAGGCGAGCGACGGCTGCTGCAAGCTTGTCGGTGACGTCAAGGGCACCGAGACGCAAGCCGGCATCGCTGTCCGCCTGGAGGACACGGCACTTCGCGACAAGCTCAACGGGGCGATAGACGCCATCGTCGCCGACGGCACTTACAAGAAGATCCAGGCCAAGTATTTCGATTTCGATATCTATTGAGTCCCGTCCGCCGGCGTCAGCCGCGAAAGAGATACGATTTCGCGGCTCCAAGGCAGGCATGAAAATGGCCGATAAACAGCAGTTCGCGTGCGGCCAAACGTTTCCTGCCCCAAAAGCCTTCGGTCAGTTTGACCTCGTCGAGCGAAGCGTTTGAGCCGCGCTTCAACGGGAACAACTGCTTGTCGAGGCAACCGAGGACATGGGCCTTGGCGGAGTCGATGCCGCAGACCTTGCCATTGTTGTTCAGCCTGTCGCTGCGAAGCGCTGATGTCGTGTGATCCGTCACCTGGGCTTTCGAATAGCCGGTTGCTAGAAGACGGCTCGTCATCGCCAAACGGGCTTCACGATAGGACTTCGGGCTGCACTGGCCGGCGCTAAAGGCCACCGACGGTTGGGTCAGGAACAGGGCCACGCCCGTGAACACAATGACAAGCCGCATTCCGTTCATTTCCGGCTCCCAAATTGTGATGCTGCCTCAAAGCGCCTTCACCGCCACCTTAACCGGCTGCTCAATCTCCAGCGGGTTGCGCAGCGGCAGGCCGAAATCCGCGGCCTCGATCTCGAAAACGTCGCCGGCCTGAGTCTTGATGCCGTCGGCAAAGGACAGCGTCGCCGTGCCGAACATGTGCACATGCACGTCGCCCGGCTGGCGGAAGGCCGAATATTTGAAGTGATGATGTTCGAGATTGGCGATTGTGTGCGACATGTTCGCTTCGCCCGACAGGAACGGCTTTTCCCACAGCAAATTGCTGTCGCGATAGATTCGCGATGAGCCCCTGACGTCGGCCGGCAGGTCGCCGATCAGGATTTCCGGCCCGAACGAGGCGTTGCGCAGTTTGGAATGTGCCAGGAACAGATAGTTCACCCGCTCGGTAACATGATCGGAAAACTCGTTCGACAGCGTGAAGCCGACGCGGAACGGCGCGCCGTCGTCGCCGATGACATAGATGCCGGCGATTTCCGGCTCCTCGCCGGCGTCCTGCGCAAAGGCCGGCGACATCAGTGCGGCGCCCGGCGCCACCGCCATGGTGCCGTTGCCCTTGTAGAACCATTCCGGCTGCACGCCGGTCTGGCCCTTGGCCGGCTTGCCGCCTTCGAGCCCCATGCGGAACATCTTCATGGAATCGGTAAGCTGCTCCTCGCCGCCATCGCTGAGCTTCTTGTGCATGGAATCGCGCGTCGCCGCCGAGCCGAGATGGGTCAGGCCGGTGCCGGTCAGATGCAGATGCGCAGGATCGGGATGGTTGATCGGGGACACCAGCCGGCCCTTCTTGTAGACGGCGTCGAGGTCTATCGCTTCACCGAACCCCTTGCGTTCGATCAGCGCGGCGAGGGCCGTTCCGGTGCGCGCGGCTTCCATGGCCAGCGAATAGACGCTGCGGGCGCCGTTGATGATCCTGGTCTTGCCGCCGCCATTGCGGGCGACGACGCGGATGGTCTCGGCGTCGTCGAGGATCTGGGAGATCAGCATGATTAAATCCTCTCTCATGTGCTTGGCCTTGGATGCCTCTTGGCAAACCTTGACCTGCGCGGCTCGGACCTAGCCGCGCCACGGGTTGAACTCTTCGTCCGGATTGCGCTCGCGAACTTGATCCCTCGGGGGACTTCTTATGCCGACAATTTGCCGGCTGCGCCGCGATCGTATGCCTCCTGCTTGCCTCGCCTGAAGCTTGTCAGGCCTTGTTCTTGTTGTAGACGTCGAAGATCACGGCGCCGAGCAGCACCAGGCCTTTGACCACCTGCTGCCAGTCGACATTGACGCCCATGATCGACATGCCGTTGTTCATCACGCCCATGATGAAGCCGCCGACGACCGCCCCGATGACCTGGCCGACGCCGCCCATCGCCGAGGCGCCGCCGATGAACACTGCGGCGATGACGTCGAGCTCCGAGCCGAGACCCGCCGCCGGCACCGCCTGGCCGAGACGAGCCGCGATGATCAGGCCGCCAAGCGCCGACAGCACGCCCATATTGATGAACACCAACAGCGTCAGCCGCTCGGTGTTGATGCCCGACAGCTGCGCCGCCTTGGGATTGCCGCCCATGGCGTAGATGCGCCTCCCGATGGTCATGCGCTTGGTGACGAAGACGAACAGCGTGATCAGCACGCCCATGACCAGCAGCACCACGGGCAGGCCGCGGTAGCTGGCAAACTCATAGACCAGGAACAGCGCCAGCGCGCTGGCGACCAGCGTCTTGACGACGAACAGGGTGAAGGGCTCGGCCTCATAACCATGGCGTTCTCGTTTGCGCCGGGTGCGGACCCCGAAATAGGCATAGGCGAGCACGGCGATCAGCCCCAGCACGACCGTCGTCATGTGCAGGGTCACGCCGCTGCCCATGATGGTCTTGCCGGCTGCGTTCACGACCGGCGGGACGAGCGTCAGTGGGCCGATCACATCCGGGATGAAGCCGGAACTGAGCATCTTGAAGTCGTCGGGAAGCGGACCCACCGACGAGCCGCCGCCAAGCAACGCCTGGCAAATGCCGCGGAAGATCAGCATTCCGGCCAGCGTGACAATGAAGCTCGGTATCCGGTGATAGGCGATCCAATACCCTTGCGCGGCGCCGATCAGGCCACCCGCGACCAGGCAGACGATCGAAACCACCAGGGGATTGCTCAGCGGTCCGAGTTGCCAGATGACCATCATGTTTGCCGCCAGCGCGCCAATGAAACCGGCTACCGATCCGACGCTGAGGTCGATATAGCCCGATACGATCACCAGCAGCATGCCCAGCGCCATCACGATGATGAAGGAGTTCTGCTGCACCAGATTGCTGAGGTTGACCGGCTTGAACAACGTCCCCGACGTGGTGAACTGGAAGAACAGCATGATGACGATCAGGGCTATGATCAGTCCGTATTCGCGTAAATTCGTCGCCAGCGCCGAGACGGCGATGCGCGGGCGCTGTTCGTCGGCGACGTTGCCCTGCGGGGCGGGGGCGCTTTCGGTGCTCATGCTGCTTTTCCTTCTCCCCGGACGATGGCGCGCATTATCTTTTCCTGGCTTGCTTCCGCCGCCGGCATTTCGCCCACCATGCGCCCTTCGTTCATGACGTAGATGCGGTCGGTAATCCCTAGCAATTCCGGCATTTCCGACGAGATGACCACGATCGCCTTACCCTCCGAGGCAAGGCGCGCGATGATCGTGTAGATTTCATACTTGGCGCCGACATCGATGCCGCGTGTCGGCTCGTCGAGGATCAGCACGTCAGGATCGGCAAACAGCCATTTCGACAGCACCACCTTCTGCTGGTTGCCGCCGGAAAGATTGCCGGTCATCTGATAGACGCTTGACGCACGGATATTGGTCTTCTTGCGATAGTCTTTGGCGACCGCAAGTTCGCGCATGTCGTCGATCACGCTGTGGCGCGACACGCCGTCGAGATTGGCCAGCGTAATGTTATGCTTGATATGGTCGATGAGGTTGAGGCCGTAGGTCTTGCGGTCCTCAGTGACATAGGCGATGCCGTGTTGAACCGCCTTGCTTACCGAGGAGACATCGACCGGCTTGCCCTTGAGCAGCACTTCGCCGGTGATGCGACGGCCATAGGAGCGGCCGAACAGGCTCATGGCGAATTCGGTGCGGCCGGCGCCCATCAGCCCGGCGATGCCGACCACCTCGCCCTTGCGCACATTGATGTCGATGCCCTTGATCACCTGCCGCTCGGCATGGAGCGGGTGATAGACCGACCAGTTCTTCACCTCGAACACGACTTCGCCGATCTTGGGCTCGCGCGGCGGATAGCGGTCGTCGAGCGAACGGCCGACCATCGAGGTGATGATGCGGTCTTCGGAGATATCCTTCTTGGCCAGCGTCTCGATGGTGCGCCCGTCACGGATGACGGTTACCTTGTCGGCGACCCGGTTGATCTCGTTGAGCTTGTGCGAGATCAGGATCGAGGTCATGCCTTGTCGCTTGAATTCGAGCAGAAGATCGAGCAGCGCCTGGCTGTCTTTCTCGCTGAGCGACGCGGTCGGCTCATCGAGGATCAAAAGCTTGACGTCCTTGCTCAGCGCCTTGGCGATCTCGACCAACTGCTGCTTGCCGACGCCGATATTGGTGATCAGTGTCTTGGGGTCCTCCCTGAGGCCCACCTTCTTCAACAGGGCAGCGGTGCGCGCCTCGTTGGCATCCCAGTCGATGACGCCGTATCGGGCGTTTTCGTTGCCGAGGAAGATATTTTCGGTGATCGACAGCATCGGCACCAGCGCTAGCTCCTGGTGGATGATGACGATGCCCTTGTGTTCGCTGTCATGGATACCTTTGAACTGGCATTCCTGACCCTGAAAAATGATCTGGCCGTCATATGTGCCGGCGGGATAGACGCCCGACAGAACTTTCATCAGCGTCGACTTGCCGGCGCCGTTCTCGCCAACCACGGCGTGGATCTCGCCTTCTTCGACGCTGAGGTTGACGTTCGACAGCGCCTTCACGCCGGGGAACGTCTTGGTGATGTCGCGCATCTCCAAAATCGTCGTCATCAGGGCAAGCTCCTCCTGTTGCATGTCGCTCAAAAGTGCTTGCGGTTTGAGACAACGACATGCACGCAAATAAAGTCCGGTAGAAACAATACCGGGGTCGCTTGTGAACGGAAAGGGGTCCTGCGTCGCGCAGGACCCCTGTCTTTCTAAACGGATTACTTCAGTTCGTCGGCCTTGATGTAGCCGGAGTCGACGACCAGTGCCTGGTAGTTCGACTTGTCGACCTCATGCGGCGTCAAAAGGATCGAGGGGACGACCTTGACGTCGTTGTTGTAGGTCTTTTCATCGAGGCCGTCCGGCTTGCCGCCCGAGAGCACCTTGTCGACGAGTTCGACGGTGGCCTTGGCCAGTTCGCGGGTGTCCTTGAACACGGTCGAGTATTGCTCGCCCGTGATGATCAGCTTGACCGAAGCAGTCTCGGCGTCCTGGCCGGTCACGATCGGCCACGGCTGGGCGTCGGTGCCGTAACCGACGGCGCGCAGCGAAGCGGTGATGCCGCGCGACAGGCCGTCATAGGGCGAAAGAACGCCATCGACGCGGCTGCCGTCCGAGTAGTTGGCCGACAGCAGGTTGTCCATGCGCGCCTGGGCGGTGGCGGCGAGCCAGCGCAGCGTGCCGACCTTGTCCATGCCGGTCTGGCCGGACTTGATCTTGATCGAGCCGTCATCGATCAGCGGCTGCAGCACCGAGATTGCGCCGTTGTAGAAGAAGAAGGCGTTGTTGTCGTCCGGCGAGCCGCCGAACAGTTCGACGTTCCACGGCTTGGTGTTCGGGAAGCGCTCCTTGAGGCCCTTGACCAGCGAGTTCGCCTGGATCACGCCGACGCCGAAATTGTCGAAGGTGGTGTAGTAATCGACATTGGCGGTCTTCTTGATCAGGCGGTCATAGGCGACGACGACGACGCCGGCGTCAGCGGCCTTCTGCAGCGCGTCCGACAGGGTCGTGCCGTCGATCGAAGCGATGATCAGCGCCTTCGGGCCCTTGGTGATTTCGTTTTCCAGCTGGCTGAGCTGGTTGGGGATGTCGTCCTGAGCGTACTGCAGGTCGACCGTGTAGCCGAGAGCTTCGAGCTGGGACTTGACGGCATCGCCGTCATTGATCCAGCGCTGCGAGGTCTTGGTCGGCATCAGCACGCCGACAAGACCCTTGTCGGCTGCATGCGCCGAGTAGGTCATGGCAGCGATGCCAAGGGCCGCGACGGCGGCCAGTGTCTTGATGATTTTCACGTAAAACTCTCCCTGGTTGATGGACGCGACACCTCGGGGCTTCGCGGGCCGCGCAGTCGGGCGGATGCGCCAAAGCGCCGCCGCCGTCATAATCGATCTCCGGTATCCTCCCAATCGGCCCTCAGATTTAAATCGATACGATTTTGCTCGTCATCGACCGTCAAGTCTTGAGGACGCGCGAAAGTGTGACCCTTTGCCATAACTGTCAAATGCGATCTTCGGTGGTTGCTATACCAGAACCGGTATATGACTAAACCGGGCTGGAACAGTGGCGGAAGCGGGAAAAGGCATGGCGGCTTTACGAGGTCCTCAGGGAATTTCAAGCGGTTACGATGAATTGCCGGGCGATGGCGAGACACTTCTGCGTAGCGGCTTGAGCCTGCGTCACATGCGCATGATCGCAGCACTCGACGATCACGGTCGGGTGAGTGCTGCCGCCCAGGTGATGAACATCTCGCAGCCGGCGGCCTCGCGCATGATTTCCGAGATGGAAGCGGTGCTCGAGGTGAAGCTCTGCGAAAGGCTGCCGCGCGGCATCACACTCACCCCTTACGGCAAGGCGCTGGCCCGGCGCGCGCGCTCGATCCTGCTCGAAATGCGCGAGGCCGACCGCGAAATATCGGAGCTCAAGGCCGGCAAGGGCGGCTCGGTGTTCCTTGGCGCGGTGACGGCGCCGGCGATCGAACTGGCGGTCCCGGCGATCCGCGAGATACGCCGCCTCTATCCGCGCATCGAGATTACCATGCAGGTCGAGACGTCGAATGTGCTGGCGCGCGAACTGATCGCCACGCGCCATGATTTCATCATCGCCCGTGTCCCCGAAGACCTCAATCCGCGCCTGTTCGAATCGCGCGTCATCGGCGTCGAGAAGGCCTGCCTGATCGTGCGCCGAGGCCACCCGCTGAGCAACGGCCATCCTCTAAACAATGGGAAGGCGGTGAGGCTGGAGGACACCGCCGCCTTCGACTGGGTGTTCCAGTCGGGCGGGTCGCCGCTGCGCCAGGCGATGGAGAGCAATTTCCTGAACCGCAACATCGCCCTGCCGGACCGCATCCTCAACACCTCGTCGCTGCTGCTCACACTGGTCATGGTGGCGCAGTCCGACGCCATCGCCCCGGTGTCGATCCAGGTGGCAAAATTCATCCAGAACCCCGACGGTCTCGCCGGCGCCATCGATGTCGTCCAGACCGAGTTCGACATCGAGGTCCGCCCCTACAGCCTGATCACGGTGAAGAACCGCGTGCTGTCGCCGGCAGCCAAGATGCTGCACGATTTTATCTTGCGGGAAGTGGGATAGGAACTGGAGCGGGTAGAGGGAATCGAACCCTCGCGTTCAGCTTGGGAAGCTGACAAGCTACCATTACATCATACCCGCGTCGGCCTCTCGATATCATGATGGGCGTGCTTCGGGCAATCGCCCTTGGACAGCTGTTCGGAAACGGCTGTTGGAAACCCGACCGATTGCGCCGTCCGCCCGCCTTGATGCGGGCGCAGCAAGTGCGTATTCGTGGGTTTGTACCCCGAATCCGGGCACACCAATCTGGAGGCAGGCCCCTTGTCCACAGTGACGCGCTTTCTCGGTGACTCGCCCGTCAGGGTGATCGTCAAGCTGCTGGTCGTGTCGTTCCTGGTCGGCCTGGTCATGAATGCGTTCGGCTGGACGCCGATGGACGTCTTCTACCGCATCCAGGGTTTCTTCATCGATCTTTGGAACCTCGGCTTCAACGCGGTCTATCGCTTCTTGGGCTATATCCTGCTCGGCGCCGCGATCGTCGTGCCGGTGTTCATCCTGCTCAGGCTCGCGAACTACCGGAAGTGAAGCGGACCACGATCCCGAAAAGTGGAAACCGGTTTTCGGAAAAGATTGTGCTCAAACCAAAGGCCACTCAGGCAAAGTCCGACGCCACCTCGAACAGGATGGCGTGGCGCGCCGCGAGCGCTGCGACATCGGTCGAATAGCCGCCGCCGATGACACCGCAGACCGGGATGCCCAGCGCGCGGAAATGACCGATCACCATGGCGTCGCGGGCACGCACGCCGTCATCGCTGAGCGATAGCCGGCCGAGCCGGTCCTCGGCATGCACGTCGACACCGGCATTGTAGAAGACGATGTCCCAGTGCGCCTTGGCCGAGAGCTCCGGCAGGAGGACACCCAGCCGTTCGAGATAGGCGCCATCGCCGGTGCCGTCCGGCAGGGCAACGTCGAGATCGGAGGCAATCTTGCGCACCGGATAATTGCGCTCGCCATGCATGGAAAAGGTGAACGCGCGTGGCTCGTCTTTCAGGATGTCCGCGGTGCCGTCGCCCTGATGCACATCGAGATCGACGATCAGGATGTTTTTCACCGCGTCTTCGGCTAGCAGCACCAGCGAAGCGACGGCAACATCGTTGAAGGTGCAGAAGCCCGCGCCTTGCGCGCGCCGCGCATGGTGGCTGCCGCCGGCGCTGTTGCAGGCAATGCCATCGATAAGCGCCAGTCGCGCCGCCAGCACCGTGCCGCCGGCGGCGAGTTGCGCCCTGAGCGAAACGCGCGGTCCCACGGGAAAGCCGATCTCGCGCTCGATCTTTTCAGGCACTGAACACGTGATGACCTGGTCGACATAATCAGCCGCATGGGCGAGCTTCAGCCAGGAGGCCGGCGCCGGCTCGGGCATCGACAGCGCCCCCGCATGGATCAGACCCCTGATATGCAAGGCCTGCATCAGCAGCGGATATTTGCTCATCGGAAAGCGATGATTGACGGCGAAGCCGGCATCGTAGTCGGGATGATGGACGATCTGCAGGGGCATGGCTAAAGCAATTCCAGGAAAAGTGTGCAGCGGTTTTCCCGGGAGAAGCGCGTAGCGCTTCCCCTTGGGAATTGCTTAAAACCAGTACTCGGATCCGGCGGGCTCGCGCCAGAAGAACATTTCGGTTGGCCGTCACGGCAAGAGTGATTGCGCGGTGGCCGGAAAATGGGGCACATCGGCTGTTCGATCAAGCCGCAATCAGCAAGGCAGCAGTCCCCTGGACACGGGTGCAATCCCAGCCGACGCGAGACCCTTCGCCGTCACCAACCGTTCGGTGCTCGCCATCGCCGTGCCGATGACGCTCGCCTATCTGACGACGCCGCTGCTCGGCATCGTCGACACGGCGGTGGTCGGGCAGTTCGGCGATGCCGCCCTGCTCGGCGGCCTGGCGGCCGGGGCGCTGGTCTTCGACGTGGTCTTCAGCACCTTCAATTTCCTGCGCTCCGGTACCACCGGCCTCGTCGCCCAGGCGTTTGGGCGCGGCGACGAACTGGAGGAGCAGGCGGTGTTCTGGCGCGCCGTGCTGATCGCGGTCGCCGCCGGCATCGTGCTTGTCGTCCTTGCGCCGCTGATTGCCATCGCCGGCCAGAAATTCATCGGCGGCGAAGCGCGCGTCGGCGAGGCGATGGGCGTCTATATCCACATCAGAATGCTCGCCGCCCCCTTCACGCTGATCAACTACGCCATCCTCGGCTATGTCCTTGGACGCGGCGAGGGCGGGCTTGGGCTGATGCTGCAGGCGGTGCTCAACGGCATCAACATCGTGCTTTGCATCCTGCTCGGCCTGAAGCTTGGCTGGGGCGTCGCCGGCGTGGCCTGGGCGACCGTCACCGGCGAATGTCTGGCCATGCTGCTGGGTCTCGCCATCGTTGTCTGGCGCTTCCGGGCCGCACCCCGCCTGCCGCGGCATCGCCTGCTCGACATGCCCGCTTTCCTGCGCATGCTGTCGCTCAACCGCGATATCATGATCCGCTCGTTCTCGCTGCTCGCCGCTTTCGCGCTGTTCACCCGCCAGGGCGCGCAGTTCGGCACGCTGACGCTGGCCGCCAATGCCGTGCTGATGAACTTCTTCCTCGTCGCCGGCTATTTTCTCGACGGTTTCGCCACCGCGGCCGAACAGTTGGCGGGACGCGCGATCGGCGCACGTGCCGAGACGGCGTTCCGCCGGGCGGTACGTCTGACCTTATTCTGGGGGTTCGGCCTCGCCGGAACCGCCACGCTGATCTTCTGGCTCGGCGGCGCCGGCCTGATTTCGTTGATCACCACGTCGCCGGATGTTCGTGCTGTTGCCGACATCTATCTGCCGTGGGCGGCACTGACACCGCTGAGCGGCGTGCTGGCCTTCCAGATGGACGGCGTCTTCATCGGCGCTACCTGGTCGCGCGACATGCGCAACATGATGCTGGTGTCGTTCCTGGCCTTCAGCGCCGCATTGTTCAGCTTGGCGCCGTCTCTCGGCAATCACGGCCTGTGGGCGGCGCTGCACGTTTTCCTGCTGGTGCGCGGCTTCAGCCTGCTGGCCATCCTGCGGCTCCGGTTGCGCACGGCGTTTTAGAGCGGCCTGGCAGCCCACTGATCGAGCCGGCTGTCGCGCAGTTCGCGCAATGATTTCAGCCGCTCCTTGTCGGCAAATCGCACCATCCCGGCAAGGATGCGCCCCGGCAGCGCCGGCCCGGCATAGATCATGCCGGTGTAGAGCTGGACGAGATCGGCGCCGGCGCGGATTTTCTCCAGCGCGTTCTCGGCCGAATCGACGCCGCCGACGCCGATAATGGCGCGCTCCGGCCCGAGCAATTTGCGCATCTTGGCCAGCACGATGGTCGAACGCTCGAACAGCGGTTTGCCGGAGAGCCCGCCGGTTTCGCTGGTGGCGCTACGCAATCCGGTTCGCGCCAGCGTCGTGTTGGAGACGATGACGCCGTCAATCTGCTTCTCGCTGACTTCGGCGGCGATGTCTTCAAGCTCGGCCTCGACCAGATCGGGCGCGATCTTGAGGAAGAGGGGCGGCTGCGCCGAAGCTGCTGCACGCACCGACATGACCCGAGACAACAGTTCGCCGAGCTGTTCGCGCGCCTGCATGGTGCGCAGGCCGGGCGTGTTGGGCGACGAGATGTTGACGGTGAGATAGCTGGCGTATTTCGCAAAACGGGAAACGCCCAACTCATAGTCACGGACACGATCGGCGCTGTCCTTGTTGGCGCCGATGTTGACGCCGACAATGCCGCCGCGTCCCTGGCGCGCGGCAAGGCGTTTTTCCGCCGCCTCGTGGCCCTCATTGTTGAAGCCCAGGCGGTTGATCACCGCATCATCCTCAGTCAGCCGGAAAATGCGCGGCTTCGGATTGCCGGCCTGCGGCAGCGGCGTCACGGTGCCGACTTCGGCAAAGCCGAAGCCGAGGCCAAGCAGCGCGTCGGGCACCTCGGCGTTCTTGTCGTAGCCTGCGGCCATGCCGAGCGGATTGGGGAAGGCGATGCCACAGAGGCTGAGCTTCAACCTGTCGTCGCGCACCGTCCGCGCGCCGACCGGCAGACCGCATCGCAGCGCCGCGATCGACATGCCATGCGCCGTTTCCGGATCGAAGGTGAACAGCAGTTTCTGGCCGATGCGATCGAACACGATCATTCGGCCTCCAGCGCCGGGAATTGATGGGCGCCGTCGGCCCCGAGCGGCAGTGGCCGCACCCACAGCACGGCGCTCATATCGAGCACGCCATAGAGATGCGGGAACAGCGCGCCGCCCCGTGAGACCTCGTATTTCAGCGCGTCACCGAGCAGCGCCCCGTCGATGGCGATCAGCAGCAAATCCATCTGGCCGGCGAAATGCTTCGCCGCCGTCTCCCTGACCTGATCAGCGGTGGAGAAATGGATGAAGCCGTCGGCGATATCGATCGGAGCGCCGGTGAAACGGCCGTTTTTCTCGGCCTCGCGCCAAAGCGCTTCGGGCGCGATCTTGTAGATAATCTGAGACATGGTTGCGCTATAATCCGAACCGATCATGCGGGGAAGGGCAACTCGTCCGCATTTACGGCGCAAAGCTGTGATAGGTTGCGCATACTGGCTCGTGGAGGATGGAACATGCGTCTGCAGCACATACTGATCCCCGCCGCACTGGTCTCGCTGGTTGCGGCATCGGCCTGGTCCGAAGAGACCGACCGCTACCGGCTGGAAAAATCGGCCAACGGCTATGTCCGCATGGACACCCGGACCGGCGCCATGTCGATCTGCGAGGAGCGCTCCGGCCAGCTCGTCTGCAAGATGGCGGCCGACGAACGCGCCGCCTTCCAGGACGAGGTCGAGCGTTTGCAGGCCTCGATGAAGGCCATGGACGAACGCGTCGCCAGGTTGGAGAATTCGCTGTCGGCCCGTCTCGAGTCGAAATTGCCGAGCGAAGAGGATTTCGACAAGACGATGAGCTATATGGAGCGCATGCTGCGTGGCTTCATGGGCATCGTCAAGGAGATGGACAAGGATGACGGCGCCAATCTCAATTCGAAAAAGACCTGAACTGCCCGGCGGGGAAATGCCCCGTCCGGCCATTGCCGCTTGAAACAAAGCGCTTCGCCGCATAATCGTCCGGTCCCGTAAAAGCCGATAATCAATAAGGGATTTGGGGAGGAACATTTGCCGTCGGGCTACACCTTCGTCATTGCCGACGACCATCCGCTGTTCCGCGGCGCCTTGAAAGAGGCGCTTGCCGGCGTCGGCGATGTCGCCGCCATTCACGAGGCCGGCGATTTCGAAAGCGCCAAGGCGCTGGTCGTGGCCCATGAGGATGTCGACCTCGTGCTGCTCGATCTGTCGATGCCGGGCGCCAGCGGCCTGTCCGGCTTGATCGCGCTGCGCGGCATCCACCCGGCGGTGCCCCTTGTGGTGGTGTCGGCGCATGACGACCCGGTGACCATCCGGCGTGCGCTCGATCTCGGCGCATCCGGCTTCATCTCCAAATCGGCCAGCATGGAGGAAATCCGCAGCGCTGTGCAATCGGTGCTGGCAGGCGATATCGCCGCGCCCGTCGGCATCGACCTCGGCGTCGAGCGCGACCCCGAAATATCCGACCTGATCAAGCGGCTGCAGGCGCTGACGCCGCAGCAGACGCGTGTCCTCGGCATGCTGGCCGAAGGCCTGCTCAACAAGCAGATCGCCTACGAGCTCAGCGTCTCCGAAGCGACTGTAAAGGCGCATGTCTCGGCCATCCTGCAGAAACTCGGCGTCGACAGCCGCACCCAGGCGGTGATCCAGCTGTCCAAGATCGGCAGCGATCCGCTGCAGCCGGCGGGCTAAAGCTATTCCAGGAAAAGTGCGTAGCGCTTTCCCTTGGGAATTGCGTAAAACAAAAAGATAGAAACTCTACTCGGCCGCGGACGCCAGCGGCCTGACCCTTGCCATCATCGAACGCAGCACCGCCGGCTTCAGCGGCTTGTTGATCACCGGCACGTCGAGCGCGGCGGCAGCGGCACGGACCTCGGTGGAGCGGTCGGCGGTGACCAGCACGGCCGGCAGGTCGGAACCATGGATGTCACGCAGGCGGGCGATGATGTCGAGGCCGCTTCTGCCATCGAGATGATAGTCGGCAAGCACGATGTCGGGACGATCGGCCTTCGCGAAATCCTCCGAACCCGAAAACGTGCCGATGCTGCAGCCCCAGCCCTCGAGCAGAAGCCGCATGCCGTCGAGGATGCGGGCGTCGTTGTCGATGCACATGACGCGCAGGCCGGCCAGCGAATTCGCGGTGCGGGCAGGCGCCTTCGGCTCGACCTCGCGCCGCGGCGCCTCAACCGCCGCAACCGGCAGGATAACGGAAAAGCGCGTACCCTTGCCCGGGTTGGAAAAGATCTGGATCTCGAGCCGCAGCACCCGCGCGATGCGGTCGACGATGGACAGGCCAAGGCCGAGACCTTCGGCCTCGCGCACGCCTTCGTCCAGCCGGGTGAACTCGTTGAAGACCGTGTTCAGCTTGTCGCCGGCAATGCCGATGCCAGTGTCGATCACCTGGATTTCGGCGAGTTCGCCGCGCCGTCGCACGCCGACCAGGATGCGGCCATGGGGGGTGTATTTGATGGCGTTGGAGACCAGATTCTGGATCAGCCGGCGCAGCAGGTTGCGGTCCGTCAACACGCTGAGCGACGAGGCTATGATCGTCAGATCGAGTTTCTTTTCGGCGGCGAGCGGCTGAAAATCATTGCCGATCTGGCGCAGCAGCCCGTCCAGGCGGAAGGCGCTGTCGTCCGGCTTCATCGCGCCGGCGTCGAGGCGGGAAATGTCGAGCACGGCGCCCAGGATCGTCTCGACCGATTCGAGCGAGGATTCGATGTTGATAGCAGCCTCCCCGGCCGGGCCCTTGCCGGCCTTTTCGATCAGCGACGAGCAGTAGAGACGGGCGGCGTTCAGCGGCTGCAGGATGTCGTGGCCGGCGGCGGCGAGGAAGCGCGTCTTGCCCAGATTAGCCTCCTCGGCCAGCATCTGCGCCTGCGCCAGCTCCTCATTGACCCGGGTCAACTCCTCGTTGACTCTAGTCAGTTCGATGGTGCGCGTCTTGACCCGCTGCTCCAGCGATTCATTGGCCCGCTTCAGCGCCAAATCCTGTTCGACGCGTCCTGATATGTCGGCATAGGTGGCGACGATTCCGCCGTCCGGCATCGGGTTTGAGCGTAGTTCGAGGATGCGGCCGCTGGTCTTCAACTCCATCTGCCACGGGCTGACGAAACTGGTCAGCCGGTTGAGCATCGCCACGCGCTGGTCGGCCGGAATATCGCCGCGCTCGGCGAGGTGGCGCAGGATGCGGTCGAGCGAGACGCCGACCTGGCCCATCTCGTCGGGCAGGTCGAACAGCGCGCGATATTGTCTGTTCCAGCAGATCAGGCGGAAATCGCGGTCGAAGACGGTGATGCCCTGTTCCATCTGGTCGAGCGCGATCTGCAGCAGGTCACGATTGTGCTGCAGCGCTTCGGTGGCGTCGTCGAGCAGGCGAAAGGCGTCCTTGGACTCGCGGTCGTTGCGGCGAAACAGCAGCGACAGGATCAGCCGCGCCGAAGACGAGCCGACCGCGCTCGCCAGCAGCTGCTCGGAAAAGCGGATGACATCCATGCTGGCCTGCTCATTGCCGTGCAGCGAGACGCCAGTGCTCTTTTCGAAGGACTGGAAGGAGCGCTCGGTGCGCTCGACGCCGAGGTAGCGCGAGATGGTGTCTTTCAGCACGTTGACGGTGATGGCGGTGCGGAAGCGGCGCAGGCTGGGCATCGGGCCGGATTCGCGCGGCACGAAGATCGACGCCTGGATACGCTCCAGCGGTACTGACGCGCGCGACAGCGAGCCGAGCACGAAGAACAGCGTGTTGACCGACAGGCTCCAGAGCACGCCGTGGTTCAACGGTTCGGCGACGGTGCCGAAAAGAGCCTGCGGCCGCAGCGCCTCGAAACCGAACAACCCCTGCACGACGATGTCCGCGTCGGCTGCCGAGAGCGACGGCAAAAGCAGCGTATAGCCCCAGACGAGGATGCCGGCGACCATGCCAAGGGCCGCGCCGCGGCCATTGGCGCCGCGCCAGATCAGCCCGCCGATCAGCGCCGGCGCGAATTGGGCGATTGCCGCGAACGACATCAGGCCGATCGACGACAGCCGCGCCGAGTTGGTGCTTTCGCGGTAGTAGAGGAAGGCAATGAACAACAGGATGAAGATGGCGCCGCGGCGCACGTTGAGGATCAGCGTCGACCAATCCTCATTCTCCGAGGTCGTGGTCTTGAGCAGGCGGCGCAGGAACAGCGGGATGACGAGGTCGTTGGAGATCATGATTGACAGCGCCACGCTTTCGACGATCACCATGGCGGTCGCCGCCGACAGCCCACCGATGAAGGCGGCCATGGCGAGGAAGTCATGGCCGCCGAACAAGGGCAGCGCCAGCACATAGAGGTCACTGGTGGTTTTGGTGCCGACCAGCGCCAGGCCGGCGAAGGCGATCGGCAGCACGAACAGGTTTATCGCCACGAGATAGAGCGGGAACACCCAGGTCGCGGTGCGCAGTTCGGCCTCGCCGCGGTTCTCGACGATGGTGACGTAGAACTGGCGCGGCAGCATGATGATGGCAAAGCCGCTCAGGCAAGTCAGCACCAGCCAGGTGGCGAGCGAGGTGTTGTAGCCCATGGCTTGCCGCACCTGGCTGTTTTCGGCCAGCTTGTCGATCATGTCGCCCGGGCCACCGAAGATCAGGAAGGTGACCATCAGGCCGATCGCCAGGAAGGCGGCGAGCTTGACCACGGTTTCGACCGCCACCGCCAGCACCAGCCCGTCCTGGTGCTCGGTGGCGTCGGCATGGCGGGTGCCGAACAGCACCGCAAACAGCGCCAAGAGCATGGCCACCACCAGCGAGATGTCGCTGACGAAGGGATCGAAGGAGGGCGGCGATCCCGTATAATGCTCGACCATCAGGCCGACCGAACCGGAGATCGCCTTCAGTTGCAGTGCGATATAGGGCACCGCGCCGATGGTGGCGATCAGCGTGGCGATCGCCGAGACGGCAAAGCTCTTGCCGTAGCGCGCGCCGAGGAAGTCGGCGATCGAGGTGATCTTCTCGCTCTTGGCCAGCCGCACGATGCGATTGAGCAGCGGAAAGCCGAACACGAACACCAGCACCGGCCCGGTGTAGATGCCCAAAAATTCGAGGCCGCGTTCGGACGACAGGCCGACCGAGCCGAAGAAGGTCCAGGAGGTGCAGTAGATGGCGAGGCTGAGCGCATAGATGAAGGGCCGGGCGCGGCCGGGTCCCAACGCCGTTGAACGCCGGTCGCCGAGGCTGGCGATGACGAACAGCAGCGTCACATAGGCGACCGCAATGATGACGATGAACCAGCCCTGCACGGCCCGAAAATCCTCCTCGGCCAGCTTTCACCCCGGCCTGCCCAGAGGCAATCACAGCTCTAAGGTCAAGTCCATCGCGGCTTTCGGCGCATGGTCGCGACCCTGCCCTGTCGAACCGTGAACCAAGGTAAGGAGAAAGCGGTGTTTTCCAGCTTTTGCTTCTGTTGCAACCGCAGGTTTTTGTTATGGTGCGCACGGGCCGACGCCGGAGGGACGGCGGCAGCGCGGTCCGTCATGACAAGGAGGGTCGAATGCTGAAAGAATTCCAGGAATTCATTTCCAAAGGAAATGTGATGGACCTTGCGGTCGGCGTCATCATCGGCGCGGCCTTCAGCAAGATCGTCGATTCTCTTGTCAACGACATCATCATGCCTTTCATCGGCGCACTTGGTGGCGTCGACTTTTCCAACTACTTCATAGGCCTCTCATCAACAGTGCATTCGACCAATCTTGCCGACGCGCGTAAGGAAGGCGCGGTGTTCGCCTACGGCAATTTTATCACCGTGGCGCTGAATTTCGTCATCCTGGCTTTCATCATCTTCCTGATGGTCAAGGCCGTGAACAACATGCGCAAGCGGCTCGAGCGCGAGAAGCCGGCCGCACCTGCGCCTCCGCCACCGGCCGACGTCGCTTTGCTCACCGAAATTCGCGATCTCCTCGCCAGGAAATAGACAAGGCCAGATTTCTGGACCAAAACCCCGGTCGTTCGCGGCCGGGGTTTTCTGTTGCCGCATCTGCTAACAGCATCCGCCAATGCATGTCGCCCATAAGTGCGCAGCGGTTCTGGATAATGAGATGCATCAAAGCAGACATCAAAACGGACCTGTTCATGACCCTGATCGATAGCTTGCGCGCCGAAGCGGTGGCCGCCCCCGAAAGCGGCATTGTCGCCGTCGTCAATTACGGCCGTACGCGCGAGGGCATGATCCCGCTCTGGGCCGGTGAAGGCGATTTGCCGACGCCTGCCTTCATTTCGGAAGCCGCCGCCAAGGGGCTCGCCAATGGCGAGACCTTCTATACCTGGCAGAAAGGCATTCCGGAGCTGAGGCAAGCGCTTTCTCGCTACTATGCCAGGCATTTCGGCAAGAGCTTCGCCGAAGAGGAATTCATCGCCACCGGTTCCGGCATGCATGCCATTCAGTTGGCATTAGCCGCGGTCGCCGGCAGCGGCGACGAGGTGGTCTATCTCTCCCCGGCCTGGCCGAATTTCGCCGCCGCCGCCGGTATTTCCGGCGCTACCCCGGTTGCGGTCACGCTCGACCAGTCGGGCAATGGCTGGTCCTGCGATGTCGACAAGATTGCAGCCGCGGTCACGCCGCGCACCAAGGCGCTGTTCGTCAACACGCCATCGAACCCCACCGGCTGGACGGCCGATAAGGAAACGCTGCAGGCGATCCTGAATCTCGCCCGCCAAAAGGGCCTGTGGATCATCGCCGACGAGATCTATTCGCTGTTCCACTACGGCCACGGCCGTGCGCCGTGCTTCCTCGACATTTCGACCGCGGAAGACCGCATCCTGTTCGTCAACTCCTTTTCCAAGAACTGGGCGATGACCGGCTGGCGCGTCGGCTGGATCAAGACCCATCCCGAGCTGCAGCAGGTGTTCGAGAACCTGATCCAGTATTCGACCTCAGGCGTCGCCCAGTTCATGCAGCGCGGCGCCGTCGCGGCGCTGGACCACGGTGATGCCTTCATCGTCGAGCAGGTGGAGCGCGCCAGGAAAGCGCGCGACCTGGTCTGCGATATTCTCGGCGCAACCGGCAAAGCGCGCTTCACCGTGCCGCAAGGCGCGTTCTATTTGTTCTTCACGGTAGACGGCATCACCGATCCGCGCCGGGCCGCTTTCGACATTGTCGACAAGGCCAATGTCGGCCTCGCGCCGGGCACCGCCTTCGGCCCTGGTGGAGAGGCGTTTTTGCGCCTGTGCTTCCACCGCCGCCTCGACCAGCTCGAGGAAGCGGCACACCGGCTGGCGGGATGGATGAGGACGGTTTGAGGTTAAATGGGCGGCGGCTTCAGCCGCCCGACTTCGGCACCAGCAGCGGCACAATCCGGTCGCTCTTGGTGACAGTGGGCCGCCCTGCGGAGCCATAGGGAATGCCCAGCGCATCCCATGTCTCGACCAGCGCGTCCTGCAATCCCGCAATCAGCGCATCGGTATGGAACGGCGTCGGCGTGATGCGCAGCCGCTCGGTGCCGCGCGGCACGGTCGGATAGTTGATCGGCTGGATGTAGATGCCGTGCACGCCGAGCAGACGGTCGCTGGCCATCTTGCAGAGTTCGGGGTCACCGACCAGCACCGGCACGATGTGTGTCGGCGATTCCATCACCGGCAGGCCAGCTGCAGACAGAACCTCCTTGGTCCGCGACGCCTGGTGCTGTTGCGCATCGCGCTCGGCCTGCGAGCGCTTGAGGTGGCGGATGGACGTGGTGGCGGCGGCGGCGACGGCCGGCGGCAGCGCCGTGGTGAAGATGAAGCCCGGCGCATAGGAGCGCACCGCGTCGATGACGGCGCTGTTGCCGGCGATATAGCCGCCCAGCGTGCCGAACGCCTTGGCCAGCGTGCCTTCGATGATGTCGATGCGGTCGGCCAGCCCCTCGCGCTCGGTGATGCCGCCGCCGCGCGGTCCGTACATGCCGACGGCATGGACCTCGTCAATATAGGTCATGGCGTTGTAGCGTTCGGCGAGCTCGACGATCTGCTTGATCGGCGCGATGTCGCCATCCATCGAATAGACGCTCTCGAACACGATCAGCTTGGCGCGTTCGCGGCCCGCGACCTGCAGCAGGCTTTCGAGATGCGCGACGTCGTTGTGGCGGAAAATCTTCTTTTCGGCGCCCGAGCGCCGTACGCCTTCGATCATCGAGGCATGGTTGAGCTCGTCCGAAATGATCAGGCAATTGGGCAAAAGCCGCGCAATGGTTGAGATCGAGGCCTCGTTGGAGACGAAGCCGGAGGTGAAGACGAGCGCGGCTTCCTTGTCGTGCAGGTCGGCCAGTTCCAGCTCGAGTTCGACCAACGGGTTCGAGGTGCCGGAAATGTTGCGGGTGCCGCCGGCGCCCGAACCCATCTTGCCGGCCGCGTTCTGGAAAGCGGCAATGACATCGGGGTTCTGGCCCATGCCGAGATAGTCGTTGGAGCACCAGACGGTGATTTCCTCGGCGCGGCCGTTTGAACGCCAGATGGCGCGCGGAAACTTGCCGACAATGCGCTCGAGATCGGCGAAAACCCGGTAGCGCCGCTCGGCGTGGAGCTGGTCGATCGCTTCCTCGAAGAACCGCTGATAGTTCATGTCGCCTTCCCAGTTTTGCGCGGGATCATAATCGTTGGCCCATTCGTCGTCCACCGGGCCGTTTTGGTCAAAATGCCACGCCCCAAGCCTGTTCCTAACGATGCCAGATCGTGGCCTATTCCCTTGATGTGGATCAATTTTGTGTCCGTACGATGCCACAGGCCGGTGAGACTGTTACGGATTTAACATTCAGGCGTTTCTAATGGCCTCGCCGCAGGCTTTCCAGTAAGGCGGTGATTGAGACAGTTTCCGACAAATTACGAGTAAAAGAGGACGCGGATGACGGTTTTGGTAACGGGCGGCGCCGGCTATATCGGCAGCCACATGGTCTGGGAACTGCTGGATGCCGGCGAGAGCGTCGTCGTTCTCGACCGCCTTTCCACGGGCTTCGAATGGGCGGTGGCGCCGGAGGCCAAGCTGGTCGTCGGCGATGTCGCCGATAGGGAATTGGTCGGCCAGATCATCCGGGATAACAAGGTCGACGCGATCATCCACTTCGCCGGTTCCATCGTGGTGCCGGAGTCGGTTGCCGACCCGCTCGCTTATTACGAGAATAACACCTCCAAGACCCGCACGCTGATCGAAACCGCGGTGCGCGAGGGCGTGCCGCATTTCATCTTCTCCTCGACCGCCGCCGTCTATGGCGGCGCCGGCATGGAGCCGGTGCGTGAGGATGCCCGCCTGGCGCCGGAATCGCCCTACGGCCAGTCCAAGCTGATGAGCGAATGGATGCTGCGCGATGCAGCGCTTGCGCATCCCTTGCGCTACACGGCGCTGCGCTACTTCAACGTCGCCGGCGCCGATCCCAGGGGCCGGACGGGGCAGTCGACGCCTGGCGCCACGCATCTGATCAAGGTCGCCTGCGAGACCGCGCTCGGCAAACGCCCCTTCATGCAGGTGTTCGGCACCGATTATCCGACGCCGGACGGCACCTGCATGCGCGATTATATCCATGTCAGCGACCTGGCTGCGGCGCACCGGCTGGCGCTGCAGCGCCTGCGCGCCGGCGGCGGCAGCCTCGTCGCCAATTGCGGCTACAGCCACGGCTATTCGGTGCTCGAGGTCATCGACAGCGTGCGGCGCGCCTTCGGCCGGGATTTCGAGGTCAAGATGGGCGACCGGCGCCCCGGCGACGCCGCCGCCGTGGTTGCCAATTCGGACCTTGCACGCGCCGAACTCGGCTGGACCCCGCAACGCGACGACCTCGACCAGATCGTCGCCGATGCGCTCGCCTGGGAGCGTATCCTCACCGGCAAGAACTCCGCGCGGGGCTGAGCCGGGCACTTCCGAGGGCTCGCAAGGCGCGCGGCGAAGCGCTATTGAAGGCATTGGCGATGCGGCGTGGAGGCGCTGCGCCGCGAAGAGATTTGGGGGGTGGCATGAAGATAACGGTGCTTGGAGCCGGTGTTGTCGGCACCGCGGCCGCGTATTATCTGGCCGCCGACGGCCATGAGGTCACCGTTATCGAGCGCCATCCGGCGCCGGCGCGCGGCACCAGCCAGTCCAATGCCGGTCTGGTGTCGCCGGGCGACGCCACCGCCTGGGCCTCGCCAGCGGCGCTGAAGACCTTCCTGCGCGCGCTCTGGAACCATGATCTCGGCATCAAGGTCAGGCTGCGCTTCGATCCTTATTTCCTCGCCTGGAGCCTGCGCTTCCTGCGCCAGTGCACGGTGGCGCGCCTGCGCGCCAACAGCCAGGTCAAACTGCGCCTGGCGCTCTATTCGCGCGACTGCATCAACGCGCTCTCCGACGCCACCGGCATCCACTATGACGAGCGCAAGAAGGGCATTCTTTATTTCTTCCGCTCGCAGCACAGCCTCGACACCGGCACCGACAACTACCAGTTTCTGGCGAAGCATGGCCTGCCGATCGAGATCGTGGGCCGCGACCGGCTGGTCGAACTTGAGCCCGGGCTCGCGGGCGTGAAGGAAAAGATCGCCGGCGGCGTTTATTCGCCGATCGACCAGACCGGGGATTCCAGGATATTCGTCGACGGGCTCGCCGCCTATGCTGCCGAAAAGCTTGGCGTCAGATTCCTGTTCGACACCACGGTCGAGGGGCTCGACATAGAGGGCGACTGGGTACGTGCGGTCATGACATCGGCCGGCCCGGTGACGGGCGACGCCGTCGTCATCGCCATGGGCCCCGAGAGCGGCCTGATCGGTCGCCGCTACGGTATCGACCTGCCCGTCTATCCGGTTAAAGGCTATAGCGCGACCATCCCGCTGGAGGACGAGAGCAAGGGACCGACCATGGGCGGCGCCGACGAGGACCGGCTGGTTGGCTACTCCAGGCTCGGAAACCGCCTGCGCATGTCCTCGACAGCCGAGTTCACCGGCTTCGACCGCAGCTTCAAGCCCAGCGACTTCAAGTCCATGCTGAGCACCGGCAAAGACCTTTTCCCTGGCGCTTTCGACGAGAAGAAGGCGCTGTTGTGGGCAGGTCTGCGGCCGATGATGCCCAACTCGGTGCCGGTCATCGGCAAGGCGAAATACAAGAACCTTTACCTCGACACCGGCCACGGCCATGTCGGCTGGACCATGGCCTGCGGCTCGGGCAAGTTCCTGGCCGACCTCGTCGCCGGCCGCAAGCCGGAGATCGACCCGCAAGGGCTGGTCTACGGGAACTGAGGGAGCTCTAGTCGTCGTGTTGGCATGGAGTCCATTCGCCGTGCACCCATTCGGCAAGCCATCCGCGCTCAAGCTGGCCAATCTGTGCCAAGTTTTCCTGCCTGGCGGTCAAATGGCCGAGACCGATAACTTCGAAATCTCCACAGTCCGCAGGATGATCATGTTCGCCGCAGGTCAGTTGCCACTCACCATCGAAATGATGAACGACCAGCGTCACCGGCCTCTCCGATCGAAAGACGTGCCCACATACAATTGCTCTGGTTTCCAACATTGAGGCCGTCACTGCGCAAAGTTTGACAAATATCGTACGACGATCTGGAAGATGCATCTGGCTGACAGATTCTACAAACCCTGAGTGACGAAATGTCGGGACCGCAAGTCGCTATCGACCTTGGCCGCATCGAGCGCAACGCCCGCACCATCGTCGAGCGCTGCGCGCTGTCCGGCATCAAGGTGTTCGGAGTTACGAAGGGCACATGCGGCATGCCGCAAGTGGCGCGGGCCATGCTGCGCGGCGGTGTTGCCGGCATCGCGGAATCGCGCTTCGAAAACATCCGCCGGCTGCGCGACAGCGGCATCAATGCGCCGGTCATGCTGCTGCGCAGCCCGCCCATGGCGCGCGTCGAGGAGGTCGTGCGCACCGTCGACATCAGCCTGCAGTCGGAACTGACCACCATCCGCGAGATATCGCGCATTGCCGAGCGCATGGGCCGCGTCCACGATATCATGCTGATGATCGATCTCGGCGATCTCCGCGAAGGCATCTGGCCAAGCGACCTGATCCCCACCGTCGAGCAGATCCTGGAATTCAAGGGCGTGCGCATCGCCGGCATCGGCACCAATCTCGGCTGCTTCGGCGCCATAATGCCGACGCCGGAGAACCTTGGCCAACTCGTCGCCCATGCCTACAAGACCGAGCGCCTGTCCGGCAAAAGCCTCGACTTCATTTCCGGCGGCGCCTCGTCGTCGCTGACGCTGCTGCTCGAAGGCAAGCTGCCGCCCGGCATCAACAATCTGCGCGTGGGCGAGGCGATCCTGCAAGGCGGTGTCGAAACCTTTCGCGACGTGCCGTGGCCCGAACTCGAACCCGATGCCTGCCGGCTGACCAGCGACATCATCGAGGTCAAACTCAAGCCTTCGCGGCCGATCGGCACATCCGGCTACGACGCCTTCGGCAACCAGCCGGTCTTCGCCGACGAGGGCGACCGGCTGCGCGCCATCGCCAATATAGGCCGCGAGGACGTGCTGGTCGAAGGGCTGACGCCGATCGCCAAGGGGGTGAGGGTGCTCGGCGCTTCCAGCGACCATCTGCTGCTCGATGTGCAGGATGCCGATCCGCGACCTACCGTCGGCGACAGTGTCGCCTTCCGCATGAATTATGGCGCCATGCTTCTGGCGATGACCTCGGAATATGTCGAGAAGGCGCCGATGCACGACGTCGCGGATTTCTCCGGCCGCAAGATGGTGTCGATCTCGGCCGAACCGGAAGCCGGCGGGATTATCGCCCGCGAGGGAACCGGCGCGCGTCTGGAGGCGATGAATTTCGACGTGGTCGAACTCGCCGACGTCGAGCGGCCGCCCTCGGGCTTGATCCGGCTCGCTGCCGGCGCCGATCGCCGTATCGCCCACAAGGCGCTGACCGCAACGGCGCGCGCGACGCATTCCTTCGGCCTGATCTGGATCGATTCCATCGCCGCCCTGATGCCCGAGTACGAGGAGGCCAAAGACATGCCTGAAGTCTCGGTGCTGGCCCGCGCGCTCGGTCTCGATCACAAGCCCTGCGCACTGCAGCCGCAGCTGTCGCCGGAAAATGTCGTCATCGTCGGCCTGCGCCATGCCGATCCGGCGGAGGCAAGGGTGCTCAAGGATTCGCGTGTCTCGGCCTTCACCATGACCGACATCGACGCCATGGGCATGCGCGACCTCATGCATGAGGCGATCCGCATCGCGACGTCGGGCACGCAGGGCTTTCACGTCAGCTATTCGCCGACGGCGACCGAATTTACCGGCTGGGCTGCGGGCTCGGGCGGGCTGACGGTGCGCGAGACGCATCAGGCAATGGAGGCGATCTCGCTGTCCGGCGGTCTGCTGTCGATGGATGTTTCCGGGCTGACCGCCGGTCTGGAGCCGCGGATCGGCGCCGACGCCATCAACTTCGTCATGTCGGCCTTTGGCAAGCGGATTTTGTGATCAGCCTTGCGCCTCGACTGCCGCGCGCCACGCGGTGACATAGGCCGCCCAGACCGGGTCGGTCTGCGGTTCAGTTCTCTCGCCCTTGCCGTGTGGAACGGACTGATCCGTTGCCAGCAGCGCCGCGCCGATGCTGGTGCCGGTGGCGGCCTCGGAGGCGATGACGATTCGCGCGGTCGCTGCCGCCAGCATGCCGACAAAGAGGCGGTTGCGGGCAAACGGTCCTTCCACGGTGGTCGGGCCGTCGGCGCCGATCAGCTCAAGGCAGGTCGCCGTCATCAGCGCCAGATAGAAGGAGATGGCGGCGAACCGCTCGCCTTTGCTGATGCCCTCGGCACCAAGCCATGCCGCGGCATGGTGCGGGAACGGTCCTGATCCCTGCTGGGTAGAAGGCAAAAGCAGCATCTTTTTTGTCAGAACGGCCAGCACCTCGCTGCCGCTGCAGTCCTGCGGCTTGTCCTTGGTCAGCTGGGAAAACTCACGGCCACCCATGAAACGCGCCGAGGGCACGGGGTCGCCCAGCGCGCTGACATTGACCAGCGTGTCGCGCGCAGCATCGAGCGCAATCTCTCTGCCGCCGACCGCCATCGATACCACCCAGGTGCCGGTCGAGACGACCGAGAAGGGCGGCTCGTCGGACAGAAGATGCGGCAATAGGGAGGCGTTGGAATCGTGCAGTCCGCAGAAAACCGGGGTCTGCGGATCGAGCCCGGTGCGCGCGGCAAGCGCCGGCAGGATCGGGCCGAGCTGGTCCCTGGCCGGCCGCACCGATGCCATCAGCCTGCGCCAATCCAGCCTGTCGACCATCGAGGAAAAGTCCGCCTCCCAAGGGCTCCACAGATCGGTGTGGCAGCCGAGCGAGGTCACCTCATTGGCGGCAACGCCGGTCAGGCGCAGCGCCCAGTATTGCGGATACATCAGCATCGCGGCGGCCTTGGCGAATTCGGTGGGGAAACGCTTCTCAAGCCAGAAGAATTGCGCACCGAGATTGAGGCCGACCGGCAGGCGCGGCGTACCGGTTTTGGCGAAGGGCGCTCGGACAGCGTCATACTCCGCCGCCAGCCGGTCGGGGCCGTCGAACTCGTAGTCAAGCACCGGCAGCACCAGCTCGCCCGAGGCGTCGACCAGCACGCCGGTCGCACCATGCGTGGTGATCGAAATCGCGTCGATACGCTGTTCGCGGTCGAGGCTGGCAAGGCTGTTGAGGATAAACGTCCACAGCGCCTCGACATCGTGATGCGGATAGGGCGCTTGTCGCAGCGGCGCGTTCGCCATGCGGCGCAACCCCACCTCGCTCAGCGTGACGAGATCGACCAGCGCCACCTTGGCGTTGGTCTTGCCGATGTCGATGACGGCGATGTGGCGCAGCGCACTCATGCCATATGGAACATTGTTTCCAGGGGGATGGCCACCGGTTGGTTGTCCGGCCTGGTCTCCATGATGTCGGCCATGTGCGCCCACCAGCGCTGCATCACCGGATACTTCGGCAGGTCGGCCATGCCATGGTCGTCCCGCCGCCACAGCACGCCGAACAGGATGTTGGTGTCTTCATCGAGATGGATCGAATAATCGGCGACGCCGGCCTCTCTCAGCAGCGCCACCAGCGACGGCCAGATCTCATCGTGGCGCTTTTTGTACTCGGCTTTCATGCCGGGTTTGAGCTGCATCTTGAAGGCGTATTTCTCAGGCATCAGCTGTTACCACGCAGCTGTCGCCAGACGATCGGCAGCGCGATGACGAAGATCAAGAGCAGGCCGATGAAGATCGACATGACGATGCCGGGCACGTTGAGCAGGCCGAGGCCGAAGGTCACCAGCCCCATGATAAAGGCGGCGAGCACGACGCCAACAATGCTGCCGGAGCCGCCCAGAATGCTGACGCCGCCCAGCACCACCATGGTGATGACCTCAAGCTCGTAGCCCTGCGCGATGGACGGCCGCGTCGAGCCGAGCCGCGAGGTGATCAGCACCGAGGCGATGCCCGCCATCAGTCCGGTCAGGCAAAACAGGATGAATTTGATGCGGCCGACGCGAACGCCGGAAAACTGTGCCGCGACCGGATTGTTGCCGGTGGCAAAGACACGGCGGCCGAAGCTGGTGCGATGCAGCAGGAACCAGTAGGCGACGGCCGCGATGAGGAAGAGCACCAGTTCGAACGACACCACCCACCAGACGTAACCCTGGCCCAAGAAAGCAAAACTCTCGGGATAGCCTTTGTAGGCCTGATCGCCCAGGATGATGAAGGCGATGCCGCGAAACAGGCTCATCGTGCCGATGGTGACGACGATGGAGGGCAGGCCGAGCCTTGTCACCAGGAGCCCGTTGAAGGCGCCGCAACCGAGCCCGACGACGATGCCGATAGCCACCAGCACCGGCGTGTCGGCGCCGGCCTGCACAGCCATGCCCATCATGGTCGAGGCGAGCGCGATGATGGCGGCGACCGACAGGTCGATCTCGCCCGAAATGATCAGCAGCGCCATCGCGAAGGCGATCAGGCCTTTCTCGGTGAAATTGAAAGTCAGATCCGACAGGGAGTAGGCGTCGAGGAAATAGGGCGAGGCGAAACTGTTGATGGCGAAGATGGCGACCGCCACGACGACCAGCAGCGCCTCCCAGGAAAAGATCGCCGAGGAGAGCGGCTTGTCGAGCCGGTCGGGAATGTGGCGCGGGGCGGGGGTGTCGGTCATGCCGCTTCCGCTTTCCTCAGGATAATCCGCCCCTGCTGACGTTCGCCACGCGCGTTGAGCACGACGGCCAGGATGATGGCGCTGCCTGAAATCGCCATCTGCCAGAAGGGCGAGATGTTGATGACGGGCAGCGCGTTGGAAATGATGCCGAGGAACAGCGCCCCTAACACCGCGCCCCCGACCGAGCCGATGCCGCCGGCAATCGAAATGCCGCCGATGACGCAGGCGGCGATGATGTTGAGTTCATAGCCGTTGGCGACCTCGACCGAGGCGATGACATAACGAGAAATCCAGAGATAACCGGCGAGCCCGCCGATCATGCCGGAAATGCAGAAGACGATGAATTTGGTTCGGCCGACATCGATGCCGGCATAGACCGACGCCGTCGGGTTGACGCCGATGGCATAGATCGAACGGCCAAGCGCGGTTCGCGTCATCACCACGAAGAACAGCGCGATGACCAGTATGGCGATCCAGGACAGAACCGGAATGCCCAGGAAAGCTGCGCGCTGGAAGCCGATGAACTCAGGGCTCATCTTGTCGGCATTGACCCATGCGCCGCCGGACAGGACGAAGGTGGCGCCGCGATAGATGGTGAGCGTGCCCAATGTCACCACGATCGAAGGGATGTTCAGCCGCCACACCAGCAGGCCGTTGATGGCGCCGAGCACCAGTCCGACGGCCAGCGCAATGACGATCAGCAGCGGGATCGGGATCGCCGGATGCGCGGCGTTCAGCATCGCCACCACCATGCCGGTGAAGCACAGGTTGGAGGCCATCGACAGGTCGATCGAGCGGGTCAGGATGACGACCATCTGTCCCAGCGCCAGGATCATCAGGATCGAGGTGTCGTTGAACACCTGGGCGAGATTGCCGGGGTCGGCAAAGGCCGGGAAGCGCGTCGAGATCAGAGCAATCAAAGCGACGATCGCCGCTGCCAGCCAGATCTCGCGGAATTTCAGGAGAGCCTTCATGCCGCGATCCCCGCTGCCGTCCGGACCAGCGTTTCGGCGTCCAGCCCCTTATTATCGTAGACCGCCGCAACCAGCCCTTCGCGCATGACGACGACGCGGTCGGACATGCCCAGAATCTCCGGCAGTTCCGACGACACCATGATCACCGACAGGCCCTGCGCGACGAGCTCGGCCATGAAGCCGTGGACGGCGGCCTTGGAGCCGATGTCGATGCCCTTGGTCGGCTCATCCAGGATGATCACCTTGGGCGCCGTCGCCAGCCATTTGGCGATGACGATCTTCTGTTGGTTGCCGCCCGACAGCGTGCCGACATCCTGGCTGAGCGAGGAGGCCCTGAGGTCAAGCCGCTCGGTGTAGGAGCGGGCGAGCGCGAATTCTTCCGACAATCGCAGCAGGCCGGATTTGGAGGTGCGCTTCAGCGAAGGCAGCGAGACATTCTGGAAGATCGGCAGGCCGATCACCACGCCCTGCTTGCCGCGCTCTTCCGGCACATAGACGATGCCGGCTTCGATGGAATCCGCCGCCGATTTCGGCGTGATCGTCTTGCCTTCCAGCGTGATCGTTCCACCCGATATGCGGGTGATGCCCGATATCGCCTGCATCACCTCTGACCGCCCGGCGCCGACAAGGCCGTAGAAACCGAGGATCTCGCCCTTGTGCAGTTCGAAGCCGATGTCGTTGAATTCGGTCGGGTGCGAAAGGCCAGCGACCGACAGCACCGGCGCGCCGATCTCGGCCTTGCGTTGCGGAAAGATGTGATCGACCGAGCGGCCGACCATCATGCGCACGATCTGGCTCTGGCCGGTATCCTTGATAAGGCCCTCGCCAACCATCTCGCCGTCGCGGAACACGGTGTAGCGATCGGCGATCCGATAGATCTCGTCGAACTTGTGGCTGATGAACAGGATCGCCTTGCCTTCCTCCTTGAGGAATTCGATCAGCAGGAAAAGCTCCTCGATCTCCTTCATCGAAAGGGCTGCGGTCGGCTCATCCATGATGACGATCTGCGCATCGATCGACATCGCGCGAGCAACCGCTACCAGATGCTTGTTGGCGATGCCGAGGTCTTTCAGCCGCGCATCGGCGTTGATATGGCCGGCATGCATGGTGTCGAGCACTTCGCGCGCGTGTTTTCGCATGGTGCGCCAGTCGATGGTGCCTAGCCGCGTGCGCGGCGCATGGCCGAGAAAAATGTTTTCGGCGACGCTCAGATCGTCGAACAGGACGGTTTCCTGATAAATGGCGGTGACGCCGTGGCCGAAGGCGGCATGCGCGCTGGGCAGGGTGACGGCCTGGCCGTCAATGCTGATCGTGCCGGCGTCGGGCTGGTAGATGCCGGTCATGATCTTGACCAGCGTCGACTTGCCGGCACCGTTTTCACCGATCAGCGCCGTAACCTGGCCGGGGTAAAGCGACAGGCTGACATTGTGCAGCGCGCGCACGCCGGGAAAGCTTTTGGAGACGCCGGACAGCGTCAGGCGCGGGGCAGGACCCGTGGGCTCCTCCTTCGCAATGCCGTGCTGGGCTGTCGTGTCCATATCCGTATCAAGCCCTGAAACAAGGTCCGTTTAAAGTCGCGGCGGGATTTTGGTCCCGCCGCGCTTGGTCCGAGACGTCCGAGATCAATAGATCTTGGAGAACTTTTCGATGTTGGACTTGTCGAACTGGAAGGGCGGAGCCATCGCAGCCGAGTTGCTGTCATCGAGCGTGACCTTGCCGACGCGGCCGATCGACAGCGTTGCGCCCGGCTTTGCCTCTTCCTTCTTCACCGCCAGATCATGAGCGAGGTAGACGGCGGAATAGCCGAGGTCGATCGGATTCCAGAGGGCAACCGCCTGGCTGGAACCGTTGTCGATGAACTTCTTGAACTCCGACGGCAGCGCCAGACCCGTGACATTGACCTTGCCGATCAGGTTCGCGTCGGTGACGACCTGGGCAGCGGCAACGACGCCGACGGTGGTCGGCGCGATGATCGCCTTGAGGTTCGGATAGGATTTCAGCAGGCCCTTGGCTTCGTCGGTGCTCTTGGCCGAATCGTCATCGCCGTAGACGGTGGCGACGAGTTTGATCTTGGGGAATTTCTCCGGCAGGATCTTCTTGGCCGCGTCGATCCAGGCGTTCTGGTTGGTCGCGGTCGACGAAGCCGACAGAATGGCGACTTCGCCGCCTTCCGGCAGATAGTCGGCGGCCAGCTTGATGATGGTCTCGCCGATCAGGCCGGTGTCGGACGGGTTGAGATGCAGCTGGCGGCCTTCCTTGGCGACGCCCGAATCCCACGAGATGACGGTGATGCCGCGCTCCATGGCCTTCTTCAGCACCGGCACCAGCGCGTCGGCGTCATTGGCCGAAATCGCAATGGCGTTGACCTTCTGCGCGATCAGCGAATTGACCACTTCGATCTGCGCTTCGGCGGTCGCCTTGGTCGGGCCGGTGTAGATGATGTCGACATCGCCGAGTTCCTTGGCCGCCTCTTCGGCGCCCTTGTTGGCGGCGTCGAAGAAGCCGTTGCCGAGCGACTTCACCACCAGCGCGATCTTGACGTTCTCGGCATAGGCGGCATTCACGAACATGGCGGCCGAGAACGCGGCCGTCACCATCAATTTCTTCAGAAAGCTCATCGTATTTCCTCCCTTGAGCGTTGCATTCCATCGTCGCTGCGGTTGGCCTCAGGCCTGCAGCGAGGATTCTTCCTTTGCCGACTTGCGGGCGACGATCAGCGTCACACCCGCGGCCTCCAGCATGTTGGCTTCGCGATCCTCGATGCCGTCATCGGTGATGACGGTGGCGATGCGCTTGAGCCCGCACAGGATCAGGCTCGAGCGCTGGCGGAATTTCGATGAGTCGACCAGCACCACCAGTTCGTCGGCCTGGTCGATCAGTTTCTGCTCCGCCTGGATCAGCAGCGGGTCGCCTTCCATCAGGCCAAGCGGCCCGAGCCCTTGAGCGCCCATGAACATGCGGCGCGCGTAGAAATTACGCGTCACGTCATTGTCGAAGGGCGAGAGGATGATGTTCTGCTCGCGGTAGATGGTGCCGCCCGACAGCATGACGGTGTTCTTCGAATGCTTGAGCAGGTGCTCGGCGATGGGGAACGAATTGGTGAAGATCGGCATGCGGCGTCCGGTCAGGAAATGCACCATCTGGAAGGTGGTGGTGCCGCCATTGATGATGATCGGTTCGCCGTCCTTGCACAGCTCCACCGCTTCGCGCGCAATCGCGCGCTTCTGCGAAGCGTTAAGCGTTTCGTTGACGGAAAAGGGCCGGCCGGCGAGGCCGATGAACTGCGGTGGCGAGATCGCCTCGGCGCCGCCACGCACGCGACGCAGGCGCTTTTGCACATGAAGAGCCGCGATATCGCGCCGGATCGTCGCCTCGGAGGAGTCCGTCAGGTCGACCATCTCCTGCACCGTCACCACAGGCTTTTCCTGGACGGCGGACAGAATGATCCTGTGGCGCTCTTTTTCGTGCATGGTTCCTCCCTGCATGGTCATGAGGCACTAGAAAACCACCAGTGTCAATCATTTCCGCTCATATAATTTCATTGTGCAGTGCAATATGATCGATCTTGATCGTTTATGATTGACAACCGAGATGCTTGCGTAGACATTTCCGGCAAAATGGACCGCGCCTTTTGCGTCCCAGGGAGGATAATCATGCTCGACAAGCGCTCCGGCTCGCGCCTTGCCAACCTTTGGGACGATGCTAAAGCCAAGGGGCTGAGCGAGCCTGAGCTTCTGGTCTATCGCTCCAACACGCTCGGCTCCGACAAGCGTGTCACCAATTATGGCGGCGGCAACACCTCGTCCAAGATCCGGCAGAAGGACCCGCTCTCTGGCGCCGAAGTCGAAGTGCTATGGGTCAAGGGCTCGGGCGGCGACAGCGCCTCGATCAAGCTGGACGGTTTCGCCACGCTTTACATGGACAAACTGCAGGCGCTGAAAGGCCTTTATCGCGGCGTCGCGCATGAGGACGACATGGTGGGCTATCTTCCCCACTGCACCTTCAATCTCAACCCGCGCGCGGCCTCGATCGACACGCCGCTGCACGCCTATGTGCCGAAGCCGTTCGTCGATCACATGCATCCCGATGCCATTATCGCGATTGCCGCGGCCAAGGATTCCAAGGCGTTGACCAAGGAGATATTCGGTGACGCCATCGGCTGGCTGCCGTGGAAGCGGCCGGGCTTCGAACTTGGCCTCTGGCTGGAGAAATTCTGCGTCGAACACCCCGAGGCCAAGGGCGTCATCCTCGAAAGCCACGGCTTGTTCACCTGGGGCGACACACCCAAGGAGTGCTATGAGACGACGATCTCGGTCATCAACCAGGCGATCGAATGGTTCGAGCGCCGCTCCGAGGGTCTCGCCATCTTCGGCGGCGAAGTCGTCAAATCGCTAGACGCCGCTGAGCGCCGCGCCATCGCGGCGAGACTGATGCCGAGGATCCGCGGCCTGATTTCGGAGAAGAGCCACAAGCTCGGCCATTTCGACGATTCCGCCGCTGTGCTCGAATTCGTCAACTCCAGGGATTTGCGCCCGCTGGCGGCACTCGGTACCTCATGCCCGGATCATTTCCTGCGCACAAAAATCCGCCCGCTGGTTATCGAGTTCGACCCAGCGAAGCCCGACGTCGAAGCCGTGATTGCGCGCCTCGCCGACGATATTGCTGAGTACCGTGTCGGCTACCAGGCCTATTACGACAGCTGCAAGCATCCGGACTCGCCCCCGATCCGTGACCCCAACGCCGTGGTCTACCTGATGCCCGGCGTCGGCATGTTCACCTTCGCCGGCGACAAGGCCACCGCCCGCATCTCTGGCGAATTCTACGTCAACGCCATCAATGTCATGCGCGGGGCCTCGACCGTTTCGTCCTATGTCGGCCTGCTGGCGCAGGAGGCCTTCGACATCGAATACTGGCTGCTCGAGGATTTGAAGCTGCAGCGCATGCCGAAGCCGAAGTCGCTCGCCGGCCAAATCGCGCTGGTCACCGGCGGCGCCGGCGGCATCGGCCGCGCCACCGCCAATCGCCTGCTGCGCGAAGGCGCCTGCGTCGTGCTGGCCGATATCGACGAGACCGCACTTGCCAACGCCAACGACGAACTGGCGAAAGCCTATGGCAAGGACTTCGTCCGGCCGGTGCTGATCAACGTCACCGCGGAGGAGCAGGTGATTTCCGGCTTCGCCCAGACAGCCGTCGAGTTCGGCGGCATTGATATTCTCGTCTCCAACGCAGGCCTCGCCTCCTCGGCGCCGATCGAGGAGACGACGCTGGCGCTGTGGAACAAGAACATGGACATATTGTCGACCGGCTATTTCCTGGTCTCGCGCGAAGCCTTCCGGCTGTTCCGGGCCCAGAAGATCGGCGGCAATGTCGTCTTCGTCGCCTCCAAGAACGGTCTTGCCGCGTCACCCAATGCCGCCGCCTATTGCACCGCCAAGGCGGCCGAAATCCATCTCGCCCGCTGCCTGGCGCTGGAAGGCGCGGAAGCCCAGATCCGGGTCAACGTCGTCAATCCGGACGCCGTGCTGCGCGGTTCGAAGATCTGGACCGGCGAGTGGAAGGAACAGCGCGCCGCCGCCTACAAGATGTCGACCGACGATCTGGAAGAACACTACCGCTCGCGCTCGATGCTGAAGCGCTCGGTGTTTCCCGAAGACATCGCCGAAGCGATCTATTTCCTGGCGTCCGACATGTCGGCCAAATCCACCGGCAACATCATCAACGTCGACGCCGGCAACGCGCAGAGCTTTACGCGCTGAGTTAAGGGCGGAGCGCTTCTCTTCTCCCCGTCACTATACGGGGAGAAGGTGGCCCGAAGGGCCGGATGAAGGGCAGCGCTGACTGAACGCATTGGGAGGAATAGCACTTGTCCGAAACCATCATCGCCGCCGATCTCGTCTCCAGCCACAACGCCCAGCGCAAACCCGACCTCGAGCGCGACTACGCGTCGCTCGGCGAACGCCTCGACCGCCGCGGCATCGCCATCGATGCCATCCGCGACAAGGTCGAGAAATTCGCCGTCGCCATTCCGTCCTGGGGCGTCGGCACAGGCGGCACGCGGTTTGCCCGCTTTCCCGGCGCCGGCGAGCCGCGCGACATTTTCGACAAGATCGAGGACTGCGCCGTCATCAGCCAACTGACACAGGCGACGCCGACCGTCTCGCTGCATATACCGTGGGACAAGGCCGATCCGAACCGGCTGAAGCAGGCGGCCTCGCGCTTCGGCCTCGGCTTCGACGCCATGAATTCCAACACCTTCTCGGATGCCAGGGACCAAAAACTGTCCTACAAGTTCGGGTCGCTGTCGCATGCCGATGCCGGCACGCGCCGCCAGGCGGTCGAGCACAATCTGGAATGCATCGAGATCGGCAAGACGCTGGGGTCCAGGGCGCTAACAGTGTGGATCGGCGACGGCTCGAATTTCCCCGGCCAGGTCAATTTCGCCAAAGCCTTCGAGCGCTATCTCGACGCGATGAAGGAGATCTATGCCGGACTGCCCGCCGACTGGAAACTGTTCACCGAACACAAAATGTACGAGCCGGCTTTCTACTCCACGGTCGTGCAGGACTGGGGCACCAACTACCTCATATCCAAGGAGCTGGGCGACAAGGCCTACTGCCTGGTCGACCTCGGCCACCATGCGCCCAACGTCAACATCGAGATGATCGTGTCGCGGCTGATCCAGTTCAAGAAACTCGGCGGCTTCCACTTCAACGATTCCAAATATGGCGACGACGATCTCGATGCCGGCTCGATCGATCCCTATCGGCTGTTCCTGGTCTTCAACGAACTGGTCGATGCCGAGCTGTCCGGCGCCGAGGGTTTCGATCCCGCCCACATGCTCGACCAGAGCCACAACGTCACCGATCCGATCGAAAGCCTGATGCTGTCGGCGGTCGAGGTGCAGCGCGCCTATGCGCAGGCGCTGCTGGTCGACCGCAAGGCGCTCGAGGGTTTCCAAGACGGCAATGATGCGCTGATGGCGACGCAGACGCTGAAAGCTGCCTACCGCACCGATGTCGAGCCGATCCTTGCCATGGCGCGGCTGAACACAGGCGGCGCCATCGATCCAGTCGCCGCATATCGCGCGGCGGGCTACCGGGCGAAGGTCGCGGCGGAACGGCCGGCGGTTGTGGGCGGTTCAGGCGGGATTGTTTGAGATTGGCTAATCTCCACCACAGGGGGGAGATCAGCTTGCCTCTGCCGGCAGGCGAACATCAATATGTGTTCGCTCATATTGATGATGGACTCGGCCGCTCCATGTAGCTCTTCTAGGCACCGCACTTGGAGCACCGCCATGCCCTTGACCCGCCGGACGCTGATTGGCGTCACCCTTTCGCTCGCAATTGCGCTCGCGCCATCCGGCGCGCTCCATGCCGCCTCGCCACAACCGGCGAAGGGCGAGCACGGCATGGTCGTCACCGCCCAGCATCTGGCGTCGGAAGCCGGCGTCGAGGTGCTGAAGAAGGGCGGCAATGCCGTCGATGCGGCGGTCGCCGTCGGCTATGCGCTCGCCGTCGTCTACCCTAATGCCGGCAATATCGGCGGTGGCGGGTTCATGACCATCCGCTTCAAGGACGGCAAATCGACCTTCCTCGATTTCCGCGAGCGCGCGCCGCTGGCGGCAACCAAGACCATGTATCTCGACAAGGACGGCAATCCGGTGAAGGGCGCCAGCCTTGATGGCTACCTTGCGGTCGGCGTACCGGGTTCCGTGGCAGGGTTCGAGATGGCTCGTGAAAAATATGGCACGCTGCCACGCCAGGATTTGATGGCGCCGGCAATTGCCTATGCCAAGGATGGCTTCATCCTCGACCAGGGCGACGCTGCTTCATTCGCGAGCAATGCCGCACGGCTGGCGAAGGACCCTGCCGCCGCCGCCATCTTCCTGAAGCCGGACGGCAAACCCTATGGCGCCGGCGAGCGTCTCCTCCAGCCCGATCTTGCAGCCTCGCTCGCCGCCATCTCCGAAAAAGGCGCCGACGCCTTCTACAAAGGCGCCATCGCCGACGCCATCGTCAAGGCGAGCGGCGCCAAGGGCGGCATTCTGGCCAACTCAGACTTCGAGCAATATAAGGTACGCGAGCTGCAACCGGTGAGCTGCACCTATCGGGGCTATGAGATCACGTCCTCGCCGCCGCCAAGCTCCGGCGGCGTCATCATCTGCGAAATCCTCAACGTGCTGGAGGGCTACCCGCTGTCTTATCTCGGCGCCCGCTCGGCCGAGACCGTGCATGTCATGGTCGAGGCGATGCGCTACGCCTATGTGGACCGCAACTCGGCGCTCGGCGATCCCGATTTCGTCGACAATCCGGTCTCGAAACTGCTCGACAAGGGTTACGCCAAGGAGATCCGCGACAAGATCGACCCGTTCCGCGCCGGCGTCTCGCAGGATTTGATGCCGAAGGGCTTCGGCGAGTCGAAGGAAACGACGCACTATTCGATCATCGACGATGACGGCAATGCGGTCGCGGTCACTTATACGCTGAACGGCTCGTTCGGCGCCGGCGTGGTCGCGGACGGCACCGGCATCCTGCTCAACAACGAGATGGATGATTTCACCCAGAAGCCTGGCGTGCCCAACCTCTACGGTCTCGTGCAGGGAGAGGCCAATGCCATCCAGCCGAAGAAGACGCCGCTGTCATCGATGAGCCCGACCATCGTCGCCAAGGACGGCAAGCCGTTCATGGTTATCGGCAGCCCCGGCGGCTCGCGCATCATCACCATCACGCTGGAAGCCATCGTCAACGTCATCGACCACGGCATGAACATCCAGGAGGCGATCGACGCATCGCGCATCCACCATCAATGGCTGCCCGACACGATCTATGTCGAACCGTTCGGCCTGTCGCCCGACACTGAAAAACTGCTGGCCGGCATGGGCTACCACCTCGATCTCGCGGATTCTACCTGGGGTCAGGCTGCCGGCATTCTTGTCGGCGGCAAGAGCCTGGCGGAAATCGAGAAGGGCGGCGGCGCCCGTTACAACGGCGCCATCGACAGCCGCGCCGCATCCGGCGAGGCGATTGGCTACTGATCAAAACAAGAGATTGATCAGAGGACGAGCGTAAGCGTCGACCCGACGAGCATCAGCGCCGCGATCACGACGAACGCCGCGTAGATGCGGGGACGGTCGAGGAGCAGCGCATTGCCCGATATCCAGGCCGCGGTTGCGCCGCCAAGCGCAAACAGGAAGCCGTTCCGGTGACCAAAGGTCATGGAAGCGGCCATCAGCCCGCCAATGATCAGCGCGCCGAAGACGATGATCACGGCAACGGCGTATTTCTCGAAGTCGTTGCCGCCGCCCATGGCCGGGCCGATCGCGTTCAAATTGGTCAGATCGTCCGGATCGAACGGGTTGGTCGATCCATATTCATCTTGACCGACAGGTTCTCGCATCATTCATTCTCCGCTGACCGGCAACAAATCATCAACATCTGCCGAGCGCAACCGGATCGCGCCGTGCCGAAGGCCGCCGATGCGGTCTTCAACACTTTCTGATGCCGACTTGCCACGGTTTTTTTGCGCCGGTTCACAAAATCTACCCTGCTTTCGGGTCCACACGCCTGAATTACCTAGAAAATGAATTACCTGGAAAAATCGCTGCGCACGATGCCGTGCCGCTGCAGCTTGTCGTAGAAGGTCTTGCGCGGAATGCCGAGCGCTTCAATCGTTCGCCGGACATCGCCGTCATTGCGGCCAAGCGCCTCGCGGATGACATTGGCTTCATAGCGTTCCAGCCGTTCCGGCAGTGAGCTGGCGTCATCCGGCTCCGCCGGGGCGGAAGGTGGCGCTTGCGCCGCTTCCTCGAGTCCCAGCACGAAACGCTCGGCGAAATGCGCGAGTTCACGCACATTGCCCGGCCAGTCGTGCTGGCTCAGATGGCGGTGCACTGAGGCAGGCACTGCTGGCATTTGCCGGAGGAAGCGGGCGGCTGCACGCTCGGCGAAGTAGAAGAACAGCAGGGCGACGTCGTCGCGGCGTTCGCGCAGCGGCGGGATCGAGATCGTCACCACATTGAGCCGGTAGTAGAGATCCTCGCGGAAGGCGCCGCGCCGGCTGGCATCGCCGAGATCGACCTTGGCGGCGGCGACGACGCGCAGGTCGACCGGCCGGATTTCATTGGTGCCGAGCGGCGTCACCTCGCGCATTTCCAGCACCCGCAGCATCTGCACCTGGGTCGAGGCCGGCATGCTTTCGATCTCGTCGAGGAACAGCGTGCCGCCGCTCGAATGCTCGATCCGGCCGATGCGCTTCTTCTGTGCGCCGGTGAAGGCGCCGGCCTCATGGCCGAACAGCTCGCTTTCGATGACCGTGTCCGGCAGCGCGCCGCAATTCAGCGCCACGAAATTGCCCCTGGCGCGGCGGCTCCAGCGATGCAGCAGGCTCGCCACCACCTCCTTGCCGGAGCCGGTCTCGCCGGTCACCAGAACGTCGACATCGGTATCGGCGATTTGCCGCAGCGTCCGGCGCAATCGCTCCATCGCCAGCGTCTGCCCGATCAGCGGCAGGCCGTCTTGCGCCTGTTCGGCGCTTTCGCGCAAGGCGCGGTTCTCCATCACCAGCCGGCGCTTTTCCGCCGCCCGTGCCACACTTTGCGCCAGCCGGTCGGCGGCGAAAGGCTTGGTGATGAAGTCGTAGGCGCCATCCTTGATCGCCTTGACCGCAACCGCGATGTCGCCATGCCCGGTGACCAGGATGACCGGAATGTCGGCATCAAGCTGCAAGACGCGGTCGAAGAGCTGCAGGCCGTCAATGCCGGGCATGCGGATGTCGGACACCACCACGCCGGGAAAATTGGCGTCGAGCCCGGCCAGCGCCTCGTTCGCCACCGCAAAGGCCGAGACGGAAAAACCAGCGAGTTCCAGCGTCTGCCGCGTGGCCCTCCGCAATTCGCTGTCGTCGTCGATCAATACGACCGGTGCGGTGTCCATCATGCTGCCCTGGCGAGGTGAATGGTAAAGCGCGTGCCGGCCTGGTCGCTCGCCACCTCGATGCGTCCGCCATAGTCGGCGACGATGTCCTGCGAGATGACGAGGCCGAGCCCGAGGCCTTTTTCCTTCGAGGTGTTGAACGGCGTGAACAATGACTTGAGGATGGCAGGCGAAATGCCCGGCCCATTGTCGGCGACGGCAAGCGCCACGCCGTCGGCCGTCTCCTGGGCCGACACCTGCACCCTGGCGCCGTCGCGCCCGTCCAGCGCTTCCAGCGCATTCTGGAACAGGTTGATCAGCACCTGTTCGAGCCGCAGCCGGTTGCCCATCACCTTGAGCGTTACCGGCGGAAGCGTGATATCGAGTGCGTCCAGCCGACCGGCAAAGCGGCTTCTGAGCAGCACCACGGCGCCCTCGATGACGCCGCGCAATTCGACCGGTTCGGCTGCCGTGCGCCCCTTGCGGGCAAAGACCTTCAACTCTTCGGTGATGCCTCCGATGCGCTCGGTCAGCGCGGCAATCGCGCCAAGGTTCTCCTCGGCCGAGGCGGTCTGCTTGCGCTCCAGGAACACTCGCGCATTGTCGGCATAGGCGCGGATCGTCGCCACCGGCTGGTTGATCTCATGCGCGACCCCGGCGGCAACCTGGCCGAGGGTAGCAAGACGGTTGGCCTGCACCAATTCCTGCTGCATGACCTGCAGCTTGGCTTCGGTGCTGCGGTGATCGGTGATCTCGGCCTGCAGCCGGTCGCGCGCCAGGCTGAGGTCATGCGTACGCTCGACGACGCGGCGCTCGAGCTCGATGCGCGCTGCCTGTTCGGCAGCGATGCGCATCTGCGCCGACTGACGGCGCCACAGGAGATAGCCGGCCAGCGCCAGCAACGGCACCACGACGCCCAGCGCCAGCAGCCGCATCTCACGCACCGCAGCCGCGATCGGCGCTTCGACCGGCACGAGATAATCGAGCCGCCATGGCGTCGATTGGACCAGTGTCGAAAGCCTGAGATATTCGGCATCGCTGCCGCCCGGTGTTATCGCATGCACCATCGACACGTCAGGGCTCAATGCCTCGGGGCGTGTGATCGGCAAGGGGATCAGCGGCGCGTTGCCGAATTGCTGGCTGCTCCGGATGGTGGCAGCCACCGGGCCGGTCAGCGGCGCGGTGGTCATGAAGCGCCAGGACGGCACGCTGGTGATCAGCACGACGCCGTGGTCGTCGCTGACATAGGCCGGCCGGTTGGCCTCATGCCAGTCGGCTTCAAGCTGGTCGAATTCCATCTTAACGACGACGACGCCGAGCGGTGCCGCCGCATTGCCGACGCGACGCGAAATATAGAGGCCCGGGCGCTTGCTGATGTTGCCCAGCGCAAAATATTCGGCCGTTCTCGATTGCATGGCGCCGGAGAAATAGGCGCGGAAACCATAGTCGTTGCCGACGAAGCTGGTTGTTTCGCGCCAGTTGCTGGAGGCGATCGCAAACCCGTCGACGCCGGTGACGTAAAGCACCGAAGCCTTGGTGCCGGAGACCAGCCCTTCGAGCTTGCGGTTGAGCACGTCGATCGTGACAGCGCCCTTGTTCTGCAGGGCGTCATGCACCTGCTGGTCCTCGGACAAGAGCAGCGGCAGCGCCCGCGGGCTTTCCAGCACGGCGCGCAGCAACGCAACCTTCAGATTGGCATCGGTGCGGCCTTGCGCCGCCAGTGCCGCGACCTCGGCGCGGCGCGCGTAGAGGCCGGCGCCGGTGAGCGCCGTGGCAACGATCACCAGCGCGATCGCCGCAAACAGCAGCCAGGCGCGACGCGCGCGTTTGCCGAGTTGCTCGGGCGTCGGCGACAGGACCGCGGCAGGGCGTTGCAGCATTCCCTATTTGTGCATGATTTCGCACAAAGCACAATTCAGTCATGCGGATGTCCGCACTTGCGTTGAGCGGCAGCAGCCTCGATCGGACGAATACCCAACAAAATCAATGGCTGCGGTATGCCGCACAGTCTGGCACGGCAGTTGCAGTGACCAATACAGCAGTCGCAAGGCTGCGGAAAACAACTGCCCCGGGAGGTCGAGCTTTCGATCGGGGCGCCATGGAGGACGTCATGCAGCCAGCATTCGCTGCCGCCGAACCGCGCGGCAAGCTACCCTTTTACCGTCATCTCTACGTGCAGGTCCTGACGGCGATCGCCGCCGGCGTGCTGCTCGGTCATTTCTATCCCGAACTCGGTGCTTCGCTGAAGCCGCTCGGCGATGCCTTCATCAAGCTGGTCAAGATGGTGATCGCGCCGGTCATCTTCCTGACGGTGACCACCGGCATTGCCGGCGTCTCCGACCTGAAAAAGGTTGGCCGCGTCGCCGGCAAGGCGATGATCTATTTCCTGGTCTTTTCGACCCTGGCGCTGGTCGTCGGCATGGTCGTCTCCAACGTCGTCCAACCGGGCGCCGGCATGCACATCAATGCGGCGACGCTCGACCCCTCGAAGGTCGCCACCTTCACCGAGAAGGCGCATGACACGACCATCGTCGGCTTCCTGCTCAACATCATCCCCGACACCATCACCGGCGCCTTCGCGCAAGGCGACATTCTGCAAGTGCTGTTCTTCTCGGTGCTGTTCGGCATCTCTCTCGCTCTGGTCGGCGAGCGCGGCCGCCCGGTCGTCGATTTCCTGCAGGCGCTGACCTCGCCTATCTTCCGCCTGGTCGCCATCCTGATGAAGGCCGCCCCTATCGGCGCCTTCGGCGCCATGGCCTTCACCGTCGGCAAATACGGCATCGGCGCGATTGCCAACCTCGCCTTTCTGATCGGCACCTTCTACCTGACGTCGCTGCTCTTCGTGCTGGTCGTGCTCGGCGCTGTCGCTTGGTACAACGGCTTCTCGATCCTCGCCTTGATCCGCTACATCAAGGAAGAGCTGCTGCTGGTGCTCGGCACCTCGTCCTCGGAAGCCGCTCTTCCCGGCCTGATGGCCAAGATGGAGCGCGCCGGCTGCAACCGCTCGGTGGTCGGCCTGGTCATCCCGACCGGCTACTCCTTCAACCTCGACGGCACCAACATCTACATGACGCTGGCGGCGCTGTTCATCGCCCAGGCGACCGACACGCCGCTCACCTATGGCGACCAGATCCTGCTGCTGCTGGTTGCCATGCTGAGCTCCAAGGGTGCCGCCGGCATCACCGGCGCCGGCTTTATCACGCTGGCCGCCACGCTCTCTGTCGTGCCTACGGTACCCGTTGCCGGCATGGCACTGATCCTCGGCGTCGACCGCTTCATGTCGGAATGCCGAGCGCTGACCAATTTCGTCGGCAATGCAGTGGCGACGATCGTTGTGGCGCGCTGGGAAGGCGAACTCGACCAGACCAAGTTCGCCGCCGCCATGGCCGGCACATTGTCCGAGGAAGCCGACCTGGCGCTGTCGGGCGATCTGCAGCCCGCCTGATTACTGAACGCAGACGTTCGCCACAAGGCCGCAGCCGGTTCGCCCGTTGCGGCCTTTTGTTTTGGCGCGCATGGCGGCTGGTGTTGGCCAAAGCTTCCCGGCTAGGATGTCGGCGGTTTTCAACCGAAAGGCCGGCGAATGAGCAGTGCATACCCCGAGATCTATCTGGTCCGTCACGGCGAGACGGAGTGGAGCGCTTCGGGAAAACACACCGGCCGCACCGACATACCGTTGACGCCAAGGGGCGAGGCGGCGGCTCGCGGCGTGGCGGACCGGCTCAAGGATCTGTCCTTCCAGGCGGTGTGGTCGAGCCCGTCGCAGCGCGCCTTCAGCACCTGCACGCTTGCCGGCTTCGGCGCTGCTGCCGTCAAGAAGGACGACCTGCAGGAATGGGACTATGGCGCCTATGAGGGCGTTAAGACCAAGGAGATTCTTGTGCAGCGCCCCGGCTGGCAATTGTTCCGTGACGGCTGTCCCGACGGCGAGTCGGTAGCGGATGTTGGCGCCAGGGCCGACAGGATCATCGCCGGGCTGCGGGCAATCGAGGGCAATGTGCTGGTGTTTTCAAGCTCGCATTTCCTGCGCGTGCTGGCCGCGCGCTGGCTCGGTCTGCCACCCGAAGGCGGTGCGCACTTCGTACTTGATACCGCGAGCCTCAGCATCCTCGGCTATGAGCACGATCTGAGCGAGCCGGTGATACGCAGGTGGAACCAGAAGTAGGGTTTCGCGGCAAGCCTGCCTCTTAACGCGCGAGCACCGCCAATTCCTCCGATGTCAGATGCCGCGCCTTGCCCTTGGCGAGTTCGCCGAGCTGCAAACCGCCGATCGCCACCCGAACCAGCCTCAGCACCTCGATGTCGAATGCCCCGAGCAGGCGGCGGATCTGGCGGTTGCGGCCCTCGTCGAGCACGATTTCCAGCCAGGCAGTGCGGCCGCCGCTGCGCAGCAGTTCGATCGAACTTGCGGTCAGCAGTTCGCCGTCGACGATCGCTCCGTCGCGAAAGCGCGCCAGCATCGCTTCGTCGGGCGCGGTGCCGATCTGGACATGATAGGTCTTGGCGACATGCGAGGCCGGATCGAGCAGGCGGTTGGCCCAGCGCGTGTCGTTGGTCATCAGCAACAGGCCTTCGCTGGCCTTGTCGAGGCGGCCGACCGGCGACACGAAAGGCAACTCCAGTTCCACCAGGCAGTCATAGACGGTGCCACGATCCTGCGGGTCATCGCGCGTGGTGACCTGTCCGCGCGGCTTATTGATCATCAGGTAGACTTTTGCCTCGCCGACGATCTGCTCGCCGTCGACAGCGATGCGGTCGCGGCCGAGATCGACACGCAGCGACGGATCGCGCACCACCTTGCCGCCAACCCGCACGCGCCCTTCGGCTATCAGCAGCTCGGCCTGCTTGCGCGAACACAGGCCGAGTTTGGAAAGCGCCCGGTTCAGGCTAACGCCTGCCTTGGCGGCCTGGTGTCGGGCGATGTCTGGTGGCCGTGCCATGTCCTGCTTGCCATCCCAATGATCGGCATCGACAAATGCCACGCCCCGCATTGGCTTCGCAACCTGCCGACAATTGGTGGGATCGTTTACCGTGGATCGAAGGCATTTTTCGGTTGAAGTGTCGCTGCCTTGTCCCGTATGTCGCACGCATGGCATCGATTGACGGGGGGAAAACCGTGGCGCATGACGCCGGTTCGACCGAATCCGGAACGATGCCGGTGCGCGATCTCAGCAAAGACGATCGTGACGAGATGTTCCGCCTTTACGAGAAATACTACGATGCTGCCGATCGCGACCGGTTCGATCGCGATCTCGCTAAAAAAGAGGTCGTCGTCCTTATCCGACGCCGGCACGAGATCATCGGCTTCTCGACCATTTTCGTCGGAAGCCAGGAGATTGCCGACGACACGGTTCACTATCTCTTTTCCGGCGACACGGTTCTGGATTCATCACGCTGGGGCGATCCGGTGCTGCTGCGCGCCTGGTTTCGCGCTGCCGGCGCCGTCAAGGCAAGGATCGGCGAGGGCCGGCTGTTCTGGTTTTCCATCATGATGGGCCACCGCACGTTCCGCATCCTGCCCAATTTTTTCCGCGACTTCTTTCCCTCGATCGACGGACGAGATACCAGCGGTCTGGCGCGGATACGCAACGAGATCGCCGCAGTGCGCTATGGACAGTATTTCAATCCCGAGACCGGGCTGATCGATTTCGGCCAGTCGCATGGGCATCTGCGGCACGAATGGGCAGGCGTCGAGGAAACCGCCGCGCGCAACCGCTACGCGGCCTTCTTCCTCAAGGCCAATCCCTGGCATTTTCGTGGTGTCGAGCTTGCCTGCCTGGCCGAATTCGACATCGCCAACCTGAAGCGCTACGGGGCGACCAGCTTTGCCGAAGGCCTGGCGGATGGTCATTGACGCCTGGTCGCGGATTGCCGATCTCACCGCGGCTACCGACGCCGGGTTCCGCGCCGGGCTGAGCGGCGTCGAAACGGCCCAGCGCGGCACCCTGGCTGGTCTCATCAGTGCCAATGGTTCGACCGCGTTCGGCAAGGACCGCCGGTTCGCCGAAATCCGTTCGGCGGAAGCGTTTCGCGATCTGGTGCCGATCGCCGACTATGCCGCGCTCCAGCCTTACATCGGCCGGGCGATCGGCGGCGAGGACGGGGTGCTGACAACCGAGCCGATCCGGTTCATCGAGCAGACCGGCGGCAGTTCGGGCGGCTCCAAGAACATCCCCTATACCGACACTGGGTTGAGATCGTTCACCGACTGCCTTTATCCCTGGCTTGCCGACTTGATCCGCCGCCGGCCCGGCGTCACGCGAGGCCGCAGTTATTTCGCGCTCAGCCCCGTCGGCCGGTCGCTGGATCAGCGCATCGGCGTGCACCGGGTCGGCAGCCCCGTGCCTTTCGCCTATTTCGGCGCCTTGCGCGACAGCCTGATCGCCCTGTCTGCCGTGCCCATGGAGCTGCGGCTGCTCGCCGATTTCGAGACCTGGCAGCGGCAGACCTGCCTGCATCTTCTGGCCTGCGAGGATCTTGCCCTGGTCTGGGTGTGGAGCCCTACCTATTTCACCGAAATCCTGCGCGCGATGCGGCGCGATGCCGGCATCCTCTTACCCCAGTTGACTTCGATGTTGACGGCAACGCATCCCGCCGCCGCGGTGCGCACCCGTATCGAAACGCTGGAGAAAGCGCTCCGTGACCCACAAGGCGACCTCTCGGTTATCTGGCCGCAGCTTGACACCGTCAGCTGCTGGACCGATGCATCGAGCAAAGGTTTCGCCGCCGAACTGCAGGCCCTGTTCCCCGCCGCCTTCATCCAGTCGAAAGGGTTGATGTCGACGGAAGCCGCCGTTTCATTTCCCTATGGCGACGGTCCCGGATCGATCCTTGCCGCGCGAAGCGGCTTCTTCGAATTTGTCGACGATGGCGGCACCAGCCATTTTGCCTGGCGGCTGGAGATCGACCAGGCCTATCGGCTGATCGTCACCACCGGCTCCGGCCTTTATCGCTATGACACGCAGGACATGGTGAAGGTCGTCGGCTTCGACGGCGACACGCCGCGTCTGCAATTCGTCGGTCGCGCCGGCATGGTCTCCGACCTCTGCGGCGAGAAGCTGACCGAGGCATTCGTCGCTCATTGCATCGGTAAGATCGGGCTTGGCCGGCAGCAGGCCTATGCGCTGGTCGTTGCGGCAACAGAGCCGCATCCGCACTACCGTCTCTTCGTCGAAGCCGGACCAGCCGCTGCGGCATGGAGCGAAAAGCTCGATGCCGAACTCGCCGCCAACCCGCAATACGAATATGCCCGCCGGATCGGCCAGCTTGGCCCTGTCCAGGCGACGCCGGTCGAGGATCTCTATGGCCGGCTGAAACGCCATCGCCTGAAAGGCGGTATAAGCATTGCGGGGATGAAGGCGCCGGTGCTGTTGCGGCAGGCCGACAGTGAGCTCATCGCCGCGCTGGAGGCGACCGGGGCTTGACCCCGCGCCGGTCAGGCAGCCAGCCGCAAGACGAGTGATTCCAGCCCGCGGATCGACGAATTGTCCATCCATGTCGGCTGTCCGGAGGCGGGTTCGATGCTGCTCCAGCGACGGAGCACTGCCTCCAGCAGCCGTTTTCCCTCCATTTCGGCAAGCGCCTTGCCGATGCAGACATGGGCGCCGCGGCCGAAGGCGAGGTTCTGCTTGCCCGAACGGCTGATGTCGAAGCGCTCGGCCTGGCTGAACCGGGCCGGATCGCGATTGGCTGCGCCGACGAGCAGGACGACCATCTGCTCCTTATCGATCGGCTGATTGTTCAGTTCGATAGGCTGCAGCGGCCAGCGGCAGATTTTCTGAACCGGGCTTTCAAGCCGCAGGGTCTCGGCAACCGCAGTGGCAACTAGATGCGGATCGGCCCGCAAGGCAGCCCATTGGGCGGGCGCGTGGGCGAGATGGAACAGCATGTTGCCAAGCAGATGCACGGTGGTCTCGTGCCCGGCGAAAGCCAGGAAGGCGATGTTGCGGCCGGCAACCGTCAGCCCGACGGCATCGACCAGCGCCGGCAATCCGACCAGCAACGGCGGCATTACGGAGCCGGCAAGGTGGCTGCGCAACAGCTCGGCGAAATAGGCCGACATTTCGTGGGCGGCGTTCGGCGCCGAGCCGAAGGCGTCATCGAAACCAGTGTCGAGGATGGTGCGGATCGACGCCGACCAGGCGCGCAGCATCGGCATGTCTTCGGCTGGAACGCCGAGCAGCCGGCCGATGATGCGTTCCGGCACCGCGCGCGTGAAGGCGGCGACGACGTCGACCGTGCCGGACAGATCCGCCTTTGAAACGAGCTGGTCGATGGCCTCGTCGACCACGGGCGCCAGCACTGCCGTGCCGTTGCTCACAAAGGGCTGCTGCAGGGCTTGCCGGATGGCGGCGTGCGCGCGTCCCTCCTGATACATCAGCCAGTCATTGATGGCTGATCGGCCGGTATCGGCTTCGCCGCTCGGCGGGACATGCGACAGCTGCCGGTTGACAAGACAGGCCGAAACAAGATCGTATTTCGTTACGTAGACGTCGCCCCACGGCGCCTGCCAAACAGGCGCCTGCTGGCGCATCTCATCGTAGATCGCGTAGATGTCTGTAGAACCATTGAAGCAACCGGCGCGTACTTGCCGCCAGCTGTGGTCGGCCGATGGAAATTCTCCATGCATTTTCTTGTGAATATCCCCCGTTACCTCACCCTGAATCACAACCACCCGTCGAACTATGACCGGCGGGCAGGGTCATGGCCATGACCGTTGCCGCGGGCTTCAGCCCGGTCTATTACCTTTGTACCCGCCAGCACGCTTACACGATAGGTGTGTTCCTTGGCTATTACCCGCATGGGCTTGGCGGTGTCTTGCGGATAATCCCTTATGAAGAGACCGGCAGTCTTGGCTCGGTCGCGCCGGGAACGTTCATTTTTACCGATTTCGAAAGGCTCACGCCGGTTCAGATGCAGGCGGCGACTGACCTGTTCGACAGCGTCGCTGCCCAGGATCCCGGCCTGCTCCTGCTGAACAACCCCGCCAAGGCGCTTGGCCGCTTTGACCTGCTGAAGCGGTTGAAGGGAGCCAGCCTCAACGGTTTCGATGTCCATCGCCTCGATCAGCGCCAGGCCATTTCGCGCTTTCCGGTGTTCGTGCGCTGGGAAAGCCGGCACGATCCGCCGCTGACCGGACTGTTGGACAGCGCGCAAGCGCTGGAAGTGGCAATCGCCGCCCTGCCGGAGCCTATCCGGCATGACCCGGACCTGATGATCGTCGAATATGGCGCCGCCCCCTCGGCCGATGGGCGCTTCCGCAAATATTCGGCCTACAAGGTCGGTTCTACCATTTATCCGCAGCACTGCTTCATCAACGAGAACTGGTACATCAAGTTTCCAAGCACCCGCTTCACTGAGGCGGACAGGGCTGAAAGCCGCGCCTATGTCGCTGACAATCCGCACGCGGCCGAGATCAAGGGGGTGTTCGCGCTAGCCGGGATCGACTATGGCCGCATCGACTACGGCATGATCGACGGCCGCATTCAGACCTTCGAGATCAACAACAACCCGACCGTCCTGGCGCGCCCTCCCGGCTGGGATGCGGGCGCCAATTACGGCCGATACGCCGATCTGCACGCAAAGGCGCTGCAGGGCATCATCCGGTCGGCATCATCCGCCCCGCCACTGAAGCTTGGGGACGGAAGCCGCAGCGTTGACGCAATCCACGCCGATGCCATGCGCAAAGTGCGTCGGCGCATCGCCTGGTTTTCCCTCAGGCGAAGCCTGTCGTTGCGCGGGCTCAAGAAGCGCTTGGCAAACCGGTTTCGCGGCTAGAGCCCGGTCCATCCCGATGGAAATCGGGATGGAGCCCTATCTTCTAGTTTGAGCATGATCTTTTCCGAAAACCGGATTCCACTTTTCGGGATCTTGCTCTGGGTCGATCCCCAGCCGGCGGTCCGGGACTCGCCTGAAGCTGAGGTTCGGCCTGGGAGGTGCTTGGCGCGACCTGACAGCCCGCCATGGAACGCTGCCCCGCGACGGACGTTGTTGCCGACGAGCGATTTGTCGCGAAAGGCACCGCCATGAAGAAAATCTACCAAAAGCCGACGCTCGTGAAGCGAGGCAGGCTCACCAGCCTGACGGCTCAGATCGTCGCTTCTGGGGTCATTCTGGGGGAATGATCCCCCAGATAAGGGAAGGGATAATCGATGAGCGAGCGCGGCGTTGATTTCCTGCAGGGCTGGATCCACGAGCACCTGCCGGGCGAACTGCCTGCCGACAAGGCAACGGCTCGAACCCTAACCACGCGAGCTGCCCTGGATGCTCGGCATTTAGGCCTTGAGGTCAGCGAGATCGAAGAGGATCTCGGTCCGCTGGAACGGGTGATTTTCGAGGCGCTGGATCAGCCCGATATCTGAGCCCCCGATATGAGCCCATTGCAGGCGATATTGGCCCATCGCCATCCTGGCGGGGGCTTTTCCGTGATGGCATCCGTGGGTGCGCAGCCCTAGGCAGCCCGCGCAGCTGACGCTCCCCGTGCCGGCGGCAATTCGAACACAGTGGCGCCGTTCTCTCGGCCGCGTTCGACATAACCGATGACACGGAACCATTTGCCGACGTCGGCCCGCTGCAGCCAGCTGCGCGAGTGGATGGGAAGGTTGCCGGCCAGCGCCTGAATGTGGCGGATGTGGCGCCTGCAGAAGCGGACCGTCGCGGCGCTGAAGAAACCCTCCTGCGCGGCAAACAGCGTGTCGGCGGCGTCGCTGTTCTCGTGCCAGGCGACGATCGCCACCGTCTTGTCGCCCTCGACCAGCGCGTGCGCTCGGCCTTCCTTCAAATTCATCATCAGATTGTCGTAGGCGACCTTGCTGTCCTTGCCGGCGGCCACATACTCGTCCGACATCCGCGTGGACAGATCACGGAAGACACTTTCGAGATCGCCGATCGTAGCTGCGCGTGCTCGCATTTCTCCTCCTGCAGCCCCGGCAGGCAGTTTGCCCTAGGTGGAGGGGATCACCAAGCAAAGCGAATCCGCCATTTGGCCGATGGGCGCAAAGTGATTTCAGAAGGCGGGTTTATTGCGTTGGCAGATCGCTCCCGTGGAACCGAACTTGCCTCCCCCGAATTGACTCGCGATCGCGTTCGGGAGGGGAAGCATGCAAGATCAGCATTTCGATGAGCCGGTTCGCGTGGCGCTCGGCAGATCCAGAAACAAGATCTACAAGGTGGAGCGTGTCGCGCAGGCCGCCGATATCCTGATGAACCGATGGCCCGTGAAGACAGGCGGCTATCACGTCGCCGCCCGCAAAGCCTGCCTTGGCGTTCTGGAAGGCCTTCAAGAGGCGCGCTATGCCCGCGCCGCCTTCGTCAACGCGGCGATCGAGGCCGATATACTGGTCGAGCGCGACCGCGAGGGTTGAGCGGTCCATCGCCTCTTTGTTTGGCGTGAGGTAAACTGGCAGACCGGTCGGGAGCCTTCCATGTGCAACGACTATGAGCAGCATATTCTCTGGGCTGAATATTGCCGGATGCTGGAGTCGCTGGCACTTGAGATCCCGACCCATCAGACCGAACTTGACCTGCCGCGGGTTGATGACATCCATATCAACGATCCAGCCCCGATCATGCGCGCCGCCGGCGACACTGGCGTTGTTGAACTGACGTCGATGACGTTTGGATTTCCGCCGGCCGGCCCGAAAGGCGGACCAGTGTTCAACTTCCGCTCCGAAGGCCGGCAATTCGCCGGCAGCAAACGCTGCCTCGTGCCGGCATCCGCCTTCTTCGAGTTCACGGGCACGAAGTATCCGAAGGCAAAGCATCGCTTCACGCTCAACGGCTCGCCGTTCATGGCCATCGCAGGGCTTTGGCGTGAAGCTGCCGGCAACAAGCCGCCAACCTTCACCATGCTGACAACCGAGCTTGGACCGGATATTGCGCCCTATCACAGTCGGCAGGTCGTGGTGCTTCGGCCCGGCGATTGGGCGGCTTGGCTCAGTCTGACGAAGCCGGAAGCCGAACTGCTGCAGCCGCTTCCAGCCGACTCGCTGCGCGTGGAGACCGTGCGCCCCGAAAGTTCATAACTCGGTTGCGCAGGCTTGCCGGCACAGCCGGCAGGCCGAAATCAGGAATCCGTCGGTGCGGCGCCAGGAAGTCAAGCCCTTGATGTTCAGAGAAAACTGGTGCCCAGAGGCGGAATTCAAGTGAAGAAAATCCCGTTTTGCTTTCAGATACTTAGGGGAATGTTAGCCGCATCTGATACCAACATAATACCAACAAAATATTCCTGTGGATTGGTTCGGTTCCTGCTATCTCTCAATGCCTTGCACCTGCACCTTGTCTCTTCCGGTTTAGTCTACATCCTTCTTGGTCATACCTCATCATGCGGGGTCGAGTGAAGACCACGGCTGGCCAAGACGACTTAATCAGAACGGATGGCCATTGCGCTCAATATCGGGATCGCTTTAGGCGGTTTCTGAAAGCCGACATCGTGCGAAGAACAGGTGGCTATTTACGGGTCCTGAGACCTTGGCCCATACACCGCTTTGTAGGGTGGACGCGGCGCAACGAAAAGCGCGGCCAGCCGTTCCTCATGTTGCTTGACCAGTGAGGCAGCAATAACAGGTAACTCTGCGGCGGACCGGTGTAGTCGTCGAGGTCGATTGGATTAGACTTCATAGGTGCTCCGTCGACGCGTAGTAGACGGTCTCGTCCTACCAGCAGCCCAGCTTGGCCCAGTGCATTCTGGCTTTGCAGGCGCATGGCGGCAGAAATGATCTCGCGCCAGTGCCTGATACCGCCCTTGGCGATTTGGCCCTTGGTGAAGGCGAACTCCAATTCAACGCAGCCGAGAGACAGGATGTCGATTTGATGTCGGTCAATTGCGTAGCAGGCCATGGCATCGACCAACGCTGTCATATAACTGGCATAGTAGGATCGGCGCCTCGGAGGTGCCGGGCCACATCCCACCCGCTTGGGCCGTCCCCAAGTCTGATATCTGTCAGGAGAGCCACAACTCGCTCCGGCTCACGATCGAAAGTCGCAATCGCTTGAAGGCCCTTTTAAGCCGGCGACCACCTCGAACCCGGCCTCCCGGAGAGAGTTCTCGACGTCTCCACGATCAGCACGGAACCCGATGACATTGAAAGCCTGCTTCGTGCGCCCCAACAGTTGAACGGCTGCGAACTCTTAAGGTTCCTGGCGCGCAATAGCACTCGTTAATCCGGTGGAAAGCAGGTTGTGATCCAGCCGTTTCGAACAGGTTGCGGCAGGCGAAAAGGATTGAGGACAGCTGAACTTTGCGCGCATCATCGACGCACTGACCATTGGCCTTCGTCTCCTCTAGGCAGCGGGAACATTAGCGCCAACTAAAAGTTGGGAGCAAACACGAACAGGTTCTTGATGGCACATGATCATTCTTTCAAAATGTTGATCCGCAAGCTCCAAGCCATCTCGGAACTCGCAGAATCAGACATTGCGACCTTGGGGAACATCTCGATTCAGGAGAAGAGATATCAGGCCAACGAAGACATTCTGCGCGAGGGCGATAAGCCGAGCCTTTCGTTCGTCGTTCTTGAAGGCTTAATAGGGTCGATCAAACTAACCGGGGAGGGGAAGCGTCAAATCTCCTCCTTTTTTGTTCCGGGCGACATTCCCGACCTGCATGGTTTGCATTTGTCGGTCATGGATTGCACTTTCACCCCTCTCATGCCCGCTAGGGTGGGCTTCATGCGGCACGACGAACTTCGCGCCGTTTGCGACCAGCACTCTTCGATAACGAGAGTGTTTTGGCGCTCGACGGTGATCGATGCGGCGATCTATCGAGAGTGGGTCACCAACGTCGGTAGGCGCGACGCCTACTCGCGTATGGCTCACATTCTTTGCGAACTCATTGTTCGCCTTCGCTCGGTAGGCCGCATTGAAGATCATGTGGCCTATCTCCCCATAACGCAGGCTGCACTTGGCGACGCACTTGGCCTCTCTACCGTGCACGTGAACCGAGTGCTTCAGGACCTTAGACGCGACGGTCTGATATCCACCGTTGGCTCGCGTTTTCATGCGACCGACTGGGCAGGGCTCGTTCGCGCCGCAGATTTTGACTCTACCTATCTTCATCAAAGGGCTGCGCAGACGGGTGCCGGTTTCTGATCCTGCTGGGTCGCTCATGATCCGTTGAGCCCTCGCGATCCTCAAAACCGAATCTCCTGTAGAACCCGCACTCCAACAGGAATGTCGATCACCGCTTGAGAACTGGACCGCAGACTTACCTAGCGACGGCATGGCTTCTCAAAGATACGACCTCAGGAGGGACTCGACGAAACCTGAGCGGTGTTTGACGCGTTCACTGGCCAACCAGCCGATGCGTGGGGCGCTCCGGCTAAATATCTGGACGGGGAATATTCCCGCGATCTTGTAAGCCTTCTGACCGCGTCGACCTGAAGCGAAGTTTCGCCGGGGGGTAATCTCTAAAGTGCGACTGCCATGGAACACGTGCCGAGCGCCGGAGAGTGTCCAATTCCCCGGTCTGTGCATCCCGGGCACAAGCTCAGCCATAGTGGAGACGCGGCTTTGGCAACGTTCCTATAAATTGAACCCCAATTCGGTCGTTCCTGCGCCACCGCAGGACTGCCTGGTAGGCAACGCCGTCGGTCGGCCCGTAAACCACGAACCGCTCAGGGACACGCGATTCCACCGGGATTTGAGCTCAGCTCTGCCACTGTTTTGGTTCCGAATGGTGCAACTGATCTCGGAGTTTGTAATTCCGCTGATGATTGAGGCGCCTTTCAGCACCCGCTGCCTCCGTTCGCGGCGATGCTCTTCATCAACCATGTGACCTCCATCGGTCACCCGCGGCCCTATATGGTACGCGCACCGGCGAATAAACTGTCCATCTAGGTCGTCGCTCGTTAGTGTCTCACTTTAAAGTTTGACGACGGAGACGGACAGCATAAATGCCCGTTGCGCCGGTGAATTCGCAACGCGAACAGACCCGAATGGGCTCGTCGTATAGCGTTGTTAATCCGGCAGCAGCATCTCCTCTTCATCGGCCGCGGCTTCGAACAGGAGCCGGAAGTCATTACCCGCCATTTTGCCATCCATCGCAGATAGGCAAGCCTCGGCCGCCAGTCGCCACTTGGGGCCACGATTGGACCACTTTAGAAGCTCCTCCGCGGCGGCATCAACTCGGTTGACACCAAGGCGAAGCCCCGGGCGCTCAGTCTTCACATAAACCGGAGGGTTGAACCAACGGTGGGGCATCANGGTTGACACCAAGGCGAAGCCCCGGGCGCTCAGTCTTCACATAAACCGGAGGGTTGAACCAACGGTGGGGCATCACGCCTCTCGAACGTCAAAGGCGATGAACAGTCCCCAAACGAAGGCTGATTTGACGATCATTTCGACTAACTGGCAGTCAGTTTCGAGAAGATCGCCGCCGCGCTGACGGACCGCTACAATGGTCGCTTTGACGGAAATAATGTCGCCGGGTTGAGAGCCCAACAGGACCTCGCGGACCAGCTCCTTGGCCGTTTGCTGCGTAGGCCGAACAGGTGCTTGAATGTCCATCCCATCCTCCCAGAGAGATAGAACCTCAATCAGCAATTCTGTGGGTCACTTTCCGAAAAAGGCAAGAGTCGGAAACGTACAAAGTAGGTTCCCGCAAACACCGCCCTACGATGGCTAAATCCCGCGACAGGCGCTGATTTGCACCTCACCGTGTCAGCTGCCGACGCGACCATAAGGAGCGAGGGCCCGCCTCTCTCCCAAGTTCTCACGGACGAACGCGAACAACGGTCTTGCCCGCGCGTCGGTCCGTTGAGTTGAAGGTGCCGATGGCATCATCCAAGCTCGAAACCTTGCCGATGTTCGTCCGCAGTCGTCCATCGCGGATCCGCTGCACTATCTCAGAAAGCTGGGCTCGATCAGCCTCGACGACGAAGTCAACCGCCAGGCCGTCTGCAGGTCGAATATCCGTTGGTCCGACGACTGTGACAAGGATACCTCCGGCCCGGACGAGCGTTGCGGATCGCTTCTGGACATCGCCGCCGATGACATCGAACACCAGATCGACGCCGCCGACATCTTCAAGGGTGTCTTTTGCGAGGTCGAGGAATTCATTTGCACCGAAGTCGAGCGCTTTCTGGCGGTCGGCGGCCCGCCCGGTGCCGATCACATAGGCTCCGGCCTCCCTGGCAAGCTGCGCCACCATCGAACCGACGGCACCGGCAGCGCCATGCGCGAGAACGCTCTGCCCGGCCTTGATGCGGCCATGCTGGAACAGCCCCTGCCATGCGGTTAGGCCGGAGATCGGCAGGCTAGCGCCCACCGTAAAGTCGACATCGCCGGGCAGCGGCGCGAGGTTACGGGCCTCCATGGCAACATACTCGGCGAGGGTGCCGTCGCGATGCCAGTCCGCGAGGCCGAACACCCGCTGACCTATAGAAAGCCCCGTAGTGCCGTAGCCGAGCGCAGTGACCACACCAGCCAGTTCGTGGCCGAGGATCGAAGAGGTCCGGTCACGGAAGGCTCGGTCGGCCCACGTCGAGGGCCACTCCAGTTCGGTGTTGACGAATCCTGCCGCATGAACCTGTACGACCACGTCGTTAATTGCCGCCCGAGGCTCGGGCAACTCCACCAACTTCATCCCGGCCGTTCCTGCAGTCTGGTCCGTCGCTACGATTGCTTTCATGGGGCGTCTCCTCACCGTTGGGGTAAATTGCGGGCGCGGAGGATCTTTCGATGTCTCGCGCAGAGTTGGCGTTGAGTTCATCGTTGGCGACCGCGAGCGGAAGCTAAGCAATCTCGTCGGATTCTTCCAGCACGGGTAAACTTGCGTTCGTGAACACCCCTGCCATCGCAATCTCAGACACTTCAAGCATGTGGAACAAAAGCAGATCAAATACGTTGTGCCGTTCCCAACATGGAGAGCGTCATGCAAACTACACCCCGAGCCAAAGGCGAAGCTATCAGCAAGGATCCTGACGAATGGACGACGGGAGACGAGCCAATGACTCCGTCGCAAGCTTCCTACTTGAAAACATTATGTGAGCAGGCGGGCGACGACAGAAGCTACGCCGAAGATCTAAGCAAAGCCGAGGCCTCGAAGCGAATCGACGCGCTAAGGACTGAGCTCAAGCTCTGAAGGCGCTGGGAGACCTACGACAGGTTGGTCAGTTTTGCGGTATTTGGCCTCTGATCTGGACGGTCGTATTAGTGAAGGTGGTAGAGTTTGCTAAGGATCTTCAATTCTCCTGCGACTCTTGAGCAGAGAAAGATAGTCGGTGAACCTTGTGGTTCCAAATTCGTCCTCGACCTTCGCAGTGGCTGCATCGCCCGTAATGTCGAGCGATGCGACTGCCCAGTTGGGGCTGGTGTTCGGCGGCAAGGCCGCACTCATCACCTCGCCGACATAGGCATCGACACTCAGCCATGGAGCTCGAAGAGATCGCGGCTATCTACCCGCTCTATCAGCAAACCGGGTATGGGCGGAAAGTGGGCGTAGGCCGACCATGTGGTTGTCGACGCCGAGATGCGCAGTGCTGGTATCGGCGCCAAACTGATGGGGCGGATCGAGAAGGAAGCAGCGCGTTTCGGCTGCGACATCACCCGCATCTCGATACGAGCGCACACACAAATTCTACAGCCTAAACGGGTTAGGCCGATGATGCGCTCGTTCTGGTCAGCCACTGAGTGCGTGGGTCGAGGCAGAGTTCCCACAATATGCTGCGCACAAAGTAGCGACAGAGCGGGCCTAGAAGCGACATAGCGCCGGGTGTGAACGCGAACGCAGCCGGCGCCCGAATGCGTTCAGCGAGCGCCGTCGCGTCCACCTTGCCTTTCTTTGACGGCCCTGTGTTCAGCTTCCCACGGCAACGCGTGGAAGTCGGGCTGGTGCCCCGCTTCACGGTAGCCAGCCTGAGTGAGTAACTTGCTTTGTCCCGCTCCACGACGCAAACAAACGGCGGATTCCCCAAGCACCTATAAACGCCTACAGCTTTTTCCATGCGACAGGTGTGCTGCGGGTGCTCGAAGATGTCGTCCTTCATTGCGATGACAGAACAGGGAGCGAGGACAACTCTTTTTTTGATTGCAGAGAGAGTCTGAGCGGGCTTACTAGTGAGGGGTTTGCCATCGCTTTGAGGGAGGCTGCGATGGTTGCAACGCCCATAGATATCGCTCAAGCGGCCACTACGGCCACCTTGCTGATGCGCCTTCGTCAACGTCATCGCGATGACGTGGCGCGAGGCTGGGAAGATGCCGACCCTTCTACTGTTGCCGTCTCCCGTACGCCTGAGTGTCAATGGCGCGATTTAGCCAAGGCCCTGGTGCACGATTGGTTCGAGCTGATAAAACTGGCTTGGTGGATTGGATCGTCAGCAAGTAGCCGCTGCCCGCCAGCGGCCCAGCAGCCGTCTGCGGGACTTTGCAGCGGGCGCGCTGGGCCTGACCGGTGGGGCGGTGTGGTATCCGCCGGCTGGCGAACATATGCGCCTCCTCCCAACGCCAGCGAAACATCCAAACGAACGAGGCGATCTAACAGCGATCTCACCGTCCAGCCAACACATAGGCCTATAGCAAAGGCTTATAATCGCTGAGAGAACGAAAATGGCCGACGCCATGGTTGGGGAACCCGGGTGGGTAGGCGCCGGCCACAAGCGGAACAGGCCCGCCGCGCCACACATATGGCTGATTTGTCATCACGTGGTTATGGTGTGATCGCGTAGGGCTAGACCAGCGGAACTTAGTAAACGCCGCTTATTAAGCGATCCTCGACGCGATCGTTCATCGCCACGACGACCTGGGAAACTTGACGATTGCAGCCCTCTGCCATGTCGAGCTCAAGTCATGAACATCGGCCCTCCGATCATGAGCAGGCATGCGCCCATCCTACCATATCGCGCTGCCGGTATCGCAAGGCGCCGGCAGCAAGGGGGAGGCGACCAGAGCCGATGTGAAGGGACTAGGCAGCTAATATTCGCTTGCGCTAATTTAAATGTGCCGTAACGTCAGGCTCAGCCTTTTGCGGAGGCGCAACGGTGGGGAGTATGATGAGAGTTGCTGTGTTTTGTGCGGCGATCGTGATCGCTGGGACTGGTGTCGCTGTTGCCAAGGAGAAGAAGGTGGTGGTGAGTGACGCCACGGACCTTTGCTCTACGAAGCACTCGGCCAAGAAGCAGGTGCTCGAGCTGGACTGCAGGCCGACCGGAACCGCCAAATTGCCGGCCGGTGGAACGCCGGAAAAGCCGCGCCTCGGATACGACACCGATCCGTGGCTGGTTAAAGGCCTTTAGACACTAGGCGACGGCAACACAGCGCGGCTAAGGGGATGTGCGCTGGCGGTGAAGCCTTCTTTGTTCTCTCACCGGTGGAACATTGTCGCCTGAAAACGCTTCGGACGGTGCACTGCCCCATCAGTGCAACGTTCCCTTCCTTGTTTGCACTGGCCGGCTGCCGAAAGGTGGCCGGCTTTTTTGTATATAAGCGCGACCTGATGTTTGGGGCTTGTTGATTGGACAGCAGCGAGTGGCCGCTGCTGGCTTAGCGTCCAGGATTGGAATCTGTAAAGGCGAGATCACCAAGGCAGGGATGACCAGACTAAATAACGGTTTCGTCTGTTAGCCGCCACGCCGACGATAATTGAATTCAGAAGGGAGTCGGCCCGGCTGCCCAACATCAGGGTGCAAAAGACAGCCGGGCCAAGGCTGGAAAGAGTTCCGCTCCAGCCCAGCCGTGCCCGGCACGATACGCATCGCACCTGGGCGCAAGCGGTACCAATGGCTCGCCTATTCCGCCGCGCCTTTTCGGCAGGAAACCCTCGGCCTCATCACAATGGAGGGCGACATTCGCAGCGCCCTATGGAACCATCCAGAGTGACATAGGCTGTTTCATGGAACTTCCTGATGACATCAGGAGGCCTGTTAAGCATGCCAGTTGTTCGCGCTCATAGCTCAGATGCAGGTTGGAGCCCTTCCTAGTGCACCACTATGAGAAGCGAGAACTAGGAACCGGGAGTGCTGCGAATAGATTGCCGCAGTCCAGCTTTCATCAGAGCATGGCAAGGGCTGCCTTTCTCTCCACGTTGGCAGTCGTCCTGCTGCTCGCGCTATTGCCAGACCACCTGCTGCACGCCCTCGGATTGGCCTTTACGTCTCATCACGACAAGCTCAACCACGCCGCCGCGTTCGCCACCTTGTCAGCTTTGGGTAGCCTCGGCTGGCCCCAACAGGTGGTCCGGCTGGCGGTTCTACTTGCTTTAACGGGCGCAGCGATTGAAATCCTTCAATGCGTCACAGGGCGTGACATGAGTGTCTTCGACTGGTTTGCCGACTGCGCCGGAATGGCATACGGGCTGAGAACTATGAGCTGGGTGAACGAGATTCTAGGCGAACCGGTTATTTGATCGCCACAGGCTCCGCTTTACCGCCGCCGTCTTGGCCCCACTTGCCAGCCTCACGCCCGGGGCCGCCTTCGATCACCCTCGCTATTGCCGTTCAATTTCCGACGCAAAGGCCGATAGCAAGGGAAATAGGTTTCTGGGCCGCTCACCATTTAGACTTAGGTCCGATTCTCTCGCGCAAATGGCCGAAGCCGGAAACATTTCTCCTTCTACNTTGTTGCAGTGGCCGTGCCGCTGAGGAGAACATGCACAGTGCCTCTATCAAATGAACTGCGCGACGTACCGATAGAATTCCAATGCCCCTCCTGTTCGTGCCCAATGGTGAGAAGGGGATCCTGGCTGAAAACGATTGCCGGTTTCAGCTGCGATAGCTGCAGGTCCAGAGTGCGGATCGGCTACGAAGCGAAGCTGGCCATATTCGACCGGCACCTTAAGCGACGCGCGCCGGATCTGGGCCGACGACCAATGGAGTGCGATCCCGGCAACGGTTCCTGAGAGTGTGTCGGCAATTCAAGCTCCAACTGCTTGCGGTCTGCCGCAAGTCCAAGCTTTCATCTGGTCGCAGGGTCAGGCGGCTCTTCGTCCGTACGGAACCGATGATGGCGAGAGGTTTCGATGCGCTCGGAGCACCGAGCAGGTCGACACGTTTTTCGTGCGACCACCAATCTCTAGCTGGCCGCTCCGATGCTCTGACGAGGTGCGAGCAACTTGATCTTCAATAGTCTTTTTCGAGCCAGCATGCGCGCCGCCTCCGCGATGCGGTCTCCGTAAGCATCGGCGACGAATGATAGCGTCGACAGGTCGATAATGAGGTCGTCGATCGCGCCCGCCAAGACACTGGACCCGCGCCCAAATTGATGCACCAGCGCCAGCACTTCCTTAAGTGCCGTCGAGGCTTCACCCGCATCCAGCAGCGCCTCGATGTCATCGAAAACCTGCATCCCGACCCTCCCGCTTTAAAACGGTGGCAATTTCGCGCGAAAAGAAAGCGCCTGCCAAAGTGCTCGCGCACTAAGGCGGCTATTCAAACAACAAGAAAGACCCTGGTGGCCCAACGATGAAGGGCGTCCATGGAGGGCGTTCAGCGAGACGCAACTGAGATTCGGCGCGACATTAAAGGACGGCGATGCTTCAGCCGCGCTCTCTTGCGAGCAATCCGAGCAGCGCCCAGCCGCCAGCCAATCGAAGATGTACGCCAAGACCGATAAGCTGGCGGAGCGTTTTGCCGAGACTGAAGACGCGGTGAATCGCTCAGCGAAGACATGACCGAGGTGGAGGCGGTCTCTGCCGAGGTGACCCGGTGGAAGTTGATGGGCCTCGGCGCATTGGGCGTCACTGGCATGGCAGCGGCGGCGCTCGCCTCGCTTAGTTACGCCCTGTTGGTCTATCTGGCGCGTGCTGCGCGGCGGATGACGAGCAGGCGGCATAGTCGACAGGCTCTCAAGATGGCTGGTGATGTGTGATGATCGCGTCGACGGGAACAGCTTTGCGATTACGCACGAGTTCTTATCAGTTATGCTCGGTGTCAGGCGGCCCGGCGTCACCATAGCGCTGCAAACCTTGGAGGGCCAAGGTCTGATACGCTCAATGCGAGGAGAGGTAGTCATTCTTGATCGCGCGCGTCTAATTGCGCTGGCTGATGGGTCATATGGCAGGGCTGAAGCCGAATACGCTCGGCTAGTCGGCAAACTGCATTGACGGCAGACGCCGCG
>NZ_AYXC01000021.1:0-163612 GCF_000502275.1 Mesorhizobium sp. L103C131B0 | reverse complement strand
GTCGGCGCATCGGTGGGCACGGGCGTCGGGGTCGGGGTCGGCGCAACCGTCGGCAGCGGTGTCGGGGTCGGCGCCGGTGTCGGGGTGGGCAATGGGGTGACGGCCGGGGTCGGGGTCGGCATTGGCGCACCGACCGCGCCCACCAGCCCTCGGGATCCCAACACGCCGGCGGTGCCGACGCGACCGGCGGTGGTTGCCATCAGCGCCATGTCGGCCGGCCAGATCGCCAAGATGAAGAAACGCTGCGCCAGCGTGCTCAGCGGCAAGGGCACCTACGACCGGGACCTGAAGGAGCTCTGCCGGATATTGGCGCGGCGCTGAGTACCGCAACATCGCATCTGCCGTGGGGCGTCAGTCTCTCAGCCAGCCCCAATGCCGCAAGGTGGCGGGCATTCTTAGGGAGAGAGCTTTGCCGAGCGGTTCAGCGTTTCGCGGAAAGGCGGAACCGCTCAGGCTGTGCGCTTTCATCGGCGGCATTCCGCATGGCTTGGTCGCCGAGCCGAAGGAAGCGCGCCGCCCGGTTGCGGCCTTAATCTGACCTCTGCCGTCCGTCCGGTCACCCGTTTGGGCCGGCTCGAAGATTCGCCTCTGGCCTTTTGTATCACCCGCTCTAGCTGCTTTGTGTTAGGCTCGTCATGTTAGCCTTGTCTTGCTGATGGAGGTTTTGATGGATCGGCGATCATTCTTGACAGCATTGTTCGGCGTTGCGGGGGCCGCGGCGCTTGCTACCGCGGTTCGGCCTCTCGAGGCCGTGGCCGGGGTTCCCAATGTCGGCAACGGCATTCTCGATGAACTCGACAAGCAGGATGCCAATTCGTTTGATGACGACGAAGGCCCGGGCGATGTCGAGCAGATATCGCATCGGCGATGGCACCGTCGTCGCCACCACAGGCGGCATGTCTGGAGACGGCACTGCCGCACGTTCTGGCGGCATGGCCGGTTGCGCCGGCGCTGCTATCGCAGGCGCTCCTTTGTCGTCTTGCGGTTCTAACCGCGGCACGTTCCCGGATAGACCCTGCCCTGAGGCGCAAACACCAAACAGACCCATCCCGATTTGCATCGGGATGGGCTGGTTCAACTTTATCCAGCCACAGCTGCCACCGACTCCCGCTGCACCAGCGGGCATTCCAGCTTGGTGATGGGATAGCGGCCGCGGCCGGCAGGCGGCACTTCGAGCTGTTCGATCGCCCATTGGCCCATCGCCATGTGCGGCAGGATCGATGTCGTCAGCGGCGGGAACAGATGGCGGGCGATCTCCTCGTCGTCATAGCCGACGACGGAGATGTCCTGCGGGATGTGCAGGCCCGCCTCCTTCAGCGCTTCGTAGCAGCCGATGGCCGTGCGGTCGTTCTGGCAGAAGATGGCGGTCGGGCGCTCTTTCAGCTCCAAAAGCTCCACGGTCGCGGCATAGCCGGCGCTCGCCGACCAGTCGCCCTCGACCACCAGTTCGGGATCGAACGGGATGTCGGCGGTGGCGAGCGCCCTGCGGTAGCCTTTCAGCCGGTCCTGCGCGGCCTGCATCCACGGCTCGCCGGTGATGGTGGCGATGCGGCGGTGGCCGTGGCCGATCAGATGCCGGGTCGAGTTCTGGCCGCCGGCGATCTCGGACGGCACCACGGCCGGGAAGGCATAATCGGCCGTGTAGCAGTTGAGCAGGATGACCGGGATGTCGAGGCCGTAGAGGAAGTCCGGCGCCGTGATCTCGCGGGTGAAGATGGTCATGTAGATCAGCGCCGAGATGCCGCGCCTGGTGAGCGCCGCAACGGCGCGCGGCTCCATGACGGCGTCGCCCATGGTCTGCGCCACGAGCAACACATTGCCGGCGTTCCACGACGCCTGGCGCGCGCCCTCGATGGCGACAACGGCTTCCGGGCTTGTCGCCAGCTGGTCGACAGCGAAACCGATGACACCGTCAAGTCCATCGAAGGCGGGAACAGGTTTGCGCAGCGCCGAGAAGGCGGGTGCTGCGTAGCCGAGCGAGCGCGCGGCGTCGATCACCCGCTCGCGCGTCTGCTGCGACAGCCGGATGCCGGGCGAATCGTTGAGCACGAAAGAGACGGTCGCCTGCGAGCAACCGGCTGCCCTGGCAATGTCGGTCATGGTGACGCGGCCGCCCTTGGCCGCTCTCGCCGGCGCCTTGCGCCGCTTCGCCGTGTCGTCCGGATCCCTCGTCTCGCTCATGGCATTGCGTCCCAATCCCCAGCCTGTCTAGTCGCAAGCCTGCCACACCGACAAGATGGTGTCGCGCCGTCGACCAATGGAAATAGTCGAAGGCGATTATCTTTATTAGCAGTTTTGAAGTTCCCCGCCATGCCGCTGCGGGCTGCGTGAAATTCAAGGACTGCAAGGCATCTGCTTGCGCGAAGCCGTGCTGCACCTGTTCGGGCAAACTAGACCTAGGGCCACCGCCGAGTGTCCGCGCGAGACCTCTGCTAATAGTGTTTACTAATACAAAACGACGCTGTAACGTCAATCCGCCGTGTCCGGTCAGGTGGGACCCGTGCGGCGAGAAGTGCACGTGAATGGCCCGATGGCGAGCGGGGTTTGCCTCCGCAAGCTTGGTCTCGGACATGTGATATGTCAGACAAATCAGACTATTTACGAGCACGGGATGAGTCTCTAAAGTCCGTGATCGCGACCGACGACGCCATTCTTCAGCGCCGGGAACCCCTGAGGAGGAGGGCGTCCAAATCGCGAGCGGCAAGTCAGTGAATGCAAGATCGGTTCAGTCCGACGACTGAGCCAAAACGGGAGGTTGAACATGAAATCCTTGATACGACATGCATCCGTGGCCACCGCAGCCCTGCTGCTTGGCCTGACCGCGACAGCCATTGCGCGCGCCGACGACAAGCCGACGCTTGCCTTCGTCGTCAACGGCGCTTCCGATTTCTGGAAGGCCGCCGAAGCCGGCGTCAAGAAGGCGCAGGCCGAATTGCCCGACTACAATCTCGAACTCAAATATCCCGAGCAGTCCTCGGTCGCCATCCAGCAGCGGCTGATGGACGATCTGGTGACCGCCGGCGTCAAGGGCATCATGGTCTCGGCCGTCGACCCCAAGACCTCGACCGACGGCCTGAACAAGATCGCGTCGGAAACGGCGCTGTTCACCACCGACTCCGATGCCCCGCAGACCAAGCGCGTCGCCTATATCGGCTCGTCCAATGTCGACGCCGGCAAGCAGGCGGCCGAGATCGCCAAGAAGGCGATGCCGGACGGCGGCAAGTGCCTCGGCTTCGTCGGCCTGCTCGGCGCCGACAATGCCAAGGAACGCATCCAGGGCATGAAGGACGGCCTCGCCGGCAGCAAGATCGAACTGGTGGACGTGCGCGGCGACGACATCGACCAGGCGCGCGCCAAGAAGAATGTCGAGGACGCGCTGGTCGCCAGCCCCGACATCACCTGCATGGTCGGCTTCTATTCCTACAACACGCCGCGCATCTATGAAGCGCTGCGCGACGCCGGCAAGCTCGGCTCGATCACCGTCGTCGGCTTCGATGACGATCCGATCACGCTGGGCGGCGTCAAGGAAGGCACCGTGGCGGCGACCGTCGTGCAGCAGCCCTTCGAGTGGGCCTATCAGGGCATGAAGCTGATGGCCGCCTATCTCAAGGGCGACAAATCAGGCATTCCGGAAGGCGGCCTGATCATCATCCCGACCAAGATCATCGGTAAGGACGATGTCGACACCTATGCCGCCAATCTGAAGGCGATGTCCGGAAACTGAGACCACGAGCAGTTGCGCCGGCTCAGGGTTCGCCTTGAGCCGGCGATCGTGTTGACGGGTCGGCCAAGGCCCGTCAGTCTGTAGCCCACCGGCTGCTGGCAAGCCTGATCAAATATGGCGTGATGAATTATTCCGACCCATCTATCGTCGCAACCACCCCGTTCCTCGGCCTCGAGAACGTGCGCAAGACCTATCCGGGCGTGGTGGCGCTGGACGGCTTTTCCATGGAGGTCAGGCCGGGCGAGGTGATCGGCCTGGTCGGCGAAAACGGCGCCGGCAAATCGACCTTGATGAAGATCCTCGGCGGCGTCACCAGGCCGGACAGCGGCGCCATCACCGTCGACGGCGTTGCGCATGACGGGCTCACCGTCGAAGGCAGCCTGGGGTCGGGCATCGCCTTCGTCCACCAGGAACTCAATCTCTTCGAAAACCTCGATGTTGCCGCCAATATCTTCTTCGGCCGCGAGCCGTTGCGCGGCGGGCCGCTGAGATTGGTCGACCGCGCCAAGCTGCGCGAAATGGTGGCGCCACTGCTGAAGCGCGTCGGCGCCAATTTCTCCGCCGATACGCCGGTTGCCTCGCTGTCGCTGGCGCAGCAGCAGATGGTCGAGATCGCCAAGGCACTGTCGATCAAGGCGCGGCTGGTGATCCTCGACGAGCCGACGTCGAGCCTGCCGCTCGCCGAAACCGACAAGCTGCTCGACGTCATCAAGGCGCTGAAGGCCGATGGCATCAGCGTCATCTTCATTTCGCACCGGCTGCATGAGGTCGAGCGCGTCGCCGACCGCGTCGTGGTGCTGCGCGACGGCATGCTGGCTGGCACCTTGCCGAAGAGCGCCATCAACCACGACCAGATGGTCAAGCTGATGATCGGCCGCATGCTGAAGGAGCGCGAGAAGGCCTCCGAGGCGGCTCGGGCGCCGGGCGCCACTGCGCTCTCGGCCAAAGCCATCCGCACCCCCGCCTACCCTGCCCGGCCGGTCGACCTCGACATCAGGCGCGGTGAAATCCTCGGCCTCGCCGGCCTTGTCGGCTCCGGCCGCACCGAACTGGCGCGGGTGTTCTTCGGCATAGACAGCACGCTTGGCGGTGGGCTCGAACTCGACGGCAAGCCGCTTGTGCTGGGTTCGGCGGCCGATGCGGTCGCGCATGGCATTTTTCTGGTTCCGGAAGACCGCAAGCTGACCGGCATTTTGCTTGACCTGTCGATCGCGCAGAACATCTCGCTGCCCAACCTGCCGGCGCATGCGAAGCGTCGACTGGTGTCGGCAAGCGCCGAGACCGCCACCGCCGAGAAGCAGAAGAGCAATCTCGGCATCAAGGCGCCGTCGGTGCAGACGCGAACCGGCACGCTGTCGGGCGGCAACCAGCAGAAGGTGGTGCTGGGCAAATGGCTGGCGATGAACCCGAAGGTGATGATCCTCGATGAGCCTACGCGCGGCATCGATATCGGCGCCAAGGCCGAGATTTACGGGCTGATGCGAGCCTTGGCCGATGCCGGCGTGGCCGTGCTGATGATCTCCAGCGACATGGAAGAGGTGATCGGCGTGTCCGACCGCATCGCCGTCATGCATGAGGGCCAGATCTCGGGCATTCTCGACAAAGAACAATTCAGCCAGGAAAACGTGCTGTTGCTGGCGGTCGGCAAGCCGGCAAACTAGCGGGCTTCAGGCGATTGCCGGTCCGGCGCATTGGGGAGAAGACGATGAGCAAAAAAGATCTCGGCCTGCTGATCCTGATCCTGGTGGTCGGCGCCGTGGTGACCGCCATCAACCCGCGCTTTCTTTTGCCGATCAACCTCGCCAACACCTCGAACCTGATCGGCCTGTTCGGGATCCTCGCCATCGGCCAGGCCTTCGTCATCATTACCGGCGGCATCGAATTGTCGGTGGGATCGCTGGTGGCGCTGCTCGGCACGCTATTCATCGATTTCATCGCCGTGCGCGACATGCCATGGCCGCTGGCGCTGCCGCTGATCCTGGTGCTGGGCGGCATCATCGGACTGGCGCATGGCTGGCTGATCACAAGGCTGAAATTGCAGCCCTTCGTGGTCACGCTGTGCGGCCTTTTGATCTATCGCGGGGTCGCCCGTTTCTATACCGCCGACGGCACCGCCGGCTTCGCCTTCGGCCAGAATTTTCCCGAGCTCGAATTCCTCACCGCGGGCCGCAGCTATGGCGTGCCCAACAGCTTCATCGCACTGATCGTCATTTCGATCGTCATGTGGGTGGTGCTGCACCGCTCGGTGTTCGGACGCTACCTCTATGCCATCGGCAAGAACGAAGAGGCGGCGAAATATTCGGGAATTCGCACCGGCCGTGTCGTCATGGCCGCCTATGTCATCTGCGGCGTGCTGACGGCGCTGTCGGCGATCTATTTCGCCATGTACACGCGCTCGATCTCGCCGGCTAGCCACGGCCAGTTCTACGAGCTCTACGCCATTGCCGCCGCCGTTCTCGGCGGCTTCTCGCTGCGCGGCGGCGAAGGCTCGCTGGTCGGCGTCATCCTGGGCACCGTGCTGCTGCAGGAGTTGCAGAACCTGGTCAATCTGCTCGGCATCCCGTCCTCGCTCAACTTCGCGGTGATGGGCGGCGTGATCCTGATCGGCGTGCTGGTCGACCAGCAATGGGGCGTGTTCCGCGCAAGGCGGCTGATGCTCGATGCCAGCCGGAAGACTGTCGCGGCGGAGTAGCGCTACATCACGCCGGATATATCCGAGAAGGCCATCGCCTTGCGCAGCACCTCGGCGAAGCGTTCTCCGGCGGCTTCGCGCTGGCCGCCATTGTCGATCGAGGTGACGCCGGAGCCGGACAAAGCGATATTGGCGCTGCGGGCGAGCCGAGCCAGCACTTCGCCGCGCGATTCGCGGCCGCGCTGGGCGAGACGCTCGGCGAGGATTTCCGGCGAGGCGGTGATCTCGACGACAGCCAGATTGGCATAGCGCTCCCGCAGCACCGGGATGACTGCGCGCGAGACATTGGCGACCGCGACATAGCCGTTGGCGATGGACGAGTCGACATCGGCCGGAATGCCGTAGCGCAGGCCGTGCGCCTCCCAGGAAATGGCGAAGGCGCCGTCGGCCTCGGCTTCGACAAAGGCCGCGTCGGCCAGCGTGTCGTGATCCTCGCTTGCCGCATCGCTCGGCCTGGTGATGACCCGGCGGACGAACTCCAGCCTCGTCTCGTCGGCAAACAAGGTGCGGGCATAACCGATTACCGTATCCTTGCCGGCGCCACTCGGGCCGACGACGGCGACAAACACGCCGTTGCGGAGCGGAAAGGCCTCGCTGCTGAGTTCGCGCTCGATCGACGCCGAGACCATCAGGCGACCCGGCGCCCTTGGCGCCAGACAGTGCGCACGACCGGCACATGGTCGTCGACGCGCACACGCACGAGGTCGGCGCGGCGGCCCTGTTCGATGACGCCGCGGTCGTTTAGGCCGATCGCCTCGGCCGGATTCTTCGACACCATCGCAACCGCCTGCGGCAGGGAAATGCCCTCGACGACGTCGCCGAGGAAGAAGGCCGACTGGATCAGGCTGAAGGGAATGTAGTCGGACGACAATATGTCGAGCAGGCCGTCGCCGGCCAGCGTGCGGGCCGAGACGTTGCCCGAATGCGAGGAGCCGCGCATGACGTTGGGCGCGCCCATCAGCACGCCGAGCCCGGCATCCTTCGAGGCCTTGGCGGCTTCCAGCGTGGTCGGGAATTCCGCGACGCGCACGCCCTGCTCGATCGCCTCGTCGACATGGCCCGATGTGGCGTCGTCATGGCTCGCCAGCACAATGCCCCGCTCGTTGCAGGCGGCTGATATCGCCACCCGGTTCGGTCCCGAATTCTTCGCTGATTCCGACATCCGCTTTTCGCAGAACAATTGGAAGTCGCGATCGGTCAGCTTCAGCTTGCGCTGGTAGTAATAGGCGTAGGTCTCGAGATTGACGAACTGGCGCTGTCCCGGCGCATGGTCCATCAGCGAGGCCAGTTTGACCCGCTCGTCGCCATCGAAATTGGCGAAAGCCCGCAAGCAATCCGGCGCCGAGACCTCGCAGCGCAGGTGCAAGAAATGGTCGGCCCGCAACCGGTCTTTCGCGACGCTGTCCTCGATCGCGCCGGCGAGCTTGCGGATGTCGTCGGAGGTAATATCCGCGTCCTCGTCCATGCCGACACGCAAAGCGTCGAGCACGGTGGTGATGCCGGCGGTGGCCACCTGCGCGTCATGGGCAAGGACGGCGGCGATCGGGTTCCAGCGCACTTTCGGGCGCGGCGCATAGTGGCCTTCGAGATGGTCAGTGTGCAGCTCGACCAGGCCGGGAATGATGTAGTCGCCGCCCATGTCCTCGCCGCCCATGCCCCCGCCGGTGTGGCCGGTGCCGGCGTCGACGCCGGAGATAAAACCGTCGCGCAGCACGAGCGACCCTTCGACGATCTCGTCGGCAAGCACGATGCGGGCGTTGTGGAGAACAGTTTCGGCGGTCATTTCAGGCGGTCCCTGGTTACTCGGACGAATTGCGGTTAGGCGGTTTTTCGGGCAGCGCGGCGGCCGAGCGCATGATGCGAAAGCACCATGAACGGAGCGCCCGGTTCGGTTTCGACGAACAGCGTCAGCGCATCCACCAGCACCGGCTGCTGCAGCACATCGGCGAACAGGCTGTCGATTGCCGCGCGCAGACGTTGGCTTTCCTGCGGCCCGGCCCGGCCGGACAGCGTCATGTGGAAGCGAAAGGTCTCGAACACGTAGGGGTAGCCCCACTGACAGAGATTGCGGAACTCGGCCGGTTTCAGCGAATCCGGGCTGCGCCGTTCGATTTCCGCTTCGGTGAGCGGCGCGCGAAAACGGTCGAAGCTAAGCACGACATCATCGGCGAAACGGTTGAGCGGCGGCAGCGGACCTTCCGGCACCAAAGCGAAGAAACCATCGATCTGGCTGACGACCAGGCGCGGGATGGTGACCGTCGGCGTTGCTTTGGCAAAGGCGTCCAGCGCCGCGCGCAACGAGCTTTCGGTTTCGTTGGCGGCCAACCGGAAGGGCGCTTTCAGCGTCGCATGAAAACCGTAGCGCCGCGCCGATGCGGTGTGAAAGGCGACTTCGGCCGCCGACAGCTCGCCCACCGCCTCGACCGGCCTGGTGGCGGCGCCAAAGGGGTCGCGACCCAGCCAGTTGGCGGCGATCCGCGCCAACGGCTCGTCCTGCCTCGGGGTGAAATAGATGGCGTAGCGCATCGAAAAAAATCCTCGTCAGCCCGCTGCCATAGGTGATTTCCATGACGGATTGACGAAGCTTATGCGAGTTTTCGAAGGCAAATCGACCCCATGGATCGTTAGCCGACGATTTTTCTTCCGGCGCAAGCGAAGGCCGATCAGGCCTTCATGAGCCATTCGTGCTCGGGCGCGTTGTGGAACTTCCACGTCCGCTTCGGCCCGGCCATGACGTTAAGGTAATAGAGGTCGTAGCCGTGACAGGCCGCGCACGGATGATAGCCCTTGGGCACCAGCACGACATCGCCGTCCTCGATCGCCATCGCCTCGTCCAGTTCGCGGGCGCCCGACTTGTCGGCGTCGGTGTAGACGCGCTGGAAGGCAAAGCCCTGCGGCGGGTTGAGGCGGTGGTAATAGGTTTCCTCAAGATAGGATTCGGCCGGCAGATTGTCCTGATCGTGCTTGTGCGGCGGGTAGCTCGATGTGTGGCCACCGGGCGTGATGACCTCGACCACCAGCAGCGAGTCGGCGGGCTTGCCCTCGGGCAATATGTTGGTGACGTAGCGCGTGTTGGTGCCTTTGCCCCGAGTCTCCTGGCCGAGGTCGTCGGGTGCGATGACGCGAACGGGCAAGCCGCCGCCCAGGCCCGGCGCCGAGCAGACCGCGAGTTCGAGATCGGTGTCGGCGGTGACCGACCAGTCCGAACCCTCCGGAATATAGACCGACCACGGCTTGCCCTCGAAGGGCGACATGCGCTCGCCGAGCAGGCCGAGTTCCTGGCCGCCGGCCCTTGCCGTGCCCTTGCCGGTGACGAACACCAGGCAGACTTCGCGATCCTGCGTCTTGCCGGATGCGGTCTCGCCCGGCTTCAGGCGGTGCAGGTCGAAGCCGACATAGGTCCATCCGGCGCTTTTGGGCGTGACATGGGCGACGCGGCCATGGCCCTTGTCGGCTTTGACGAGCAGTTTCGACATGTTTTGTCTCTCCTATCGCAAGTCTTCGAGGTCGGCCTCTCAACTTCGTCATCCTAGAGCGAAGCTCCGTCGCGAAGACCCTAGGATGACGAAGCGAGGGACGTTCCGGCCAATCACCGACGTAGGCGATACGCCAGGTGTCGAGTGTCCGACCCGCAAGCCCTTCCGAGCCACGGCCGCTTCATTCCTTCGGTTCGGCGTCCGCCTTCGCTTCGCCGGTCTTCGGTCGATCAGGCGCAGCCTTGCTCTCCTCCACCGGCTTGTAAAGATAGAAGAACTGCCACACCGCGTAGGCGGCAAAGCCGAGCGCAATGATGCCCCAGAATGGGGTGCCGGAGGCGAATTCTATTCCGGCCCAGATCACGCAGACGGCGACGACGGCAACGCGCCGCCACAGCGGCCGGAAGAACGGGTGCTCGTAATCCTTCATCGGACCGGCTTACGCATTGGGAAAGCCTTGCGTCTCGACCGTGTAGCCGGCCGCCGTCATCACCCGCATCAGCTCCTTGTAACCCACGTGGGCCATCTTCAGCGGCGGGTTCTTTTTCGGGTCCTGCTCGGCCTCGACGACGAACCAGCCTTCATAGCCATGGTCGGCGAAGCGCTGCACGATGGCGCCGAAATCGAGCGAACCGTCGCCAGGCACCGTGAAGGCACCGAGCGCCACGGCGTCGAGAAAGGACTGCTTTGTGCGGTCGAGCCCGTCGATCACGCCCATGCGCACATCCTTCACATGGACATGGCTGATGCGCTTGTGGTGGTTGTCGATGGCGCGCAGCACGTCGCCACCGGCAAAGGCGAGATGCCCTGCATCGAGCAGCAACGGAATGCCTTCGCCGGAATGGCGCATGAAGGCATCGAGCTCCGGCTCGGTCTCGACCACCGCCGCCATGTGATGGTGATAGGACAGCGGCATGCCTTGCTCGGCGCACCATTCGCCGAATTCGGTGAGGCGCCTGGCATAGGCCCTCATCTCGTCGTTGGACAATTTCGGCTTCGTGGCGAGAGGCCTGGAGCGATCACCCTGGATCGAGCGGCCGACCTCGCCATAGACGATGCAAGGCGCATTCACCGCCTTGAACAGGTCGATCATCGGCTGGATGCGATCCTTGTTCTTGCCCATGTCCTCATCGACCAGCGTGCCGGAGAACCAGCCGCCGCACAGCGTCACGTCGGCCTTTTTCAGGATAGGCAGCATGATTTCGGGGTCATTGGGAAAGCGGCGGCCCATTTCCATGCCGGTGAAGCCGGCCGAGCGCGACTGGCGCAGGCACTCTTCCAGCGAGACGTCGTCGCTGAGTTCGGCAAGATCATCGTTCCACCACGCAATGGGGGACATGCCCAGTTTGGCTTTCAAGTTTTAGCTCCGGTTTCTTGTTCACCCTCCCCCTTGTGGGGAGGGTCGCTGCGAAGCAGCGGGGTGGGGTGCGGCGCCAGACCCCCACCCGGACCTGCGGTCCGACCTCCCCACAAGGGGGAGGTAGGGGGCGGGTGCATGTACATCAATCGCCGATTGTCTGCATCTGCCGCTTTTCGTCATAGGCCTTGCGCGCTGCGTTGACCTGCGGCCGTGCGGAGACTTCCGGCACCGCGACATCCCACCAATGGCCGCCCGCGTCGGTGGAAATCAGCGGGTCGGTGTCGATGACCAGTACGGTGGTGCGGTCGTTGGTTTTCGACTTTTGCAGCGCGGTCTCCAGGCCAGTGATCGACGGCACCTTCTCGGCAATAGCGCCCATGCTCGCCGCATGCGCGGCGAAGTCGATGTCGGGCAGGATCTCGTGGCGCGCGTCCTTCAAGAGGTTGTTGAAATTGGCGCCGCCGGTGGCCATCTGCAGCCGGTTGATGCAGCCATAACCCCTGTTGTCGAGCACCACGATGGTCAGCTTCAGGCCAAGCATTACCGACGTGGCGATTTCGGAATTCATCATGAGGTAAGAGCCGTCCCCGACCATGACGACTATCTCCTGGTCGGGCTTGGCCATCTTGGCGCCGAGCCCGCCGGCAATCTCGTAGCCCATGGTCGAGAAGCCATATTCGCCATGGTACGAGCCGGGCGCGCCCGCCTGCCAGAGTTTATGCAGTTCGCCCGGCAAGCCGCCCGAAGCATTCAACAGCGTCACGCCTGAGCCCAGGGCGCGCTGCACGGCGCCGATCACCTGCGCGTCCGACGGGAAGGCGGCGTTGGTCGACGCCGTCACCTTGGAGGCTTCGGCCTGCCAGGCCTTCTTGCCTTGGGTCGCATTGTCGGTCCATGTCGCCGGTGCTTTCCAGTTCCCCAGCGCAGCACCGAGTTCGGCGAGCCCTTCGGCCGCATCGGCGACCAGCGGCAGCGCGCGGTGCTTGCCGGCGTCGAAAGGCTGCACGTTGAGCCCGATGATGGTCTTGCCGGAGTTCTTGAACAGCGCCCATGAGCCGGTGGTGAAATCCTGCAGGCGGGTGCCGATGGCGAGCACGACATCGGCTTCTTCCGCCAGCCGGTTGGCGGCCGACGTGCCGGTGACGCCGACCGCCGCCATGTTCAGCGGATGCGTGTCCGGCAGCGAGGATTTGCCGCCTTGCGTCTCGCAGACCGGAATGCCGGCGCTCTCGGCGAATTTCGCCAGTTCATCCGAAGCCTGCGAATACAGCACGCCGCCGCCGGCGATGATCAGCGGTTTTTTCGCACCCTTCAGCGCGGTGACCGCCGCCGCCAATTCATGCCGGTCCGGACGCGGCCGGCGCTGGTGCCAGACGCGCTCGGCGAAAAAGCTCTCGGGATAGTCATAGGCCTCGGCCTGCACGTCCTGGCAGAGCGACAGCGTCACCGGGCCGCATTCCGCCGGATCGGTCAGCACCTGCATGGTCCGCGCCAATGCCGGGATGATCTGCTCGGGACGGGTGATGCGGTCGAAATAGCGCGACACCGGACGGAAGCAGTCATTGACCGTCGCGGTGCCGTCGGAAAAGTCCTCGGCCTGCTGCAGCACCGGATCGGGGATGCGGTTGGCGAAGACATCGCCCGGCAAAAACAGGACGGGCAACCTGTTTACGTGGGCGAGCGCCGCCGCCGTCACCATGTTGAGCGCACCGGGGCCGATCGAAGAGGTCGCGGCCATGAAGCGGCGGCGGAAATTGGCCTTGCCATAGGCGATCGCCGCATGCGCCATCGCCTGCTCATTGTGGGCGCGGAAGGTCGGCAATTCGTCGCGCAGCTGGTACAGCGCCTCGCCGATGCCGGCGACATTGCCGTGACCGAAGATCGCCCACACACCGCCGAAGATGGGCACTCGTCTGCCGTCGATCTCGGNTCATCTGCTTGCTCAGAAAGCGGGTCAGCGCCTGCGCCATCGTCAGGCGGATTGTCTTGCTCATGGTGTTTTCCTCCGCAGTCCTCTTGCCGCGCCTTTATGCTGCTTTACGGCCACGCGCGGCAAGCCACGCTTCGGTCAACTGTTCGAAGCGCGCGGCCATGTCGGCGATAGCCTCGTCATCCGTCATCTTGCCTGCCAGCCATTGTTCGGCGGCGTGGACGAAGATGGTGCGGCCGACGGCAAATCCCTTGACGATCGGCGCCATGGCGGTGGCGGCAAAGGCCGCTTCCAGTTCGTCCTGCGGCGCTTCGAGACCCAGCAGCACGACGCCACGACACCAGGGATCGTGCTTCAGGATCACCGCTTCGATCTTGGCCCAGGCGCCGGCCGACGCCTGCGGCTCGAGCTTCCACCAGTCCGGCTTGATGCCAAGCGCATAGAGTTCTTCCAGGGCGCGCGGGATGGTCGTTTCGTCGAGCTTGCCGTGCTTGCCGGCGATGATCTCGACCAGAAGCTCCCGGCCGACCTTCCGCGCGGCTTCGAACAGCGAGCGCAGCTTCTGCTGCTGCTCTTCCTTGAGCGCTGCCGGATCGTCGGGGTGATAGAAGCACAGGCATTTGATGCAGTGGTCGACCGGCCATTCCACCAGTTGCGAGCCGATGTCCTGCGAGAACTCGAAGCGTAGCGGCCGCGAGCCCGGCAGTTCGACGGGACGGCCGAGCCAGGCAAAGGGGTGGCGGGCGAATTCGAACATCGCTTCGCGGCCATGCTTCTCGTCGATCAGCATGCCATAGCCGTCGCGGCCGGCGGCGACTTTCGCCGCAGCCTTGACCGCCAGCACCTTGAAATCGCGGATGCGCGCCGGATCGGCGCCGGTCTTTGCCGCGACGTCCTCAAGCTGCACACGGTGGTCGCAGGCGAGCGCCATCATCGAGGGGATATCGCGGCGGCGGGTCGTCGCCCAATGGATGTGGTTGATCGCCTCGTCCTTGCGCAACGCTAAGTGCTTGCTGCCGTTCTTGAGGAAGAACTGCAATTCCTCGAAGGTCGGATATTCCGGCGCGCAGAGCAGCCGCGACACGGCGAAGGCGCCGCAGGCATTGGCCCAGGTCGCCGCCGTTGCCAGGTTTTCGCCACCGAGCCAGCCGCGCAGGAAACCGGACATGAAGGCATCGCCGGCGCCCAGCACATTATAGATCTCGATCGGAAAGCCCTTGCCGACGATACCGTCTTCCAGATCGTCGCTGATCGGCCCGTCATAGACGATGCAACCCATGGCGCCGCGCTTCAGTACGATGGTTGCCTTGGACAGCGCGCGGATCGTCTTCAGCGCGCTCAGGCAATCGTCGGCGCCCGAGGCGATCATGATCTCTTCCTCGGTGCCGACGATGAGGTCGCAATCGGGCAGCACCGTCTTCAGCTGGGCCGAGACGCGGTCGGATTTGACATAGCGCTCAAAACCCTCGGCATGGCCTGCGAGTCCCCAGAGGTTGGGGCGGTAGTCGATGTCGAACACCACCTTGCCGCCCCTGGCCTTGATGATGCGGATCGCCTTGCGCTGGGCGGCGTCGCTGTTGGGTCGGGAAAAATGCGTGCCGGTGACGACGATCGAGCGGGCCGAGGCGATGAAGGCTTCATCGATATCTTCTTCGGCGAGCGCCATGTCGGCGCAGTCGCTGCGATAAAAGATCATTGGCGAGATGCCTTCGCTCTCGACCGAAAGCAGCACTAGGGCCGTCAGCCGTTCCTGGTCGGTCTTGAGCCCATCGACATTGACGCCTTCGCGCCTGAGCTGCTCGCGGATGAAGCGGCCCATCTGCTCGTCGCCGACGCGGGTGAGCAGCGCCGAGCGCAGGCCTAGTCTCGCCGTGCCAACCGAGATGTTGGCCGGGCAGCCGCCGACCGATTTGGCGAAGGAGGTGATGTCCTCCAGCCGCGAACCGATCTGCTGGCCGTAAAGGTCGACGGAAGCGCGACCGATGGTGATGACATCGAGCGTCGCCTGTTTGGCGTCCACGGCTTCGCTCATTGGAACCTCCCGTCGGTCTTGTTGTCTTGAGCAACGTAGTTGGGGGACACGCGCGAGCGGCAGCGTGGCGCCGGGAATATGAAATAATAATTCCAATCCATAGTCAATATGGAATGAGCATTCCTCCGCGAATTCGAGCGCCCGGCGCCGGCCTAGGCCTTACGCTTCTTGCCCGTGCTGCGCCGCTTCTCGCCGACGCCGACGGTGAGCGCCATGGCCAGCGCCATGGTGGCCGACAGCGAGCGGAAGCCGGCAAAATCGGCCTCGGCAACCTCGAACCAGACCTTGGCGAACTGCGCTAGTGGCGAAAACGAACTGTCGGTGATGGCGATGATCGGCACGCCCTGTTCGGAAATGGTGCGGGCCTCCTCGATGGTGGCCGGCGCATAGGGCGAGAAACTGATGGCAATGACGGCGTCCGCCGGGGTGGCGAAGGCGACCATCTCGGCATTGAGGCCGGCGGCGGATTCGATCAGCTGGTTGCGGATCTTCAGCTTGCCCAAGGCATAGGCAATGTAGCTCGCCACCGGGTAGGAGCGGCGCTTGGCCAGGACATAGATGGTCTCGGCCTTGGCCAGCAGCGAGATCGCGTCTTCCAGATGCGCCTCGTCCAGCGAGCGCGAAATATCGTTGAGCGAAGTGCTGGCGGCGGCGACGAAGCCGTCGAAGATGGCTCGGTGTCCAGCACCCGCATCGGCCTTGGCGCGCAGCGCCTGCAGGCGTTCGTCATAAGAGGAATTGCGCTCGCGCAGCCGCTCGCGAAACACCTGCTGCAGGCTGGTGAAGCCGTCGAAGCCTAGTTGCTGGGCAAAGCGGATCAAGGTGGACGGCTGCACGCCCGCCGAAGCGGCGATGCTGGCGGCGGTGCCGAAGGCGATGTCATCGGGATTGTCGAGCGCATAGGCGGCGATCTGGGCGATGCGCTTGGGCAAGGTTTCACGGCGATCGAGGATCGTGGCGCGCAGCGTCTCGAAGTCGCGAGGTACCCGTTCGTCCATCGTCGCCCCGTCCAAGCTCATCTAGAGCATGATGCCGAAAAGTGTGCAGCGGTTTTCGGACGACATCATGCTCTCTTTAACTCAAGTGACGTCCTCTCTGCCCCATCATAGCGAGCCTGCGCAAGAAGGCCATAAAAAATGAGGCAGACATTCCATTCGGAGAAGAAATGGACTAATTCATCCATCGATCGCTTCAGGTATTGGGAGAAAGAAATGGTCGGCGTTGGTCTTATCGGCACGGGTTTCATGGGCAAATGCCACGCCATTGCGTGGAGCGCCGTCGGCGCCGTCTTTCCCGATGTCGCCAAGCCGAAGCTGGTCCATCTCGGCGAGGTCAACGAGGAGCTGGCCAAGCGCAAGGCCGGTGAGTTCGGCTTCGCCAAGGCGTCGGGCGACTGGCGTGCCGTCGTCAACGACCCCGAGGTCGATATCGTCTCGCTGACCACGCCCAATCAGTTCCATCCGGAGATGGCCATCGCTATTCTCGAAGCCGGCAAGCATCTGTGGTGCGAGAAGCCGATGGCGCCGAGCTTTGCCGAAGCAGCGGCGATGGCGGCCGCGGCGAAGAAGTCCGGCAAGGTCGCAGCCCTTGGCTACAACTACATACAGAGCCCGGCCATCCGCCACATCGGCGCGCTGCTCGAGGAAAAGATCATCGGCGAGGTCAACCATCTGCGCATCGAGATGGACGAGGACTTCATGGCCGACCCCGAAGCGCTGTTCTTCTGGAAGCATGAGGCCGCATCCGGCTATGGCGCGCTCGACGATTTCGCCGTACATCCGCTGTCGCTGGTCTCGACGCTGTTCGGCCGCGTCGCAAAAGTCATCTGTGACATGGCCAAGCCCTACGCCGACCGCAAGCTGGCCGCCGGCGGCCGCCGCGCCGTCGAGACCTACGACATCGCCAGCGTGCTGATGCATCTGGAAAACGGCATTGCCGGCACGCTGCTGGTCAACCGCTCGGCCTGGGGCCGCAAGGGCCGCATCGCCATCCAGATTTTCGGCTCCAAGGGATCGATCCTGTTCGACCAGGAGCGGATGAACGAAATCCAGCTCTACGTCACCGCCGATCGCCCGACCGAACAGGGCTACCGCACCATATTGGTGGCGCCGCACCACAAGCCTTACGACGCCTTCCTCCCGGCGCCGGGCCATGGGCTCGGTTTCAACGACCTCAAGATCATCGAGTGCCACGAATTGCTGACGCGGCTTGCCGGCAAGCCGGCACGGGTCATCGAATTTGCCGAAGGGCTGGAGATCGAGCGCACCGTGCACGCGATGGCGAGGTCGTTCGAGGAAAAGCGCTGGGTGGATGTGCGGTAAACCCGCTCGCTTCAGCCGCCAGCGACAGCGTTCGCCTCCCAGCCACTGACCCAGACCTGGCGCAGGCGATCGCCTTCGCCTTTGAAGCGCAGCCCGGTCGCTCGGCAATCGGCGATGCGGTCGCTGCGGAAATTGCGGATCGCCTGGCGCAATTCACACCAGGCCACGATGTTGGCGGTTTCTGAATAGTAGATCAGCGCGATCGGACGGATCAGCCGCTCGGAGGCGCGGCCGATTTCGTCGCGATAGGACAGGTCGAGCTTTTCCTCGTCGCGGATGGCGCGGCGCACAAGCGCCAGATCGATGGTGCCGATTGCCGGTGCTGCGAACCCCCAGACATGCAGTGCGTTGGCGTCGAACGCCTGGCGCAACGGCGGCGGCACGGCGCCGGCGATCTTGGCGCTGACGCGCTTGGCCGCCTGCTTGAGTTCGCTGTCTCCCGTGCGCTCCAGCAGGGCGAGCGACAGGACGATCGCTTTCATCTCCTCGATCGAAAACATCAGCGGCGGCAGGTCGAAGCCGGGACGCAATATGTAGCCGATACCGCGCCCGCCTTCGATCGGCACGCGCATTGCCTGCAGTGCGGCGATGTCGCGATAGATCGAACGCATCGTGACTTCCAGCTGCCCGGCGATCATGGCTGCCGTCACCGGCTGCCGCGCCAGCCGCAGGATCTGGATGATCTCGAACAGCCGCGACGCCTTGCGCATTTCCTCTCCCTGATGAACGCTACTGACACATCCCCGTCAGTTGGGATGATTTATTGGACTGCCTATCGGGTTGAAAATCAACAAATTCCTCCACGGCACCCCAGCAGGAAGCGACAAGCAACTGACATGAGCTACGCGGAAAATCTCTGGCTGTTCTTTATCCTGCTGTCCGGCATCATCATCGTGCCCGGCATGGACATGCTGTTCGTGCTGGCCAATGCGCTCACCGGCGGCCGCGACCGGGGCCTCGCCGCCACGGGCGGCATCATGGTCGGCGGCATCGTGCACACGCTGAACGGCGCCATCGGCGTCGGCCTGCTGATGCATTTCGTACCGATCCTGTACAAGCCGCTGCTGATAGCCGGCGCCGCCTACATGGCCTTCATCGGCATCTCGCTGATGCGCAGTTCCATCACCGTCGGCCACGACGGGCCCGCCGGCAGCCGTACGGCCTGGAAGGCCTTTCGCCAGGGACTGGTGACCTGCCTGATCAACCCGAAGGCCTATCTCTTCATATTTGCCGTCTATCCGCAGTTCCTGAAGCCGGATTACGGCCCGATCTGGATGCAGGCGACGGTCATGGGCTTGCTGACGATGCTGACGCAGGCCGCCATCTATGGCGGGCTCGCCATCACCGCCGGCCGCAGCCGCAATCTGCTGGTGGCCAATCCGCGGGCGACCGCTTTTGCGGGCCGGGCGGCCGGACTGCTGCTGTTTGCGGTCTCGGTGTTTACAGCATGGGAAGGGTTGAGGGCAGCGTGATCCCGATCAAGCGATGACGCCGCGTTTCTTCGCCTCGGCGCGGCGCTTGCGGATCACTGTCCCGGTCTTTTCGTCGTCGAGGGCGGCAGCTACCCCGTCCGCGAGACCGATGACGTCATGACCGCCTCACGCCCTCGCCCAAGACGACGAGAAGCTCGTCCAATTGCTCGAACGTCTCGCCCATCGCATCCGCCGCCCCGGTACCGGCCGCGTCGAGAGCCTCCTTCGAGGGATAGAGTTCGTGCATGACCAGCAGCGTCTTGCCACCCTTTTCCTCGAAGGTCAGCGTGGTGACGGGTCCACCGTCACCACCTTCCTCATTGGTCCAGACGAGGCGTGAGTGGGGTGTCACTTCGATATACCTGCCGAAGAATTCGTGAAGGTCGGAGGCGTCGTGGCCGAACACCAGGCGGTACGTGCCTCCGGTACGAGCATCCATCTCGCAGGAACGCAGGAACATGCCCATCGACTTCGGCACCCACCACTGCTTGAACAGCTCGGGCTTGGTCCACGCCTCGAAGACGATGCGCGCCGGACCGTTGACTGTTCGCGTGACGACCAGCTCGCGTTCGGACTTCCGTTCGACCGTGGTGCGGCTGTTCGTGGGCTCACTCTCGGTTCTTTGGCGCATCGGCTTTCTCCTTCCGTTTCAATTCCTCGACAACCTTGTCCAACTCGTTGAAGCGTGCGTCCCAGAGCAGGCGGTGCCGCTCGATCCAGGCCGCCTCTTCCTCCAGTCCGCGCAGGCCGAGCTTGCAGGTCCTCACGCGGCCAACCTTCTGCGTGGTGACGAGCCCCGCCTGCTCCAGGACGCCGACGTGCTTCTTCATGCCCGTGAGGGTCATGTGGAACTTTCCGGCAAGCTCGGTGATCGAAGCGTCTGCGCGTCCGAGCTGCTCCAGAACGCCACGCCGGGTGGCGTCCGAGAGCGCGGCGAACGAGGAATCCAAGTCGGTATACTGAACCATATGGTTCAGTATTTAGCAGACCGGTTGCCGGGGTGCAAGGGGAGCCGCAGCGTCCTTCCCGCGCATCGCCTCGTATCAGGCGGCGCCCGACCGGTTCTCCATCATGGCGCGGCGGGCTGAGCGGCGCCATTCTACGGCGCCGGCGAGGCCGTGCAGCACCGTCTCTGTGGTCGCCCAATCGATGCAGCCATCTGTGATGCTCTGGCCATAGACGAGCGGCTTGCCTGATACCACGTCCTGCCGGCCGGCGACGAGATTGCTCTCGATCATGACGCCGATGATACGCTCGTCCCCTGCTGCCACCTGGCCGGCGACATCGGCCGCCACCTTCGGCTGGTTCTCCGGCTTCTTGCTCGAGTTGGCGTGGCTGACATCGATCATCAGACGGGGGGCGACGCCGATGCGGGCAAGTTCGACCGAGGCCGCCTCGACGCTCGCCGCATCGTAATTCGGCTGAACGCCGCCGCGCAGGATGACGTGGCAGTCCTCATTGCCGGTAGTAGTCGCAATGCCGCTGCGTCCGCCCTTGGTCACCGCCATGAAATGATGCGGCTGGGCGGCGGATTTCACCGCCTCGGCGGCGATCCTGAGATTGCCGTCGGTGCCGTTCTTGAAGCCGACCGGGCAGGACAGGCCGGAAGCCAGTTCGCGGTGGATCTGGCTCTCGGTGGTGCGCGCGCCGATGGCGCCCCAGGCGACGAGGTCGGCAATGTATTGCGGCGTCGTCATGTCGAGAAATTCGGTGGCCGAGGGCAGGCCGAGATTGTTGACCGCCGACAGCACGTTGCGCGCCATCCGCAGCCCCTTGTCGATGTTGAAGCTGCCGTCGAGATCGGGATCGTTGATAAGGCCCTTCCAGCCGACAGTCGTGCGCGGCTTTTCGAAATAGACCCGCATGACGATCTCCAACCGGTCGGACAGGGTCTCGCGCAGCGCCACTAGCCGGCTGGCATAGTCAACGGCCGCGACCGGGTCGTGGATCGAACACGGGCCGACGATGACAAGCAGCCGGTCGTCGGTGCCGTTCAAGATGGCATGGGTGGCGTTGCGTGATGCGCTCACGGTGCGCGTTGCCGTCAGCGTGCGCGGGATCTCCCGCATCACCTCGTCCGGCGTACTCAATTCTCGGATTTCCTTGACCCGAAGATCGTCTGTGGTGGTCAACACGGCTTTCTGCTCCTGTTTTTAGGAGACCTGCCGGCTGATACAAAAAAGCCGCCAGGTCTGGCGGCTGTTCGGACTTGTTGCTGCAATCTTCAGATCGAGCGCAATCCTCCCGCCGCCAGCGAGCTGCTAAAGTACCAATACGAGGCGGTCAGGTTGATCATGAGGCTCATATAGTCGATGCCGAGGCGCTTGTCACGTGGGGTATGCGGAGACAATTCGGGATGGGCCGAATCCTCGCGATTTCGTCATCCCAGGGCGGAGCAGGAGCGAAGCTCCGTCGCGGAGACCCTGGGATTCATTCCGTGACCTGGGCCGTGGAGTGCGGCGGAGCAGAATTCTGGACCGTAGCAGCGCTCTGAAGTCGCGGCATGGATCCTCGGGTCTGCGCTGCGTCGCCACGCTCCTTGCTCCGCCCGTGGATGACGAAGTGCCGGCGGTTCGCCAATCGCCAACACGTATAACGCGGAGCGGCTCATGCGGTCCAGGGATCGAAGAGTTCAAGCCCTAAGCCTTCGAAATGTTTCGTATTGCGCCTTGCCAAGGTGAGCTCGTGCGCAATCGCAGTGGCTGCGATCAGGCCGTCCATCGACGATAGACCACGACCGCGGCGCTTGCCAAAACCCATCAGGTCGCCCCAGGCCAAGGCAACCGCATCGTCCACCGGCAAAACCCGCTGTTCGAAGCGCTGGGGCAGGTCCTGGGCGAGCCATTCGGCCAGCGCCTCGCGTTTGCGGCCCTCATCCATCAGAGAGACGCCGCGCCGGATCTCGCGATCGACACTACGCTGATGAAGGAGCGGTCCTCATCTAGCTCGTCCAGCCAGCCCAGGACACGTGCGACAGGCGCTGGCCTCGTCACCTCGGACAGGACATTCGTGTCGAGCAGCAGTCTCACCGCGGCAGGTCACGCGGTTCGTCGCGCTGACGTTCAAGGTCGAGATCGGCGCCGCGCAGCGGCGAGTCCAGCAGGAACTCGGCAAGCGTACCCTTGCGTGCGATCTTGCGCTGCCATTCCTCGGCCGAGACGACAACCACGCTTGGTTTGCCGTTCTTGGTGATCGTCTGCGGCGAGGACTGCGCGCGCTCGATGACCTCGGAGAGCCGGGCTTTTGCCCCGGCAACCGTCCAGTTGGTGCCTTTGGATGACGTTAGCATCGCATCCCTCGTGACTATATCGCATCCCTCGTGACTATCATGACTATCATGACTATCTGGGAATGGCGATGTTGCTGCAACAGGGTTTGAAGCTACTCCGGCGAGGTCCCCGCGACGTTCTGGTCATAGTCGACCAGCGAGCCGGTCATGACGCCGGATTGCGGGCTGGCCATGTAGCTGATCAGCCGCGCCAGTTGGTCGGGCTTGACCAGTTGGCCCATCGGCTGGCCGGCCTCTGCCTTTGCCAGCCAGTCGTCGGAGGCGCCGTGCCATTTCTTCTGCACGATGTCCTCGCCCTCCGTGTCCATCCAGCCCGGCAGCACGGCGTTGCAGCGGACGCGGCTGAAACGATAGGCGTTGGCGACGTTCTTGGTCAGCGTCGCCAGCGCGCCCTTGCTCGAGGAATAGGGCGCAAGGAACGACTGGCCGCAATGTGCCGACATCGACAGCACGTTGACGATCGAGCCCGGCGCCTTCTTGTCCAGGAGATGGGCCACCACGCCCTGCATCAGGAAGAACGGGCCGCGCACATTGGTCTGGAAAATCTGGTCGAAGGTCTCCTCGGAGGTTTCGACCAGCGACCCGCGCGCGGAGGTGGCGGCGGCGTTGACCAGCGCGTTGACGGTGCCGAAATGCGAGATCGCGGTTGCCACCGCGCGCTTGCAGTCCGCCACTTTCGAGACGTCGGCGCTGATGAAGATCGCATCGACGCCTGCCTTCTTGAAGTGGGCGACAGCCTTGTCGCCCTTCTCCTGCGAACGGCCGATGAGCGCCAGCGCCTTGCAGCCCTCGTCGGCCAGCGCTTCGGCGACGGCAAAGCCGATGCCTTGCGCGCCGCCGGTGACGATAGCGCGCGTGTTCGAATTGCGATCGGCGGATGTGCTCATCGCTCTGCTCCTGTGCCTTGGTTCCGGTTCTTACTTGTCGAGACGGACGGTCTTGCCCGATGTCGCCGACTTCAGCGCGGCATCGGCCAGCTGCAGCGCCACGAGGCCGTCGGCGCCGCTCGGCGATGCCTTCTTGCCCGAGGTTGCAGCAGTGATGAAGGCGGCAATCTCGATGGCGTAGGCGTCGAGATAGCGGGTCATGAAGAAATCGTGCAGCGGCGGGCGGGTATAGCCCTTCTCGTTGGCGACCTCTATCGACACCGGCCGCTGGTTTTCGGCGGCGACCATGCCCTTGGAACCATGCACCTCTATGCGTTGGTCGTAGCCATAGGTGGCGCGGCGCGAATTGGAGATGACGGCCTGCTTGCCGGATGCGGTTTCGAGGATGACGCTGACCGAATCGAAATCGCCGGCCTCACCGATCTTCTTGTCGACCAGAACCGAGGCATGGGCGCTGACCGCGACCACCTCTTCGCCGAGCAGGAAGCGCGCCATGTCGAAATCGTGGATGGTCATGTCGCGAAAGATGCCGCCCGAACGCTTGATGTAGTCGACCGGCGGCGCACCTGGATCGCGCGAAGTGATGGTGACCATCTCCACCTTGCCGATGGCGCCGTCGTCGATCGCCTTGCGTACGGCGGCGAAGTGCGGATCGAAGCGGCGGTTGAAACCGACCATCAGCGTCGCCTTGGCCTTGTCGACCACGGCCAGGCATTTCTCGACACGCTTGACGTTGAGATCGATGGGCTTCTCGCAGAAGATCGCCTTGCCGGCCTTGGCGAAACGCTCGATCAGATCGGCATGGGTGTCGGTCGGCGTGCAGATGACCACGGCGTCGATGTCCTTGGCCTTCTCGATCGCGTCGATGGTGCGCACTTCGGCGCCATAGGCGGTTGCCAGTTCGGTCGCCGCCTTCTCAAAGGCATCGGCAACGGCCACCAGTCTGGCCTGCGGGTTGGAGCCGACGGCGCGGGCATGGACCTTGCCGATGCGGCCGGCGCCGAGGAGAGCGAAACGAACAGTCATGGGTATTTCCTCTAGGGGATGGGTTCGAGAGAGTTGTGTCGGCACCTTCCCGTGAGGGAAAGGGGCAAGGGTACTTTTCGAGCGCACCAGAAAACAGGGTGACCACCCTGTTCAGGCCGCGAGTTCCGCCTCCCCGGTCTTGGCGCCGGTGATGTAGGAGACGATGTCGTTGCCGTCGGTGTTTTCCTTGCGCAGATTGGCGACGATGCGGCCGCGCCGGAAGACGACGATGCGGTCGCACAGGTCGAACACCTGGCGCATGTTGTGGCTGATCAGGATCAGCGGCTCGCCATTGTCCTTCAGCGTGCGGATGATGTTCTCGACCTGCGCCGTCTCCTGCACGCCAAGGGCTGCCGTCGGCTCGTCCATGATGATCAGCTTGGAGGCGAAGGTCGCGGTCCGGGCGATGGCAACGCACTGGCGCTGGCCGCCCGACATGTGGCGGATGGTGTTGGAGAGGTTGGGGATTTTCACTGCCGTGCGGATCAGCGCCGCCTCGGTCGCCTTGCGCATGTATTTGCGGTCGAGGATCGAGAACGGCCCGAGATTGAACAGCACCTTTTCGCGGCCGAGGAACAGGTTCGACGGCACGTCGAGATCGTCGGCCAGCGCCAGATTCTGGAACACGGTCTCGATGCCCGCCGTGCGCGCTTCGATCGGCCCGGCAAAATTCACTTCCCTGCCGTCGAACCAGATCTGGCCGCTGGTGCGCTGCTCGACGGCGGTGATCTGGCGCACGAAGGTGGATTTGCCGGCGCCATTGTCGCCCATGATGGCGACATGCTCGCCCTTGCGCAGCTCGAAATTCGCGCCTTCCAGCGCATGGACGCCGCCATAGCGTTTGGTCAGGTTTTCGGTCTTCAGGACGATGTCTGTCGTGGAGATATCTGGCATGGTCAAGCCCTCAATGCCCGCATGCGCTGGCGCCATTGGTCGAGAACGACCGCGCCGACGATGATCACGCCCTTGACCATCTCCTGATAGTAGGCGTCGAGGCGCAGGAAGGTGAAGCCGGAAATGATGACGCCGAAGATCAGCGAGCCGATCACGGTGCCGACGATCGAGCCGCGGCCGCCCGACAAAGAGACGCCGCCGATGACCGCCATGGCGATGGCGTCGAGCTCGTACATGACGCCCATGCCGGACTGTGCTGTCAGGTTCTTGGAGGAGAGCACGACGGCGGCCAGCGCGGCGAGGATGCCGGCAATGACATAGACGAGGATCTTGTGGTTGGCGATCTTGATGCCCGACATGCGCGCGGCATCCTCGTTGGAGCCGATGGCGTAGCAGTGCTTGCCGTAGCGTGTGTAGGTCATGATCAGCTGGAACAGCACCGCCAGCGACAGGAAGATGATGACCGGCATCAGGCCCTTGCCGATACCAGCGAAACTTTCGGTCGGAAACGAGATCGGCTGACCCTTGGACCACCATTTGGCAATGCCGCGCGCGGTCACCATCATGCCGAGCGTGGCGATGAACGGCGGAATGCGCGTGTATGCAATCAAGGAGCCGTTGACGAGACCGGCGAGCAGACCGCAGCCGATGGCGACTAGTACCGGCACGATGACCGGCAGGTCGGTCCAGCCTTGCGCCAGGAACATCGCCTTGGGGTTGGGGTTACCGTTGACCGTCGCCACCTGGGCAAAACTCATGGCGATCATGGCGGTGGCGCCGACGATCGAGCCCGAGGACAAGTCGATGCCGCCGCAAATGATCACCTGCGTGACGCCGATGGCGATGATGCCGACGATCGACACCTGCAGGATGATGATCTGCAGGCGGGCCTCATTGAAGATCCCGGCGACGTTGTCGCGCGTGTTGAACAGGAAGCTGTCGCCAAGAAAGATGCGGCCGATCATTTCGAAGATGACGACCAGAATGACCAGCGCCAGGAAGACGTTGAATTCGGCCGGCCATGTCCGCCTCTTCGCGTCATAGCTGACCCCGCCGACGCCATGAGATGTCTGTGACATGTCTGTCCTCCGTGAGGCGGCATTTGCCCTCCCGCACGTAAGGGCGGTGAGGGAAACGGGAGCGGCGCGATTGATGCGCCGCTCCGTTAGTCGAACGAGTCGCCGGCTCAGTTCTTCTTCAGGAACTTGTCGATGTTGGCTGGCGTCACGAGTTGGAAGGGCACGTAGACCTTGTGCTCGACCTTCTCGCCCTTGGCGAGCTTCAGCGCTGCGTCCAGAGCGCCGGCGCCCTGGCCGGCCGCATCCTGGAACACGGTGGCATCGAGGTCGCCGGCCTGCATGGCGGCAAGCGCGTCCTGCGTGGCGTCGACACCGCCGACGACGACCGTCTTCATATCGATGTTGGCGGCCTTCATCGCCTGGATGGCGCCGATGGCGCTTTCGTCATTGTTGGCGATGACGCCGTCGAACGGCTTGCCGGTCGACAGCCAGTTGGTCATCAGGTTCTGCGCTTCGTCCCGGTTCCAGTTCGAAGTCTGCTTGTCGATGATCTTGATGAAGCTGCACTCCGGCGTGGCGATCACCTCTTCGATGTCCTTGGTGCGCTGCACGGCGGCCTGGTTGGAAAGCTCGCCCATGATGACATAGACATTGGCTTCCTTCTTGCCGGCCTCGGTGAACAGGCGGCAGACTTCCTTGGTCTCGAGCGTGCCGGAATCGGCCTCGTTCGACGCGACGAAGGCCTGGTTGTCAGGCAGCGTGTCGACATTGACCGGCTGGCGGTTGACATAGACCAACGGGATCTTGGCGGCTGCGGCGGCGTCCGACATCGCCTGCGTGGCCGAGGTATCGACCGGGTTGACGATGATGGCGTCGACGCCCGAGGCGGCGAAGTTCTTGATCTGGTCGAGCTGCTTGGCGACGTCGTTCTGCGCGTCCTCGACCTGCAGTTCCACGCCGCTCATGCCCTTGGCCTGCTCGATCATGCCGTTGCGCAGCACGGTGAGGAAGTTGTCGTCGAACTTGGCCATCGACACGCCGACCTTGGCGGCAAAAGCGGACGAACTCATCAGCGCCGCAATGGCGACGCCCAAAATCAGTTTCTTCATTGTGTTTCTCCTCCACATTGGTGTCCGGCTGCACCGATCTACCCGGAATCCCCGATAGCCCGAGGAATCTCTCCCTGATGCCTTCCTGTTCCGTATGGCGTTTTGTCCAAGGGATGGAACGCCAGGCTCCCAGTTTGAAACAGATGTTCCGGAACGAAAGAACCAAAATACCAATCTGATGAAATATTTATTCCATTTTTTCGCGAGACGTCAAGAGCGATTCCTAAGTCGGAAAGCGGATTTTCGGTCGCCGCGCCGCAATTTCACGTCGAATCAAGGCCGACAGCGGCCCAGGCCGAGTCTGAAGGCAGAATTGATAGATTCTATCATCGCCGGAGAGCCCACGCCGAACGGGTCAGCGCGGCAACGCGTTAGATATTTTCCGGCAGATAGATGTCGAAGGGCAGAAAGGTCTGGCCCGGCGCGTTGGCGGCGCCGGCCTCGATGGAATGCGCCATCAGGTCGACAAGCTCGCGGCACAAGGCGGCGAGCGGCGTCGAGATCACCATTGTCAGGATGTTGTCGGCGAGTGCCGCGCGCGATTCGGCGTTGATCTCGTTGCAGACGACCACCGGCATGTTTGCGGGCTTCGCTGCGCGCAGCGCCGAGACCGCGCCTTCCATGCCGCCGCCGGCGACATAGCAGCCGGCAAGATCCGGATACCGCACCAGGAGATCGATCATCGCATCGTGGGTGACCTGGTTGGCTTCCAGATTGACCAGCGTTTCCATCACCGTGAAGTCCGGCGCATGTTCGCGGAAGAAGGAGCGAAATCCGATCTCGCGCAGTTCATGGCCGTGGAAGCGATGACTGCCGACGAAAAGGGCGACCTTGCCGGGGTTCTTTGCCGCCCTGGCGATCATCCAGGCCGCGGTACGACCGACCTTGCGATTGTCGAGGCCGACATATCCCTCACGGATGCCAGCGGCAAAGTCGGACAGCAGCGAGAAGACAGGTTGCCCCCTCGCTTTCAGCGACTCCACGACCGCCGTCAGCGTCGGATGGTCCGGACCGACAACGGCGATTGCTCTGGATTTCGCTGCCAGCTTGCGCATCTGGGCGGCGATCTCGTCGGCGGCTAGCGAGCTGGCGAAATCGATGGTGGCGACGCCGCGGAAGCGCTGCGATTGCGAGACCGCCATTTCTAGCTCCCTCGCGAAATCGCCGTAAAAAACATCATTGCCCCGCAGCAGCAGAAAGCCGAGGCGGTATTCCGGCAATTCCTGGCGCATGCGCCGCTTGATCAGCCCGGCGGCGTGGTAACCGATGCCGGTCGCCGCCTCATAGACGCGGCGCGCGGTTTCCTCGCGCACCGGCAGCCGGTTGTTCAGCACCCTGTCGACAGTGGCGACGCTAACGCCGGAGATGCGCGCCAGATCGGTGATGGTTGGCCGTTTTGCCATGACTGTCCCGCATGAGTGCCTGCAACTGCTTACATCGTTCTGATGGAAAATGATAGAAACTATCTTTGTGATATTGAGACTATCACCGCATGGCGCTATTTTGCGCTCGGACACAAGCGCCCTGTAATGGACATATCCGTCCTGACGGATGCTGTGGCCGACGGAGCCAGCCCCTATGGAAGCGACACTATCCACACCACCGTCCCGGCGCGACTACAGCCTGATCGGCCGCGACGCCAAGCTCGCCGTCGAGACCGGCCTGTCGGCGGCCGAGTGGTATCACACCGATATTCCGCGCAAGCAGATGAAGGAGCTGATGCAGCGCTCCGATGGGCCGGCGATCCGCGACACCACGATCTGGCTGGCCGCGCTGATCCTGAGCGCCGCCGGCGGCGCCTGGTTCTGGGGCAGCTGGTGGTGCGTGCCGTTCTTCTTCGTCTATGGCGTGCTCTACGGCTCCTCCACCGATTCACGCTGGCACGAATGCGGCCACGGCACCGCCTTCCGCACCCAGTGGATGAACGACGCGGTTTACCAGATCGCCTGCTTCATGATCATGCGCAATCCGGTGACCTGGCGCTGGAGCCACACCCGCCACCACACCGACACCATCATCGTCGGCCGCGACCCGGAAATCTCGGTGATGCGGCCGCCGGATCTGTTCCGCGTTGCGCTTGGCTTTATCGGCGTGCTGGATGCCTGGCATGCGATGTCGGACATGCTGCGCAACGCCGCCGGCAATATCAGCGCGGCGGAAAAGACTTTTATCCCCGAACAGGAGCAGCCTAAAGCCATTCGCATCGCCCGAATCTGGACGGCGATCTATGCCGTCACCATCGCGATCGCACTGTATTTCGGTTCATGGCTGCCGCTGATGCTGGTCGGGCTGCCCCGGCTCTACGGCGCCTGGCATCATGTCATGGTCGGCCTGCTGCAGCATGGCGGGCTGGCGGAAAATGTCGTCGACCATCGGCTGAACAGCCGCACCGTCTACATGAACCCGGTCAGCCGCTTCATCTACTGGAACATGAACTATCACGTCGAACACCACATGTTCCCGATGGTGCCCTATCATGCGCTGCCTAAACTGCATGCGCTGATCAAGCACGATCTGCCGGCGCCGACGCCGTCGATCCTGGCGGGCTATCGTGAGATGATCCCGGCCTTTTTGCGCCAGCTGCGCAACGAGGACTATTTCCTCAAGCGCGAACTGCCGCCGACGGCGCGGCCCTATCGCGAGGAACTCCACAACGACGCCGTCGCCGCCGCGGCGGAATGATCGCGCGATTAAGCTTTTGTTTTGACGCAACTCCGAACGGAAAACCGCAACGCACTTTTCCTGGAATTGCTTTTGGGAGGAGCACATGAGCGACTGGATCGAGGCCTGCGCCGCCGGCGACATCGACGAAGAAGATGTGATGCGCTTCGACCATGGCGGCCGCACCTTCGCCATCTATCGCAGCCCTGACGACGATTATTTCGCCACCGATGGCCTGTGCACGCACGAAAAGGTGCATCTGGCCGACGGGCTGGTGATGGACGACATCATCGAGTGCCCCAAGCACAATGGCCGCTTCAATTACAAGACGGGGGCGGCACGGGGCGCGCCGGTTTGCGTCAATCTCGCCACCTATCCGGTAAAGGTCGAGGCCGGCAAAGTGCTGATCCAGATCGGATAGACCATGCAGGCGGGAATGGTCATCATTGGCGCCGGCGAGTGCGGCGGGCGGGCAGCGCTGACACTGCGCGAGCTGGGCTATGACGGGCCGGTGACGCTGGTGGGTGACGAACCCCATCTGCCCTATGAGCGGCCGCCCCTGTCCAAGGACGCAATGACGAGCGACGCGGCCGAGATCAAGACGATCGCCAGCGACGAAATTCTGGCCGAGAAATCGATCCGGCATATCCATTCCGTTCAAGCGGTGGCGATCGACCGCCCGGCGCATATGGTGCGGCTGTCGGACGGTTCGGCCCTGCCCTACGACAAGCTGCTGCTGGCGACCGGCTCGACACCGCGCAAGCTGCCGATGCCGGGATTGGGGTCGCGCTGCGTCTACCTCCGCACCTTTGCCGACGCGCTGGCCATTCGCGCCCACCTCAGCCCGGCAAACCGCATCGCCATCATTGGTGGTGGCTTTATTGGCCTGGAGCTCGCCGCTTCGGCGCGCAAGCTCGGGGCCAGCGTCACGGTCATTGAGGCGCAGCCGCGCATCCTCATGCGCGGGGTGCCGGCGGAGATCGCTGAAATCATCCATCAGGCGCATGAGGCCGAAGGCGTGACCGTGCTCACCGGTCAGGGCATCGCTGATATCGCCGACGACGGCGCTGAGGTGCACATCATGCTCGCCGATGGGCAGGACATCGTCGCCGATCTCGCCGTCATCGGCATCGGCGCCGTGCCGGTGACCGGGCTTGCCGCGGAAGCGGGCCTGACCGTCGATAACGGCATCGCCGTCAATGGCGAACTCCAAACAATCGATCCCGACATCTTCGCCGCCGGCGATTGCTGCTCGTTTCCGCTCGCTGTCTATGCTGGCCGGCGGGTGCGGCTGGAAGCCTGGCGCAATGCGCAGGAACAGGGTGCGCTGGCCGCGAAGAACATGCTGGGCGCCCGCGAAGCGCATGCCGCGGTGCCATGGTTCTGGTCGGATCAGTATGGTTTGTCGCTGCAGATCGCCGGCCTTTCGGACGAGGGCAAAAGCACGGTCCGCCGCGATCTCGGCGACGGTGCTTTTATTCTGTTTCATCTGGCCGAGGATGGCAGGCTGGTGGCGGCGAGCGGCCTCGGTACGGGCAATGCCGTGGCGCGCGACATCAGGCTGGCCGAGATGCTGATCGCCAAGCGGGCTAGGCCGGCGCCGGAGGCGTTGGGGTCGCCGGATGTGAAGCTGAAGTCGTTGCTGGCAGCGTGAAGGACTGACTTACCCTCCCCTTGTGGGGAGGGTCGCTGCGAAGCAGTGGGGTGCGGCACCGGCCCCCACCCCGACCTGCGGTCCGACCTCCCCACAAAGGGGGAGGTAGACGGCTGAGCTAAGCCCGCTAAAACAGCGCCTTCAGCTCGTCCAGCTTGTCGTTGACCAGCCAGCCGTAATAATTCTCTTCCGGCAGTTTGACCGTCTCACCCGCCGCGCGGCGCTTGTCGTTCTCTGCTTTCAGCGCATAGGCGCGCTGCTCGGGATTGCCGACATTGTAGAGCGTCGCGGTCAGCCCCGGATTGCCTGAGATGTCGAAGCCGGCAATGTTTTTGTAGGCGTCGATCGACTTCCTGATCGTCGCTGCGACGTAGGGCAATGTCAGATCCGGATCCATGATGGTCTTGTAGACCCCATTGGGATCGCCGACATCGAGTTCGGGCAGCCCCGACACCTTGTGCACCAGATCGCTCATCTGCAGCGCGGTCAGCGGGTTGAGCTGGCCGAGGCCAAAGGTCTGGCCGGCATAATAGGGCTGGAAGAAGGTGGCGCCGAAGCGGTCGTTGGGAAAGCTGGTGCCGTCGACGGTCTTGCCGCGGAAGGAGCGGTTCCACACCTGCTCGCGGCATTCCCACAGGTCGTAGCTGTCCGACATTGTGCACTTCTTGAATTCCGGCCGCTGCACGAAATCGGTGATGTCCTCGCCGTCATAGGCGAAGGACAGCTTGCTGGAGAGGTAGGAGATCGCCTTGACGTAGTAGGTCTGCAGCCGGTCGTAGGCATCGACATTGTAGGTGTGCTCGCCGACGATGGCGCCGACGATGTGCAAGGGGTTGATGCCGTAACCGGCAGCCGCCTTCCTGATCTTGGCGCGCAATTCGGCGTCGTTCTGCAACAGAGCGTAGACCTTGCGGTATTTGGCCTGGAAGGTGGTGTTGGTGGCCTGGGTGCGGCGGCTGGAGGCGCCCGGTATGTCAGGCTGCACGACATTGCGGTTGCCCGCCGGCACCAATGTCGCCGCGTCAGCCGCGAACAGCGTCGCCACCAGCGTCAAGCCGAGAATGAGCAGGATCAGTTTTTTCATGCGCCGCCGCCTAGAGAATTGCCGCGCAAACTAGGTAAAGCTCCCGGTCGAGTCGAGAGCGCCCTTGCAGCCGGCAAGACGAAAGATGGCCGCATGATACCATCCGGCCACACACGATGATGTTTGCCGGAAACTGTTGCCTAAGCATCGGCCCAAAAATCGAAACCGATTTTTGGAAAGTCCGATGCGTCGATTCAATACTGTTAGAGCGACCTTTGCGCGTCCAAAGGACGCGCGGCGCTCTAATACCGGCGCCGGATGAACCGGCGCCCTCGTTTAAAGGATGAATCGCGACAAATCTGTGTTTCGCGAGAGGTCGCCGACATGCTTTTCCACATAGGCGGCATCGATGGCGACGCTGGTGCCGTTGCGGTCGGGCGCGTCGTAGGAGATCTCGTCCAGCACGCGCTCCATCACCGTCTGCAGGCGTCTCGCTCCGATGTTTTCGACGCTAGCGTTGAGGTCGACAGCGATGCCGGCCAGCGAATCGATGGCATCGTCGGTGAAGGTGAGGTCGACGCCTTCGGTCTTCATCAGCGCGATATACTGCTTGATGAGGCTGGCCTCGGTCTCGGTGAGGATGCGAATGAAATCGTCCTTCTCCAGCGCCCGCAACTCGACACGGATCGGCAGGCGGCCCTGCAATTCCGGCAACAGGTCGGACGGCTTGGAGACATGGAAGGCGCCCGAGGCGATGAACAGTATGTGGTCGGTCTTCAACGGTCCGTATTTGGTCGCCACCGTCGTGCCTTCGATCAGCGGCAGCAGGTCGCGCTGCACGCCTTCGCGCGAGACGCCGGCGCCCATGCCGCCTTCGCGCGAGGCGATCTTGTCGATCTCGTCGAGGAAGACGATGCCGTCATTTTCGGTCGCGTCGAGCGCCCGGCGCACCACCTCGTCCTGGTCGAGCAGCTTGTCGGACTCGTCGTTGACCAACAGCGCGTAGGACTCCTTGACCGTCGTCTTGCGCGCCTTGGTCTTCTTGCCACCCATCGCCTTCGACAGCATGTCGTTGATGTTGAGCACGCCGATATTAGCGCCCGGCATGCCGGGGATCTCGAAGCCGGGCATGCCGCCGGTGCCGGTGTCGGCAACTTCGATCTCGATCTCCTTGTCGTCGAGCTCGCCGTCGCGCAGCTTCTTGCGGAAGGAATCGCGGGTCGCCGGGCTCGCCGTCTTGCCGACCAGGGCTTCCAGCACGCGCTCCTCGGCATTGAGGTGCGCGCGCGCCTTCACGTCCTCGCGCATCTTCTCGCGCACCAAGCCGATGGCGATCTCGACCAGATCGCGGATGATCTGCTCGACATCGCGGCCGACATAGCCGACTTCGGTGAACTTGGTGGCCTCGACCTTGACGAAAGGCGCACCGGCGAGTCGCGCCAGGCGGCGCGAGATCTCGGTCTTGCCGACGCCGGTCGGGCCGATCATCAGGATGTTCTTCGGCATCACTTCTTCGCGCATCTGGCCTTCCAGCTGCTGGCGGCGCCAGCGGTTGCGCAAGGCAATGGCCACGGCGCGCTTGGCGTCCTTCTGGCCGATGATGAAGCGGTCGAGTTCCGAAACGATTTCACGGGGAGAGAAGGTGGTCATATCACTGAATTCCACTTTGCCACTGCTTGATGGACTCGAACGGATGCAGCAGCATGATCACGTTGAGCGTCAGATTGTCCCGGATGAGGTAGCCGACACCCAGTTCGAAGATGAGGGCGAGGCCGACGATGCTCCATATAGGTAGCTTTCTGGCCATCACAAACCCCAGCACCATGGCCAGCGTGTCGGACACCGAATTGATGATCGAGTCGCCATAGTAATCCAGCGAAATGGTGCCGGCGCGGTAGCGCTCGATGATGAACGGGCTGTTTTCCAGGAGTTCCCAGCCGCCCTCGATGACGACGGCGAAAGCCAGGCGCAGACCGATTGGCGAGCGCGGGAAGAGGACCCAGGCCAAGGCGTAGAACAGGAAGCCGTGGATGATGTGCGAGAACGTGTACCAGTCGGAAATATGCTGGGAATTCTCCGAACTGTTCACCACACCGTGCCAGAGTTTGACGTAACCGCAGGTGCAGATCGGCGTGCGGCCCATGCCGTAAAGCGCGCCGGCCTGGAAGATGAGCAGAGCGAGCACGAGCAGAAGCCCCATCCGCCAGCTGTCTTCATAGGCCGAGTAATTTTTGGCAGTGCCCGGTGTCGCCATCAACTCATTCCCCTTCTTCCGCGTCGCTCTCTTCGGCATCGACGGCCATCAGCACGACGTCCCCATATCTAGAGTGTCTGCGATCGATAGCCCTGAAGCCCGCCTTTTCATAGGCGCGGATGGCGCGGCCATTGTCGGGATGCGGATCGATTATGATGCGCGGCGCGCCTTCCTCGAACAGTTGCTCGACGAATTGCCTGACGATCGCCGAGCCATGACCTTTGCCGACAAGGTCCGGCACGCCGATCGACAGGTCGATGCCGAGCGTGCCAAACGGCTGGTCGGCATAGGGATGGCCGTCATCCAGATGCGGATCGTAGCTCTGCAGATAGGCGATCGGCCTGCCGTCGAGCTCGACGATCAGCGGCTCTACAGAAATAGAGTCAATGTGCTCCCGGATTTCGGCGATTTCCGTCTCCGGATCGTCCCACCATTCGGCGACATGCGGCTCGGCCAGCCAGCCGGCGATCATCGGCAGGTCTTTTTCGGTAACCGGTCGAAAATCATAGAGCACCGGCGGGTTAGCCGGCATCGAGCGTTTCGACAACAAAGTTGTTGTTGGTGTAGACGCAAATGTCGGAGGCGATCTGCATCGCCTTGCGGGCGATCTCCTCGGCATCCTTGTCGCTGTCCATCAGCGCGCGGGCAGCGGCCAGCGCATAATTGCCGCCGGAACCGATGGCCATGACGCCGAATTCGGGCTCCAGCACGTCGCCGGTGCCGGTGAGCGCCAGCGAAACCGACTTGTCGGCCACCAGCATCATCGCTTCCAGCCGGCGCAGATAACGGTCGGTGCGCCAGTCCTTGGCGAGCTCGACGCAGGCGCGCGTCAACTGGTCGGGATATTGTTCGAGCTTGGCTTCCAGCCGCTCCAGAAGGGTGAAAGCATCCGCCGTGGCGCCGGCGAAACCCGCAATGACATTGCCGCCTTTGCCGATGCGGCGCACCTTTTTGGCGTTGCCTTTCATGATGGTCTGGCCAAGGCTGACCTGGCCGTCGCCGGCGATCACCACCTTGTTGCCCTTGCGCACCGTCACGATGGTCGTGGCGTGCATACTCAGTTCATTCGACATTTTTAGCTCCGATTCGCGCGATCCCGATAAGGCGATTGGCGCGCGGTACGAGTGATTTCGATCGGCCATATGTATGCATGGGGCGGGTGATTGCAAACGGCGTCCGCCATGGCCGGTGGCTGTCCGCATCGCAACTGGCAATCGCCGGATCATGCTGCTAGAAGGCTTTCGTTTTCAAGCAAATGACAGCTTGGAACCCCGTCTTGAGTTTCGAACCCCTCAGCCAAGGACAAGGTCATGGCGTCCCGTTCCGCCGAAGTCAGCCGCAAGACCAAGGAAACCGAGATCAGTGTCTCGGTCCATGTCGACGGCACCGGAAAATCCGACATGTCGAGCGGCGTCGGCTTCTTCGACCATATGCTGGACCAGCTGTCGCGCCACTCGCTGATCGACATGACGGTGAAGGCCAAGGGCGACCTGCACATTGACGACCACCACACGGTCGAGGACACCGGCATTGCGATCGGCCAGGCGCTGGCCAAGGCGCTGGGCGAGCGGCGCGGCATCATGCGCTATGCCTCTGTCGACCTTGCCATGGACGAGACGCTGACGCGGGCCGCGATCGACGTGTCGGGCCGTCCGTTCCTGGTCTGGAATGTCGCCTTCTCGTCCCCGAAGATCGGCACGTTCGACACCGAACTGGTGCGTGAATTCTTCCAGGCGCTGGCGCAGAATGCCGGTATCACGCTGCATGTCACCAACCATTATGGCGCCAACAATCACCATATTGCCGAGACCTGCTTCAAGGCGGTGGCGCGCGCGCTGCGTTTCGCACTGGAGCGCGACCCGCGCCAGCCGGAAGCGGTTCCCTCCACCAAGGGATCTCTGAAAGGGTAGGCTGATGGCCATCTATGTCGTGATGGAACCGCCAGGCCGCACCGAGGCGGCCGACGCACCCATTTTTGTCCGCGACGGTTTTTCCTGGCTGGCTTTCCTGGTGGCGCCGCTGTGGCTCGCCTGGCACAGGCTGTGGATCGAGGCGGCGCTCGCTTTCGTCGCCATGGGCCTGCTTTCGCTGCTTGGCGAAAGACTGGGGCTGGATTGGGCCGGCTCCGCACTGTCTTTACTGGTCTCGCTCTATATCGGGCTGGAAGGCCAAGGGCTGCGGATCGCAGCGCTGCGCCGCGGCGGCTGGCATGAATGGGGCGTCGTCGAAGCCGACAATCCTGACGATGCCGACATCCGCCAGTCACTGGACGCCGAGGCGCTTGCCGACGAGCCGGCGCCGCTGCCGCGCATCGTGCCGGACGCCAGCCTGGCCCGGCCGACGCAGACCGGGCTGACGCTGGGCCTGAGCCATACGCCGGGAAAAGCCTGAGATGCGGGTTGCCATCATCGATTACGGGTCGGGCAATCTGCGCTCGGCCACCAAGGCCTTCGAGCGCGCCGCGCATGAAGCCGGCATTGCCGCTGCCATCGAGCTGACCGCCGACGCCGAGCGGGTGCGCAGCGCCGACCGCATCGTTTTGCCCGGCGTCGGCGCCTATGCCGATTGCGCGGCGGGCCTGCGCGGCGTCGCCGGCATGTGGGAAGCGGTGGAAGAGGTAGCGATCGCCAAGGCGCGGCCGTTCCTCGGCATCTGCGTCGGCATGCAGCTGATGTCGGAGCGCGGCCTGGAAAAGACCGTGACCAAGGGCTTCGGCTGGATTGCCGGCGACGTCAAGGAGATCACGCCCGCCGATCCGGCACTGAAGATCCCGCAAATCGGCTGGAACACCATCGATCTGGAGCGCAAGCACCCGCTGTTTTCGGGTATTGCGACCGGGCCCAAGGGTCTGCACGCCTATTTCGTTCATTCCTACCATCTCGACGCGACAAGGCCGGACGAAGTGCTGGCCGTCGCCGATTATGGCGGCCCGGTAACGGCGGCGGTCGCGCGCGGTAACCTTGCCGGCATGCAATTCCATCCGGAAAAGAGCCAGGCGCTCGGCCTGGCACTGATCACCAACTTCCTGCGCTGGAGGCCTTGAGATGAGCAAGAAGGGCTACTGGATGGCGATGGTCGATGTGACCGATCCGGAAAACTATCCGAAATACATCGCCGCCAACAAAGCGGCGTTCGACAAATACGGCGCGAAATTCCTGACGCGAGGCGGTCAGTCGTCAAGCCCGGAAGGGCCATCCGGCAATCGCCATGTGATCGTCGAGTTCGAAAGCTACGAGGTCGCGCTGGCTTGCTTCCATTCCCCCGAATACCAGGCAGCGCTGAAATTCCGGCGCGCTTATTCGACCTCGCATTTCGCCATTGTGGAAGGGGTCTGAACGGTGATCCTGTTTCCGGCCATCGACCTCAAGGACGGCAAGTGCGTGCGGCTGAAGCACGGCGATATGGCGACCGCGACCATCTACAATGACGACCCTGCGGCCCAGGCCAAGGCCTTCGAAGAGCAAGGGTTTGAATGGCTGCATGTCGTCGACCTCAACGGCGCCTTCAAAGGCCAAAGCGTCAACAGCGCGGCGGTCGGCGCCATCCTCAAGGTGACGAAAAACCCGGTGCAGCTCGGCGGCGGCATCCGCACGCTGGCGCAGATCGAGGACTGGCTCGACCGCGGGCTGGCCCGCGTCATCCTCGGCACGGTGGCGGTGCGCGATCCCGACCTGGTCCGGGAAGCCTGCAAGGAATTTCCTGGAAAGATCGCCGTGGGCATCGACGCCAAGGACGGCAAGGTGGCGGTCGAAGGCTGGGCCGAGGCCTCCAGCCTCGGCGTCATCGAACTGGCGCGGAAATTCGAAGGCGCCGGCGTTGCCGCCATTATCTACACCGATATCGACCGCGACGGCGTTCTGACCGGCATCAACTGGGATGCCACGATCGATCTCGCCGACGCGGTGTCGATCCCGGTCATCGCCTCGGGCGGGCTGGCCTCGATCGCCGACATCGTGCGCATGACCATGCCCGACGCAAAGAAACTCGAAGGCGCCATCTCCGGCCGCGCGCTCTATGACGGGCGCATCGATCCGGCCGAGGCGCTTGCGGTGCTGCAGGGCAAGGCGATGGAGGCCCGATCTTGAAGATCTCCATCATCCTGGCCTCCTATGACAGCGGCCACTATCACGGCGGCATGGGCCGAGGCCCGGATGCACTCGTCGCCGGCGGGCTGGTCGACGCGCTGACGCTCTCCGGGCATGACGTCGTCGTCACCGATATCGGCAGGGTTGGCGACGAACAGCAGCGCGAGATCGCCACCGGCTTTGCCGTGTGCGGCGCCGTCTCCGGCGAGGTCCGCATCGCCATAGACCGCGGCCGGCTTCCCATCGTGCTGGCCGGCAATTGTCTGACATCGGCCGGTGCGGTTGCCGGCGAGGATGCCGATGCTATCATCTGGGCCGACCAGCATGGCGATCTCAACACGCCGGAGACGTCCATCTTCGGCTTTCTCGACGGCATGGCGCTGGCCACGGTTCTCGGCCTGTGCTGGAAGCCGATGGCCTCGGCCATCCCCGGCTTCAAGCCGATCGATCCTGCGCGCTGCGTGCTGGTCAACGCGCGCGATCTCGATCCGGCCGAAACAGAGCTGTTGAAGACTTTGCCGGTCATCCGCACCGAATGCCCGGACTGGGCGACGGCGAGCACCAGGCTGAAGGCGCCGGACGCGAAGCGGGTGCACCTGCATCTCGATCTCGACGTGCACGACCCCGGGGCGCTGCAGGCCAACCGCTACACCACGCCCGGCGGCCCGGAGCCGAAACAGCTGCGCCAGGCTGTCTGCGGCATGGCCGGCCTGCTGCCGATTTCCGGCATCACCATTTCCGCCTACGATCCGGCGTTCGATGCGCAGGCCGAGGTTCCGCCGCTGGTCGGCGAACTGCTCAGCGAGTTGCTGGCGACGATGGAGAAGGGCTGATGCTGAAGGCCCGAGTCATCCCTTGCCTCGACGTCAAGAACGGCCGCGTCGTCAAGGGGGTCAATTTCGTCGACCTCATCGATGCCGGTGATCCGGTCGAGGCGGCCAAAGCCTATGACGCGGCCGGCGCAGACGAGCTTTGCTTTCTCGATATCACCGCGTCGTCCGACAACCGTGAAACCATCTTCGACGTCGTCGCCCGCACCGCCGAACAATGCTTCATGCCGCTGACCGTCGGCGGCGGCGTGCGCCAGGTGGCCGATATTCGCAAACTGTTGCTGGCCGGCGCCGACAAGGTGTCGATCAACACTGCGGCGGTGAAGAACCCCGATTTCGTCGCGGAAGCCGCCGACAAGTTCGGCAACCAGTGCATTGTCGTCGCCATCGACGCCAAGAAGGTGTCGGCACCCAATGAAGCCGACCGCTGGGAGATCTTCACCCATGGCGGCCGTGAAAAGACCGGCATCGATGCGGTCGAGTTTGCGCGAAAAATGGTCGATCGCGGCGCCGGCGAGATTCTTTTGACCTCGATGGACCGTGACGGCACCAAGGCCGGTTACGACATTGCGCTGACCCGCGCGATAGCGGATGCGGTGCGCGCGCCGGTGATCGCGTCGGGCGGCGTCGGCACGCTCGATCATCTGGTCGAGGGCATTCGCGACGGCCATGCCGGCGCCGTGCTCGCCGCCTCGATCTTCCATTTCGGCACTTACACGATTACGGAAGCCAAGGCGCATATGGCCGAGGCCGGGCTGCCGATGCGGCTGGACTATCCGGTTCAATCCACTCCACAAAGGCTGTAGGCTGCGCCATGGCTGAATTTTCGCTGTCCGATCTGGAAACGATCATTGGCGAACGCGCCCGTTCCGGCGACCCGGACTCGTGGACGGCAAAACTGTTCGCCAAAGGCATCGACAAGGCGGCGCAGAAGCTTGGTGAAGAGGCAGTCGAGACCGTCATTGCCGCCGTCAAGGGCGACGAGAAAGCCCTCGTTTCCGAAAGTGCCGATCTCATATATCATTGGCTCGTCGTGCTTGGCATGGCCGGCGTTTCGCTGGGCGAGGTGCTGAAGGAGCTTGAGGGCCGCACCGGCCGTTCGGGCGTCACTGAAAAGGCATCCCGGCCGAAAGGCTGACCGCTAGAGCCGGATGATTTCGGGCCGAGGCCTTAAATCTGAATCCGTCTCTAAATTGATAGAGGGAGCATGATGTCGCCCGAAAACCGCTTCACACTTTTCGGCCTCATGCTCTAGAGGGCAGGAAACTCGATGGACCAGCTCGCTCCGACCGAGAAATATTCCCCCTATCGTTTCTTCTCGGCCGAGCAATGGTCGAACTTCCGCGCCGACACGCCGATGACGCTGGGCGAAGACGAGATCAACCGTCTGCGCTCACTGAACGATCCGGTCGACCTGGAAGAAGTCAAGCGCATCTATCTGTCGCTCTCGCGGCTGCTTTCGGCGCATGTCGAGGCCAGCCAGTTGCTGTTTCGCCAGCGCCAGGCCTTCTTCAACGCGCTGGATGTGGTCAAGACACCGTTCATCATCGGCATTGCCGGTTCGGTTGCGGTCGGCAAATCGACCACGGCGCGCGTGCTGAAGGAGCTTCTGGCGCGCTGGCCGTCGAGCCCCAAGGTCGATCTCATCACCACCGACGGTTTTCTCTTACCCAACAAGGTGTTGCGACGCGACAATCTGATGGAGCGCAAGGGCTTTCCCGACAGCTACGATGTCGGTGCGCTGCTGCGTTTCCTCTCGGGCATCAAGTCGGCGCAGCGCAATGTCCGCGCGCCCGTCTATTCGCATTTGACCTATGACGTCATTCCCGGCGAGTTCGTCACCATCGACCGGCCAGACATTCTGATCTTCGAAGGCATCAACGTTCTGCAACCCGGCAAATTGCCGAAGGACGGCAAGATCGTGCCGTTCCTGTCGGATTTCTTCGATTTCGCCATTTATATAGATGCCGACGAGAAGCTGATCCACCAATGGTACATCGCCCGCTTCATGCGCCTGCGCGAGACGGCCTTCCGCAATCCGGACTCCTTCTTCCACCGCTATTCGCAGCTTTCGGAAGACGCCGCGCGCGCCATTGCGGAAGGCTTGTGGGCCAACATCAACCTGAAAAACCTGCGCGAGAACATCGTGCCGACACGGGCGCGGGCCAACCTCATCCTGCGCAAGGGCGCCAATCATCTGGTCGAGGAAGTGGCGCTCAGGAAACTGTGACCGCCGCCTCCGGGCTGGTCGCGATATCGGCCGATTGCGTATCCTGCGCCGGTCGCCGGACATAGCGCCGGTCGGCCGGGACGAGTTTGCGCGCCGCGACATAGACAATCACCGAGACAGCAGCTGCGGCATAGCCGTCGATTGCATAGTGCCACGCCAGATAAACCGAGCTGACGGCAACAAAGGCCACATAGACAAACGCTACAGCGCCGAGACAGCGATTGTACTCCCATGCAAAAAGTGCGTTGAGCATCGCCAAGCCGACATGCACGCTGGGAAAGGCCGAAATGCCTGACGCGAAACCGGTCTGCCTGGCCTCATGAAGCCTCCACAAATATTGCTGGTAGGAAACAGCGGAATTGGAGGATTCGGCGCCGCGGGCCAGGAATGCGAGCTGTTCGCCAAACCGCGCCGTGTCGCCCGTGACCATCCCGTAAAACGCCGGACCAGCCGACAGGAACAGTCCAGCCAATATGTTGCCGACGACGATCCAAACCACCATGAAGCAGATGACATAGCGCGTTCGAACCGACGCCGTCCGGGGCGATGTCGCGACGAAGAACAAGGCGCCAAAATTGAGGACAAACCAGAATACGTTGTAATTCCACTCGATGGCAGCCCGCACGAAATCGTTTTTGGCCACCAGATAGAGCCAGCGCCACGGATCGGCGCCGAAATGCAGGAACGCATCGATGTCGGCATGCAGCACGTCAAATGGAAAGCCGTCCTGCCAGACCGGCAGTCCGTTCTTCACCGAGGTGAATGTGCCTTGAAAGATCATGAGCGCCATGAGGAGGCATAGACCCGAGAGCGAATATGCCAGCCGCGATGTCGAGAACACATATTTCGCCGCCAGACGGCGCCTGATGTCGGTGCGATGTATAAGCAGGCTTATGTCAACAATAATGGCGAAGGTCGGCAGCATCAGGCCGTTCAACAATATCCACCGCCCGAAATATATCGAATACGCGCTGCGGTCGGCCGCGCCTATTGCATACAGAAAAACCAGTCCGGCCAATGTGTAGACGACGATGAACAGATAAACGCCTGAATCCCGGCGAATCAGCGGGATCGCTTGTTTGATGACTGCCCACAACTGACGGAAAACCACACTGCTCTTTGTCATTGTCCCGAGCCGACGTTGCAATGCCCGGGCACTTTATAAGGAAAATCTGTAGAATCGGTTAGTGCTGTGCGAGGACGCGCTCGCTCAAGAAAGTGTCGTCATTCGCCAGCCCCAATTTGCCACAGCCCCACCAGATGGCGAGCGCCGCGGCAATGCCGACAATTCCGTCCACGGCATAGTGCCACCCGAGGTGAATCGAGCCGAAGAACAACAAGACGCCAAAGGCCAGCATGGCGTGACCGAACCTGCGATCAATTGAGTACGCGACAGCCACAAACAGCGCCGCCTGCGCGTTGTGCATGCTGGGCATGGCCGAAATGCCACCGGGCAAATCGACACGGCCAGTATAGACCTCCCAAAGAAAATCCTGTGTCAAGGATGACGACAGCGGATAGATCGAGGCAACCTCGTCGAGATAGCGCATCAGATCGGCATATGGCGAGGGTGCGCCCGGCACCATTTCCGCAAAGTAACAAGGTCCTGCCGAGGAGAACAACGTTGCTATGACCAGGCCGATCAGGATCCACGAAATGACCGTCGCCCGCCAGTAGCGAAGGCGGATCCGCTCAGGCACGCGCGGACTGACAAGCAACCCCACCCAGAACAAGAACACCAGCAGCATCCACAGAGTGTACACTATGTCCAACAGGCGAGTTACCCAAGGCATGCCGACGACCGGCTGAATGATTTGCCACGCCTGATTCCCACCCAGGAGATTTGCATCCCAGTGGGAGAAAGTTTCGTCCCACTGGAAGGGGGCGACAATCGGAATCATCATTTTGTTGTAGAGGAATGCCGCCATGAAGAGAGCCAACACGACGCTAGCGCAGAAACCCCGCGCAAGGGTATTCGACATGCCTCCGAGGGAAGCGACCGCGATGCTGACTGGTGACCCATGGCGACCCTGAACGAGCGCGCAGGAACCAACCACGGCAACAAGGATAGAGCCCAGCAAAGGCAAAAAGCGCACAATTCGACCGGTATATTCAACAATATGGGGCAGGATCGAATCGCCCCTGATTGTCGCGATGAGAAAGGTCAACACGACAAATGCGAAGATCATTGCACTGCGGCGGCCCTCACGCGCGAGCCATGCGGGAAACCGGTCCACATGCGAAGGACTTTGCACGATTTCAGAGGAAGCCATAGGAACGGCCCCAATCTTTTTGAGAACATTCCTTTGTGTCGCACCTATACTTTAACAAACAGTAAGTCGAAGAATACCTCTACTGCTCCAGGGTACGGTTGACCCGCCGCAGCGTCAGATTGATCCGGCCGCCATTTTTCAGCAGCGCCGAGGTCGACGGATAGATGCGGTCGACGCCGTGGAAGCAGAGCCGGCCTTCGCCGCCGAGCACGACGACGTCGCCGCTTTTCAGGCGGAACGATTTGGTACCGCCGTCGCGTGTGGCCCCCCTGCCCGTCACTTGGCCGACCCGGAACAGGCAATCGTCGCCAAGTGACACCGAGACCACAGGCGCCGAAAAATCGGCTTCGTCGCGATCCTGGTGCAGGCCCATTTTGGCGTCCTGCGTATAGAAATTGACCAGGCAGGCCTCTGGCGGATTCGGATAGGCGGCGACCTCCCGCCACAATTGCATCAGCGCGTCCGGGATCGGCGGCCATGGCTCTCCGGTGAGTGGGTGCGTTGGCTGGTAGCGATAACCCAACTCCTTGTCAGTGACCCAGCCGAGCGTGCCGCAATTGGTCATGCGCACGCTCATCTCCTTGCCGGTCCGCGGCATCGCCGGCACGTACAGCGGCGCCCGCTGTACAATGGTCCTCACCTCTTCGACCAGCGCTTCCTGCGCCGCGCGGGACAGATAACCAGGCATGTGGCGGACGCCTTTGGGCAGAACGAGCATGACTTCGCCTCCGGTTGATACTGAAACCATGCCACCGCCAATCAGAAACAGCGACCCGAAAGCCACGGTTGTTGGCCTCCCTTTCTGTGGCAATGGTGAAACCTTGCGGCTGCGGCTCCGAAGGGGAAGCCGCTTTATGCACGCAGTCGGCGCGGTCCTTAGTCGTTCTCTACCCGGCCGCGCAGCTTTTTGATCGTGCCGCGCCCTGCCTTGCTTTGCAGCCGCCGCTCCACCGAGCCTTTCGACGGCCTGGTCTTCTTGCGCGGCGGCGGCGGCGGTTCCGCGGCCTTGGCGACCAGCGCCGTCAGCCTTGCCCGGGCATCGGCCCGGTTCTGCTCCTGGGTGCGGAAGCGGCCGGCCTCGATGACGATGACGCCGTCCTTGGTGGCGCGCTGGCCGGCGAGCTTGATCGTGCGCGCGCGCACGCGTTCGGACAGGCCAGCCGCATTGGCGGCGTCGAAGCGCAATTGGACGGCGGTCGCCACCTTGTTGACGTTCTGGCCGCCGGGACCCGACGAACGGATGAAATCCTCGTGCAGGTCGCCCGGATGGATTACGGCTTCGTCTGATATGATGATGTCGTCGATAGGCATGCCGCAGTCATGGCGCGGCGGACCAAAAAAGAAAAGGCCCGATCGAGACCGCGCCTTTCAAGGATGCTTCGGTGAAGATGCCTGGACTATTCCGCAGCTTCCTGCAGGCGGGGTGCTGCGCCTAGCACGACGGCATCGACATGGCTCTCGAATTTCTCGAAGTTGACGGCGAACATGCCGACCAATCGCGCTGCCTGCCGGTCATAGGCTGCCTTGTCGGCCCAGGTCGAACGCGGGTCGAGAATGGCGCTCTCGACGCCAGGCACAGCAACCGGCACCTCGAAGCCGAAATTGGCGTCAGTGCGGAAACCGGACGCCTTCAGCGAACCGTCAAGCGCTGCGGCCAGCAAGGCGCGCGTCGCCTTGATCGGCATGCGCTTGCCGGTGCCGTAGGCGCCGCCGGTCCAGCCGGTGTTGACCAGCCAGCAATCGGCGCCGTGGCGGGCGATCAGCTCGCGCAGCAGATTGCCGTATTCCTTGGGGTGGCGCGGCATGAACGGGGCGCCGAAGCAGGTCGAGAAGGTCGCTTCCGGCTCGGTAACGCCCTTCTCGGTGCCGGCCACCTTGGCGGTGTAGCCGGAGAGGAAGTGATACATCGCCTGCGCCGGGGTCAGCCGTGCGATCGGCGGCATGATGCCGAAGGCATCGGCGGTCAGCATGATGATGTTTTTCGGGTGGCTGGCCCGTCCGCTCTTCGAGGCATTGGGGATGAAATCCAGCGGATAGGCGCAGCGCGTGTTTTCGGTGAGCCGGCCGTCGTTGAAGTCCGGCACGCGGTCGGCGTCGAGCACGACATTTTCCAGCACCGTGCCGAAGCGCTGCGTGGTGGCGAAAATCTCCGGCTCGGCCTCGGCCGACAGCCGGATCGTCTTGGCGTAGCAGCCGCCTTCGAAGTTGAAGATGCCGTGCGGTCCCCAGCCGTGCTCGTCGTCGCCGATGAGCGTACGTGACGGATCGGCCGACAGCGTCGTCTTGCCCGTCCCGGAAAGCCCGAAGAAGATCGCCGCGTCGCCGGCCGGGCCCTCATTGGCCGAGCAGTGCATCGGCATGACGCCCTTTTCCGGCAGCAGATAGTTGAGCATGGTGAACACCGATTTCTTCATCTCGCCGGCATAGGAAGTGCCGCCGATGAGCACGATCTTGCGGGTGAGATCGACCGCAATCACCGTTTCGGTGCGGCTGCCGTGGCGGGCCGGATCGGCGCGGAAGGACGGCAGGTCGATGATCGTCATCTCCGGCACGAAATCCTCAAGCTCGGCGGCCTGCGGGCGGATCAAAAGATTGCGGATGAACAGCGAGTGCCAGGCGAATTCGGTGATGACCCGCGTCGGCAGCTTCAGCTCGGCATCGGCGCCGCCGACGAGGTCCTGCACATAGAGATCGCTATTCGCGGCGTAGACAAGGAAATCGGCGAGCAGCATTTCGAACTGGCCCGCCGAAATCGCCTTGTTGTTGTCCCACCAGACATGGGGCTCGGTGGCGCCATCGCGGACGACAAACTTGTCCTTGGGCGAGCGGCCAGTGTGCTGGCCGGTCTCGGCAAGCAGCGCGCCGCCGGCGGTCAACCGGGCCTCGCCACGACGGATCGCTGCCTCATAAAGGGCGGCCGCACCAAAATTATAATGCACCGTGCCGGTGGTTTTCAGGCCGATACGATCGATCGCGCAAGCAGAATTGCGTTTGCCGACTTCCGACATCAAGGGTCCCTTCTTCTGGATTCGCCGCACTTTGCCGGCGCGTTTCCGGCGAGCCCGCGTTAGGGGCTGAGACGGTGAGAACCAGAAAACTCGAATGATATCAAATCATTAATCGATTTAAAAATTTTGAAAGTTGTTTAAATCGTTTATATGTGCAAAAAATCACGGTGGTTGCCCAAAGGATTGGCACACAGTGTTCGTCCAACCCGTGTAGAGGTTCCGATGGGGCCGCCGGCAAGCCGTCCGCGACAGCGGGTGGAGCCTGTGCCACATTTTGTACCTAATTTGTCCTGCAAAAGCCCCTTCTTTAAGACAGAAGGGACAGCTCATGAGGGAGCCGCTTGAAATGGCAACAATCGCGCTTGTCGATGACGACCGCAACATTCTGACATCGGTGTCGATCGCCCTCGAGTCCGAGGGGTATCGCGTCGAGACCTACACGGATGGTGCGTCGGCGCTGGAAGGCCTGGCGGCGCGGCCGCCGAATCTCGCCATCCTCGACATCAAGATGCCGCGCATGGACGGCATGGAGCTGTTGCGCCGGATGCGGCAGAAGTCCGACCTGCCGGTGATCTTCCTGACCTCGAAGGATGATGAGATCGATGAGCTTTTCGGCCTCAAGATGGGCGCCGACGATTTCATCCGCAAACCGTTCTCGCAGCGCCTGCTGGTCGAGCGGGTGCGCGCCGTGCTGCGCCGCGCCAGCGCCCGCGAAGCTGCGGCAAAGGCGCCCAGCCAGCAGGCCCGTTCGCTGGAACGCGGCCAGCTCGTCATGGACCAGGAACGCCATACCTGCACCTGGAAGGGCGAGCCGGTGACGCTGACGGTCACCGAATTTCTCATCCTGCACTCGTTGGCGCAGCGCCCCGGCGTGGTAAAAAGCCGTGATGCGCTGATGGATTCCGCCTATGATGAGCAGGTCTATGTCGACGACCGCACCATCGATAGCCACATCAAGCGGCTGCGCAAGAAGTTCAAGGCCGTCGATGACGACTTCGAAATGATCGAAACCCTTTACGGAGTCGGATACCGGTTCCGCGAAGCTTGAGTTGATGCATGTCGCCCAAAAGTGGTCGCGTTTTTGGGACGACGACATGCATAAAACCAAAGACTAGGCGGGAGCTGCTATTCGATGGCAGTGGATGTACAGCGGAGCAGACGAACGAGCGCTGTCAGGCGGTCGCGGATTCTGCCCGCATTCCTGTCGAGGTTGACGGTGCCGATGCGCCGCTTCCTCGGCCACCACATCTTTTCCAGCCTGACCCGGCGCATCCTGTTCCTCAACCTGGCCGGCCTCGCCGTGCTGGTCACCGGCATCCTCTATCTTAACACCTTCCGTGACGGGCTGATCGATGCCCGCGTCGAAAGCCTGATGACGCAGGGCGAGATCATCGCCGGCGCCATTGCCGCGTCGGCGACGGTCGAAACCGATTCGATCAGCATCGATCCGGAAAAACTGCTCGAACTGCAGGCCGGTGAAAGCCTCGGGCCGGGCTCAGACCAGCTCGACAATCTGGATTTCCCGATCAACCCCGAGCGCGTCGCGCCGGTGCTGCGGCGGCTGATTTCGCCGACGCGCACCCGGGCCCGCATCTATGACCGCGACGCCAATCTGCTGCTCGATTCGCGCCATCTCTACTCGCGCGGCCAGATCCTGCGCTACGACCTGCCTCCGGTCGAGGACGAGCAGCCGGATATGCTGGAGCGCGTGCAGAAATTCGTCTTCGACTTCTTCCGCAACAAGGACCTGCCCGTCTACCATGAGCAGCCCGGCGGCAACGGTGCGGCCTTCCCGGAAGTGGTCAAGGCGCTGACCGGCAGTCCGTCGACGATCGTGCGGGTGAGCGAACAGGGCGAGCAGATCGTTTCGGTGGCGGTGCCGATCCAGCGCTTCCGCGCCGTTCTCGGCGTGCTGATGCTGTCGACGGAAGGCGGCGACATCGACAAGATCGTCGCCGCCGAGCGCAAGGCTATTTTGCGCGTGTTCGGCATCGCCGCCCTGGTCACCGCAATCCTGTCGATGCTGCTCGCATCCACCATCGCCAATCCGCTGCGCCGGCTATCGGCGGCGGCAGTGCGGGTGCGGCGCGGCGTCAAGAGCCGCGAGGAGATCCCCGACTTTTCCGACCGCCAGGACGAGATCGGCAATTTGTCGGTCGCGGTGCGCGACATGACCAATGCGCTCTATGCCCGCATCGAGGCGATCGAAAGCTTCGCCGCCGATGTCTCGCACGAGCTGAAGAACCCGCTGACCTCGCTGCGCAGCGCGGTGGAGACCTTGCCGCTTGCCAAGAACGACAATTCACGCGGCAGGCTGATGGAGATCATCCAGCACGATGTCCGGCGTCTCGACCGGCTGATCACCGACATTTCCGATGCCTCGCGCCTCGACGCCGAACTGGCGCGTGAGGATGCCGCCACGGTCGATTTGAAGAAATTCATCACCGACCTCGTCGCCGTGTCGCGCGAGGCGACGCGCAACAAAAAGGCTGTCGAGATCGAGTTCAAGGCCGCCAAGCTGCCGCAAGGCGTCAAAGGTTATTTCGTCACCGGCCATGATCTGAGGATCGGCCAGGTCATCACCAATCTGATCGAGAATGCCCGCTCCTTCGTGCCGGAGGACCACGGCCATATCGCCATTTCGCTGGCACGCGCGGGCAAGGTCAACATCGTCACCGTCGACGACAACGGCCCCGGCATCCGCCCGGACGCCATCGACCGCATCTTCGAGCGCTTCTACACCGACCGCCCGGCGGGCGAGGCGTTCGGCCAGAATTCGGGGCTTGGCCTGTCGATATCCAGGCAGATCGTCGAAGCCCATGGCGGCACGCTGACCGCCGAGAACATCCCCGGCACCAAGCCCGGCGACATCAAGGGCGCGCGCTTCGTCGTCACGCTGCCGGCCGAAGGCTGATCGCGGCTGCGCATGCCCGATCCCACCGCGGAACCCGAGAACATCCATGCCACCGCAGTCCTGATTGGCGAGCGGGGCGTCCTGATCACCGGGCCGTCCGGCTCGGGCAAGACAACGCTGGCGCTGGCGCTCATCGACCATTTCAGCCGGCTCGGGCTGTTTGCGCGGCTGATCGGCGACGACCAGCTGTTTGTCGCGGCGCGTTTCGGGCGGCTGGTCTGCCATGCGCCCGCCAGCATTGCCGGCCTCGCAGAGGTGCCCGGGCTTGGTCCGAAGCCGCTTTTGTTCGAACCCGTGGGGGTCATCGACCTTACGATCCAGCTGGTTGCCGCAAACGCTGTGGAGCGTTTCCAGGAAGAGGCGAGCGCGACCATTGCCGGCTGTGTGGTGCCGCGCATCGACCTCGTTCAGCGCAACGTCACTGCGGCTTTGCCGGCGGTAATGGCGCGGCTGGCGATTGCGCCTTTCGTATGATCCGCCGCCGGTTTTTTGCTGCAATGCGTCAAATTGGCCATGGCCGACGCAATTTTGGGCTTGTCAACGCGCCGCGCGTCGACAAGATAGCGCTCCCGCCGCCTGGGATGGCCGGCGAGCATAAAAAGCGCCTGTGAAGCGGCGATGACGGGAGCCACCATAGAATGATCGGACTCGTGCTTGTAACGCACGGTCAACTGGCCGCCGAGTTCCGCCATGCCGTGGAACATGTCGTGGGGCCACAAGACAATTTCGAAACCGTGGCAATCGGCGCCGATGACGATATGGAGCAGCGTAGGCGCGATATCGTCGACGCCGTCGGCCGCGTCGACACCGGGACCGGGGTCATCGTTCTGACCGATATGTTCGGCGGCACGCCTTCCAACCTTGCCATTTCGGTGATGGAATCCGGTCGCACCGAGGTCATCGCCGGCATGAACCTGCCGATGCTGATCAAGCTGTCGTCGATCCGCAAGGGCGACAACATGGCGACCGCGCTCGACGAGGCGCAGGCTGCGGGGCGCAAATACATCAACGTCGCAAGTCAGCTGCTGAGCAGCAAATGAACGCGCTGTCGCCCGGTGAGATCGTGCGCGAGTTCCCGATCGTCAACCAGCGCGGCCTGCATGCGCGAGCCTCGGCGAAGTTCGTCCAGGTCGCCAGCGGCTTCGACGCCACCGTCCATGTCGAGAAGGATGGTCTCAAGGTCGGCGGCACCTCGATCATGGGGCTGATGATGCTGGCGGCGAGCCCCGGTTATTCGATCCGCGTCACAGCCAGCGGCGCTGAAGCCGCAGCGGCGATGGACGCGCTGGAGCAGCTGGTCGCCTCGCGCTTCGGCGAAGAGTGCTGAAGTTTTTGCTTTGAACGCCGTTGTCCCAAAACCGCGGGATACTTTTGGGCGGCATGCATCCCCGTAAACACATACGCGCATAAAGATTTCTTTATATCCCATTGTCGTCTTGGCGGCGATCTGCTAGTCAGGCCGGCATTCCGCGCCCTTCGACGCGCCGTGTGGCGCAGGCGCATTCTGAAGACAAATCACACCGGAGCACTGCCATGACAGGTAGCAAGGACTATGTGGTCGCCGACATCTCGCTTGCCGGCTGGGGCCGCAAGGAACTCGATATCGCCGAAACCGAAATGCCGGGCCTGATGGCCTGCCGCGAGGAATTCGGCGACAAGAAGCCGTTGAAAGGTGCGCGCATCACCGGCTCGCTGCACATGACCATCCAGACGGCGGTGCTGATCGAGACGCTGAAGGCGCTTGGCGCCGATATCCGCTGGGCCTCGTGCAACATCTTCTCGACCCAGGACCATGCGGCCGCGGCCATCGCCGAGGCCGGCATCCCGGTGTTCGCCGTCAAGGGCGAGTCGCTCGAGGAGTACTGGGACTACACCGACAGGATCTTCCAGTGGGCCGATGGCGGCCTTTCCAACATGATCCTCGACGATGGCGGCGACGCCACCATGTACATACTGATCGGCGCCCGCGCCGAAGCCGGCGAGGACGTGCTGTCCAACCCGCAGAGCGAGGAAGAGGAATACTTCTACGCCCAGGTCAAGAAGCGGCTGAAGGCTTCGCCCGGGTTCTTCACCAAGCAGAAGGAAGCCATCCGCGGCGTCACCGAAGAGACGACCACGGGTGTCAACCGACTCTACCAGCTGCAGAAGAAGGGCCGGCTGCCCTTCCCGGCGATCAACGTCAACGACTCGGTCACCAAGTCGAAGTTCGACAACAAATATGGCTGCAAGGAATCGCTGGTCGACGGCATCCGCCGCGGCACCGACACCATGATGGCCGGCAAGGTTGCGGTCGTCTGCGGCTACGGCGACGTCGGCAAGGGCTCGTCGGCTTCGCTCAAGGGCGCCGGCGCCCGCGTCAAGGTCACCGAAGTCGATCCGATCTGCGCGCTGCAGGCGGCGATGGACGGCTTTGAAGTCGTCACGCTGGAAGATGCCGCACCGACCGCCGACATCGTCATCACCACCACCGGCAACAAGGATGTGGTCACCCTCGACCACATGCGCTCGATGAAGGACATGGTGATCGTCGGCAATATTGGCCACTTCGACAATGAGATCCAGGTCGCGTCGCTGCGCAACCTGCAATGGACCAACGTCAAGCCGCAGGTCGACATGATAACCTTCCCGGACGGCAAGCGGATGATCCTGCTGTCCGAGGGGCGCCTGCTCAACCTCGGCAACGCGACCGGTCATCCGAGCTTCGTGATGTCGGCTTCGTTCACCAATCAGGTGCTGGCGCAGATCGAGCTCTACACCAAGCCCGGCCAGTACCAGAACCAGGTCTATGTGCTGCCCAAGCACCTCGACGAGAAGGTGGCGCGTCTGCATCTCGACAAGCTTGGAGCCCGCCTGACCGAACTTTCCGGCGAACAGGCCGCCTATATCGGCGTGACCCCGCAGGGTCCGTTCAAGCCGGAACACTACCGCTATTAGCCAAAGCGGCGTTTACCACTAGATATTGAAGCCGGGCGATTGACTTTTCGCCCGGCTTCTTTTTTGCGCGGATGATTCTTCACGCCGATTCCAGCACGCGCTATTGTGCTGATTCGTGGGCCGGGGACGAGGCCGGCGTACGCATCGAGAGCATGATTCGAACCGAAGGACCGCGTCAGCGAAAAGTGGGAAGCGGTTTTCGGAAAAGATCATGCTCTTTAGAAAAGAGTTAGGTCAGAAGGGCGTTTCATCAAACGTGATCCTGATCTAGGCGGTCTTGCATTCAGGCGGCGAAGAGGACCAAGGCATGCCGGGGGAAAACCCGCCTCGCGCGGGATCGGCCGTTTCCGGCGGCCATGACGATTCCGATAGCACTGGCTCCGTCACGACAGGCGGTGGCCTGAAGAGGCGCGTTGGCGCCCGCACCGCCGGCTTTCTTGCCACCTCAGCTCTTGCCGGCCCGCTCACCTCGTTTGCCGCCCATGCCGAGCCGGCCATTGCGCAGAAGGCCGGACTGTCGGTCAGCGCGGTCGAAGTCATCCAGCTCGCCATGTTCGTCGGCGTCATGGGCGCGGCACTGGTCTCGGCCATCTTCCTGATCCGCGAAAGAGCCCGCACCTCGGCGCAGAATGTCGAACTCAGAGCCCGCATTGCCGACATCAATGCGGCGCTGCAGCGCTCCGAGGCGCTGCTCAATCTGCGTGACCAGCGCGTCATCGTCTGGGCGTCGGAGAACAAGAAGCCGGAGCTGATCGGCACGCTGCCGCTGGAAAGCGGTGCGCCGGACGACCGTGCAGCCTTCCTCGCCTTCGGCCGCTGGCTGATGCCGCGCTCGGCGGCGGCGCTCGAAAATGCCGTCGCTGGTCTGCGCGAGAAAGCGAAACCCTTTGATCTCGTGATCGAATCGCAGGCCGGGGCGCCGCTTGAAGTGCATGGCCGCAAGAGCGCCGCGCATGTGCTGGTGCGCTTCGTCTCGCTGTCGGAAACTCAGAGGAGCCAAGCCAGGCTGAAGATCGAGAACCAGCGTCTGGCCGCCGACTACGAGACCATGATCGGCCTGCTCGACGCCTTGCCGATGCCGGCCTGGCTGCGCGCCACCGACGGGCGGCTGAAATGGGTCAACCGTGCCTATGCCGGAGCGGTCGAGGCACCGAACGCCGAGACCGCCGTGCGCGAAGCCAAGGAATTCCTCGGCGCCCAAGCGCGCGAACAGATCGCCGCGCAGCACAAATCGCGCCCGATCTTCGAACAGACGCTGTCGACGGTGATCGAGGGCGACCGCCGGGTGTTCGCCGTCACCGACTTCGCCGGTGCCGACGGCTCGGCCGGTCTTGCCTGCGACACCAGCGCCACCGAAACCATTCGCGGCGAATATGAGCGCACGGTGCGCAGCCATGCCGACACGCTCGACCAGCTCAACACGGCGGTGGCGATCTTCGATGCCAACGAGAAGTTGCGCTTCTTCAACCAGGCGTTCCAGAAACTGTGGGGGCTGGACCCGGGCTTCCTGCACAGCGCGCCCGACAATGCGCTGCTGCTCGACCGGCTGCGCAGCGAAGGCAAGATCGCCGAGCAGCCGGAATGGCGGCGCTGGAAAGAAGGCCTGCTTGGCGCCTACCGCGCGGTGGAATCGCAAGAGCATTGGTGGCATCTGCCCGACGGCAAGACCATCCGCGTGGTGGCCAACCCGCAGCCGAAGGGCGGCGTGACCTGGGTGTTCGAGAACCTGACCGAGAAGATGGACCTCGAAAGCCGCTACCAGACGGCGGTGCGGGTCCAGGGCGAAACGCTCGACAATCTGGCCGAAGGCGTCGCCGTGTTCGGTCCCGATGGGCGGCTGCGCCTGTCGAACCCGGCCTTTGTCGCGCTGTGGGGACTGAGCCAGGATGTGATCAAGCCCAACGTCCATGTCTCGGCGATCCGCGATCTCAGCGACCAGCGCGCCGTCGACAGCCCGTGGGGCGGGTTCGTCGCCGCCATCACCGGTTTCGACGACGAGCGCCGCGACCGCCATGGCCAGACCGAACTGAAGAACGGCACAGTGCTCAGCTACGCCGTCATCCCGCTGCCCAACGGCCAGGTGATGATGACCTTTGTGGACGTCACCGACAGCGTCAATGTCGAGCGCGCGCTGAAGGACAAGAACGAAGCGCTGCAGAAATCCGACCAGCTGAAGAACGAGTTCGTGCAGCATGTCTCCTACGAGCTGCGCTCGCCGCTGACCAACATCATCGGCTTCACCGAGCTTCTGTCGCTGCCGGCGACCGGGCCGCTCAGCCCAAAGCAGCGCGAATATGTCGAGCATGTCGGCTCGTCATCCTCGGTGCTGCTCACCATCGTCAACGACATACTCGACCTCGCCACCGTCGACGCCGGCATCATGCAGCTCGACATTTCGGAAGTAAGCGTCGAGCGCACCATCGAGGCCGCGGCCGAACTGGTCGCCGACCGGCTGCAAGAGCATTCGATCAAGCTCCGGATCGACGCCGCTGCGGCGCCGAAGAGTTTTCACGGCGACGAGACCCGGGTTCGCCAGATCCTCTACAATCTGCTCAGCAACGCCGCCAATTACGCGCCGGAGGCGAGCACTATCACGCTTGCCTGCCGGCATTTGGAGCAAGGTGTGGAATTCTCCGTCCATGACAACGGCCCCGGCATGCCGCCGGACCTGCTCGATTCGGTGTTCCGCCGCTTCGAGCCGCGCACCAATGGCGGGCGCCGGCGCGGTGCGGGCTTAGGCCTGTCGATCGTCAAGAGCTTTGTCGAGCTGCACGGCGGCAGCGTGCGCATCGAGACCGGCAAGGACAAGGGCACCACCGTCATCTGCACCTTCCCCGATGCACCGTCGGGCATCCGCGCCGCGGCCGAGTAGCGCGCTCGATGACCGTTGTTGTGCTGGAGCGTTTTCTCGCCGACGAGGCTGCGACCGCAAGGCTCGGCGAGGACCTGGCCATGGCGCTGCGGCCGGGCGACGTGCTGGCGCTCAAGGGCGATCTCGGCGCCGGCAAGTCGACGCTGGCGCGGGCCCTGATCAGGGCGCTGGCCGACGATGCCGGCCTCGATGTGCCGAGCCCTACCTTCACCTTGGTGCAAAGCTACGACACGCGCATCCCCGTGCACCATTTCGATCTCTATCGCCTGTCCTCGGCCGGCGAGATGGACGAGCTGGGTTTCGACGAGGCGCTGCTGCAGGGCGCTGCCCTTGTCGAGTGGCCGGAACGGGCGGAGGCCGCTCTGCCCAGGACGTCGATCTGGATCGAACTCGTCCATCAGGGCGAAGGCCGCCTGGCGAAACTATCGGGCCAAGGCGTTGCCTTCGAACGCGTGGCCCGATCGCTGGCGATGCGCGATTTCCTCAAAACGGCCGGTTGGGGCGACGCCGCGCGGCGCCATTTCGTCGGCGACGCCTCGGCGCGCTCCTATGAGATCGTCTCGCGCGCCGGCCTTGCGCCGCGCGTGCTGATGAATTCGCCGCGGCTGGTGCTGGGGCCGCCGGTGCGCGACGGCAAGCCCTATGCCGTGATCGCCCACACCGCGCAGTCGGTCACCGCCTTCGTCGCCATCGACAAGGCGCTGCTGGCGCAAGGTGTCAGTGTCCCAAAAATCCATGCCGAGGATCTCGAGCAAGGGTTTCTGCTGCTGGAGCATCTGGGCTCGGAAGGTTTTCTCGACGGCAATGGTGAGCCGGCGGCCGAGCGCTACACGGCAGCAGCCGAATTGCTGGCCATGATGCATGGCAAGACCTGGCTGCAGCGCATGGAAGCCGTCCCAGGCGTCTTCCACGAGGTGCCGCCCTTCGATCGCGACGCCATGCTGATCGAAGCCGATCTCTTGGTCGATTGGTATGTGCCGATGGTGACCGGCAGCCCGGCAAGCGAGGCTTTACGCGCCGGCTATCACAGGGAATGGAACGCGGTTCTCGATCGGCTGGACACACAGGAATACACGCTGATGCTGCGCGACTTCCATTCGCCCAACATCATCTGGCGCGGTGACCGCAAAGGCCACGACCGCCTCGGCATCGTCGACGTCCAGGACGCGCTGATGGGTCCGGCGGCCTATGACGTTGCGTCGCTGGCCATGGATGCCCGCGTCACCGTTTCGCCCGATATCGAGCAGCGGACCGTGGACGCCTATGTCGCTGCGCGCCACGCCGCCGGCGGCTTCGATGAGGACGCCTTCCGCGCGGCCTATGCGATCATGGCGGCGCAGCGCAATTCGAAGATCCTCGGCATTTTCGTGCGGCTCGAAAAGCGCGACGGCAAGCCCTATTATCTCCGACACCTGCCGCGCATCCGCGATTATCTCAGGCGGGCGCTGGCGCACCCGGCGCTGGCTCAGCTGAAGGAGTTTTACATGGCACATGGCCTGCTGGAGGAACGGCTCCCGTGACCTTGACCACAGCGATGGTGCTGGCGGCGGGTCTTGGCAAGCGCATGCGGCCGATCACCGACACCATGCCGAAGCCGCTGGTGCGGATCGCCGGCAGGACCTTGCTCGACTGGGGGCTGGACAGTCTCGAAGCGGCCGGCGTCGAGAAAGCCATCGTCAACGTGCACTATCTGCCGGACCAGATCGTCGCCCATATCGCCCACAGGCGGGCGCCAAAGATCGTCATTTCCGACGAGCGCGACGCACTGCTGAATTCGGCGGGTGGCATCGTCAAGGCATTGCCGCTGCTGGGCAGCGACCCCTTCTACATCATCAACGCCGATACGTTCTGGATCGACAGCGGCCAGCCCAGCCTCGAGCGCCTTGCCCTTGCATGGGACGGCGCGAAAATGGATATTCTGCTGATGCTTACCGATCTCGACTCGGCCACCGGACACGGTGTCGGCACGGATTTCCTGATGGCGCCGGATGGCGGCCTGCGGCGCTCGAAAGGCGATCCGGCCGGGTTGATCTATGCCGGAGCGGCAATCGTCAATCCCGCCATCTTCAGGGATGCGCCGGCCGGGGCGCATTCGCTCAACACCTATTTCGACAAGGCAATCGCCTCTGGCCGTCTGTTCGGCATGCAGATGCGCGGAAGCTGGATCACCGTCGGCACTCCCGACGCCATTCCGCAGGCGGAAGCGGCCGCCGCCGAAGCTCTCGCGAAGGTGGTATGAGCGGCGCGCGCCGCGTTCTTTCGATCCCGCCCGGAGCGCCATTCCTGCCGACTCTGGCCGAGGCCTTGCTGGCCGGACGGCTGGTGCCCAGCTTCCGGTTCGACGGCGATCCGCTGGCGCTGGCTGATGTCACCATCTATGTGCCGACACGGCGCGCGGCCCGTGCGCTGCGCGGCGCTTTTGTCGACGCGCTTTCGGGACCGGGGGGGAGCCGCCGTTCGGCGATCCTGCCGGTCATCCGCCCGCTCGGAGAGTTCGACGAGGACGAAGCCGCCTTCGACGCCGGCACGCCGACCGAGCTTGAAATGGCGCCGCCGATCGCAGCCATCGAACGCCTGCTGCTACTGGCGCCGCTGGTGCGGGCCTGGAAGCGCACCTTGCCGGCGCATGTCCTTGATATGTTCAACGAAGAGATCGTCGTGCCGGCCTCCGCCGCCGATGCGATCTGGCTGGCGCGCGACCTCGCCCGGCTGATGGACGAGATCGAAACCGAAGGCACGGACTGGACCAGGCTTGCCGATCTGGTCACCGGCAATCTTGCCGGATGGTGGCTTGTGACGCTCGATTTCCTCCGTATCGTCACCGAGGCCTGGCCGAAATTGCTGGAGGAGCGCGACCGCTCCAACCCGGCCGCGCACCGCAATTCGCTGATCCGGCGCGAGGCGAAGCGGCTGGAACGCAACCCGCCCAAAGGCCCGGTGATCGCCGCCGGCTCGACGGGCTCTATTCCCGCCACGGCCGAACTGCTTGCCACGGTCGCCAGCCTGCCCAACGGCGCCGTGGTGCTGCCCGGGCTCGATGGGATGCTGGACGAACCGTCTTTTGCCGCGATTGGGGCGCCCGGTGCGCGGCCGGCACTGCTTGGCCACCCGCAATACGGCATGGCCAAGCTGATCGGCAAGATTGGCGTGCTGCGTGGCGATGTCGAGGAAGTGGTCTCCGCCGAGCCCGCACTGGCGCTCCGCGCGGCCCTTGTCGGCGAGGCGCTGCGGCCGGCCGAGACCACGGAATTATGGGCCGAGACCCGCATATGCTTCAACGCCGTAGACATCGCCGAGGCCTTCGCCGACGTGACGCTGATCGAAGCCGCCAGCGAACGCGACGAGGCGGCGGCGATCGCCATCGCGCTGAAAACCGCCGTGGAACAGCCGGGACTAAGGGCAGCGCTCGTTACCGGCGACCGCTGGCTGGCGCGGCGCGTCTCGGCCGAGCTGTTGCGCTTCGGCGTGATCGCCGACGATTCCGGCGGCACGCCGCTCGCCAACACGCCTGCCGCCAGCCTGCTGCGGCTCACACTTCAAGCGGTATTCCGGCCCGGCGATCCCGTCGGCCTTTTGTCGCTGCTCAAGCATCCGCTGCTCGGGCTCGGACTTGAGCGCATCGGCGTGCGCCATGCCGCCGAGCTCATCGAACTCGTGGCGCTGCGCGGCGGCACCGGACGCCCCGACATCGCCTCTTTGCCAGCACTGTTCGAGGAGCGTCTCGCCGGGCTGAGCGGGGACAAGCGCCAGCCCTTCTGGTTTTCGCGCCTGAGCGGGCGCGGCATCGACGATGCCCGCGATATGCTGAGCCGGCTTGTGACGGCACTGGCGCCGCTGACCGCCTTTCGCGGTGAAGAGAACGCCGATCTCGTCGCGTTGACCAGAGCGAGCGTCGCCGCGCTGGAAAATCTCGGCCGCACGGCGGAGGGCAGCCTGGCTGAATTTTATGCCGGCGACGCCGGCGAGAAACTCGCCGAGCTGCTGCGCGGTGTGGTCGCCGCGTCTGCATCGTTCGACTTCCCGGCCGACGAATGGCCTGATGTGATGGACGCGCTGATAGCACCGGAAACGGTCAAGCCCGGGCAAGGCACAGACCGCAACATTGCCATATGGGGCGCGCTGGAGGCACGGCTGCAGAACGTCGACACGCTGGTCATTGGCGCGCTGAATGAAGGCGTGTGGCCACGCAAGCCGGAAAGCGACCGCTTCATGTCGCGGCTGATGAAGACCGGCATCGACCTCGAGCCGCCCGAACGGCGCATCGGCCTTGCCGCCCACGATTTCCAGATGGCGATGGGGGCGAAAAAGGTGGTGCTGACGCGCTCCGCCCGAGCCGGCGACGCACCGGCGGTGCCGTCGCGCTGGTTGCAGCGCATCCTCACCTTCATCGGCAAGGATCCGGCCGCCGCACTGCGCGGGCGCGGCGACGAATTGCTTGCCTGGGCGCGCGCGCTCGATGCCGGCGAGCGGCAGCATTTCGCGCCGCGACCGCAGCCGAAACCGCCGCTGAGCATGCGGCCCACCCACTTCTCGGTGACCGAGATCGAGACGCTGCGCCGCGACCCCTATGCGGTCTACGCCAGGCGTATTCTGAGCCTTCTGCCGCTCGAACCGGTGATCCGCGACCCCGGTGCCGCCGAGCGCGGCACGCTGTTTCATGACATCCTGCATCTGTTCTCGACAGAGGTGGCGGATCCCCGCGCGCCCGAAGCTCTGGAACGCCTCATCGCTGCCGGCCGGACCTGCTTTGCCGAGATCGCCCTGCCCGCCGACGTCGAGGCTGTGTGGTGGCCGCGCTTCGAAAAGCTTGCCGCCAACATCATCGAATGGGAGCGCGGCCGCGCTCCCGCCGTCGCCCGGCGGCATGCCGAGGAGCGCGCCGAAAAGACCGCTGTCGGCCGCACCGGCGTGACGCTGTCCGGCTATGCCGACCGCGTCGACCTTTTGGCCGGTGGCATGGCCGACATTCTCGACTACAAGACCGGCTCGTCCCCGTCCAAGGCGCAGGCCCACACGCTGCTGGCGCCACAGCTGGCGCTCGAAGGGGCGCTGCTCCGGCGCGGCGCCTTCAAGGGGCTTGGCGCGCGCGAGCCCTCCCAGCTCGCATTCGTGCGGCTGAAGCCGAATGGCGAAGTGTTCGAGGAATCCATCCTCGACTACAACCGCCAGCCTCGGACCGCCGAAGACCTCGCCGAGGAGGCTTGGGCGCGGTTGGAAAAGCTGCTGGTCCACTATGCCGATCCGACGACCGGCTATCTGTCGCGGGCGCTGCCTTTTCGCGAGGGCGAGAGCGATGGCGATTACGACCATCTGGCGCGCGTGCTCGAATGGTCGGCCGGCGGCGACAGCGATGACGAAGCGGGGGAGGCATGAAAAAAGCCTATCCCATCCCCAGCGAAACCGCCGCCAGCCAGGCGCGCGCCTCCGACCCGAAGAACTCGGCCTGGGTGTCCGCCAATGCCGGCTCGGGCAAGACGCATGTGCTGGCCCAGCGCGTCATCCGGCTGCTGCTCAACGGCACCGATCCGTCGAAGATCCTGTGCCTGACCTATACGCGGGCGGCCGCCGCCAACATGTCGAACCGCGTGTTCTCGACCCTGTCGGAATGGACGGCGCTCGGCGATGCCGAGCTTGCCACAAAGATTGAGGCGGTGGACGGCCGCCGACCCGACCGCGACACGATGCGGCGGGCGCGCCGGCTGTTTGCCGAAGCGCTGGAAACGCCGGGCGGGCTGAAGATCCAGACCATCCACGCCTTCTGCGAATCGGTGCTGCACCAGTTTCCGCTGGAGGCCAACATCCCGGCGCATTTCGAAATGCTCGATCCGCAGATGGAGGCCTCGCTGTTTGCTGGCGCCCGCCGGGACATGATTTCGGGCACGTCAGCCGGAGACACCGGACTGGCCGAGGCCTTTGCCACCGTGCTGGAGCGCGGCGGCGAACACGGACTCGATGCGCTGCTCGCCGAAATCGTGCGCAAGCGCGACGGCTTACGCGGCTTCATCGGTGCGGTCCGGCGCGACGGCGGCGGCTTTCAGGCCCTGTTCGACGAATTCCATTTTCGCCCCGGGCAGAGCGCCGAAGACATAGCGGCATCGGTATGGCCGCTGCCGGGTTTCCTGCCGGACTTCTTTGCAGTGTTCGCCAGTGCCGCCGAGGCCACCGACGCCCGCACCGTGCTCAACAATCTCTTGCCCTATGCCCGCTTGGCCTTTGCCGAGACGGACCCGACCCGCCGGCTGCAGATGCTCGGCAAAGCCTTTCTCAAGGCCGATGGCGACCCCTATGATCCCTCAAAGTTGTTCAAGAAGGCGCTGCTCGGCCGGCTGCCCGACCTTCCCGAGCGCTATCTGGCGGCCGTCAAGTCGATAACAGACGTCTCCGACCGGCTGGCGCTGTTCCGGATGCTGGAAGGCACGGTCGCGGCGTTGACCATAGCCGACTGGCTGATCGTGCGGTACGAGCGCCTGAAGCGCAGCCGCGGCTTTCTCGATTTCAACGACCTCATCACCCGCACCGTCAACCTTCTGGCGCGGCCCGATGCCGGCCCCTGGGTGCAGTACAAGCTCGACCAGGGTATCGACCACATCCTGCTGGACGAGGCGCAGGACACCAGCCCCGACCAATGGGAGGTGGTGAAGCGGCTGGCGGAGGAGTTCTTTGCCGGCCACGGCCAGCGCGGCACGACCAATCGCACGGTGTTCGCCGTCGGCGACGAAAAGCAGTCGATCTATTCCTTTCAGGGTGCCGCGCCGGATTCCTTCGCCGACAGCCGGCTCTTGTTTTCCGGACGCGTGAACGCCGCCAATGCTTCGTTTGCCGACCTGAAACTGACCTGGTCGTTCCGGTCGACCGACGACGTGCTTGCCGCCGTCGACCGCGTCTTTGCCGATCCGGGCGTGCGGCGCGGCATCAGCCATGACCCCGATCCGCTCGACCACAAGGCGATCCGCAACGACGCGCCTGGCTATGTCGAGGTCTGGCCGTCGCTCGGCGCTGACGCCGTCGAGGAGCCCGACGACTGGACGTTGCCGGTCAATCATGCCAGCGCGCCGGCTGTGCGGGTGGCCGAGCACGTGGCTGCGACCATCCAGACCTGGCTCAAGGACCGCGAGATCATCGAGGGCAAGGGACGCAGGCTGAGGGCCGGCGACATTCTTGTGCTGGTGCGCAAGCGCGACCGCTTCGTCCATGCGCTGTCGCGCGCGCTGAAGGACCGCGATATTCCCGTCGCCGGCGCCGACCGGCTGAGCCTGCCCGGCCACATCGCGGTCAAGGACCTGATCGCACTCGGCCATTTCCTCATCCAGCCGCAGGATGACCTGTCGCTCGCCGCCGTGCTGCGCAGCCCGGTTTTCGACGTGTCGGAGGAGACGCTTTTTACGCTTGGCGCCGGACGGCCAGCCGGAACATCGCTGATCGCCTCATTACGCCAGCATGCTGGCGACAATACCGCGCTGACCGATGTCGTTGCCCGGCTCGACGGCTGGGCCAACGAGGCGGCGTTCCGGCCGGTGTTCGAATTCTACGCCGGGGTGCTGGCGCGCGACGGCCTGCGCAAGAAGATGATCGCCCGGCTTGGACCGGAAGCCGGCGATATTCTCGACGAGTTCCTGAGTTTCTGTCTGGCCGAAGAACGCACCGGCTTGCCGGGGCTGGAGGCTTTCCTGGCGACGCTGGAAAACACCGGCCCGGAGATCAAGCGCGAGATGGACCAGACGCGCGACGAGGTCCGCGTCATGACCGTGCATGCCGCCAAGGGCCTGGAAGCGCCTGTTGTCTTCCTGGTCGATGGCGGTTCGGCGCCGTTCAGCGACCAGCATCTGCCGCGGCTCATGCCGTTCGACGCTTCGGGCCGCAATTTCGACGGCAAGGGCTATCTCTGGCGCTCGGCCGCCGATGTCGCGAACGGCTTCTCCAAGGCGGCCTCGGCCAGGGCGCGGGAGCTTGCCGACGACGAATACCGGCGGCTGCTCTATGTCGGCATGACGCGCGCCGAGGACCGGCTGATCGTCTGCGGCTATCACGGCAAGCGTCAGCCCAGCACCGGCACCTGGCATTCGATCGTCAGCCGCGCGCTGACAGGTGCACCCGAAAGCACCGAGCGCCGCCACCCCGCCAGCAGCGAGCCGGTGCACCGTTTCGTCATGACCAAGCTTCCGCCGGTGGCGCAAGCGGCAGCCGACGAGTCGCGGCTGCCGCAACAGGTGCCGCCGCTGCCGGTGGGCTTGTTCCGGCCCTTGCCGCCTTATGAGGAGCTGCCGCGCCCGCTGTCGCCTTCCGGCGCGTCGGCGCTGATCGACGAGGGCAAGGAGGCGGTCGTCGATACGCGTTCGCCGGTGCTGGACAGCGAAGCGGAGCCCGGTTTTGCCGTGATGCGCGGGCTGGCGCTGCACAAGCTGGTGCAGATGCTGCCCGGTTTTGCCGAAGACGAACAGCAAGGCGCGGCGGCGCAGTATCTCATTCGAGCCGGCGCCGACTGGCCGGAGGCCGAGCGCAACAAAGCGCTGGCTTCGGTGATGGCGATCCTCAGAGATTCGCGTTTTGCCGGGCTGTTTTCGCCCTCGTCCCGCGCCGAAGTGGCCGTCATGGGCAGTATCGAGGTCAAGGGCAGGCTGCGCTCGATCTCCGGCAAGATCGACCGGCTGGCGGTGACGCCCGGGCGCGTATCGATCGTCGACTACAAGACCAACCGGCCGGCGCCCGCAGGCCTGGCCCAGGTGCCGCCGGCCTATATACTGCAGCTGGCGCTCTACCGCGCGCTGCTCCAGCCGCTTTACCCCGGCCGCGCGGTGACGGCAGCACTGTTGTTCACCGAGGCACCGAGGCTTATCGAACTGCCGGCCCAGGCGATGGATGGCGCCCTTGCCCGACTCACGGGAGCGTGACACAAGTTCTGCTTGAAGAAGGGCTGCTGAACCACCACATTTGGTGCGAGATAAATTTCGAAAGGATTTTCGTATGGCCACCGTCAAGGTCGACAAGAGCAATTTCCAGGCCGATGTGCTCAACGCCTCGCAGCCCGTCGTCGTGGATTTCTGGGCCGAATGGTGCGGCCCCTGCAAGATGATCGGTCCGTCGCTGGAAGAGATCGCCAATGAGCTCGGCGACAAGATCAAGATCGCCAAGCTGAACATCGACGAGAACCCCGAGCTTGCCGCCCAATTCGGCGTGCGCTCGATCCCGACGCTGATGATCTTCAAGGGCGGCGAAGTCGCCGACATGAAGGTCGGCGCCGCGCCGAAGACCGCGCTGTCGCACTGGATCAATGGCAGCCTCGCCTGATCTGGCTTTGTTTTGATGCATGTCGTCCTCCCAAAACCGGGACCACTTTTGGGCGACCTGCATTAGTTCCCGAGATCGAAGCCCGGCCCTCGCGCCGGGCTTTTTCTTTGGCGTCATCGCCCGGCCGCCTCTGGCCCTCGCATCGGCGCACTCCATGTCATCTGCTTGAGGCAGGACAGGGAGAAACAGAATGACCGGATCCGCCAAGGCCACCGTCTTCATCGACAATGAGCGCGTCATCGTCACCGAGTATCGGTTCCAGCCCGGCGACAACACCGGCTGGCATCGCCACGGCCACGACTATGTCGTGGTGCCGCTGATGGACGGCAAGGTGAAGCTGGTGACCAAGGACGGCGAGAGTTTTGCCGAGATGAAGAAGGGTGCGCCCTATTTCCGAAAGGAGGGCGTCGAACACGACGTCATTAGCGCCAATGACGGCGAGTATGCCTTCATCGAGATTGAGCTAAGGTGATGGCTTGCCATCCTCTGCCATCTTGATGGCTCGTCCTAAATGGGATATATTTTCTCGAAGGTATTTTGAAATGGCCGAACCCCGGCTTTCCGCCCGCAGCGCAAAAGCACGAGATCTTGCGCATCGTCTTGCTCATCGCGAAAACCGCTCGATAGCGGATATCGTCGAACGCGCGCTTGAATCCTATGAGATTCGGGAGGCGGGGCGAGAACCGGCGTCCACCTTCTACTCCCGCCTGACGGCAAGCAGTGGCGCGGATATCGATCTGGAAGAAATCATCCGGAAAAGCCTCAAGGTCCATACAGGGCCGGAGCTTTGATCCTCGTCGACACCAACACAGCTCACCAGTCGGCGATGCGGTCGCCTCCGGTAAATTGCGCGCTTTTGGCGGTGTATTCGAACAGCTCTATCTTCACGCCGTTGGGATCGCGGATCCAGGCCTGAAAAGTGTCGTCGCAGGCGTGCTTCTTGGCGGTGACGTCGATGCCCTTCGATTTGATATGGGCGATCGCCGCGTCGAGATCTTCGACTTCCAGGCAGAAATGGTTGATCTGGTTCTGCTCGCTGTATGCAGTGCCGTCCTTCTGGAACACCTCGACATGGCTGCGGCCGCCGCAATTGAGGTAGAAGCCGAAGACCTTGTCGTCGCGCAGGAAATTGAACTGCGTGTCGAGGCCAAGCACGTCGCGGTAGAAGCTTCGCGTCGCCTCCAGATCATGCGCGAAGATGCAGACATGGGCGAGTTGCTTGACCTTGATCATGATGGGCTCCTCGCAGTGAAATGGCTTCAGGTTGGCGGCGTGCCGTTTTCGGCCAGCACCGCGCCGGCGAGATATAACGACCCCCCGATCAGGATGCGTGGCGCCGGCCCGTCCCAGGTGTCGCGCAGCAGCATCAGCGCACTGGCGACGGAACTGACCGGTTCGGCCGTGAGGCCGGCTTCGGTCGCCCGCACCGCCAGCTCGTCATTCGGCACGCCGGCATCGCTCATGCTCACCGGCACGGTGTAGACGTGCCGAGCCAGGCCCTTGAAGGCGTGGAAGTAGCCGCTCTGGTCCTTGGTGTTGATCATGCCGGAGATCAGAAACAGCGGCCGCGGGTTCTTTTCCTCCTGCTCGGCCAGCGCCTCGGCAATGACCATGCCGGCGCCCGGATTGTGGCCGCCGTCGAGCCAGATGTCGGCGCCCTTGGGCGCCAGCTCCATCAGCCGGCCCTGTACCAGTTTCTGCATGCGGCCCGGCCATGCGACGCTCGCCATCGCCTTCTCAGTGGCGCGATGACTGATTTCGAAACCGGTGGCCTTGACGGCGGCAATCGCTGCCGCCGCATTGGCGAACTGGTGGCGCCCGGGCAGGCGCGGTGGCGGCAGGTCCATCAGCCCGTCCTCATCCTGATAGACCATGCGGCCGTTTTCCTCGAAGGCGAGAAAATCCTGGCCGTAGACGAAGGTCGGGCAATCCAGCCGCTCGGCGGTTTCGATCAGCACTTGCAGCGCCGTCTCGCTCTCCTGCGCGCCGATGACCACCGGGCAGCCGCGCTTCATGATGCCGGCCTTTTCGGCGGCGATCAGTTCGACCCGGTCGCCGAGATAGGCTTCGTGATCCATCGACACCGGCATGATCACCGACACCGCCGGCCGGGCAACGACATTGGTGGCGTCGAAGCGGCCGCCAAGGCCGACCTCGATGATGGCGGCGGCAGCCGGATGCTCGGAAAACAGGATGAAGGTGACGGCGGTTAGGATTTCGAAGACGGTGATCTTCTGGCCGGCATTGGCCCGGGCGACGCGGGCGATGGCCTCGGCGAAGGTCTCGTCGTCGACCAGCCGGCCGCCGCCCTCGGCCGCCAGCCGGTAGCGCTCGGCCCAGTTCACCAGATGCGGCGAAGTGTGGACATGGACAAGGTGGCCGCCGGCTTCGAGCAGCGCGCGCGAAAAGGCCGCGCACGAGCCCTTACCGTTGGTGCCGGCGATATGGATGACCGGCGGCAGCCGCTCCTGCGGATTGCCGAGGCGTTCGAGCAGCCTTGTGATGCGGTCGAGCGAAAGGTCGAAGCCTTTCGGATGCAGCGCCATCAGGGCTTCGATTTCACGATCTGCGGCAAGCGTTGTCATGAGCGAATCCTACGCATGCGCGCAGGTGCACGCAATCGCGGTTTGCGGCCAGAAATGTCGCGTCAGGCTTGCGGGCGGGCTTCCGTCGGGATGACCGACGGCGGCAGGATTTCCGGCTCCAGCGGCTTTTGCTCCTGCGGCAGTTTGAGCAGGATTTTCAACAGCCGTGAAATCGTCTCGCGCAGTTCCAGCCGCGACACCACCATATCGACCATGCCGTGCTCCATCAGATATTCGGAGCGCTGGAAACCGTCCGGCAGTTTCTCCCGGATGGTCTGCTCGATGACGCGCGGGCCGGCAAAGCCGATCAGCGCGCCGGGCTCGGCAATGTGGACGTCTCCCAGCATGGCGTAGGAGGCGGTAACGCCGCCGGTGGTCGGGTTGGTCAAGACGACGATGTATGGCAGGCCGGCTTCCTTCAGCCGGTCGACGCCGATCGTGGTGCGCGGTAACTGCATCAGGGACAGAATGCCTTCCTGCATGCGCGCGCCACCGGAGGCGGCAAACAGGATCAGCGGCCGCTTGCGCTGCAAGGCGACCTCGAAACCGTGCACAATGGCGTCACCCGCGGCCATGCCGAGCGAGCCGCCCATGAAGGCGAAATCCTGCACCGTCACCACAACCGGCAGGCCTTTGACCGTGCCCAGCGCGTTGATGATGGCGTCTTCCAGGCCGGTCTTGGCCTTGGCGTCCTTCAGCCGGTCCGTGTAGCGCTTCTCGTCGCGGAACTTGAGCGGGTCCTGCATGACCTTGGGGTTCTCAAGCTGCTCGTATTTGCCGTCGTCGAGGAAGAATTTCAGCCGTTCCTTGGCCGAAATCTTCATGTGATGGCCCGATGACGGGATGACGAACTGGTTGGATTCCAGGTCCTTGTGAAACACCATCTCGCCGGTCTCGGGATCCTTGATCCAGAGATTCTCGGGCATGTCGGTGCGCCGACCGAGCATCGAATTGATCCTCGGGCGAACGTAATTGGTGATCCAGTTCATCGCTTCGGCTCCTGTCCTGACGAAGAGTTGGCTCGTGCATGTCGCCCAAAAGTGGGAACCGGTTTTGGGATAACGACTTGCACAAGGCCTAAGTAGGGAAACTATTCGGCAGCAGCAAGGCGGGCCGAACGCACGCCCTGAGACAGTCCGCTGACCAGGGTGGCGACGGCCTCGGCCGGGTCGGCGATCTTCTCGCCCTTCGGTCCCAACACATTGGCGACCGCGTTGACGATCGCGGTGCCGACGACGACGCCATCGGCATTGGCGCCGATAATGCGCGCCTGCTCGGCGGTCTTGACGCCGAAGCCGACGCAGACCGGCAGATTGGTGTGGCCCTTGATGCGCTTGACCGCGGCGGCAACCTTGCCGGTGTCGGCCAAAGCCGAGCCGGTGATGCCGGTCATCGACACGTAATAGACGAAGCCCGACGTATTCTGCAGCACCTTGGGCAGGCGCTTGTCGTCGGTGGTCGGCGTTCCCAAGCGGATGAAGTTGATGCCGGCCTTCAGCGCCGGAATGCAGAGTTCTTCGTCCATCTCCGGTGGCAGGTCGACGACGATCAGCCCGTCAATGCCGCTGGCGATGGCGTCCTTGAGGAAGCGATCGACACCGTAGATGTAGATCGGGTTGTAGTAGCCCATCAGCACGATCGGCGTTTCATTGTCGGTGGCGCGGAAATCAGCCGCCGTCTTCAGCGTCTTGACCAGGGTCTGGCCACCTTTCAGCGCCCGCAGGCCAGCGGCCTGGATCGCCGGTCCATCGGCCATCGGATCGGAAAACGGCATGCCCATTTCAATGATGTCGGCGCCGGCCTTGGGCAGCGCCTTCATGATCGACAAAGCGGTGTCATAGTCGGGGTCGCCGCTCATGAAATAGGTGACGAGCGCCGGGCGGCCCTCGGCTTTCAGTTTTGCCATGCGGCGGTCGATGCGGGTCACCATGATCAGATCTCCATGCCCAGCATCGAGGCCACTGTGTGCACATCCTTGTCGCCGCGTCCCGACAGGTTGACGATGACGATCTGGTCCTTGTCCATATCAGGCACGATCTTCACCGCATGCGCGATGGCGTGGGCGGATTCCAGCGCCGGGATGATGCCTTCGACGCGCGTCGTCAGCTTGAAGGCTTCCAGCGCCTCGTCGTCGAGGATCGGCACATATTCGACGCGGCCGGAATCGCGCAGCCAGGAATGTTCGGGGCCGACGCCGGGATAGTCGAGGCCGGCTGAGATCGAATGGCCGTCGAGGATCTGGCCGTCGGCGTTCTGCAAGAGATAGGTGCGGTTGCCGTGCAGCACGCCGGGCGCGCCGGCATTCATCGAGGCGCAATGCTCGATGCCGTCAAGGCCGCGGCCGCCGGCTTCGATGCCGATGATGCGGACTTCTTTGTCATCCAGGAACGGATGGAACAGGCCGATGGCGTTCGAGCCGCCGCCGACAGCCGCGATGATGGTGTCGGGTAGCCGGCCTTCCTGTTCGAGGATCTGGGCGCGCGCCTCGATGCCGATCACCGACTGGAAGTCGCGCACCAGCTCCGGATAGGGATGCGGGCCGGCGGCAGTGCCGATCAGGTAATAAGTGTCCTCGACATTGGTGACCCAGTCGCGCAACGCTTCGTTCATGGCGTCCTTCAGCGTGCCGTGACCGGCGGTCACCGGCCGCACTTCGGCGCCGAGCAGCTTCATGCGGAAGACGTTGGGGCTTTGGCGGGCGACATCGGTGGCGCCCATATAAACGACGCAGGGAAAGCCGAAGCGCGCCGCGACCGTGGCCGCGGCAACGCCGTGCTGACCAGCGCCCGTCTCGGCGATGATGCGCTTCTTGCCCATGCGCTTGGCCAGCAGGATCTGGCCGAGGCAGTTGTTGATCTTGTGCGAACCGGTGTGGTTCAAATCCTCGCGCTTGAAGTAGACTTTGGCGCCGCCCCCGAGGCCCTTCGCCGAGGAAACCTCACGAAGGTGTTTTGTGAGCCCTTCGGCGAAATACAGCTTTGATGGCCGACCGGCATAATGGGTCGACAGGTCGGTCAGTTCGGCCTTGAAGTCCGGATCGTTCTTGACCTCGTTCCAGTGCCGTTCGAGGTCGAGGATCAGCGGCATCAGCGTCTCGGCCACGAAGCGGCCCCCGAAGATGCCGAACATGCCCTGTTCGTCGGGTCCCGTGCGGAAGGAATTGGGTGTCGCCGGCTTGTTCATCGCCGATCTCCTGGTCTTGGTTCTGAGCATGTCTTATCGGAAAACCGGTTCCCACTTCTCCGGAACATGCTCGGGTTCGAAAGAAGTGCCTCAGGCAGCGCGGTCGTCGCGCGCGGCCCTGACGGCCCGGAAGAACTGCTCGATCAGCGCCGGATCCTTGACGCCCGGGCCGCTTTCCACCCCCGACGAAATGTCTATCGCGGGCGGATTGGCTGATATCAGGGCGTCGCCGATATTGGCGGCGTTGAGCCCACCGGAAAGCATGTAATCGAGCCCGGCGTCAAGGCCGGCCAGGATGCGCCAGTCAAAGGCGACGCCATTGCCGCCCGGAAGTTGCGAGCCCTTTGGTGGCTTGGCATCGAACATGAAGCGATCGGCAACGCCGATGAACGGCTTTAGCCGCTCGAGATCGGCTACCTCACTGACGGAGAACACCTTCATGACAGGCAGGCCGTAGCGAGCTTTCACCTCGGCCACCCGCTCGGGCGTCTCCGTGCCGTGCAACTGCAGCATGTCGGGGCGCATCTTTGCGACGATCTCATCCAGGAACGCGTCATCGGCATCGACCGTCACGGCGACCGCCCTGGCCTTGCCGATTGCCGCCTCGCGCAGGCGGCCGGCTGCCGCAGGCTCGACATAGCGCGGGCTTTTAGCAAAGAAGATGAAGCCGACATGGCTGGCGCCGCCGGCCAGGGCCGCGGCCATTGCCTCATCGGTCTTCAATCCACAGATCTTGATATCGAGCGCCATGGCGCGGGGCTTGGCACGAAACCGGCCAAGAGTCGAGAAAAAGCATGCTGTTTGCCGGCAACGCCAAAGGCGCTACCTATTGATGGGAGAAGCAAGGCGGAGCAGACGAATGGCCGACCAGAGCATAGCCGAACTCAGGCAGAAGATCGCGCAAGCGCGCGACGTCATCGCCCATCTGATGCAAAAGGCCGCCTTCGACGGGGCGGAAGCGCACCGGGTCCTGGATTATTTCGGCAGCGATGCGTTCGAGCAGAATTTCCTGCCATGGCCGCGCCATGGCGACGAAGGGCTGCGGCCTGAAGAGCTTAATGCGGCCAATGATGATTGAGCGCGCCGCCGGCGAAGGCTAATCGAACACAATCGCCTGCAATGCCCCACCATTCCGCTTCAGCCAGTCCTTGCAGCGGTCGGTGTCGGGGCAGAGCTGCTCGCACAGTTTCCAGAATTTCGGGCCGTGGTTCATCTCCTTGAGATGCGCCACCTCATGCGCGACCAAGTAGTTTATCACCGGCGTCGGCGCCATCATGATGCGCCATGAGAAGGACAAATTGCCGTCGGAAGTGCAGGAGCCCCAGCGGCTCGACGTGTCCTTGAAGCGGATAGCCTTGGCGCGCTTGCCGATGGCCTCGGTATGCTTGACCACCAGCTTCTCGATGTCCTTCTTGGCCTCGCGCCTGAGGAAATCGGCGATGCGGCGCGGCAAATGTATGCGCTCGCCATGGACGATCAGCAGCGGACCGCGCTCGTCGCGCGACACGGTGACGGTGCCGCGTTTCGACGGTTCGTGGACGATGCGATGCGCGACGCCGCGTATCGGGATCTTGATGCCGGGGCGCACTTGCGGCCGTGTCGGTACCTTGGCCAGACGCTGCTCCAGCCAGCCCTGATGGCGGTGAAGGAATTTCTCCACCTCGCCGCGGCGCAGGCCCGGCGGCACGGTGATGCGCAGCCCCTGGCCGCCCGAATCGATGCGCAGCGTCAGCCGCCGTGCGCGGGCGCTCTCGACGATCCTGAGCGGCAGTGTGCGGCCGGCAACGACGTGCTCTCGCTCTTCGACAGGCGAGGGTTTTGGTTTGGTCAGGTTGCGGAAAAAGCCGAAGGACATGGCTGAACGATACGCGATTCGAGGAAAACGACCAGAACAAAAAAGAAACGGCGCCGCTCGCGCGACGCCGTCCATCATGCCAAGGCCTGTCTTAGAGCGCCGCGCGTCTCTGACGCGCAAAGGACGCTGTAGCACTCTAATTCGGCGCATGAACCTTTCCGAAAATCGGTTTCGATTTTCGGGGTCATGCGCGCAGCCTCAGTCGTCAAGCAGGTTCGGGCCCTTGCGCTTGGGCGTCGCGGGCTTGGCCGTTTCGGCCGAGCCTGTCTTCGCAGGCGCTGTCGACTTGTTGCGGTTGGCCATGAAGCGGTTGAACTCGTCCTGGTCCTTGGCGCGGCGCAATTCGCGGGCGTACTCGTCGAACTCGCTCAGCATCTCATCGAGCTTGCGACGCTCTTCGGCGAGGCGTTCGAGTTCCTTCTCGCGCCAGTCGTCGAAAGCGACATTGCCGGTGCGGGCCGAACCGTGGCCCCAGCGCGCGGCCTTGTCGGAACCGCGACGGCAGCCGGCGAAGATGCCGTCGGTGGCCCGGTTGACGTCGCGCTTGAAGCCGTCAAGCCGGTCGCCCCAGATGATGTAGGCGAGCATGGCGAAGCCAAGCGGCCAGAACACCATGAAGCCGATCACCATCAGCGCGATGGTCGCCGGCGTCCAGGCCGGGCGGATCAATGCGGATGTGTTCATTTTCTCCCATTCCTTCGGTTGGAGACAGCCAAGAGCGGCTGCGTGGATTCGAAATGGGATGAGAAAAACGGCGATTCAAGACAACGTCCGCCAAAACCGGACAAGGTCCTGAATTGATTATCGCTTTTTGACCGCTTCGAGGAAAAGCACGACCAGGCCGGCGACCAAGCCCCAGAAGGCGGCGCCAACGCCGAACAAAGTCAGCCCCGACGCGGTGACAACGAAGGTGACAGTAGCCGCCATGCGCTGGTCCTCGTCCTTGAGCGCGATCGCCAGCGCGTTGGCCAGCGACCCCATCAACGCCAGGCCGGCCACCAGCACGATCAGGCTTTGCGGCAGCACTGCGAAGATCGCCACCAGCGAGGCGCCGAAAACCGCGAAGATCAGATAGGCAAGTGCATAGAAGGGTCCGGTCTTCCAGCGCTCGGCCGGGTCGGGATGGACGTCCGGCCCGGTGCAGATCGCCGCAGAGATCGCGGCCAGATTGGTGGTCGAGCCGCCAAACGGCGCCGACAGCAGCGAGAACAGGCCGGTGACGCCGATCAGCGGGCCGGGTTCGGGGTGATAGCCGGCGGCGCGCAAGACGGCGAGACCCGACAGGTTCTGCGACGCCATGGTGACGAGGTAGAGCGGCAGCGCCAGGCCGATGACAGCTGCGGCGCTGAAATGCGGGGCAATCAGCGTCAGCGTCGACAGTTCCGGCGCCGGCAGTCCGCCGACACGGCCTGTCAGGAATGCGGCGATGCCGCCGCCGATCAGCACCGCCAGCACCGACAGCGCCGGGTTGAACAGGCGAATGACGAAGAAGGCCGCGATCAGCGGCAGGATCAGCCAGGGATCGACCGGAATGGTCTTGACGGCATTGAGCGCGAAGGTGACGACGATGCCCGCCAGCATGCCGGACGCGACCGACGCCGGTATCCTTGATATCAGCTGGGTCAGCGGCTTGAACAGGCCGGTGGCGATCAACATCAAGCTGGTGACGATGAAGGCGCCGACCGCATCAGCCATGGTAAACCCGCTCGATGCCGCCATCAGCGCCAGGCCCGGTGTCGACCAGGCGGTGATGATGGGTATTTTCGTGCGCCAGGACAGCCACAAGCATTCGATCGCCATCGCCACGCACACTGCCGTCACCCAGCTCGCGGTTTCGGCTTGCGTGGCGCCAACCGCCTTGGCGGCGGCAATGACGACGGCCAGCGTGCCGCCGAAGCCGACGATTGCCGCGACAAAGGCGGATATCGGGATGGAAATGCGCATTCTTGCCTACCCCGCCCGCTGAACCATGTCGCCCACCGCCCTCAGCAGCATGTCGAGATCCTGCGGCCGCGACAGCCGGTGGTCGCCGTCGGGAATGAGCGACAAGGTGACGTCGTCGGCCGGCAGCAGCGAGACCAGCTTCAGCGCATGGCTTGCCGGCACATCGGCATCGGCCAGGCCCTGCAGGATGTGGACGGGGCAATGGGTATCGATCGGCCCGGTCATGACCCGGTTCGCCCTGCCGTCCTCGATCAGCGCGCTTGTGTAGATGTAAGGCTCGGCGGAATAGTCCGAAGGTTCTTCGAAAAAGCCTTTCTCCCGGAGGTCGCGCCTCTGTTCCTCCGTCAGAGCCGGCTCGACCAGCTCGGCGGTGAAATCCGGCGCCGGCGCGAGCAGCACCAGGCCAACCACATTGCTGTCGCCCGCCTTGCGCAGTTCCTGCGCCATGCGCAGCGCGATCCAGGCGCCCATCGACGAGCCGACCAGGATTTGCTTGCCCTCGGTGAAACGCCGGAAGGCGGCGAGGCTCTCGCCAAGCCATTTCGAGATGGTGCCGTCGGCAAAGGCGCCGCCGGATTCGCCATGGCCGGAATAGTCGTGGCGCAGATATGCGCGGCCTTCCCTGGCCGCCCAATCCGACAACGTTTGCGCCTTCGTGCCCAGCATGTCGGATTTGTAGCCGCCGAGCCAGACGACGCCGGGCGTTGCGCCCGAGGAATGGCGAACCGCGATATCAATGCCGTCGACATCCAGTAGGGTTGGGGTGGTCGCGGTCATGGCTGTGGATCAATCCTGGTTCTGGGGGCCTGATTGTGGGAGCCTGATTTTACTCGCCGGTCTTTTGACACAGGCACAGGCGAGGCGGAAAGTGCTCGCGACATCCTTTGTTTGGTGCAGGCCTGCGATCAGGGTGATTTTCTGTCAGCGCTGTGCTATTGACTCCGCCCGCGCGCTCACCACATTGGCGCGTCCTGAACATTCTAGATTGAAACCCTGAACGAAACGGCCAAGGAGACCACGACCATTCGCAGACCTTTCAAAGCAGCGGCGCCCACCAAAGATGGCCCGCGCTCCAACCGTGATATCCGGGTTCCCCGGGTCCAGCTGATCGACGCCGATGGCCAGAACCGCGGCGATATTTCCATCAACGACGCATTGCTGCTCGCCGAAGAGGCAGGGCTCGATCTGGTCGAGATCTCGCCCAATGCGGTGCCGCCTGTCGTCAAAATTCTCGATCTCGGCAAATTGAAATACGCCAACCAGAAGAAGGCGGCCGAGGCGCGCAAGAACCAGAAGGTCATCGAGATCAAGGAGATCAAGATGCGCCCGAACATCGACAGCCATGACTACGAAACCAAGATGAAGGCCGTGCGGCGCTTTTTCGAGGAAGGCGACAAGGTCAAGCTGACGCTGCGCTTCCGCGGCCGCGAGATGGCGCATATGGAACTCGGCATGCAGCTCCTGAACAAGGTGCGCGAGGAGACGGCTACCATCGCCAAGGTCGAAGCCGAGCCGAAGCTGGAAGGCCGCCAGATGATGATGGTGCTGGCGCCGCGCTAGATCAGTTCGGGCGTTGCGCTCTAAATCCGCCTGAATCCTGTCTCATGGCGTCCCGGCGATCGGCGGGACGCCGATTCTCCTGTCCAGACGCCGCGATCGCCGGCAAAGCTTCTCGACGATCGGATTCCCGACATGGCCAATGAAATCAACCCTGCGCCCATCAAGGAGCTGGGCGGCTACCAGCACATGCGCCGCATGGTGCTTGCGGTGCTGGTGGTGGTGCTGTTTGCGGCACTGCTGTTCGGCCAGTCGACCTTCCCGCCCGATACCCCGGTGCATGAGACGATCGAGATGGTCGGCGTGCTGCTGATCTTCCTTGGCGTCGTCGGCCGCTTGTGGTCGACACTCTATATCGGGGGGCGCAAATCCTCCGAAGTGGTCACCGGCGGACCCTATTCGATCACCCGCAATCCTCTCTACGTGTTCTCGACCGTTGCCGCCGCCGGCGTCGGGGCGCAGATCGGCTCGTTCTCCGGCATCGTCCTGTTTGCGCTGTTGTGCGCCGGCGCCTTCCACATCGTCATCCTGCGCGAGGAACGGTATCTCAAGGAGGTTCTCGGCGCGCCCTACACAGCCTATCTGGCGCGGGTGCCGCGTTTCTTCCCCCAGCTGTCGCTCTACCAGGAAGGCGACACCGGCAGCTTCAAGCCGCGCCTCTTGCTGACCACCTTGCTCGACGGGCTGGTGTTTCTGGTGGCGTTGCCGGTGTTCGAGACCATCGATGGCGCCCAGCAATCGGGCATTCTGCCGGTGCTGTTTAGGCTGCCCTGATCGCGCAGAGAGCGTCGCAGCCGCTCGGGTGTTGCGCGCCAGCCCGCTTTGACGTATAGGACCGCCGTTCCAAGAAAACCGCCCGGCAGGGCATGCCGTGGCGGTTTCATTTGCTTTTCGGGCTTTTGGTCCGCCCGAAGCGAACAAGAAGCGCGATTGTGCGCCACCAATACGGAGTAGCAAAATGCCCAAGATGAAGACCAAATCGGCCGCCAAGAAGCGGTTCAAGATCACAGGTACGGGTAAAGTCCTGTCGGCTGCGGCCGGCAAGCGTCACGGCATGATCAAGCGTTCCAACAAGTTCATTCGAAATGCCCGCGGCACGATGGTTCTGGCTGAACCGGATGGCAAGAAGGTCATCAAGAATTTTCTGCCGAACGGCCTCTGAGCATTCGGCAGGAACAGCGTTTAAGGAGATCATGACATGGCACGCGTAAAAAGAGGCGTCACCTCGCACGCCAAGCACAAGAAGGTCCTGAAAGCCGCGAAAGGCTTCTACGGCCGCCGCAAGAACACCATTCGCATCGCCAAGCAGGCGGTCGAAAAGTCGATGCAGTATGCGTATCGCGACCGCAAGAACCGCAAGCGCTCGTTCCGCGCGCTGTGGATCCAGCGCATCAACGCCGCGACGCACGAGCATGGCCTGACCTATGGCCGCTTCATCGACGGCCTCAACAAGTCCGGTATCGAGATCGATCGCAAGATCCTGTCCGACATGGCCATCCATGAACCGCAGGCGTTCGCCGCACTCGTGGCCAAGGCCAAGGTCGCGCTCGAATATCTGAAGAACACCACCCCGAATGCTTTTGAAAGCGCTGTCGCCTAAGACCAGCGCTTCCCAGCATTCGCAATTCTGATTGGGGAACCCGCGCTGGCACGGCTGGCGCGGGTTTTTCTTATGGCTGAACTTTCAACTTGAAAGTGACTTTCACCTCAAAGTTGACTCCCAACACAGCGAGTTTGACCGTGAACGACATAGCTACCGGCTTGGATACTCTCGAAAACTCCCTGATGGCCGACGTCGCGTCGGCCGCCGATGAGGCTGCTATCGAAGCCGTGCGCGTCGCGGCTCTCGGCAAAAAGGGGTCGATCTCGGAATTGCTGAAGACACTGGGCGCGATGAGCGCCGAGGAGCGCCAGGTCAAGGGCCCCGCGATCAACGGCCTGAAGAACCGCGTCACCGAAGCGCTGACGACACGCAAGGTCGAGCTGAAGGATGTGGCGGTCACGGCGCGCCTTGCCGCCGAGACGGTCGACGTGACGCTGCCGGTGCGGCAATCGCCGGCCGAGCGCGGCCGCATCCATCCGATCAGCCAGGTCATCGACGAGATCGCGGCGATCTTCGGCGATCTCGGCTTTGCCATCGCAGAAGGTCCCGATGTCGAGAGCGACTATTACAATTTCACCGCGCTGAATTTCCCCGAAGGGCATCCGGCGCGCGAGATGCACGATACCTTCTTTTTCCAGCCGGACGAAAAGGGCGAGCGCAAGCTGTTGCGCACGCACACCTCGCCGGTACAGATCCGCACCATGGAGAAGCAGAAGCCGCCGATCCGCATCGTCATTCCCGGCAAGACCTACCGGCAGGATTCCGACGCTACCCACTCGCCGATGTTCCATCAGGTCGAGGGGCTGGTGATCGACAAATCGGCCAATGTCGCCAACATGAAGTGGGTGCTGGAAGAATTCTGCAAGGCTTTCTTCGAGGTGCCGCAGGTCAAGATGCGCTTCCGGCCGTCCTTTTTCCCGTTCACCGAGCCCAGCCTCGAGGTCGACATCCAGTGCGACCGCTCGCGGCCCGGCGAAGTGCGATTCGGCGAAGGCTCCGACTGGATGGAGATCCTCGGCTGCGGCATGGTCCACCCCAATGTGCTGCGCGCCGGCGGGCTCGATCCCGACGAATATCAGGGCTTTGCCTGGGGCATGGGCATCGACCGCATCGCCATGCTGAAATACGGCATGCCGGACCTGCGCGCCTTCTTCGACGCCGATGTGCGCTGGCTGTCGCATTACGGTTTCAGGCCGCTCGACATGCCGACGCTGTTCGGAGGTCTTTCCGCATGACGGCGCCGCACACGGGTGGCTGCCGCTGCGGCGCGGTACGGTTCGAGGCATCAGTCGAACCGCACCATATCAGCTATTGCCATTGCGGCGATTGCCGGCGCGCCAGCGGCGCGCCGGTGTCGGCCTTTGTCGGCTTCCTGACCGAGCAGGTGGCTTTCACCGGCAAGGCGCTGAAGATGTACGAGAACGGGCCGGTGACGCGCTCGTTCTGCGGCATTTGCGGCTCGCCTATCGCCTATGTCGACGAGCGGCTGGAAGACCACATCTATTTCATGCTGGGCGCCATGGACATGCCGGCCTATTTCCGGCCGACGCACCATGCCTATGTGCGCGAGCAGCTGCCCTTCGTGCATATGCCCGACGACTTGCCGCGCCATTTGAAGACAAGCGTACCCAGACCCGATGGACAAGGTCCGGGCGGGTACAGACAAAACGGAACATAGTGATGAAACTCACCCTTTCCTGGCTCAAGGATCATCTCGACACCGACGCCACGCTCGACGAGATCGTCGAGAGGCTGACCTCGATCGGCCTCGAAGTCGAGCATGTCGACGACAAGGCCGGCCTGAAGCCGTTCGTCATCGCCAAGGTGCTGACGGCGGTGCAGCATCCCGACGCCGACCGGCTGCGGGTGCTGACCGTCGACACCGGCAATGGCGCAGCCCCTGTCCAGGTGGTGTGCGGTGCGCCGAATGCCCGCGCCGGCTTGATCGGCGCCTTCGCCGCGCCCGGCGCCTATGTGCCCGGTATCGACGTGACGCTGACCGTCGGCAAGATCCGGGGCGTCGAGAGCCATGGCATGATGTGTTCCGAGCGCGAGCTGGAGCTGTCGGATGAGCACAATGGCATTATCGACCTGCCGGCCGATGCGCCTGTCGGCACCAGCTTCGCGGCTTACGCGCATCTCGACGATCCGGTGATCGAGATCAATCTGACGCCGAACCGGCCGGATGCGACCAGCATTTACGGCGTCGCCCGGGACCTGGCGGCAAGCGGGCTTGGCCGGCTCAAGACCGCGCCGGTCGAAGCGGTCCTTGGCAAAGGTGAAACGCCGGTCAAGGTGACCATCGAGGCGCCGGAGCTCTGCCCCGGTTTCGCGCTGCGCCTGGTGAAAGGCGTGAAGAACGGGCCGTCGCCGAAATGGCTGCAGCAAAGGCTGATCGCCATCGGCTTGCGCCCGATCAGCGCGCTGGTCGACATCACCAACTACGTCACCTTCGACCGTGGCCGGCCGCTGCATGTGTTCGATGCCAAGAAGGTCGCCGGCAATCTCGTCGTGCGCCGCGCACGCGACGGCGAGAAGGTGCTGGCGCTTGACGGGCGCGAATACACGCTGACGCCGCAGATCTGCGTGATCGCCGACGACAATGGCGTCGAATCGATCGCCGGTGTCATGGGCGGCGAGCATTCCGGCTGCGACGAGAACACCACGGACGTGCTGATCGAATCCGCTCTTTGGGATCCGATCACCACGGCCCGCACCGGCCGTACGCTCGGCATCATCACCGATGCCCGTTACCGTTTCGAGCGTGGCGTCGACCCGGAATTCATTGTGCCCGGCGTCGAGCTGGCGACAAAGCTGGTGCTGGAGTTCTGCGGCGGAGAGCCGACCGAGACGGAGGTGGTCGGCTATGCCGGCTACAAGCCGAAGATCGTTTCCTTCCCGATCTCGGAAGTGAAGCGGCTGACCGGCATCGAGGTGCCGAAGGCGGAAAGCCTCGACATCCTGACCCGCCTCGGCTTCAAGCCGTCAGGCTCGGGCGACGTCGTCGATGTCGCTGTGCCGTCCTGGCGTCCTGACGTCGACGGCAAGGCCGACCTGGTCGAGGAAGTGATGCGCATCCACGGCGTCGACAACATCGCGCCGCAGCCGCTCGGCGCGCATGACGCGGTCAACTCCAAGATACTGACGACGCTGCAGGTTCGCACCCGCACTGCCAAGCGCTCGCTCGCCGTGCGGGGCATGCTGGAGGTTCTCACCTGGTCGTTCATCCCGGCCAAACACGCCGAACTGTTCGGCGGCGGCCAGACGGCGCTGAAGCTCGCTAATCCGATTGCAGCCGACATGTCCGATATGCGGCCCTCGTTGTTGCCCGGCCTGATCGTCGCCGCGCAGCGCAATGCCGACAAGGGCATCGGCGATGTCGCGCTGTTCGAGGTCTCCGGTACCTATGAGGGCGACGGCCCCGACCAGCAGCGGCGCGTTGCCGCCGGTGTGCGCCGCGGCACCGCCAAGCTCGACGGTTCCGGCCGCAGTTGGGCCGGCAATTCCGGTCCGGTCGGCGTGTTCGACGCCAAAGCCGACGCGATTGCAGCGCTGGAAGCCTGCGGCGCGCCGGTCGACAGGCTGCAGATCGAGCCAGGCGGTCCGGCCTGGTATCATCCCGGCCGCTCCGGCACGATCAAGCTCGGCCCGAAGACAGTGCTCGGCACCTTCGGCGAGTTCCACCCGAAGACGCTGGAGGGGTTGGACGTTTCCGGACCGATCTGCGGTTTCGAGGTCTATATCGACGCCGTGCCCGAGCCGAAGGCCAAGCCGACGAAAACCAAGCCAAAGCTGGAGCTGTCCGCCTTCCAGGCGGTGAAGCGCGACTTTGCTTTCGTCGTCGACAAGACGGTGGAGGCCGGCGCGCTGGTGCGCGCGGCGCTCGCCGCCGACAAGAAGCTGGTCACCGGCGTTTCGGTGTTCGATGTGTTCGAGGGGGCATCTCTCGGGACCGCCAAGAAGTCGATTGCCATCGAAGTATCTATCCAGCCGGTTGAAAAGACGCTCACCGACGAGGATTTCGAGGCGCTGGCCAAGCGCATCGTCGACAATGTCGGCAAGCAAACGGGCGGCATGCTGAGAACGTAGAGCGGCTAACGCCGCCCTACGTATTTCGACTTCACGCAATTCTTAGGGAAAGCGCGTCTTAGGAAAAGCGCGGCGCGCTTTCCCAGTAAAACCGCTACACACTTTTCCTGGAATTGCTTCTGAGGATTGCCGGCAGTTGCGAATCGCTCTCCAAAGGGCGATGGACCATCTGCGCTATTCCGGTCTGCCGTTCGAAGCCCAGCGCGAAGCGTTTCTCGCCATGGTGTTGGCGGATGCGCTCGTCAGCGACGCGCTGGAGCGGGCCCGCACGCTGGCGTTGCCGGACTGGCTGGTGGTGTCCGGCGCGCTCTACAACAGCGTCTGGAACCACCTGACCGGCAAGGCGCCGGGCTACGGCATCAAGGATGTCGATCTCTTCTACTTCGATGACAGCGACCTGTCCTACGAGGCCGAGGACGCGGTCATCCGTCGAGCCGCGCAGCATTTCGAGGGGCTGGCTCTGCCGGCCGAGGTGCGCAACCAGGCACGGGTGCATCTGTGGTATCCGCAGAAATTCGGCCAGCCCTGCCCGCGCTATACGAGTTCCAGCGAGTCGGTGAGCTATTTTGCTTCGAAGACGCATGCGGTCGGGGTGCGATACGATGCCGATGGGCAGCTTGAGGTCGTGGCGCCGTTCGGGCTGGATGACCTCTTCGCGTTTCGCATCACGCCCAACCGGCTGATGGATAACAGGCGCACGCATGAGGCCAAGGGGGCGAGGGCGAAGGCGTGCTGGCCGGAGATTACGGTGGTGCCGTGGTGAGACTTNCCCCACCCCGATCCGCTTCGCGGATCGACCCTCCCCACAAGGGGGAGGGTAAAAGGTGAGGATAGCCCCTCAAAACTCGATTCCCTGCTGCGCCTTAACGCCTGCGGAAAAATGGTGTTTGGTCACGCCCATCTCGGTGACGAGGTCGGCCGCCTCGACCAGCGCCGGCTTGGCATTGCGGCCGGTGACGACGACATGCAGGCCTTCGCGCCGCGCTTTCAGCGCCGCGACCACCTTGTCGAGATCGAGATAGTCGTAGCGCAGCGCAATGTTGAGCTCATCGAGGACGACAAGGCTGACAGAGGGGTCGGCGATCAGCTCCAGCGCCTTGGCCCAGGCGGCTTCGGCCGCCGCAATGTCGCGCTTCAGATCCTGCGTCTCCCAGGTGAAACCCTCGCCCATCGTGTGCCAGACGACACGGTCGCCGAACGCCGCGAAGGCGTCCTTTTCGCCGGTGTGCCATTTGCCCTTGATGAACTGGACGACGCCGACGCGCTTGCCATAGCCGAGCATGCGCAGCGCCAGCCCGAAGGCGGCCGTGGTCTTGCCCTTGCCGGGTCCGGTGTTGACGATCAGCAGCCCCTTCTCGACCGTCTTTTCCGCGACCTCGGCGTCCTGCACCGCCTTGCGTTTGGCCATCTTGGCGCGGTGGCGTTCTTCGTCTTTTGCGTCGATATCGGTCATCATTTCACCTTGAGCGGCAGCCCCGCCACCATCAGTAGCACCGTATCGGCAACCGCCGCGACCTGCTGGTTGAGACGGCCGGCGGCATCACGAAACCGGCGTGCGAGCGCATTGTCGGGCACGATGCCTTGCCCGACTTCGTTCGAGACAACGAGCCAGGGCCCGCGCGGCCGCGACAGCATGTCGGCTAGCCGCCGGCATTCCGCCTCGAGATCATGGTCGGAAAGCATATGATTGGTCAGCCACAGCGTCAGGCAATCGACGAGCACCGGCTGGTTGTCGGGCAAGGCTTCGAGCGCTCCGACAAGATCGAGCGGCGCGTCGATGGTCGCCCATCCTTCGCCGCGCCGCGAGCGATGCAGCGCGATGCGCTCGCGCATCTCATCGTCATAGGCTTCGGCGGTGGCGATATAGGCCCATGGCGGCGGCAACGCCGTCGCCAGGGTTTCGGCATGCGCGCTCTTGCCGGAGCGCGCNGTGGCGATATAGGCCCATGGCGGCGGCAACGCCGTCGCCAGGGTTTCGGCATGCGCGCTCTTGCCGGAGCGCGCACCGCCGATGATAAAGGTCAAACTGCGATCAGGCAAAGCTGTCGCGCAGGCTGGTCGCCGAGCCGGTGAAGCGTTCGCGCACCACGCCAATGACGGCGCCGAGCACCAACCAGAACACCAGATTGGTCACCGTCACCACCACCACGAACTGGTGATGCAGGCCTTCGGGGATCGGCGTCTCGAAACTGTCGGGCTGCGGCGCGCCGACAATATGCGGGGCGACGATCAGAACGACGGCAAGGACGGTCAGCGGCGCCGAGGTGCGGAAGGCGATCAAGGCAAGGCCAATGGCAGTCGCCACAACCGTCGCCACCCACCAGATCTGGCGCTGCATGAGATCGGCCGCCGGCATTGCCGGCAGTTCCGGCGGCAGGCCGAGGCCCGGAGCCAGCGTGAATACGGCAAAGCCGGCCAGACCCCAGAACACCCCCTGGCGCCAGTTGCCGATGCCGCCGGCGAATTCGGAAACCGCCACCAGGACCAGCGCGAAACCGATACCGGTGACGATATTGGCCAGCACGCTGAAGGCGAATCGCTCGAAGCCGTCGGCCGGCGCCCAGCCTTCGTCCTCCGCTGGCGCGGCAGCTTCAGCCGGTGCGGGTGCTGCGCTGCTCACGGCATTTTCCGCCGGCGCGGCGGTGCTCATGGCATTGGTGTCCGCAGCGTTGGCGGCGGGCGCCGCGGCATGCTCATGCTCATGGCCGCCACCAGCCTTTTCGTAGACCTCGGCCTTGAGGATCAGCGGCACGGTGGCGTAGGCCTGCATGCAGGCGAGAGCGACACCCGCCACGAGCCCTGCGATCGCCGCGATGAACACGACGTTGCGAAACAGGTTCATGATGTCAGATCCTCGTCAGTGGCAGGGAAACGCCATCGAATGGCGATAGTCGTGCGCCGCATTGTGGACCGCATCGATATGCGAGAAACCGACAACGCCGACGACGAAAATGCCCAGAAACGCGCTAAGCACGAGCTGCATGAAGCGCGACTGCGAGGAGACGGAAGCGCCGAGGGAGACGGAAGCGGTATTCATATCTTGTCCTTTCGCCCTCCACCCGAGGGCATCGAAGTCAGTTCCCTGTCGCCGGCAGGTCTCCTGGCTCGCGGATCAGCGCCCTTCCCCACCTTCCCGAGGAAAAAATCCTCAGTGGCTTGGAGAGGACTACCGCACACAGTTGCGGGGGCAGCCACGGCATTGGGCAACAAGTCAGCCCTCACCGCATTCCCTCTTGGTCCCTAACGGAACCGACGACATGCATGACTATAGGCTGAAACGGCCGCATCCGGCAAACCAAATTCCGCCGGCCAACAGCGCGAATGCGCCATGCGGCGTTACGGGTTCAACGCGGTGATCCGCTCGGCAACCAGCCGCTGCAGCCGCCACAGATGGCGATCGTGAATGCCGCGCTCTTCAAGGTTTTTCACCGTGTTGTAGAGATAGTCGGCGCCCGACCCCCAGTGCCCGCAGGACGTTGCCAGCCTTTCGACGACCTTGCCCTCGTCGAGCGGCCCTGAATAGGTCAGGCCGTTGCGGTTGATGACGAAGGCCAATGCCCTGAGCGGTCCGGCCTCGCTTGCAAGCTTCAGCATGCGCGGCCGGTAGCTTGTCGGCTTCAGCGTGACTTCGCGCCGGAAAAGCCGGCCCAACTGCCCGCGCCGGTTACTTTCGGTCAGCCGGAAGGCGACGCCCTTGCATTGTCCGCCACGGTCCAGCGCCATCATCAGGCCGGGGCTGTCCTTGGTGCCGCGCCAGCGCGTCATGTTCATGCAAAAGGACCGATGCCAGCCGCGCGCCAGCGCAACGCGGTCCTCGACATAATCTATTTCCGGTTTCCAGATCAGCGATCCATAGCCGAACAGCCATAGCGGTTCGCTATCCGGGAGTTCGACCTGCAATTCATCCAGCAGCGCGTCATAGTCGGCGTCATCGAGATGCATCGCGTCCGGATCCGGCCCGGGGTCCCTGATCTCGCGCCAGCAGCGCGCGACCAGCTCCGGCGTAAGCGACATCTGTCGTGCGGCCACGTTCCGAATCCCCCCAATTTCCGAATGTCCCATGTCCACGACATGATTATGCGCCGCGCCTGCAACCGGCAATGCGGCACTCTGATTGACAAACGATTTGCCGGGGTGTCGGCTGACGCTTCATAGGAAACCAGCCATGCATCCCAACCCGAGCGAGCGCGACCCCTATAACGGCCTGAGCCGGGCCGAACCGACGCTACCGTCGTTGGCCTATTGGGATAGCGAGGCTTACCAGCGCGATCTCGACGCCATCTGGCACAAAAGCTGGCTGCTCGTCTGCCGCGAGGCCGACCTCGCCCAGCCGCTGGCGTTCAGGACATTCCGCGTCGGCACGCAGGAAATCGTCGTGCTGCGCGACGACACCGGCGAGTTGCGCGCCTTCCACAACACCTGCCGGCATCGCGGCTCGCAGCTTTGCCAGGAAAGCGAGGGCCGGCTGAAAGCGCGGCTCATCACTTGCCCCTACCACGCCTGGTCCTACTCGCTGCGCGGCGATCTCGTGCGCGTTCCCTCGAAATCGCTGCCAGATGGTTTCGACAAGGCAGATCATCCGCTCTACCGGGTGGCGCTGTCGGTGTGGCGCGGTTTTGTCTTTGTGAACCTTCAGCAGGCTGCGGCCGGCTCCGCCGGGACCTCCTTCGATCCCGCATCCGGCGACCTCGCCAACTGGCCGCTGGAAACGCTGGTATCAGGCCATGTCCTGCTTAAGGTGATGAACTGCAACTGGAAGATCTTCTGGGAAAACTTCAACGAGTGCCTGCATTGCCCGGGCGTCCACAAGGACCTGTCTCGGCTGGTGCCGATATACGGCCGCGGCCTGATGAGCCGGCACGACGACCCCGACTGGGTCCGCCATGCCGACAATGACGCGCCGGAGTTTTCGGGTGGCCTGCGCGCCGGCGCCGAGACCTGGTCGCGCGACGGACATGCCCATGGCCCGGTCTTCCCGGGTCTGACGGCGGCCGAGCGCGCGGCCGGACAGACCTATGCCACCAACCTGCCCTCGATGTTCATCGTTGGCCATGTCGACTATATCAGAACGGTGCGGCTGGTGCCGCTCGGCCCGGAGCAGACCGAGCTGACCGCCGAATGGCTGTTCGCGCCCGAGGCGCTGGCTGAGACCGACGTCGACAATGTCGTCGCCTTCGGCACCCAGGTGCTGGAGGAGGATGCCGCGATCTGCGAGATCAACCAGAAAGGCCTGCGCTCGATGCGGCACCGGGCCGGCGTGCTGATGCCGGAGGAGTATGATCTGCACCGCTTCCACAACTGGGTGCGCGAGCGGCATGCTGCACTTGAGGCAACCGCCTGATCGGCGACTAAAGCGACTTCGGCAGATAGCGCCAGGTGATAAAGCCGCAAACCGCGGCCAGAATGCCCAGCGTCACGAACACCGAGCCGAGGCCGAAAAACGCCAGCACCACCGAATAAACCAGCGGCGGCGTCAGTTCGGAAAAGTCGAGATAGGTGCGGTAGACCGCGGCCATCTGCGCCCGCTCATAGGACCGCACCGAGCGCATGAAGGCGGTCGAGCCCAGTGCATCGAGCGCGATGGTGACGAAGGCGCCGCAGAGCAGGAAAAAGCCCGTAAGCAGCGGCGCGGTAGTGCCGACCGCGCCCGCCGCAAGCAGCGTCGCCGACATCGCGAAATAGGCGAAGGTCATGGTGCGCCGGCCGCCGAAGCGTTTTCCCGCTTTGCCCCAGAAGATCGCCATGAACAACAGCGCATTGCCGGCCGAAACCAGCAGGCCGCCGGCAAGCTTGCCCTCGCCGGTAATCACCATGAACAGCGGCCCGTAGACGAAGAACGTCGTCCAGAAGCAGGAGCGGCCGAAGGCGATCAGCCAGGCCAGCCTGAGCCTGGGTTGTGCTACGAAGCGGCCGATATTGGCCAGCGGATTGGCCGGCCGTGTCTTGCCCGGCCGGATCGACCGGTTGTCGCCCAGCCTGTAGGTCCAGAACAGCGCCAGCAAGGCCAACGCAAACACCGCGACCGCGCCATGCGCGGCATAGATGCCGTAGCGTGTGTAGAGGAAGATGCCGAGTGTCGGCCCGCCGGTCCAGGCCAGCATCGACCACGCCATGCGCAGCGATTCGGCATGCATGAAATCGGTCTTGCGGATGTGATCCATGATGTAGAGGTTGAGCGTGATCGACAGCGCGCTCGCCCCCATGACGCGGCACAGCATGCCTGTCAGTTGCCCGGCAAGCGTGTGGGTGACGAAGAACAGCGAGCCCATCGCCAGCAGGCAGGCGCCGCCGGTATAGACCCAGCGCCGGGCAAACCTGCGGATCAACATCGGCATGAACAAGGTCACCGACAGGCCGAGCAGCGCCACGATGGTGTAGAGGATCGAGACGATCTGCTCGTTGTGCAGAATCTCATAGGCCTGGATCGGGATGACGCTCGATACCGTGGCGCGGGCGAAGGATTCGACCGCATAGAGCGAGGCGAAGGTGCGCGCATCCGCCGGACGCAGGGCCGGAAGCCAGATCGGATGGCGCACATGGGTGGACATTTGATCCCCAAATCAGACTCGCAGCCCAAATCTGCGCTGGCGCTTCCTCCGCCGGTAACAGGAAACCGACCCCTTCCCGGCAAAAAGCAAATTCGGCCAAAGGCTTTCCGGCTCTGGCCTAAAGCGCCGCCCGATGCAGCCGCACGGCATGACCCGGAGCGTAGAGGGCGGCCTTCTTTTGTCCGGTGCAACCGTGATAGTCGTCTTTGGGGCTGAATCAGATCGCGAGACCATGAGCATCCATACCGCACCCCCTGGAGATCAACTGAAGCGAGATCAACCGAAGCGCATCGTCGCCATCGATGTCGTACGCGGCATCGCGCTGATCGCCATGGCGAGCTACCACTTCACCTGGGATCTCGAAAATTTCCACTACACCGACCCCGGCCTCACCGCCGTCGGCTGGTGGAAGATCTATGCGCGCTGCATCGCCTCGACCTTCCTGTTCCTGGTCGGCGTCAGCCTGTTTCTCGCTCATGGCAGGCAGATCCGCTGGACCGGCTTCTGGAAACGTTTTGCCATGGTCGCCGTCGCGGCCGCCGCTATATCGGCGGTCACGTACTTCATCACGCCGGACAGCTTCATCTTCTTCGGCATCCTGCATCAGATCGCGCTGGCCAGCTTGCTCGGCCTTTTGTTTCTGCGGCTGCCTTCCTGGCTGACGCTGGTCGTGGCGGCGGTGGTGATCGCAGTCCCCCTCTATCTCCGATCCGAAGCCTTCGATCATCCGGCGCTGTGGTGGGTCGGCCTGTCGGCGATCAACCCGCGCTCCAATGATTACGTGCCGCTGTTTCCCTGGTTCGGCGCCGTGCTTCTCGGCATCGCCGCGGCAAAGTTTGCGTCCACCACTGGCCTGCTGGCGCGGCTGGCCACGCTGGGATCAGGAAGCTGGACCAGGCCGCTCACCTTCATCGGCCGCCACAGCCTGGCTTTCTACCTGATCCACCAGCCGCTGCTGTTCGGCTGCGTCTGGCTGTTCTCGCAGATTGCGCCGGCGCCCGTCGAAACAAGGGAAGTGATCTTCCTCAAGGAATGCCAGGTATCTTGCGAACAGCAGCGCGACACGGAGTTCTGCACCAGCTATTGTGTGTGCATGCTGGACACGCTGCAAAGCGAAGCGGCATTCGACCGGCTCTACAATGGCGACCAGACCCCGGAGTTCAAAGCGCATCTCGGTGAACTCGCCGGCATCTGCACCGCAAGGACGGAGGAGAGTCCGATGACGCAGGGAGGGCAACAATGACTGACAAGCTGGCAAAACCCCGGCTGGCAAAACCCGATCTACCGAGACCACGGCTGATCCCGTGGCCGCCGGTGATCTACATCGCCGCCATCGCCATCAGCATCGTGCTCNGATCTACCGAGACCACGGCTGATCCCGTGGCCGCCGGTGATCTACATCGCCGCCATCGCCATCAGCATCGTGCTCGGCCTGTTCTATCCGCTGCCCTGGATCGGCGACCTCTTGGGCGACCTTTTGTTTGCCGCCGGCTTTGTGGTGCTGTTTGCCGTCGCAGCCCTCTGGTTCACCGCTATCCGCACCATGATCCGGGCCAAAACGACGATGAACCCCAATGGCGTGCCGGAGCATCTGGTGACGTCCGGCCCGTTCGGCGTCACGCGCAACCCGATGTATCTGGCCAACACGCTGCTTTTGATCGGCGTTGCCTTCGTCTCGGGGATTGTATGGTTCCTGCCGCTGGCTTTGATCGCGGCATTTGCAACGCAGAAGGTCGCCATCGAGAGCGAGGAGAAGGTGCTGTTCGCCAAATTCGGCAAGAAGTACCGCGACTATGCGAAGCGGGTCAGGCGCTGGATCTGAGGCGACGTGGCAGGGGTGTATACCTTGGCGATTAGCTGGCGCATCCGTCTCTTCGTCATCCACGGGCGGAGCAAGGAGCGTAGCGACGCAGCACAGACCCGAGGATCCATGCCGCGACTCCAGAGCGTTGCTATGGTCCAGAATTCGCTACCGCTGCACTCCACGACCGATGTCACGGAATGGATTCTAGGGTCTCCGCGATGGAGCTTCGCTCCTGCTTCGCCCTAGAATGACGAAGTGCGGAAGGGCTCCGGCTAATCGCGAACGTTTGCGACGGGCGCGCAAACGCTCGACGATCCGCTCAGGTATTTACCCCCAACTCCACCAGCCGCTCGACGCAAGACTCCTCCGCCTGGTCGAGCTCCGCCAGCGTCTCCTCGAGATCGCGGCGCTTCTGGCGCAAATCCTCGCGCTTTTCCTCGATGCGCTTGATCATCAGGTTGAGTTGACCGACCTCGCCGGGCGGTTCCTTGTACATCTGGATGATTTCGCGGATCTCGTTGATCGAGAAGCCGAGCCGTTTTCCGCGCATGATCTGACGGATCAGATGCCGGTCAGATGGGCGAAACAGCCTTGTGCGGCCCCGCCGGACCGGTTGCACCAGCCCCTCGTCCTCATAGAAGCGCAGCGTCCGCGTCGACACGTCGAATTCGCGGGTCAGTTCGGTGATCGAATAATATTCCCGCATCTTTGCTCCAAATGTCGGAACATCGGAAAACGCCCGGTCGCCCGGGATTTCCAACGCATTCCGATCAACCCCGTTCCAAGCCGGACTCGGCATGAAACCCCGCGCAAGCCTCGCACCACATTTACGTAAAAGTCAATTGAACCCGCAACGCCTCTTTCTCAAGGGATAGCGAACCACCAGGTGGCCAGCCCGAGGAAGGCAAAGAAGCCAACGACGTCGGTGACCGTAGTGACGAAAACCGCCGACGCCACCGCCGGGTCGATCTTGAACCGGTCGAGCAATAGCGGGATCAGGATACCGGCAAGGGCTGCCACGAACATATTGATGATCATCGCCGCCGCTATGATGCCGCCCAGATTGGGATCGCGGAACCAGACGGCCGCGACGATGCCGATCAGCACGGCGAAGATGATGCCGTTGATGGAACCCACGCCCATTTCGCGGCGGATGATGCGGCCGGCATTGTAGATGTCGAGATCCCTGGTCGCCAGCGCGCGTACCGTGACGGTCATGGTCTGCGAACCGGCATTGCCGCCCATGCCGGCCACGATCGGCATCAGCACGGCCAGTGCCACAATGTGCTCGATGGTGCGGTCGAACAGGCCGATCACCGATGCCGCCAGGAACGCCGTCAACAGGTTGACCAGCAGCCAGGGCACGCGCGAGCGCGAGGTCGAAAGAATGCTGTCGGACAACTCTTCGTCGCCGACGCCGCCCATGCGCAGCAGATCTTCCTCGGCCTCCTGCTGGATGACGTCGACGACGTCGTCGATGGTCAGCACGCCGACCAGCCGCTCGTTCTCGTCGACGACGGCGGCGGACAGAAGATCGTATTGCTCGAAGTCCCGCGCCGCCTCTTCCTGGTCCATGGTGGCCGGAATGGCGTGCCTCGTCTCGTGCATCACGTCTCCGACCTTGGTCGTGCGCTTGGTGCGCAGGATCTGGTCGAGGTCGATGGCGCCGAGCAACTTGAAGCTTGGATCGATGACGAAGATCTGGCTGAAGCGCTCGGGCAGGTTCTTGTCTTCGCGCATGTAGTCGATGGTCTGGCCTATGGTCCAGAACGGCGGCACGGCGACAAACTCGGTCTGCATGCGGCGACCGGCGGTCTCTTCCGGGTAGTCGAGCGAGCGGCGCAGCCTGATCCGCTCGGTGAACGGCAGCTGCGACAGGATCTCGTCCTGGTCTTCCTTTTCAAGGTCTTCGAGAATGTAGACCGCGTCGTCGGAATCGAGGTCCTGCATGCCCTGGGCAATTTGCTCATTGGGCATATTGTCGACGATATCGCGGCGGATCGCCTCGTCGACCTCGGTCAGCGACGAGAAGTCGAAGTCGGCGCCGAGCAGTTCGACTAGGGCGCGACGCTGTTCGGGGTGCAGGGCCTCGAGCAGATCGCCAAGTTCCGACTGGTGCAGGTCGTCGACTTCGCGCTTCAGCGTCAGCGTATCGCGATCGGCGATCGCCGCGCCGATCTGGGCGAGGAATGATGACAGAACGGCGCCGTCCTCGCCATAGATGTCGGCGTGGGCATCGTCAGCGGCTTTGGCGCCGGTCTTCTGGTCGTCCTGGCGTTCCACCAGCGGCTCCCGCCATGGGAATTTCGGAAAAGGTGCCTGTCAGGTCTAGCGCGCAACGCACGGGAATATCAAACGAAATGCGCCCCGCCCTGCATATGGGCGAGAGTGATTTCATCAGGATATGACGCCGCCCAGGATTCAGGCGGCGCGACAGCACATGTCGCTGGGGAAAGAGCACCCGAGCACGGTTGGGGCAGAATTGTCATGGTGCAGGTCCTGCCATCTGCCGGACCCGCCCAGGCCAGGAACCAGAACAGCCGGAAGCCCTTGAAGATCAGGTCACAGACGCAGAAGGCAATCGAGGAACGGCGCGTGCGCGTGGTCGTCGCCGAACGCAATCCGCTCGTCATATCGGCGGTGCGCGACATGCTGGACTGCGACGGGCGCTTCGATCTCAGGGCCTGCGTGCAAAGCGGCAGGCATTTTCTGGAATTGGCAGCCGAAGCGGAATTCGACGTCGCCGTTATCGGCTGGAAGCTCTCCGACATGGACGGCGCCGATGTGCTGGCCGAGGTTCACAGCCGCAAGCTCGGCGTGCGCATCGCGGTGTTTTCCAACGACCACGACATCGGCATCCTGAAGCAGTGCGTGCGGCTCGGCGCCCAGGGCTACTGCTTCCAGTTCGACGATCCGGCGATCATCTTCGAGACCATCCTGGCCGTCGCGCATGGCCGCATCTGCATCCCCTACATCGACATCAACAAGGTCAACGACACACCCTTGTCGCTGCTCACGGTGCGCGAGCGCGAGCTGCTGGCGGTGCTGTCCGACGGCTGGACCAATCTGCAGATCGCTACGCGGACCGGGATTTCCGAGAACACGGTGAAATACCACCTCAAGAACCTCTACGACAAGCTCGACGTCCGCAACCGGGCGATGGCCGTCGCGCTCTATGCGCGCGAGCGGCGTACCCAGAAGCAGCCGTTCGGGTAGGCGAGCGATGAGCCGCGGGTAGGTCACCCGGGTAGGCAACCCCCACCCGCGCGCGGCAAGATGTTACCCCTTGAGGTGTTGTTGCCATTAGCCGTTGAGACGAAACTCCCCTCACCGCTTTGCTGGAGCAGGAGGAGTTCGCGACATGGCCGGTTTCACCCATCTTTTCATTCCCGGACCGACCAACATTCCCGAACAGGTCCGGCAGGCGATGAACCTGCCGATGGAGGACATGCGTGCAGCATCCTTCCCCGATCTCACGCTACCGCTGTTCGAGGACATCAAGACGGTGTTCAAGAACGAGACCGGCCGCGTTTTCATCTATCCCTCCTCCGGCACCGGCGCCTGGGAAGCGGCGATGACCAATGTGCTCAGCCCCGGCGACCGCGTGCTGATGTCGCGCTTCGGACAGTTCTCGCATCTGTGGGTCGACATGGCCGAGCGCCTCGGCTTCGAGGTCGAGGTTATCGACTGCGAATGGGGAACCGGCGTGCCGCTCGAGCTCTATGCCGAGCGGCTCAGGGCCGACAAGGCGCACCGCATCAAGGCAGTCTTCTGCACCCAAAACGAGACCGCGACCGGCGTGACCAGCGACGTCGCCGGCTGCCGCGCCGCGCTCGATGACGCCAACCACCCTGCCCTTCTCTTCGTCGATGGCGTGTCGTCGATCGGCTCGATCGACTTCCGCCAGGGAGAATGGGGCGTCGACTGCGCCGTCAGCGGCTCGCAGAAGGGTTTCATGCTGCCCGCCGGCCTCGGCTTCCTCTCGGTCAGCAAGAAGGCGCTGGTGGCTTCGCGGAGCGCCACCCATCGGCGCTGCGTCTTCTCCTTCGAGGACATGATCCGCGCCAACGACGCCGGCTATTTCCCTTATACGCCGGCGACGCAGCTGCTGCGCGGCCTGCGCACCTCGCTCGACCTGATCGCCGAGGAAGGGCTGGAAAACATCTTCGCCCGTCACCATCGCCTCGCCGAAGGCGTGCGCAAGGCGGTCGACGCCTGGGGCCTGAAGCTCTGCGCCAAGGCGCCGAAATGGCACTCCGACACCGTCAGCGCCATCCTGGTGCCGGACGGCGTCGACAGCGGCGATGTGGTCAAGCGCGCCTACCAGAAATACCAGACCTCGCTCGGCGGCGGCCTCAACAAGGTGATCGGCAAAGTCTTCCGCATCGGCCATCTCGGCTGGCTGAACGAGGTGATGGTGCTGGCCTCGCTCTCGGCCGCCGAAATGGCGCTGCTCGACTGCGGCGTACGGCTGGCGCCGGGCTCGGGCGTCGGCGCCGCCATCCAGCACTTCCGCGCCTCGGCCGCCGTGCCGGTCGCCGAAGCCGCCTGAGGAGCCTACGATGAGCCACACCATCAACCACCTGAAGAAACTCCGCCTGCAGCGCAGCGAGCTGGCGGTTCCCGGCTCCAGCCCGGAAATGATCGACAAGGCGGCCAACAGCGCCGCCGACTTCATCTTCCTCGACATCGAGGACGCCGTTGCCCCACCCGACAAGGAGCGCGCCCGCAAGAACATCATCCAGGCGCTCAACGACATCGACTGGCGCGCCAAGGGCAAGACCGTCTCGGTGCGCATCAACGGCCTCGACACCCATTACATGTATCGCGACGTGGTCGACGTCATGGAACAGGCCGGCGACCGGCTGGACACCATTTTGGTGCCGAAGGTCGGCGTGCCGGCTGACCTCTACATGGTCGAGGCCATGGTCAACCAGATTGAGATGGCAAAGGGTTTCAGGACCCGCGTCGGCCTCGAAGCGCTGATCGAGACCGCGCTCGGCATGGCCAATGTCGAGGCGATTGCCGCGACACCCGGCCGGCTGGAAGCCATGCATTTTGGCGTCGCCGATTATGCGGCAAGCTGCAAGGCGCGCACGGTCAACATCGGCGGCCTCAACCCCGACTATCCCGGCGATCAGTGGCATTTCGCTCTGTCGCGGATGACCGTCGCCTGCCGCGCCTATGGCTTGCGCGCGATTGACGGGCCGTTCGGCGACTTCTCCGATCCGGAGGGCTACATCGCCGGCGCCAGGCGCGCCGCCGCCCTTGGCATCGAAGGCAAATGGGCAATCCATCCCTCGCAGATCGCGCTAGCCAACGACGTCTTCTCGCCACCGGAAAAAGAGGTGACGCGCGCCAGGCGCATCCTCGAAGTGCTGAAGGAGGCGGAGGCGCAGGGCAAGGGAGCAGCCGCACTCGACGGCAAGATGATCGACGCAGCGTCGGAACGCATGGCGCGCAATGTTTTGGTGGTCAACGAGGCAATCGAACGGGCCAGCCAATTCTCTAGCGAGCCGCGTGTCGCCGCGCATTGACCGTTCAGGGAGGACAAAATGGACATCCACGAATATCAGGCCAAGGAACTGCTGGCACGCCACGGCGTGCATGTGCCGCGCGGCGGGCTGGCCTACAGCCCCGAGCAGGCGACCTACAGGGCGCGCGAGATCGGCGGCGCCAAATGGGTCTTGAAGGCGCAGGTGCATTCCGGCGCCCGCGGCAAGGCCGGCGGCATCAAGCTCTGCGCCAATGACGAGGAGATCTCCAACGCTGCCGAAGCCATGCTCGGCCGCAAGCTGGTGACCCAGCAGACCGGCCCGCGCGGCAAGCTGATTTCGCGCCTGTATCTCGAGGAAGCCGTCGATATCGCGCAGGAGCTCTATGTCGGCTTCGTTCTCGACCGCAAGGAAGAGCGCGTCATGATCGTGGCGTCCGCTGCCGGCGGCATGGAGATCGAGGACATCGTCGAGAAGGCGCCGAACTCCATCCTGCGCACATCGGTCGATCCCGGTGTCGGCATGCAGCGTTTCCAGGCCCGCGAGATCGCCTTCGGGCTCGGCCTCGACCACAATCTGATCGGCAAGGCGACCGAGACCATCTTCAGCTGCTACCAGGTGTTTCGCGACTACGACGCCTCGATGCTGGAGATCAATCCGCTGGTGGTGACCCGCGACGGCAATTTGATCGCGCTCGACGCCAAGATGTCGTTCGACGAGAACGCGTTGTTCCGACGGCCGGAAATCTCCGAGCTGCGCGACAAAAGCCAGGAAGATCCGCGCGAAACCTTCGCCAGCGATCGCGGCCTCTCCTATGTCGGCCTCGACGGCAACATCGGCTGCATCATCAATGGCGCAGGGCTCGCCATGGCGACCATGGACATGATCAAGATCGCCGGCGGCGAACCGGCCAACTTCCTCGACATCGGTGGCGGCGCCTCGCCCGAGCGGGTGGCGAAATCCTTCCGCGCCGTGCTCGGCGACAAGAATGTCGAGACCATCCTGGTCAACATCTTCGCCGGCATCAACCGCTGCGACTGGGTCGCCGAAGGCGTCATCAAGGCGATCCGCGAGGTCGGCGTCAACGTGCCGCTGGTGGTCCGTCTCTCCGGCACCAGGGCCGAGGAAGGCCGCCGCATCCTGGCTGATTCCGGCGAGGCGGTGATCGTTGCCGACACGCTTGCAGAAGCCGCCGAAAAAGCCGTCGCCGCATGGCGCGCGGCCACCAAGAAAAAAGCAGCCTAGAGCCGGATGATTTCAGGTCGAATCGACCTGAAATCTGAATCCGTCTCTAAAATCAAACAGATGGAGCATGATGTCGTCCGAAAACCGCTTCACACTTTTCGGCATCGTGCTCTAGGGAGGTCGAGAAAATGGCAATCCTGCTCAACCGCAGCACCCGCGTCATCGTCCAGGGGTTCACCGGCAAGATCGGCAGCTTCCATGCCGACGACATGAAACGCTATGGCACCAAGCTGGTCGGCGGCGTCACCCCCGGCAAAGGCGGCCAGAAGCATCTCGGCCTGCCTGTCTTCAACACGGTCAAGGGCGCGGTGCGCGAGACCCGCGCCGAGGCCAGCATCGTCTTCGTGCCGCCGCCCTTTGCCGCCGATTCGATCATGGAAGCGGCGGACGCCGGCATTAAACTCTGCGTCTGCATCACCGACGGCATCCCGTCGCAGGACATGATGCAGGTCAAGCGCTACATGCTGCGCTACCGCTACGAGGACCGCATGCGGCTGATCGGCCCGAACTGCGCCGGCGTCATCACGCCCGGACAGGCGCTGATGGGCATCATGCCCGGCAGCATCTACCTCCCCGGCCGCGTCGGCATTGTCGGCCGCTCGGGAACCCTGGGCTACGAGGCGGCGTCGCAGATGAAGTCGCTCGGCATCGGCGTCTCGACCAGCGTCGGCATCGGCGGCGACCCGATCAACGGCTCGTCCTTCAAGGACATGCTGAAACTGTTCGAACAGGATGACGACACCGACGCCGTGGTGATGATCGGCGAGATCGGCGGACCGCAGGAAGCCGAAGCGGCGATCTGGGCGCGCGACAATATGAGGAAGCCGCTGATCGCCTACATCGCCGGCCTTTCCGCCCCCAAAGGCCGCCGCATGGGCCACGCCGGCGCCATCATCTCGGCCTTCGGCGAATCGGCGCAGGAAAAGGTCGAGATTCTAAAGGACGCCGGGGTGATCATCGTGCCGACGCCGTCGTCGTTTGGTGAGGTGGTTGCAGAGACACTATCACGTATGAAGAAGGCCGCCTGAACAGCGGCCTTCGCGTTCGACCGCGCCTCATGCCGCCTTGTCGGCTGCCGGCTTCGCGACCTTGGTGCGGGTGGCGCTGCGGCGGCCGTCGACGCTGACCGGAACGTCGCCGTCGACCGTGGCGCGACGGACCACCCGGTGCTGGTCGCCATAGTCGTTGACGGCGTAGTGCTGCGTCGCGCGGTTGTCCCAGATCGCCACATCGCCGGCTTTCCAGCGCCAGCGCACGGTGTTCTCCGGCGCGGTGACATAGGACTGGAACACCTCGTAAAGCTTCGCCGAATCGCTTTTGGAAAGGCCGATCAGCCGTTGCACGAAATTGCCGAGCAGCAGCGTGCGCTCGCCTGTTTCGGGATGGACGCGGACGACGGGATGCTCGGTCTCGTAGATCGTCGAGGTGAAGATTTCCTCGAAGTGCTTCTTTTCCGCGGCGCTCGCACGCGGCCGCACCGCGGCGTAATCGTAGGCGTTGCTGTGAACCGCCCAGAGATTGTCGGCGAGCAGTTTCAACGGCTCGGGCAGGTCCTGGTAGGCGGCCGCGGTGTTCGACCAGATGGTGTCGCCGCCGGCCGGCGGTATGACGACGCCGCGAAGAACGGAGAATTTCGGATAGGCGTCGACGAAGGTGACATCGGTATGCCATTGGTCGGCGCGACCGCCGCCACGGCTGGAATCGAGTTCGAGAATGGACGCCGTTCCCTTGACGGGACCTTGGGTCGGATGCGGGACGAGGTCGCCGAGACGCTGGGCAAAGCGCTCCTGCCCGGCATCGTCGAGATGCGCCTGATCGCGGAAGAACACCACCTTGTGCCGCAACAGGATCTGATTGATCGCCGCTATTGTCTGCTGCGGCAGGTCGCCGGAGAGCCGAATGTTCCTGATCTCTGCGCCGACGCGTCCGGTAAGCGGGACAATATCGGCATCCGGGATGATCTGCTCTACGGGGGTAAGTCTGGTCATGGGAACCTCTGTTCTCTAAAGTCGCGGGGCCACTGGCAATGCTCCGCCGTCTGCCGGCCGCATAGCGATCGGCGGAGCAACTCCCTCATCGGGAGCCGACTTGCTTGGTAACGAAAGCGCTGATCTCAACTCAGGAGGCGAAGGCCGCCAAGGCTTGCGAGCAGCACCGAGATCCCATTCAAAGCGTAATTCTACAAATTCCATAGACATTTCTTTTCAAAGTTCGGCGGCCCTGAGAAAAATGCCTTCTGTCCAGTTCGTTCGTGAGCAGCAGGCGGTGGAGCCCCGCGCGACGCGGCCCGCACCAGTAGTGACGCTGTCGTATCCCCTTCGATATTGGAGATAGCGGGTGAATTGCATGCCTGATATTGATGGCTTCCACGCATCACGCAGGCCCCGAGATGACAGACTCCGAAAAGGCTGACGCTGTCGAGCAATTGCTCGATACGCCTGACCTTGCCACCGCGCTGGAAAGCGACCAGTTCAAGAAATTTCTCGACCAGATGCCGATCGCGATCGCCGTCTCGGAATTGATCGCGAAGGAGCGTGTCGTCTACGCCAATCCCGAATTCGAGAAGCTCTCGGACCTCAAGGCGCCGAAGCTTGCGCGGGAAAACTGGGCGGCCCTTTCCGGCAGGGGGCTTCATCGGCAGAAGGACAGGCCGCTCGCCGAGGCTGTCGTTGAAGACACCGATTTCGTCGGCACATTTCGTCTTGAGCGCGGCGAGGACAAGCCGGCAATCGTCGACGTTTATTCCAACGTTATCGAGGACGACAACGGCAAGCTCTGCTTCCGGCTGGTGGCGCTTGTCGACGTCACGGCACACGGCGAGACCGAGGACGCGCGACCCGCGGAGGAGCTAATCCGGGAGAAGGACACCCTGTTGCGCGAACTGCAGCACCGGGTGAAAAACAATCTGCAGATGATCACCGCTTTGATCCGGATGGAAACCCGCAACGCCACCGAACCGGACCAGAAGCGCTTCGAAAGGCTTGCCGGCCGGGTAGACGCATTGGCAATCCTTTACCAGACCTTGTCGGCTGACCAGCAGAAGGATGAGGTGGATCTTGGTGTGTATCTTAGCCAGATCGCGTCCGCCGTCATGGCGTCGCACGCAGTCGAAGGTATCCGCCTCGACCTTAAGGTGGATACCTATCCGGTATCCATCAACGTTGCCATGCCGACAGGCCTGGTCGTCAATGAGTTGCTGACCAACGCTCTCAAACATGCATTCGTCGGGCGCGACGGCGGCACGATCACGCTGCACAGCGTCGTCAGCGGCGATGGTTGCCGGGTGACTGTCGCCGATGATGGAATCGGTCTGCCGACGGGTGAGACCTGGCCCAGGCCAGGCAAGCTCGGCTCCCTGATCGCGCGGTCGCTGACCGAAAATGCCAAGGCGCAATTCGACGTCAACTCGAGTGCCGGCGAGGGAACCAGGGTCACCATCGTCTTCAAGCGATCGGCGGCGACGGACTGAGGCTATGTAACGACGCGCCGACAAATCCCGGCCGGACAGGTGCTTCGGGCGCTCGCGGGTGTGGCCTTAAGTCGCAAACGATTTGGCTTCAGAAGCGGGGCGCCGGGCTTCTTTGGCGGTGCGATCAGCACCATATGTGGTCCACAGCCTCCAAAACGAGAGAAGCTCGCTCCGACGGGTCGCACCGCGGCCGTCAGCCGGCAAGGGCTATGAACCAGGAACTGAAAACCATCATGCGTGAAAATATCAGACCAGCGTCGAGAGACGTCCCCCTCATTCAGCTAGGCCTCAACCAGTGCCGCTTCCCGGTGAGCGAAGACCGCTCGGTACCCGGTGGTTACCGTTTTTGTGCCGGGCCGACGTCGCCGGATCGCGTCTACTGCGATCACCACCACACCGTCGTGACGGCCGTTGACCCTCGTCGAGCCCGTCCGGGTCTCCATTTCCCGCAACGACGCGCCGCTTAGGTCACCCACATCCCCTGCCCCGCCACCGGCAAAGCCGGGGACTCGGGTGCAGGAGGCTGGCCGGTGCGAGCCAAACGGCGTTCGCGTGCGGCTCTGCGACCTCCTGTTGCAACTCTGCTGCGGCCGGTTCAAGCGCCAAAGGCGATGATCTGGCGTCGACGGCCTGAGAAGCCGCAATGATTTCAATGGCCGAAAAATTATGGTGCGGTCGAGAAGACTCGAACTTCCACGGGTTGCCCCACAGCGACCTCAACGCTGCGCGTCTACCAATTCCGCCACGACCGCCCGTGGTAGGAGCCGGAACGAACCGGCTCGCGGCGTGTAGCAAATCGTTTCCGGCGAAACAAGGGCGCGGCGCGCAATAATCGCGCAAATTGGCATATCGGCCTCTACAGCGCCGCGCGTCCTGTGGGACGCGCAAAGGACGCTGCAGCACTTTGATTTGGCGCATGATCCTTTCCGAAGATCGTTCCTATCTTCGGGGTCGTGCGCGAAGGCCGAAATGCGTGGCGAACTGGACGTTTCAGCCGGATACCGCCATATGAAGGGCAAATGCATTTGGCCCCAGAGCGCAAGCCGGTTTCGCCAAGCCGGCGTGCGTCACGCGAAAAACGAAAAGCCATGACCGAACGCAGCCAGATCGCCACGTCGTTCCTGCCCTTGCCCGGGTCAGCGCCGGTCGAATGGCGCATCGAGCCTGGCCTGACCGGCTACACCGATGCGCTGGCCCTGATGGAAGCGCGCGCCGAGGCGATCCGCACGGGTGCGGCCGCCGAGATGGTCTGGCTGGTCGAGCATCCGCCGCTTTACACCGCCGGCACCAGCGCCCGCATCGAGGGCTTGATCGACCCCGACCGTTTCCCGGTCTTTGCCGCGGGGCGCGGCGGCGAATACACCTATCACGGGCCGGGGCAGCGGGTTGCCTATGTCATGCTTGACCTGAAGCGCCGGCGCGAGGATGTGCGCGCCTTCGTCGCCGCGCTCGAGCAGTGGATCATCGGCACGCTTGCCGCCTTCAATGTGCGCGGCGAACGCCGCGAGGACCGCGTCGGAGTCTGGGTGGTGCGGCCCGAGCGCCCGTCCCTGCCCGACGGCTCGCCGGCTGAAGACAAGATCGCGGCCATCGGCATCCGGCTGCGGCGCTGGGTGAGCTTTCATGGCATTGCCGTCAATGTCGAGCCGGATCTCAGCCATTTCAGCGGCATCGTGCCATGCGGCGTGCCGGATCACGGCGTCACCAGCCTCGTCGACCTCGGCCTGCCCGTGACCATGGGCGATTTCGACCTGGCGCTGAAATCCGCCTTCGAGGATGTTTTCGGGGCAGCGGAGTCAACTTCTGCAGAACCGGCTCGCAAGGCCGGCTGAGTCTCGCCTCGACCAACGCTCAAAGCAACCGCGCCGAGGCCCACAACAGCCCGAAACCGTGAATGGCGAAGACGGCCAGCAGCGCGCCGGCCATGGCGAAACGGTCGAAGATGCGGATCGGCTTCAATTCGTGGCGCGGTTTTACCCCGCTACCCACTGTCATCAGGCTGAGGATGGCAAAGACGGCGCCCGCCACCAGCAGAAAGCTTTGGGAAAAGCCGGCCAGCCAGCCAAGCCATAGCAAGGCCGAGAGCAGGGAAAACGAGGCGAGCGCCAGGGCGACCGGCCCCGGGCAGATCTGGCGCAGCACCTGACCGCCGTCGAATTTCCACACCGGCACCAGATTGGCGATGTTGAACAGCGCGGCAAAGCCGGCAAGCGTCGCCAGAAGGGCCGCGGCGAGCCGATGTCCCTCGCCGGATGCGAGCCCGCTGGCGACGATCAGCAGCGGTACCAGGAACGCGGAAAAACCAGCGCCCATCAGCGCCACGAAGGCGACCTCGAAGCGGCTGTCATAAGGCCGGCCGCCAATGGCGATGCCGCCGAGCAGCGGGATAAAGATCATCCGCGCCTTGCGATGACCGGTTAGCCGAAAGGCCGCCATGTGGCCGAGCTCATGCAGGGCAACCACCGAGGTCAGGATCGCGGCCAGCGCCAGGCCGCCGAGATTGAGCCCGAAGAACGGCCAAAGGATGAAAGCCGACAGAACGGCGAAACCGACCTGGCTCAGCGGATGCTCGAACCAGCCGCCCTTGCGATACTGTCCGGTCCTCGCCCAGATCTCCAGCTTGCCGAGCTCGCGGCGCATGGCGAAGTAGCGGAACACCAGGAAGGCGACGCCGCGATAGCGATCGGTCTGACTGAGCGTCACCCGCGTGCCGGCACCTTCCGAGGTGAGTTCGGTGGTCTCATAAAAATCCTTCCAGAACGACGCGTCGAGCGCGGTATCCTCGATGACCCGCATCGAAAAACGATTGCCTTCGACGACGTCCTCGAAGCGCGACCTTCGCTCGATCGGCTGGCCGTCCCGGCCCTCCCAGGACAGCAGGATGCGGGCCGTGCCCTGCCCGTCCAGCGGCTGGGCCGAGAGTATCTCGCCGGACCAGCCGGCATCGCTGCCGAGCGGCCACAGCGCCTGCCAGAGGCGCTGCCGGTCCACCGCAACCACGCGGCTCAGCCGCACCGTGCGCAAACCGAGCGGCGCGGTCATCAGAAGGAAAATCAGTCCGAGATTACCGGCCACGAGAAGGGCCGTCACGATCGGCGACACCTGAGGTTTTGCTCCCTGTCTTGGCGGGGCAGCCTAGCGTCATGGCGGCAAGAAAGGCTTAACGGCACAGCGCCTTCCTGCCCGCCTAAAACAGTGCGGCGAACCGCAGTTGCATCACATGGCGCCGATCCAGACAGCCATGGAAACCAGAAACGCACTCATGCACACCAACGAAACGACGTCCTGAACAAGATCGCTCATAACTCTCTCCTGTTGTTGATATGTTCGTATTTTGTTCTAACTTTGTTCGAAAGTCAATGAGCGGAAAGCGGCATGCCGACGAATCCTGACACCCGGTTTGGGCAGGGTTAAGGAAAGGTTGACGGGGTGACGGCAGTGCTGACGCAGGGCGCATCGCATGCCTTTGCGATCGGGACACGCACCAATCACTTCGTGATCCTAGGGCGGAGCAAGGAGCGCAGCGACGCGGCGCAGACCCTAGGATGAGGAAGTTGGGGCCTACAACGGAACGACCTTGCCATCCGCCAACGTCACCCGGCGGTCCATGCGCGAGGCGAGTTCGTGATTGTGGGTCGCGATCAGCGCGGCAAGGCCGGACTGCTTGACCAGCGCGCCAAGCGCCTCGAAGACATAGGAGGCGGTGACCGGGTCGAGATTGCCGGTCGGCTCGTCGGCGAGCAGCAGCAAGGGCGCATTGGCGACCGCGCGGGCAATGGCGACGCGCTGCTGTTCGCCGCCGGACAGCTCCGACGGACGGTGCGACGCGCGCTTGCCGATCTGCATATAGTCGAGCAGCTGTGCTGCGCGCTCCGACGCCTCCTTGCGCGAAAGCCCTTTGATCAGCTGCGGCATCATGATGTTTTCCAGTGCCGAAAACTCCGGCAGCAGATGATGGAACTGATAGACGAAGCCGACATCGTTGCGGCGGATCGCCGTGCGTTCGTCGTCGGAGAGCCGTCCGCAGGCGCGGCCGGCCAGAATGACGTCACCGGCGTCGGGGCGCTCGAGCAGGCCCGCCGTATGGAGCAGCGTCGACTTGCCGGTGCCCGACGGCGCCACCAGCGCCACCATCTCGCCGCGCTTCAGCGAAAAGTCGGCGCCGTTCAAAATGGTGAGCTTGCGCGGCCCCTGGACATAGTGCCGCTCGACGCTCTTCAGCTCGATAATGATCTCGGACTTCATTCGTATCTCAAGGCCTCGACCGGATCGAGCCGTGCGGCGCGCCATGCCGGAAACACCGTTGCTAGGAAGGACAGGCCGAGCGCCATCAGGATGACATAGGTGGTCTCGCGCGGGTCCATCTTTGCCGGCAGCTGGCTGAGGAAATAGAGCTCCGGGTTGAACAGCACCTTGCCGGTCATCCAGGAGAAGAACTGGCGGATGGATTCGATGTTCGTGCAGATGAGCACCCCGAGCAGCACGCCGGCCAGCGTGCCGGTGACGCCGATCGCAGCACCCGTCATCAGGAAGATGCGCAGGATGGCGCCGCGCGAGGCGCCCATTGTGCGCAGGATGGCGATATCGTGGCCCTTGTCCTTCACCAGCATGATCAGGCCGGAGATGATGTTGAGCGCCGCCACCAGCACGATCAGCGTCAGGATCATGAACATGACGTTGCGCTCGACCTGCAGTGCTGAAAAGAACGTCTCGTTGCGCTGGCGCCAGTCGACCATGTCGATCGGCCGTTGCGCCGCCGCATCCACCAGCGGTTTCAGCGCGTCGACATTGTCGGGATTGTCGACATAGATCTCGATCGTCTGCGCCCTGCCGTCCATGTTGAAATAGAGCTGCGCTTCGGAAAACGGCATGTAGACGATGGAGCTGTCATACTCCGACATGCCGACCTCGAAGATCGCCGCCACCTTGTAGCCCTTCAGCCGCGGCGTCGTGCCCATCGGCGTCACATCGCCGTCCGGCGAGATCAGCGTGATGGTGTCGCCGAGCACAAGGCCGAGATTCTCCGCCATGCGCTTGCCGATGGCGACGCCATCGCCGGAGTCGAAGCCGTCAAGCGTGCCTTGCTTGACGTTTTGGGCGACGATGGCGATCTTGCCGAGGTCTTCGGCCCTGATACCGCGCACCAGCGCGCCCATGCCGCCGCCGACATTGCCTTGCGCCAGGACCTGGCCGTCGATCAGCGGTATCGCGTATTTGACGCCGGCCACGCCGTTGATGCGGGCTGCGACCTGCGCATAGTCCTCAAGCGGCGAATCCAGCGGCTGCACGATCAGATGGCCGTTGACGCCGAGGATGCGGGTCAGAAGTTCGGCTCGAAACCCGTTCATGACAGCCATGACGACGATCAGCGTGGCGACGCCTAGCATGATGCCGAGGAAGGAGATCGAGGCGATGACCGAGATCACCGTCTCCTTGCGGCGCGACCGCAAATAACGCCAGGCGACCATGCGTTCGAACATGGAGAACGGGCCGGCGACCGGAGACTTGGTGACCGGAGACTTGCCAACCGGAGACTGGGCTACCGAAGACTTCGCTGCCGCGGCTTCGCTCATGCGGTTGCACCGAAGCGTTTCCTGGCCTCCGCGACCGGCAGCGTCTCGCGCTCGCCGGTCCGGCGGTTCTTGATCTCGATCTCGCCGGCGGCCACGCCGCGCGGCCCGACGATCACCTGCCAGGGCAGGCCGATCAGGTCGGCGGTGGCGAACTTGCCGCCCGGCCGCTGGTCGGTGTCGTCGTAAAGCACATCCTTGCCGGCGCCGGTAAAGGCGGCGTAGAGCTCGCCGCAAACGCGGTCGCACTCGGCGTCGCCGGCCTTCATGTTGATCAGGCCGATGTCGAACGGCGTCACCGCTTCCGGCCAGATGATGCCGTTGTCGTCATGGCTGGCCTCGATGATCGCCGCCACCAGCCGCGACGGACCGATACCGTAGGAGCCGCCGGAAACGAAATGATCCTTGCCGTCGGGCCCGGTCACCTTGGCGCCCATGGGCTTGGAATATTTGTCGCCGAAATGGAAGATGTGGCCGACCTCGATGCCGCGCGCCGAGACCCGGTCGGCTTCGCCAAGCTTGTCCCAGGCCGCCTCGTCATGCATCTCGTCGGTGGCGGCGTAAGGCGTCGTCCACGTCTTGACGATGTCGGCGATCTCGCCGTCATTGCCGAAGTCGGTTTTCTCGCCGGGCACCTGGAGCGACAGATATTCGCGGTCGCAATAGACCTGGCTCTCGCCGGTGTCGGCCAGGATGATGAATTCGTGGCTGAGATCGCCGCCGATCGGCCCGGTGTCGGCCCGCATCGGAATGGCCTGCAGCCCCATGCGCGTGAACGTCCGGAGATAGGAGACGAACATGCGGTTATAGGCGGCCTTCGCGCCCTCGAAATCGAGGTCGAAGGAATAGGCGTCCTTCATCAGGAATTCGCGTGAACGCATGACGCCAAAGCGCGGCCGCACCTCGTCGCGGAACTTCCACTGGATGTGGTAGAGGTTGAGCGGCAAATCCTTGTACGACTTGACGTAGGCGCGCACGATCTCGGTGACCACTTCCTCATTGGTCGGACCGTAGAGCATGTCGCGGTCCTGCCGGTCCTTGATGCGCAGCATCTCCTTGCCATAGTCGTCATAGCGGCCGCTTTCGCGCCACAGATCGGCCGACTGGATGGTCGGCATCAGGATTTCCAGCGCGCCGGCGCGGTTCTGCTCCTCGCGGATGATGCGGCAGACCTTGTCGAGCACCAGCTTGCCTAGCGGCAGCCAGGAAAAGCTGCCCTGCCCCTGCTGGCGGATCATGCCGGCACGCAGCATCAGCCGGTGCGAGACGATCTCGGCCTCGCGCGGATTTTCTTTCAGGATGGGCAGGAAAAACTGCGACAAACGCATGGACAGGTCCGTGAGAGAGGAGGCTGCGCCGGAATCGGCGCGGCTGGCTTGCTTGCCCCGGCTTCATAGCTATTTCGTGACGGAATGGAAACCCGACCGGCCGCATCGGTCCGAAATCGCAAAAATCGATTCTTCTTCCAAAGACCTTCGCACCGAAAACGATAATGCTTTTGATGCAAAATGATGACCCGGACTCCGAAGTGCTCACACACGCTTTGCGCGTCCGGGCGACGCGGCACACCTGACCAGATTAAGGCGGCAGCCCCGGTGTTGTTCGTTTCGCAAGCAAAGCCTGCCGCACTATTGTGCACTGCAGCACAGATTGCCCGATTGCGGGCAAAATTCTGCGTGACAATTTCATCAGGGTTAGGCTAGTGTGCCCCGATAACCGAGAGGGTGGAGAAAAATCTGCTCTCCTACGCGGTCAAAGTCTTGGGAGGATGCGATCTAGGCGCGGTTACCCGCTGCCGCCGGAAACCGGAAAACAGATCGGAACGCGTTTAAATTGCAAGGCCTTGTGCCTTGCATTTTTTTTGCCCGATCATCTGGTTAGATCAACCTGTTCCCAAATCACGTGAGCTTGCGTCAGCCTGATGCCCAGTCGTGATTCTAATGCGGGTCGGCCATGCCTGGCCGCCGATTGTGCATCGCAGGCTGGCGAGACAAAACCTGAGTTTGGCGCTCCGAAAACAGGCACGAACACCCCACCCGATCTGCCGGCGGGAAAGTGGTTAGTTTGCAGGTGCCTGGCTGGCTTCGGGGATGATGTGCGGGACTTCGTCGAGGCTGTAGCCCAGCCCGTGCGTCAGGCTATAGAAAACCCCCATGACGACAGCCGTGACGATGGTGGTGCGGATCACGGCGCGCAGCATATGCGGCCCGCGCGGCGCACTCGCAACCGTGCCCAGCGTCACGTCCTGGTCGTCATCCTGCGTCTTGACGCTGAACGGCAGCACGATGAACAGCATCAGCCACCAGGTGATGAAGAACAGCGCGGCAAACGAAATCCAGCTCATGCCTGCTCCAGTTCGACCAGCGTGCCGAAGAAATCCTTGGGATGCAGGAACAGCACCGGCTTGCCGTGGGCGCCGGTTCTGGGATTGCCGTCGCCCAGCACGCGGGCGCCGCTCGCTTTGAGGTGATCGCGCGCGACAAGGATGTCGTCGACCTCGTAGCAGACATGATGCATGCCACCCGAGGGGTTCTTGTCCAGAAAGGCCGCGATCGGCGACCCCCCGCCCAGCGGCTCCAGGAGTTCGATCTTGGTGTTGCCGACATCGACGAACACCACGGTAACGCCATGCTCGGGCAGCGCTTGCGGCGCGGTGACCTTCGCGCCAAGCGTATCGCGATAGGCCGCAATCGCCGCGGCCAAGTCCGGCACGGCAAGCGCTACATGGTTCAGGCGTCCGAGCATGAAGTGCTCCACAAGTTAAGAGAGTAGGGAATGGGCAGTAGGCAGTAGTGATACATCTGCATTTTTCTCCACTGCCTACCGCCTACTGCCTATTCCCTCACCTCGTCACAAACACCGTCACCAGCGGCTTCTTGCCCCAGGCCTCGTTGGCGGCGCCGCGCACGGCGCGGCGCACCGCTTCCTGCACCAGATCGAGGTCCTTGCGGCGCTGGCGAGGGATCGAGTCGACCGCGCCGACGGCCGCGTCGAGCATCAGATCTTCCATGTTTTCGCCACGGGCATCGGCCTCGGCGACGCCGATGGCGACCAGATCGGGATCGCCGGCGAGCTCATATTTGTCGTCGAGCACGACATTGACCGCGACATGGCCGGCAAAGGATAGCTTGCGCCGGTCGCGTATGCCCATCGCCTGGTCGGTGCCGATCAGCCTGCCGTCCTTGTAGATGCGGCCGAACGGCACCTGGTCGATGATCGTGGCCGGACCCGGCGCCAGCCGCAGCATGTCGCCGTCGCGCACTTGCGCCACCTGGCCGATGCCCGACGTCGACATCAGCGACCCCTGCGCCACCAGATGCGCGGCTTCGCCGTGCACGGGAACGCCGATCTGCGGCCGCACCCATTCATACATCCTGCGCAATTCGCTGCGGCGGGGATGGCCGGAGACATGCACAAGCGCGTCGCCATCCTCGATGATCTTGATGCCGAGGTCGATGAGGCGGTTCTTGATCTCGAGGATCGCCTTCTCGTTGCCGGGAATGGTGCGTGAGGAAAACACCACCGTGTCGCCGGCCGTCAGCGACACCGATTTCATCTCGTCGCGCGACAGTTTTGCCAGCGCTGCCAGCGCCTCGCCCTGGCTGCCGGTGCAGATGATGACCAGGTTCTCGCGCGGGATGAAGCCGAAATCCTCCTCGGCGATGAACTCCGGCAGCCCGTCCATGTAGCCGAGTTCGCCGGCGACATCGATGACCCGCTTCAGCGAGCGGCCGAGCACCAGGCACTGGCGGCCGGCATCGCGCGCCGCCTTGGCGATGGAGACGATGCGTCCGACATTGGAGGAGAAGGTGGTGACGGCGACACGGCCGACAGCGCTCTGGATGACGCCCCTGAGGCCTTCGCCCACCGCCACTTCCGACGGCGATTCGCCTTCGCGCAGCGCATTGGTGGAATCGCAGATCAGCGCCAGCACACCCTTGTCGCCATAGGCGCGAAACCGCGCCTCGTCGGTTTTCGGACCGATCGTCGGTTCCGGATCGATCTTCCAGTCGCCGGTATGGATGACGGTGCCGGCCGGCGAGGTGATCGCCAGCGACATCGGCTCGGGGATCGAGTGCGCCACCGGAATGGCCTCGATCGAGAACGGGCCGACAGTGAATGTTTCGCCTGCCCGGTAGATCGTCACCGGAATTTTCTTCGGCGCGCCCTGCTCGCCCTGGCGCTTGGCGTCCAGCAGTCCGGCGCTGAACGGTGTCATCCACACCGGCGCCTTCAGCTTCGGCCAGATGTCGAGCAGCGCCCCGTAATGGTCTTCATGCGCGTGGGTGATGATGATGCCGCGCAGGCCGGCGAGGTTCTCCTCGATGAAGCGCGTATCGGGCAGGATCAGGTCGACGCCAGGATGCGCCGCATCGGGAAAGGTCACGCCGACATCGACGACGATCCACTCGCGCGCGCTAGGCGGCCCATAGCCGTAAAGGGCGAAGTTCATGCCGATCTCGCCGACGCCGCCGAGCGGCACGAAGACGAGTTCGGCGTTTTGCGCTTTCGCCATCAATTTTCCCTTCCCGGCCCTTGCGACCAGCTCTAAATCTTTGCCGACGCGACGGCGCCGAAATGCACGTCGCCGGCGGCTACCGTCACGACCGACCCCTCATCATCGCGGATCACGAAACGGCAGTCCGCGTCAATGGTCTCGAAGGTACCGCGCACCACATTCCCGTCAATCCTGACAGCAACCTCGCCGCCAAGCCCCGCCGCGCGCGCCAGCCAGCGACGCCGGATGGCGTCGAGCCCGCGTCCGTCATCCCACAGCCGGGCATTGTCGGTCCAGGCATCGGACAGCGCCAAGAACAGCGTTTCGGCGTCGCATGTCGCGCCCAGCGCCTGAAGCGATGTCGCCGGATACGGCAAATCCGGCGGATGCGCCACCACATTGACGCCGATGCCCACCGCCACCGCGAAACGGCCGCCATCGAGAATGGCCGATTCCAGCAGGATGCCGGCCAGTTTGGCGCCGGAGGCAAGCACATCGTTCGGCCATTTCAGCTCGAAGCGGTTCTGCCCTTGGCTGGCGCCGTCGAGGCCGATGGCGATCCTGCCCTTCGGCACCACGGCGTCAAGCGCATCGGCCAGCGACAGGCCGGCGACGAAGCCCAGCGTCGCCGCCAGACGCAACTCACCGCCGGTGATGACCAGCAATGTCGCCGCCAGATTGCCCTCGGGCGATACCCAGGCCCTGCCGCGGCGGCCACGGCCGCTTTCCTGCTTCTTGGAAACGACCCACAATTTGCCGGGATCGCCTGCCCTTGCATGGTCCAGCGCCAGCGTGTTGGTGGAACCCACGCTGTCATGCGCCTCGAGCCGGAACCCTTCCGTCTCAGAGGTTGGAGCCAGCCGAAATGCCATCCGGTCAGAAAAATGTCTTGGCGGCGGCTTCGGCGTAGGTCGCGATCGGACCGCCGATCAGCACATAGAACAGCACGAAAGCGCCGGAGACACCAAGCACGAGGCGCAGCTCAACCGCCATCGGCACGAAGCCACCGGCCGGTTCGTCGAACCACATGATCTTGATGATACGCAGATAGTAGAAAGCGCCCACGACGGAGGCCAGCACGCCGATGATCGCCAGCGCATAGAGGTTGGCGTTGATGGCGGCGAGGAACACGTACCATTTCCCCCAGAAGCCGGCGAGCGGCGGGATGCCGGCCAGCGAGAACATCAAGATGGTCAGGATCGTCGCCATGATCGGATTGGTCGACGACAGACCGGCGAGATCGCTGATCTGCTCGACATTGCCTTCCTTGCGCCGCATGGCGAGGATGAAGGCGAAGGTGCCGAGCGTCATGACGAGATAGATCAGCATGTAGATGGCGACGCCGCGCACGCCGGCCTGGCTGTTGGCGGCAAGGCCGACCAGCGCATACCCCATATGGCCGATCGAGGAGTACGCCATCAGCCGCTTGATGTTGGTCTGGCCGATCGCGGCAAAGGAGCCGAGCGCCATCGAGGCGATCGAGATGAAGACGATGATCTGCTGCCAGTCGGAAGCGATCGGCTTGAAGGCGCCCATGGTGACGCGCACGATCAGCGCCATTGCCGCCATTTTGGGAGCGGCCGCCAGGAAGGCGGTGACCGGCGTCGGCGCGCCCTCGTAAACATCGGGCGTCCACATGTGGAACGGCACCGCCGAAATCTTGAAGGCAAGGCCGGCCAAAACGAAGACCAGGCCGACGACGAGACCCAACTGGCGCTCGCCGCTGCCAAGCGCGGAGGAAATTTCCTGGAAGCCTACATTGCCGGTGTAGCCGTAAATGAGGCTGATTCCGTAAAGCAGCATGCCCGACGATAGCGCGCCGAGCACAAAATACTTCAAACCGGCCTCGGTCGAACGCAGATTGTCGCGATTGATCGCCGCCAGCACGTAAATCGCCAGCGACTGCAGCTCGAGGCCGAGATAGAGCCCGATCATGCCGTTGGCCGAGATCATCAGCATCATACCGAGCGTGCAGAGCAGGATCAGCACCGGGTATTCGAACTTGTCGAAATGCTCCTGCCTGGCGAAGCGCATCGACATCACCAGCGTCACCGCCGAACCGATCAGCGACAGCACCTTCATGAAGCGGGAGAACGGATCCTGGATGAAGGCGTTGCCGTAGGCGCTCCCCTGCCCCGTGGGAAAGATCAGCCATAAGCCTGCGATCACCAGCACGGCGACGGCAAGGACAGTCACCAGAATGGCAGTGTTGGCGCGCGAATAGGCGCCGACCATCAACAGCGCCAGCGCGCCGATGGCGAGGATCAGCTCCGGCGTCGAGAGCGAAAGGCTGGAGTAAAGGTCCGGCGTCATGGTTCGCAAAACCTCTGGTCAGTTCGCCGCCGCGGTCTGCGCGGCGCCGATGGATGCGGTGACATTGGTGACGAGCGCCTTGACCGATTGGGCCGTGGCATCGAAGACGGGAGCGGGATAAACGCCGAAGAAGATGACCAGCACGACCAGCGGGTAGATGATCGCCTTCTCGCGCGTCGACAGATCGAGCAGGCCCTTCAGGCTTTCCTTGGTCAGCGCGCCGAAGATCACCCGGCGGTAGAGCCAGAGCGCGTAGGCCGCCGACAGGATGACGCCGGTGGCGGCGAAGAACGCCACCCAGGTGTTGACCCGGAACACGCCGAGCATGGTCAGGAACTCGCCGACGAAGCCTGATGTGCCGGGCAAGCCGACATTGGCCATGGTGAAGATCAGGAACACCGTGGCGTATTTCGGCATGTTGTTGACCAAGCCGCCATAGGCGTCGATCTCGCGTGTGTGCATGCGGTCGTAAATGACGCCGACGCACAGGAACAGCGCGCCCGAGACGAGGCCGTGGCTCAGCATCTGGAAGATCGCGCCCTGCACGCCTTCCTGGTTCATGGCGAAGATGCCCATGGTGACGAAGCCCATATGGGCGACGGAGGAATAGGCGATCAGCTTCTTCATGTCCTCCTGCATCAGCGCCACCAGCGAGGTGTAGATGATGGCGACGACCGACAGCGTAAACACCAGCGGCGCGAACATTTCCGAGGCCAGCGGGAACATCGGCAGGGAAAAGCGCAGGAAGCCGTACCCGCCCATTTTCAACAGTATGCCCGCCAGGATCACCGAACCCGCCGTCGGCGCTTCGACGTGCGCATCGGGCAGCCAGGTGTGCACCGGCCACATCGGCATCTTCACCGCGAAGGAGGCGAAGAAGGCTAGAAATAGCCATGTCTGCATGTGGGCCGGGAAGTTGTGGGTCAGCAGCGTCGGGATGTCGGTGGTGCCCGCCTGGAAGAACATCGCCATGATGGCGAGCAGCATCAGCACCGAGCCGGCGAGCGTATAGAGGAAGAACTTGAACGAGGCATAGACGCGGCGCTTGCCGCCCCAGACGCCGATGATGATGAACATCGGGATCAGGCCGGCCTCGAAGAAGACATAGAACAGCACGATGTCGAGCGCGCAGAACACGCCGATCATCAGCGTTTCCAAGAGCAGGAAGGCGATCACGTAGGCCTTGACCCGCTTGTCGATCGCTTCCCACGACGCCAGGATGCAGAGCGGCATCAGGAACGTCGTCAGGATGACGAACAGCATCGAAATGCCGTCGACGCCCATATGGTAGGAGATGCCGGAATCCAACCAGGCAAACTTCTCGACGAACTGGAAGCCGGCTTGCGAATTGTCGAAGCCGGTCCAGATGAACAGCGAGATGATGAAGGTGGCCGCCGTCGTCGTGAACGCGATGGCGCGGATGTTGCGACGCGCATTCGGGCTGTCATCCCTGATGAACAGGATCAGCAGCACACCTACGAGCGGCAGGAAGGTGACCAGCGAGAGGATTGGCCAGGCGGTCATCAGAGCATCATCCAGGTGACGAGTGCGGCCACGCCGATCAGCATGGCGAAGGCATAGTGATAGAGATAGCCGGTCTGCAGCTTGACGACGCGGTCGGTGACGTCGACGACGCGCGCCGAAATGCCGTCAGGACCGAGCCCGTCGATGATGGTGCCGTCGCCGGTCTTCCACAAGAACCTGCCCAGCGCCTTTGCCGGCCGCACGAACAGGACGTCGTAGAGCTCGTCAAAGTACCATTTGTTGAGCAGGAAGGCATACAGCAGCCGATGGTTGGCGGCGACGCTCCGGGGCAGTTCCGGCGAGCGGATGTAGAACTTCCAGGCGACTGCAAAGCCGATGACCATGGCGACGAACGGTGCCAGCTCGACCCACAGCGGCAATTGATGGATGTCGTGCAGGATGTGGTTGTCCGGCAGCGTGAACAGCGACGCCTTCCAGAATTCGGCATAGGCTTCGCCGATGAAGGCGCCATGAAAGATAACGCCGGCAAACAGCGCGCCCGCAGCCAGGATGAACAGCGGCACCAGCATCACCGGCGGCGATTCATGGACATGGTGCATGACGTCGTGGCTCGCCCGTGGCTCGCCGTGGAAGGTCATGAAGATCAGCCGCCAGGAGTAGAAGGAGGTGAAGCAGGCAGCGATGACCAGCGGGACGAAAGCGAGGCCGGCGACCGAATTGTGGCCGGCAAAGGCAGCCTCGATGATGGCATCCTTGGAGAAGAAGCCGGCTGTGCCGATGACGGTCACCGGAATGCCGACACCGGTCAGCGCCAGCGTGCCGATCACCATCATCCAGTAGGTCTTCGGAATGAGCTTCCGCAGGCCACCCATCTTGCGCATGTCCTGCTCGTCGGACACGGCATGGATGACCGAGCCGGAGCCCAGGAACAGCAGCGCCTTGAAGAAGGCGTGCGTGAACAGATGGAAAATCGCCGCGCCATAGGCGCCGACGCCGAGCGCGACGAACATGTAGCCGAGCTGCGAGCAGGTCGAATAGGCGATGACGCGCTTGATGTCGTTCTGAACCAGGCCGACGGTCGCCGCGAAGAAGGCGGTGAAGGCGCCGATGAAGGTCACCACCGTGAGTGCCGAATGCGACAGTTCGAACAGCGGCGACAGCCGCGCCAGCATGAACACGCCGGCCGTGACCATGGTGGCGGCATGGATCAGCGCGGAAACCGGGGTCGGTCCTTCCATGGCGTCCGGCAGCCAAGTGTGCAGCGGCACCTGCGCCGACTTGCCCATGGCGCCCATGAACAGCAGCAGGCAGACGATGGTCATGGCCGCCTGCTTGTCCAGCGCATAGCCGAGGAAGGTCAGTACTGCCGCCCCTTGCGGCGCGCCTTCGGCCGGAATGAACGTCGCGGCATTGGCGAAGATGGTGCCGAGATTGACCGAGCCGAACAAAACGAAGACGCCGAAAATGCCGAGCGCAAAACCGAAATCGCCGACGCGGTTGACGACGAAGGCCTTGATGGCCGCGGCATTGGCCGACGGCTTCTTGTACCAGAAGCCGATCAGCAAATAGGACGCGAGACCCACGCCTTCCCAGCCGAAGAACATCTGCACCAGATTGTCGGCCGTCACCAGCATCAGCATGGCGAAGGTGAACAGCGACAGATAGGCGAAGAAGCGCGGTCGGTTCGGATCGTGGTGCATGTAGCCGATCGAATAGATGTGGACCAGCGCCGACACCGTGTTGACCACCACCAGCATGACCACCGTCAGCGTGTCGATCCTGAGCGCCCAGGACGCGTCGAGCCCGCCCGACTGGATCCAGCGCAGCACCGGCACGGTGAACACCTCGCCCTCGCCGAAGCCGACGGAGAAGAAGGCGACCCAGGACAGCACGGCCGAGATCACCAGGAAGCCCGAGGTGATGTATTCCGATGCCTTGGCGCCCAGCGAATTGCCGAACAGACCGACGATCAGGAAGCCGAGCAGCGGAAGGAAGACGATCGCTTGATACATGTTAGCCCCGTCAACCCTTCATCTGGTTCACGTCTTCGACCGCGATCGAGCCGCGGTTGCGGAAGAAGACGACGAGAATGGCAAGACCGATGGCCGCTTCGGCGGCGGCGACCGTCAGCACGAACAGGGCAAACACCTGGCCGACGAGATCGCCCAATGCCGCCGAGAAGGCAACGAAATTGATGTTGACCGCCAAAAGGATCAGCTCGATCGACATCAGGATGACGATGATGTTCCTGCGGTTCAGGAAGATGCCGAACACGCCCAGCGTGAACAGGATCGCCGATACGGTCAGGTAATGTGCGATGCCGACGACCATCTCAGAGCCCCTCGCCCGACTTGACCTTGCGGATTTCCATGCCTGTCGCCGGCGTGCGGCCGACCTGGGCGGCGATCGACTGCCGCTTGACCCCTTCCTTGTGGCGCAGCGTCAGCACGATGGCGCCAATCATGGCGACCAGCAGGATGAGGCCCGAAATCTGGAAGTAGTAGAGGTAGTCCGTATAGAGGATGTCGCCGAGTGCTGCGGTGTTTGTCCGCGCGGCAAGATCCGGGATGGGTTTGGAGACCGTCGAGGCCAGTTGCGGCGCGAAGGTGTAGCCGCCGAGCACCACGATCAGCTCGGCCGCCAGGATCAGCCCGACCAGCGCGCCGATCGGCGCATATTGCAGGGCGCCTTCCTTCATCTCGGCGAAGTCGACATCGAGCATCATGACGACGAACAGGAACAGCACCATGACCGCGCCGACATAGACGACGAGCAGGATCATCGCCAGGAACTCGGCGCCGGTCAGCATGAACAGGCCGGCGGCGTTAAAGAAGGTCAGGATCAGGAACAGCACGGAATGCACGGGGTTGCGCGACGAAATGACCATGAAGGCCGACGCCACCGCGACAAAGGCGAAGAGGTAGAAAAAGGCCGCCTCTAGTCCACTCAGCATTGGGGATCCCCCGGGTTCCTGTCCAAACAGGACATCCGTCCTGTTTGATTTCTGCGACCGCCTCAGGCCGGCAAGTTGCGTTGTCCTTAGACGAGGGCCCTCGCCCCGTCCATGCGTCAAATGTCAGCGGTAAGGCGAGTCCAGCGAGATGTTGCGCGCCAGTTCGCGCTCCCAGCGGTCGCCATTCGCCAGCAGCCTGTCCTTGTCGTAGTAAAGCTCTTCGCGCGTCTCCGTCGCGAACTCGAAATTCGGCCCCTCGACGATGGCGTCGACCGGGCAGGCTTCCTGGCAGAAGCCGCAATAGATGCACTTCACCATGTCGATGTCGTAGCGCACGGTGCGGCGCGTGCCGTCATTGCGGCGCGGGCCGGCCTCGATGGTGATCGCCTGCGCCGGACAGATCGCTTCGCACAATTTGCAGGCGATGCAGCGTTCCTCGCCATTGGGATAGCGGCGCAGCGCGTGCTCGCCACGGAAGCGCGGGCTGGTCGGCCCTTTCTCGTGCGGATAGTTGATCGTTTCCTTCGGCGCGAAGAACTGGCGCATCGACAGGAAGAAGGCGCTGACGAAATCCTGCAGCAGCAGCGATTTTGCGGCCTGGCCAAAAGCGGACATCACGCAAACCCCGTGATTTTGAGGAAGGCCGCGGTGGCAACGACCATGAACAGGGAGATCGGCAGGAACACTTTCCAGCCCAGCCGCATCAGCTGGTCGTAGCGGTAGCGCGGCACGAAGGCCTTCACCATCGAGAACATGAAGAACATCAGGCAGATCTTGAGCACGAACCAGATCACGCCGGGCACCCAGGTGAAGGGGGCGAAGTCGAAGGGCGGCAGCCAGCCGCCGAGGAACAGGATGGTGGCCAGCGCGCACATCATCACCACGGCGACGTATTCGCCGAGGAAGAACAACAGGAACGGCGTCGAGGAGTATTCGACCATATGGCCGGCGACGAGTTCCGACTCGGCTTCCACCAGGTCGAAGGGCGGGCGGTTGGTCTCGGCCAGCGCCGAGATGAAGAAAATGACGAACATCGGGAACAGCGCCAGCCAGTGCCAGTCGAGGAAGCTGTTGGGCAGGCCAAGCTTGGTGCCCAGCCCATCCTGCTGCGACAGCACGATGTCCGACAGGTTGAGCGAGCCGACGCAGAGCAGCACGGTGACGATGACGAAGCCGATCGAGACTTCGTAGGACACCATCTGCGCCGCCGAGCGCAGCGCGCCGAGGAACGGGTATTTCGAGTTGGACGCCCAGCCGCCCATGATCACGCCATAGACCTCGAGCGAGGAGATGGCGAAGACGTAGAGGATGCCGACATTGACGTTGGCGATCCCCCAGCCCGCATTGACGGGAATGACCGCCCAGGCCGAGATTGCCAGCACGGCCGACACCAGCGGCGCCAGCAGGAACACGCCCTTGTTGGCGCCGGACGGAATGACCGGTTCCTTGAAGACGAATTTCAGCAGATCGGCGAAAGCCTGCAGCGTGCCCCACGGGCCGACGACGTTCGGGCCGCGGCGCAATTGCACCGCCGCCCAGATCTTGCGGTCGGCGTAAAGCAGGTAGGCAACCCCGATCAGCAAAACGACGATCAGCACGACCGACTTTAAAAGGATGATCAGCGTCGGCAGCACGTAGAAGGAGAAGAAGGTGTCCATGTCTACTCTGCCGCCTGCCTGAAGCCGTTTTTCGCCATCGCCGAGCATTCCGCCATGACGGCGGAGGCCCGCGCGATCGGGTTGGTCAGATAGAAATCCGTGACCGGCGAGGTGAAAGTGCCCTTGTTCAGCCGCCCGCCGAGCTTCGCCACCCTAGCGACGTCATCGGCATTGCCGGCTTCGACATGATCGATGCGGGCGAGATGCGGGTATTCGCCATAAAGTTTGGCGCGCAACTGCTGCAGCGAATCGAAGGGTAGTTTCTTGCCCAGCACATCGGACAATGCCCTCAGGATCGCCCAGTCTTCGCGCGCGTCGCCCGGCGCGAAGCCCGCGCGGTTGGTCTGCTGCACGCGTCCCTCGGTGTTGACATAGGTGCCGGACTTTTCGGTGTAGGCGGCTCCCGGCAGGATGACATTGGCGCGGTGCGCACCGGCGTCGCCATGCGTGCCGACATAGACGACGAAGGCGCCGCCGGTCTTGGACATGTCGACCTCGTCGGCGCCGAGCAGGAACAGAACCTCGCTCTCCCCCAGCATGCCGGCAACGTTCTTGCCGCCCTTGCCAGGCACGAAGCCGACATCGAGACCGCCGACGCGCGCGGCCGCAGTGTGCAGCACGGCAAAGCCGTTCCAGTCGGCGCGCGCAGCGTTGACGGCCGTGGCGAGTTTCGCCGCCTGGCCGAGCACCGCCGCGCCGTCGGCACGCGACAGCGCGCCCTGGCCGACGATGATCAGAGGATGCGTCGCCTTCTTCAGCACCTGGAAGAACTTGCCATTGCCGTCGGCCAGATCTTTCAAGGACTCCGGACCGGCGCCGAGCTGTTCGTAGTCGTAACGCGTGTCGCCGACCTCGCCGATGACGCCGACCGGCAGATTGCCGATCCGCCAGCGCTTGCGGATGCGGGCATTGAGCACCGAGGCCTCGAAGCGCGGATTGGCGCCGATGATCAGCACCGCGTCGGCCTGCTCGATGCCCTCGATGGTCGGGTTGAAGATGTAGCTGGCGCGGCCGAGCGCCGGATCGAGTGCGGCGCCGTCCTGGCGGCAATCGGTGTTCCTTGAGCCCAACGCAGCCATAAGCTGCTTCAGTGCGTAGATTTCCTCGACGGCGGCAAGATCGCCCGAAATCGCGCCGATTTTCTCGGGCGCGGCATTCGACACCGCATCCCTGATCGCAACGAACGCTTCGGCCCAGCTGGCCGGCGCCAGCTTTCCGTCCTTGCGGACATAGGGGCGGTCGAGGCGCTGCGTTCGCAATCCGTCCCAGATGAAGCGGGTCTTGTCGGAAATCCACTCCTCGTTCACCGCTTCATTGACGCGCGGCAGGATGCGCATCACCTCCCGGCCGCGGCTGTCGACGCGGATTGCCGAGCCGACGGCGTCCATGACGTCGATGGATTCGGTCTTGGTCAGCTCCCACGGCCGTGCCTGGAAGGCGAAAGGCTTCGACGTCAGCGCGCCGACCGGGCAAAGGTCGATGACATTGCCCTGCAGCTCCGAGGTCATGGCGCTTTCGAGATAGGTGGTAATCTCGGCATCCTCGCCGCGGCCGATCAGGCCAAGCTCGGAAATGCCTGCAACTTCCGTGGTGAAGCGGACGCAGCGCGTGCAGTGGATGCAGCGGTTCATAACCGTCTTGACCAATGGGCCGATATACTTGTCTTCGACCGCGCGCTTGTTCTCGTGATAGCGCGAGGAATCGACGCCGAAGGCCATCGCCTGGTCCTGCAGGTCGCATTCGCCGCCCTGGTCGCAGATCGGGCAATCCAGCGGATGGTTGATCAAGAGGAATTCCATCACCCCTTCGCGGGCCTTCTTGACCATCGGCGTGTTGGTGAAGATTTCAGGCGCCTCACCATTCGGACCCGGACGCAGGTCGCGCACATTCATGGCGCAGGAGGCCTGCGGTTTGGGCGGCCCGCCCTTCACCTCGATCAGGCACATGCGGCAATTGCCGGCGATCGACAGCCGCTCATGGAAGCAGAAGCGCGGCACTTCCGCGCCGGCGTCCTCGGCCGCCTGCAGCAGCGTGTAGTGGTCGGGTACAGTGATCTCTTTCCCGTCGACCTTGAGCTTTGCCATCAATTGCCCCCGGCGGTCTGCGCCGTCTCATATGCCTGAAACAGATCGCTCAGCCTGATGCCATTGATCATCATGCCGGCGACTTCAGCGTTTTCTATCTTCAGATTGCTCATATTCACATTGCTGAAAAACGCGTTCGAGAGGTTCGCGTCGTCCACCACGGCCGCCGACAGGTCGACGTTGTGAAACTGCGTGTTCGACAAGTTCACATCGTCAAATCTGGAGTTGCTGACGATGGCATTGCGCACATCGAGAACATCGCTCCTGTCGTGGATCTCCATGCCTGCCACCCCTACTTCTTCGCCTTGGCAGCCAGCGTCAGCGCCGCGGCCTGGCGGGTCCACTCGTCGCGGCCGATGCGGCCGGTGAGCGACAGGTAGTCCTCGACCCAGGCGATCTCTTCCGGCGTCCACGCCGCGATCTGGGCAAAGGTCCAGATGCCGAGGCCGTTCAGCACCTTTTCCAGCTTCGGCCCAACGCCGGTGATCGCCTTGAGATCCGACGGCTTGGCCGGACGCGCCATGGCCTTGGGCTGTCTGAAATCCTCCGGCATCAATCCGATCGTCGCGCCTTCGGCGACGGCATCGGTCTTCTCCGGCTCGGCATCGACGGTGCGAGCGGCAATATCGGTCACATCCTGGGCAAAACTCTGCGCCTCGGCGATCAGGGTTCTGGTCGCCGCGCGCGCCTTGGTGGCCGGCGCGGTCTCGGAGAACTCTTGGGTGCGCTGCTCGAAATCGTCGATGATCGGCTGGAAAATCCGCTGCGATGCCTCGGCAGCACCCGACAAGGCGCCGAGCCACACGCCAAATGCATGGTTGGCAAGGCCGAAGCCCAGCGCCGACATCGCGGCGGCACCAGCGACAGGATGCGCGAGAAGGTTGACGGCGCTGGCCATCTCCTTCGGCATCATCCTGGTCAAATCCTGGTTCATCTTTTCAAGCTGGTCCAAATTGGGCATCAAAGGGTTCGAATACTGCGCCATAGACATCTCCTGGTCGTTTCTTCGCTTGCCCCGCCCCGCTGTGTCAGTCCCGGGCTTGCGCCCGTATTTCAAATCTACTCAGCCGCCACCATCACCGGTTCGGCCCGGTGCGCGTTGCGCGAAAACTCGTCGATGCGCCGCTCCACCTCGCCGCGGAAATGCCGCATCAGGCCCTGGATCGGCCATGCCGCGGCATCGCCCAGCGCGCAGATCGTATGACCCTCCACCTGTTTGGTGACGTCGAGCAGCATGTCGATCTCGCGCTTCTGCGCCTCGCCGCGCACCAGCCGCTCCATCACCCGCCACATCCAGCCGGTGCCTTCGCGGCATGGCGTGCACTGGCCGCAGCTCTCATGCTTGTAGAAATAGGAAAGCCTGGCGATCGCCTTCACGATATCGGTCGATTTGTCCATGACGATGACAGCCGCCGTGCCGAGGCCGGATTTCAGGTCGCGCAAAGCATCGAAATCCATCGGCGCATCGATGATCTGCTCGGCCGGCACCAGCGGCACCGAAGCGCCGCCCGGAATGACCGCGAGGAGATTGTCCCAGCCGCCGCGAATGCCACCGCAATGCGTCTCGATCAGCTCGCGGAACGGGATCGACATCGCCTCTTCGACGGTGCACGGATTGTTGACATGGCCCGAGATGCAAAACAGCTTGGTGCCGACATTGTTGGGGCGGCCGAAGGACGAGAACCAGGCGGCGCCACGGCGCAAAATGGTCGGCGCGACCGCGATTGACTCGACATTGTTCACGGTAGTCGGACAACCGTACAAGCCGACATTGGCTGGGAATGGCGGCTTCAGCCGGGGCTGGCCCTTCTTGCCTTCGAGGCTTTCGAGAAGTGCTGTTTCCTCGCCACATATATAGGCGCCGGCGCCGTGATGCATGTAGATGTCGAAATCGTATCCGGACGTGTTGTTCTTGCCGATCAGCCTGGCCTCGTAGGCCTCGTCGATGGCGCGCTGCAGCGCCTCGCGCTCACGGATGAACTCGCCGCGCACATAGATGTAGGCGGCGACCGCGCCCATGGCGAAGCCGGCGATGAACGAGCCCTCGACCAGGGTGTGCGGATCGTTGCGCAGGATATCGCGGTCCTTGCACGTGCCGGGCTCGGACTCGTCGGCGTTGACAACGAGATAACTCGGCCTTCCATCGCTCTGCTTGGGCATGAACGACCATTTCAGCCCGGTCGGGAAGCCGGCGCCGCCACGGCCGCGCAGGCCGGACGCCTTCATCTCATTGACGATCCACTCTCGCCCCTTGGCGATGATGCCGGGCGTGTTGTCCCAGGCGCCGCGCGCCATCGCGCCGGCCAGTGACTTGTCGAAGAGCCCGTAGATGTTGTTGAAGATGCGGTCTTTGTCAGCCAGCATGACTTACCTCTTTCCCCGCAAGACGATCGAGACCCACACCAGCACGCCTATGCCGGTCGCGGCCATCGATTCCAGGGTATCCGAAAACGGCAATTCGACGAGGCGCCGAAGCCCCTCCAGAAGGATGTTGGCAGCAGCGATGCAGACAACGCCGATGACAATGCTGCGCAGCGACAGCAAAGATCCGGTGCTTTGCGCTTCAGCCATCAACGTGGCTCCTTGCCGAAGACGCGGATGTATTCGGCGACGCCGCCCTTGGCGAGCGCCTTGGCCTGCTTGCCCCAGTCGTCGCGCTCGATGCGGCCCTGGAAAGCGAGATATCCATCCACCCAGTCGCGCTCGGCCTTATTCCAGGATGCGACCTGTGTGAAGGTGAAGATGCCAAGCGAATGAAGGATGCCCTCGATCTTCGGGCCAATGCCCGAGATCAGCTTGAGATCGTCGACCGCAGCCGGCCTGTCGATTCCGGCCGGACGGTTCTTGTCCTCGAGCGACGGCTTTGCGGGTCTGGCTGTCGGCGCCTTGACGGTCGGGGCCACCGGGGCGTTGGCCGCTGGCGCCTTGAATTCCGGAGCGATGAAGGCAGCTGCCGGCGTGGAGGTGGTCTTCGGGCCATTACGCTGCTTGGCGACCTTCTCGACTTCAGGCGCCGCGGTGTTGGCGTTGGCGGCCGAATGCAGGGGCGCCGGGACGCTCGCCGCTTTTTCCGCCGCCGGTGCAACCTTGGCCCTGGAGGGCGACTTCAACGCCGAGCTGGTTTCCGGCGCATCGGTTTTCGGTTTGCCGGCGTTGGATGGCGCGACCGGGGCGGCCGCTGCAGGAGCGGCAGGAGCCGGAACAGGCGCCGCAATGATTGCGTCGGGCGCCGCGTGGGCAGCCTTGCTCGCCGCCCTGGCTTCCTTGTCGCGCGTTGCTTTGAGGATCGCCTTTTCGCTCTTCAGCGTCGTCAGGCCAGGCGCCGGCTCCGAGCCGGTTCTGCCGTTTTGCGGTCCCGTGGGAACCGAGGCGCCCTTGCCCGCATCGTAAAGATCGATGATTTCGGCCAGCCGCTCGGGGGTGAGATCCTCGAACGTATCCTTGAAGACCATCACCATCGGCGCGTTGACGCAGGCGCCGAGGCATTCGACTTCCTCCCACGACAGTGTGCCCTTGTCGTTGGTGTGGAATTGGTCGTGATGGATTTTCGAGCGGCACACATCCATCAGCGCTTCCGAGCCGCGCAGCATGCAGGGCGTGGTGCCGCAGACCTGGATATGTGCGCGCGTGCCGACCGGATTGAGCTGGTACTGCGTGTAGAAGGTCGCGACTTCGAGGCCGCGAATGCGCGGCATGCCGAGCATGTCCGAAATCGTCTCGATCGCCGCCTTGGTGACCCAGCCTTCCTGCTCCTGCGCAATCATCAGCAAGGGAATGATCGCCGACTGCTCGCGGCCCTTCGGATATTTCTTGATCCATTGCTTCGCAACCGCCGCATTCGCCCGGTTGAAGGCGAAGGAGGCTGGCTGGACGCTTGCTTCTGCGAGACGGCGGACTGACATTTAGCGATCGACCTCACCAAACACGATGTCGAGGGAACCCAGGACGGCAGTGACGTCGGCCAGCATGTGGCCACGGCAGAGGAAATCCATGGCTTGCAGATGCGCGAAGCCGGGCGCGCGCAGCTTGCAGCGGTAGGGCTTGTTGGTGCCGTCGGAGACGAGATAGACGCCGAACTCGCCCTTCGGCGCCTCGACTGCGGCATAGACCTCGCCGGCCGGCACGCGGTAACCCTCAGTATAGAGTTTGAAATGATGGATCAGCGCTTCCATCGAGCGCTTCATCGCCTGGCGCTTGGGCGGCACCACCTTGCCGTCGAGGTTCGACACCGGCCCGGTGCTCTCCTTGCCTAGCAGAAGGTCGACGCACTGACGCATGATCTTGGCCGACTGGCGCATTTCTTCCATGCGCACGAGGTAGCGGTCGTAGCAGTCGCCGTTCTTGCCGATCGGGATGTCGAAATCCATCTCGGAATAGCATTCATAAGGCTGCGACTTGCGCAAATCCCAGGCCGCACCCGAGCCGCGCACCATGACGCCGGAAAAGCCCCAGGCCCAGGCGTCGGCCAGCGACACGATACCGATATCGACATTGCGCTGCTTGAAGATGCGGTTGCCGGTAAGCAGCTTGTCGAGGTCGTCGAGCGACTTCAGGAACGGGTCGATCCACTTGCCGATGTCCTCGACCAGCTTCGCCGGCAGATCCTGGTGCACACCGCCCGGACGGAAATAGGCCGCGTGCATGCGCGAACCCGAGGCTCGTTCATAGAACACCATCAGCTTTTCGCGTTCGACGAAACCCCACAGCGGCGGCGTCAGCGCGCCGATATCCAGCGCCTGCGTCGTCACATTGAGGATGTGCGACATGATGCGGCTGAGCTCGGAATAGAGCACGCGGATCAGCTGGCCGCGCTTCGGCACCTCGATGCCGAGCAACCGCTCGGTGGCGAGCGCGAAGGCATGCTCCTGGTTCATCGGCGCGCAATAATCGAGCCGGTCGAGATAGGGCACGGCCTGCAGGTAGGTCTTGTGCTCGATCAGCTTTTCGGTGCCGCGATGGAGCAGGCCGATATGCGGATCGACGCGATCGACCACTTCGCCGTCGAGCTCCAGCACAAGACGCAAAACACCGTGCGCCGCAGGGTGCTGCGGTCCGAAGTTGATGTTGAAGTTGCGGACGGAGGTTTCAGCCATTCTGGCGCCTCAATTCGTCTTGGCTTTTTCGTCCCCAGGCAGGACGTAATCCGTCCCTTCCCATGGCGAAAGAAAATCGAAATTGCGGAATTCCTGCTTCAATTCCACCGGCTCGTAGATCACGCGCTTGGCTTCGTCGTCGTAGCGCACCTCGACGAAACCTGTCAGCGGGAAGTCCTTGCGCAGGGGATGGCCCTCGAAGCCGTAATCCGTGAGGATGCGGCGCAGGTCCGGATGGCCGGAGAACAGCACGCCATAGAGATCGTAGGCTTCGCGCTCATACCAGTCGGCGCCGGGATAGACAGCGGTGAGCGACGGCACCAGCGTCTCTTCGTCGGCCTGCACCTTGATGCGGATGCGCAAATTCTGCTTCGGCGACAGCAGATGATAGACGACATCGAAACGCTTGACGCGCGACGGGTAGTCGGCGCCGCAGATATCGATGATCGAAATGAACTGGCAGCCCGAATCGTCACGCAGGAAGCTTGTCACCTCGATCAGATTGTCTGTAGCAACCGAGATCGTCAGTTCGCCATAGGCAAGCACTGCATCGGTGACGCGGCCCGGCAGCTTTTCGCCGAGATAGGTCGACAGTTCGCTCAGGGATGCGGCCATGGGTCTACCGTTCGATCGTGCCGGTGCGGCGGATCTTCTTCTGCAGGAGAAGAATGCCGTAGAGCAGCGCTTCGGCGCTTGGCGGGCAGCCGGGCACATAGATGTCGACCGGCACGATGCGGTCGCAGCCGCGCACCACCGAATAGGAATAGTGATAATAGCCGCCGCCATTGGCGCAGGAGCCCATCGAGATGACGTAGCGCGGCTCCGGCATCTGGTCGTAGACCTTGCGCAAAGCCGGGGCCATCTTGTTGGTCAGCGTTCCCGCCACGATCATGATGTCGGACTGGCGCGGCGACGCGCGAGGAGCCACGCCAAACCTTTCAGAATCATAGCGCGGCATCGAGGTGTGGATCATCTCGACGGCACAGCAGGCGAGACCGAAGGTCATGAACATCAGCGAGCCGCTGCGTGCCCAGGTGATCAGCGCCTCGGTCGAGGTGACCAGAAAACCCTTGTCGGCCAGTTCATTGTTGATCTCGAGGAAGAACGGATCGTCGGAACCGACCGGACGTCCGGTATTGGGGTCGATCAGGCCTTTGGGCTTCGGCGCGACGAGCGTTCCGGAACTGTCGTTCAATCCCATTCCAGCGCTCCTTTTTTCCATTCATAGGCAAAGCCGATGGTCAGCACCGCCAAAAACACCATCATCGACCAGAAACCGAGCATGCCGATCTTCGAGAACGACACCGCCCACGGAAACAGGAAGGCCACTTCCAGATCGAAGATGATGAACAGGATCGACACCAGGTAGAAGCGGATGTCGAATTTCATCCGGGCATCGTCGAACGAGTTGAACCCGCACTCGTAGGCGGAAAGCTTCTCCGGATCGGGATTGCGATAAGCCACCAGGAACGGCGCGATGATAAGCGCCAGGCCTACAACTGCGGCCACGGCGATGAAGAGGACGATGGGCAGGTATGAACTGAGGAGTACGTTCATGCTCGGCTTTCCGTTGGCGGCCAATCCACTTTGATTACAGCAACCAACCCTAATGCGGAAGCGCGACAGTTTAACCGCTGAACCGTTTTAGGTGCCTTTGCTGCAACGCGGCGAGGGTTAGCGCAGGGCTTTCAGCGAAGCAAGTCAAACCTTGTTCAAAAGACAGTGCTGGACGGCAGGCCGGGAAAAACTGGTCCGATCTCCTCCTGTTTGATTTCCTTCATCTTTCACTCCACTTTTGTCTCCTGACACATCTCCCGCCATTTGCCTGCTAGCATGACCGGAATCGCCGGCTAAAGTCGGGAAAATGGTTCGAGGCAAGACACTTTGACGAAGGACAAAATCTCACTCCCCGCGGCCAGGCGCATCGCGCTCGCCGCGCAAGGATTTCTCGATCCCCGCCCGGTCGGCACGCCCGATCGCCGCCACCTCGCCCGCGTGCTGTCGCGCACCGGCCTGCTGCAGATCGATTCCGTCAGCGCCGTGGTGCGCGCCCACTATATGCCGCTCTATTCGCGCCTTGGCCCCTACCCGCTGGCTTTGCTCGACAATGCGGCCATCACCCGCAAACGCACGGTGTTCGAATACTGGGCGCATGAGGCCTCGTTCCTGCCGGTCGAGACCTACCCGCTGATGCGCTGGCGCATGCAGCGCGCTGAAAGCGGCGACGAAATGTATCTCGGCCTCGCCAAATGGGGCCGCGAGCACGCCGCCTATATCGAAGAGATCTACCGCGCGGTCGCCGAGCGCGGCCCGATCGCCGCTTCGGCACTGGAAGGCCAGAAAGGTTCGGGCGGCTGGTGGGGCTGGAGCCACGCCAAGCACGCCTTCGAATGGCTGTTCTGGGCCGGACGCATCACCACGGCGCACCGCCGTGGCTTCGAGCGTTTCTACGACCTGCCCGAGCGCGTGCTGCCGCAGGCGATCCTCGATCTGCCGGTGCCGGCGGCCGAGGACGCGCACCGCGAATTGCTGCGCATTTCCGCCCGCGCCCACGGCATCGCGACGTCGGGTGACCTGCGCGATTATTTCCGCTTGTCGCCAGCCGACATGAAGGGCCGGTTGGAGGAACTGGTTGAGATGGGCGAGTTGCTGCCGGTAAACGTCGAAGGCTGGGACAAGCCGGCTTACCTCTATAAGGACGCCCGTCTGCCGCGAAAGATCGAGGCCCGCGCGCTACTGGCGCCCTTCGATCCGGTGGTCTTCGAGCGCTCGCGCACCGAGCGCCTGTTCGATTTCCACTACCGCATCGAGATCTACACGCCGGCCGAAAAGCGCCAATATGGCTACTACGTGCTGCCCTTCCTGCTCCGCGACCGGATCGTCGCCCGCGTCGATCTCAAGGCCGACCGGCCTGCGAGTGTCTTACGCGTCCACGCCGCCTATGCCGAAGCAGGCGCACCGCCTGAGACCACCGCACAGCTTTTCGAGGAACTAAAGGAGATGCAGGGCTGGCTTGGCCTTGAGCGCATCGAAGTGACGCCGGCCGGCAATCTGGGGCCGGCATTGGCTAGCGAGAGAGATGGCCAACCCTTGCAGCGTCTGTCATAGACGCCTCAATAAGCCTCGTAGGTTGTGCAATGGCATCGGACAAAGTGCTCGACATGATCCATGGCGCCCTCATTGCGCATGGAATAGATGCAGTCCGCAGAGATAGGGACGTCATGCTCCAATCGAAGCAGCTTCGGTTTGAGGCTGAGGTGTTCGAGACGAGTTCTGACCGGCTGGTCCTGGAAATCTACATTTTTTCTCCGCTGCTTGATGTTCAGCCGGTCATTGAATCCTTTGCTGGCTTCGGCGACACGCGCGAACAGGAACTGAACCAGGCGTTTGAAAAGTTTCTCCGTGGTGTTTTCCATGTGGCCATTGAGGGACTGGCCGATCACGTCTGCGAGAACATGCAGGCCGAAATAGAGCTTTGGCAGCGAAGCAGCGCCAGTTGGAAGATCTGGCGAAAAGATGCCCGCTGGAAAATCTATAGCGGCCCGGTCATTTCCCAGGCCACAACCGAGCTATGCTCGCTGACACCAGGCTATCCAGCATTCTATGCCAAGCTGGAAAAGCTGTTCACAGCTTCGGTACCCCCCGGAAGCCATTTTGTCCGGACCTTTCTGGCAGGCTTGAAGGGCACGCTGATTAGTGCCGAAGTCCTTCTGGACAACGCGGTTTGGCATGAGGGACAGAATCTGGCTGTCGGTCATGACTGGGACTATAGCGATGGCTATCAAGCTATCCGACAGGTCATCCTGGCACTGCCGGAAGCCGGGACATGACAGCCCCTGCCGACATCGCCATGTCGTAGCCGTGCGTTGACACCGCCGCCCGCAAAAGCCTAAATCCGCTGCAGACGGTCCCCTGCCCGCAACGGCAAGGGCCAAGAGGGAATGCGGTGCGGGATTTCGGTCCCAAATCCGCGGCTGTCCCCGCAACTGTAAGCGACGAGCCAAGGCCGAAAGCCACTGGGTAACACCGGGAAGGCGGCTAACCAAGGCGACGACCCGCGAGCCAGGAGACCTGCCGTCTGAGACAAAGTATCCGATCGCCTGGCGGGTTTCCGGGCAAGGAGCACGGTTTTTGGACCAGAACAGCAGTTTTTCGGCTGGCACAGCGGACATTGCGTCCGGGGACAACGACGCCCTGACCGGCGTGACCGTCATCGTCTGCGCCTCCTGCCGCGATGAGACCGGTTCCGACGCCCATCCGCGCGCCGGCGAATTGCTGGCTGAGGACACACGCCGCGCCGCTGCCGGCGATATCCGGGTCCGCACCGCCGAATGTCTCGGCAATTGCAAGCGCCGCCTCAGCGCCGCGATCCTGCGCGATGGCTGCTGGAGCTATGTTTTCGGCGATCTGACCGCAACCAGCGGCGCCGACCTCGTTACCGGCGCAAAGCTCTTCGCGACTTCGGCCGACGGCCTCATCCCGTGGCGCGGCCGGCCCGATAGCCTCAAGCGCGGCCTCGTTGCCCGCATCCCACCCCTCGACATGCTGAAGGACTGACGATGAACGCTTCAAACCCGGCCGCCAACCTCTCCCGTGTTCCCTGCACTGTCGTTACAGGCTTCCTCGGCGCCGGCAAGACGACGCTGGTCCGCCATCTCCTGGAAAATGCCGGCGGCAAGCGCATCGCCATCATCGTCAACGAGTTCGGCGACATCGGCATCGACGGGGAAATCCTGAAAGGCTGCGGCATCGACACCTGCCCCGAGGAAAACATCGTCGAACTGGCCAATGGCTGCATCTGCTGTACAGTCGCCGACGATTTCGTGCCCGCCCTCGACAAGATCCTCGCGCTGACACCGAGGGTCGACCACATCCTGATCGAGACCTCGGGCCTCGCTCTGCCCAAGCCGCTGGTCCAGGCGTTCCAGTGGCCAAGCGTGAAGAGCCGGGTGACCGTCGATGGCGTCATCGCCGTGGTCGACGGCCCGGCGCTGGCCGAAGGCCGCGTCGCCAACGACATGGACGCGTTGCAGGCACAGCGCGCTCAGGACGAAACGCTCGACCACGACGATCCGGTCGAAGAAGTCTTCGAGGACCAGATCGCCTGCGCCGACCTGATCATCCTGTCGAAAAGCGATTTGATGGATTCAGCCGGTTCGGCCCGCGCCAACGCCATCATCAATGAGCATTCCGCTCGCGGGGTAAAAATCGTGCCGACTGCGCATGGCAAGGTCGACCCGTCGGTGCTGCTTGGCCTCGGTCTCGCCGTCGAAGACGACATCGAGAACCGCAAGTCGCATCACGACGGCGCTTTCGATCATGAGCATGACGATTTCGACACCTTCATCGTCGACATCCCCTCGATCGCCAATCCCGACGACCTGGCCAAGCGCGTCGCCACCGCCGCCGAACAGGAAAACGTGTTGCGTGTAAAAGGCTTCGTCGATGTCGGCGGCAAGCCGATGCGGCTTTTGCTGCAGGCCGTCGGCCCACGCGTCAACCATTACTATGACCGCGCCTGGACGGCCGAGGACGATCGCCGCTCGCGTCTCGTCGTCATTGGCCTGAAGGGGCTGAACCGTCCGGCGATCGAGCGTATACTCGCCGGTTGATCTCAGGCACGAGCCGCGATGCATATACTCGCCACGACCTCCGCCTCGCTCGACGATCTCGCCGAGCCAGTTGATCTCCGGCAGACGCCGGCGGATATCGTGGCGCTGTCCTTCACCGACAGCGACCTCGCCGGCCTCGCGGCGGCCTGGAAGGCCGATGCCGTCCGCCTGCCGTCGATGCGGCTGGCGGCGCTGCGCGACCTGCGCCATCCCATGTCCGTGGACCTCTGGATCGACAGCGTCGCCCGCCACGCCAAGGTGATTTTGGTGCGCATCCTCGGCGGCTACGACTGGTGGCGCTATGGCTGCGACCAGCTTGCCGCGACTGCCCGTGCGAACGGCATCAAGCTGGCGCTGCTGCCGGGCGAGAGCCACGACGAGGATCTCAGGCTGATCGAAGCCTCTACGCTGCCGCGCGAGGAGCTGGACGGCCTGCTGGGCTATTTCCGCGAGGGCGGGCCGGAGAATATGGCAGCGCTGATGCAGCGGCTGGCGGGGTTGGCTGGGCAGGATGCGGCGGCGGCTGAGCCGGTCAGCGTGCCGAAAGCCGGGTTTTATGAGCCTGGCTGCGGCGTGGTCGAATTTGCCGATGTCGGCGTTCCGTCACACCCCCCTCTGTCCTGCCGGACATCTCCCCCTCAAGGGGGGAGATCAGCCGTCACCACAGCCGGCTCCTCTTCGGCCCCGTTGAACAGGAAGCTGTCTGGGTCATCTAAGATTGGCGAAACCGTTGACGACAGATCAATCTCCCCCCTTGCGGGGGAGATGTCCGGCAGGACAGAGGGGGGTGGGCGGGAACTCGGCGCAGACAACATCAACTCTCCCATCATCCCCATCCTCTTCTACCGCTCGATGCTGCTGGCCGCCGATGTCGCGCCAATCGATGCCCTCTTTGCTGCACTCCGCCAGCGCGGCATGAGACCGGTCCCGATCTTCGTCTCCAGCCTCAAAGACCCGACCTCCCTGGCCTTCGTCGAAACTGCTCTGGCCGCGCTCAACCCCGCCGCCATCATCACCGCAACCGCCTTCGCATCCGGCGCCGAACCGGGCGTCGAAACCTTGTTCGACCGCGCCGGCGTGCCTGTCTTCCAGGTCATCGTGGCCACCACCCGCCGCGACGTCTGGGACAACAACCAGCGCGGCCTGGCGCCCGCCGACCTCGCCATGCATGTCGTGCTGCCCGAACTCGACGGCCGCATCCTCGCCGGCGCGATTTCCTTCAAGGGCGAGAGCGAGACCGACCCGGCGCTCGGCCACCGCGCCTTCGCCAACCGCCCGGAACCGGATCGCGTGGCGCAAGTGGCGGACAGGCTAGCGGCGTTCACACGGTTGCAGCAGACGCCCCGCGCGACGCGTAAGTTGGCGATCCTCATTCCGGACTATCCGAGCGCGCCCGGCCGCACTGGCTATGCAGTGGGCCTGGATGTGCCGTCCAGCGTGCTGGCCATGCTGCATGACCTGAAGGAGCAGGGCTATCGCGTTGACGGGATTCCAGAAACGCCGCGTGCGCTGCTGGACGCGTTGGAGCGGAGCGATGGTGGGCTGGGGCTGGATGAGTATCTGGACTTCTCAAAGGATTTGCCGGCTGAGGCACTGGCTGCAGTCGAGGCGGCATGGGGCGTCCCTTCACCCTCCCCCTTGTGGGGAGGGTCGGCGNCGGGCCACCCTCCCCACAAGGGGGAGGGTAAGAGCGGCTTCCCCTTCCGCGCCGCCACCTTCGGCAACATCACTGTCGCTCTCGCCCCCGACCGTGGCCGCTCGGCCGACCGCCGCGCCGATTACCACGACCCGACGCTCCCTCCCCGCCACGACCTCATCGCCTTCGGCCTGTGGCTGCGCAAATCGCTCCGCATCCATGCTCTCATCCATGTCGGCGCTCATGGCACGCTGGAATGGCTGCCCGGCAAGACGGTAGCGCTCTCACAAAACTGCTTCCCCGAGATCGTCACCGGCTCGTTGCCCGTCATTTACCCCTTCATCGTCTCCAATCCCGGCGAAGCGGCGCAGGCGAAGCGGCGTATCGCCGCCGTCACGCTTGGCCATCTGCCGCCGCCGCTGACCGGTGCCGGCCTAGACGAAGGGCAGCACAAGCTCGAACGCCTCGTCGACGAATATGCCCAGGCCGACGGCCTCGACCGCCGCCGCCGCGATCGTCTGGCCAAGCTGATCGTCGACACGGCGCAAAAGACCGGCTTCGCCTCCGAAGCCGGCGTCGCCGGAACCGATGCGCCCGACGAGGCGCTGCGCCGCATCGACGCCTGGCTCTGCGACCTCAAGGATTTCGCCATCAAGGACGGCCTGCATATTTACGGCCGCGCGCCAGACGACGAACCCGACGCCATGCGCCGGCAAAGCGCCGAAGCCGAGAAGGCCGCGCTGCTGGCGGCGCTCGACGGCCGCCACGTCAAGGCCGGCCCGGCCGGGGCGCCTGCGCGTGGCCGCTCCGACGTGCTGCCCACCGGCCGCAATCTCTTCACCTCCGATCCGCGCACCATGCCGACGCCGACCGCCTATGATCTGGGCCGATCGGCGGCGGAAGAGGTCGTGCGCGGCTATATGCAGTCACATGGCGACTGGCCGCGTTCTCTGGTCATCGACCTCTGGGGCTCGGCCTCGCTGCGCACCGGGGGCGAGGAGATCGCGCAAGGCCTGGCGCTGATGGGCTGCCGGCCGCAATGGGATTCGGCCACCGGCCGCATCACCGGCATCGAAGTGCTGCCGCCGGCCACGCTCGGCCGCCCGCGCGTCGATGTCACCTGGCGGATTTCGGGTCTGTTCCGCGACATGTTCCCGACCCAGATCGCGCTGATCGACGCCGCTGCCAACGCCGTTGCCGCACGCGACGAGGACGATTCGGAAAACCCGCTCGCCGCCAGAACCCGTGCCGATGGCAAGATCGGCCCGCGCATCTTCGGCACCTCGCCCGGCACCTACGGCGCCGGCGTCGAGGACCTGTTGTCGAGTGGCGACTGGGCCGCGCGCGAAGAGATCGGCCGCGCCTATCTCGATGCGACATCGCATGCCTATGGCGGCGCCGAGGGCGAAGGCATCGCCTCCCCCGGCGCTTTCGAGACCCGCATCGCCGAGGCCGATCTGCTCGTCCACACCGGCGACGATCCCGGCCGCGATATTCTCGAGGGCTCCGCCGATGTCGCCTTCATCGGCGGCTTTTCGGCCGCCCTTGCGGCATTGGGCCGAAATGCCGACGTCATCGTGCTCGACACCACCGATCCGCTGAAGCCCAAGCCGCGCTCGGTCGGCGAGGCGGTATCGCGGGTGGTGCGGGCGCGTGCGGTCAATGCCCGCTTTATAGCCGGTCAGATGCGGCACGGCCCGCGCGGCGCATCGGAATTCGCCGAGACGGTCGATCGCCTCATCGGCTTTGCCGAAACCACGCACGCCATTTCAGGCGCGCTGATCGAGGCCGTGTATGATGCCTATGTCGGTGCTCCCGATGTCCGCGCCTTCATCCTGCGCGAAAACCCGGCCGCAGCCAAAGTCATCGCCGAACGCTTCCTGTCGGCACGGCGGCGCGGTCTCTGGCATCCCCTGCGCAACTCGATAGACGATGATCTCGCGGCCCTCATCGCCGAGGCCGAGTGGCTCGGGGTCGCGGCATGAACGCCTTCTCGCGCCGCGGCGCCTGTCCGGCTCTCTCGGCGCCGATGCAGACCGGCGATGGCCTGCTGGTGCGGCTCAACCCGGTTGCGGGAGGGCTTTCCCCCAGGTCGCTGATCGGACTCTGCGAATCCGCCTTGAAGCACGGCAACGGCATCATGGAAGTGACCGCACGAGGCAGCCTGCAGATACGCGGGCTGACAGCGGAAAGTGCGGTGCTGTTGGCGGCGGAGGTCGATGCACTGGGGATTGCAGTGCGTACCGGCGTGCCGGTCGAGACCGGGCCGCTGGCCGGCATCGATCCACGGGAGATTGCCGATCCGCGAGCTTTGGCTGAGCCGGTCAGGGCTGCGGTCGAGGAAGCTGGGCTGACGCCAAGGCTCGGGCCGAAGGTTTCGGTGGTTGTCGATGGCGGCGGGCAGTTGACGATGGATGGGGTGACGGCCGATGTCAGGCTGAAGGCGGTGGGGGACGGCGGTAACGTTCTGTGGACTGTATCTGTCGCGATTGACGGCCAAAGCGCGAGACTGCTTGCGACGGTTGGGGACGATGCAGCGCGCGATATCACTGTCGCTGCTCTTCGAATGGTTGCAGAGAAGGGCCGCGACGCCCATGCAAAGGATTTGTCGGAGAGGCAATTGGCATCTCTTGCCGATTGGCTATGTTTGACAAGTTTGCGCGAGGCGCCCCCCTCTGTCCTGCCGGACATCTCCCCCTCAAGGGGGGAGATCAGCAGGGTCGCCGGCGGCTCTCCACTTTCAACGCTGAAAATTGGCGAAATCGCCCACGAAGACGCAATCTCCCCCCAAGCGGGGGAGATGTCCGGCAGGACAGAGGGGGGTGTGCAGGATCGCCGGCCTATCGGTCTTTTCCCCTTATCCAACGACACCACCGCTCTCGGCATAGCCCTCCCCTATGGCAGCATGCCGGCCGAAAAACTCATCGCCCTCGCCCAAAGCGCCCTGTCCCTCGGCACCGCCGAAATCCGCCTCGCACCCGGCCGCGCCTTGCTGTTCCTCGGCCAACCACCAGCCGCGAACCCCCTCCTCCAAACCACCGCCGCCGCCCTCGGCTTCGTCACCACCGCCGCCGACCCGCGCACCCGCATCGCCGCTTGCCCCGGCACCCCTGCGTGTGCCTCCGGCCGCATCGCCACGCGCGACATCGCCGAGACAATCGCCGCCGAAAACGCTGATATCCTCGACTTCACACTGCACATTTCCGGTTGCGCCAAGGGCTGCGCTCACCCCGGCTCTACCGCGCTAACAATCGTCGGCGGCGAAAACGGAGCCGGACTTGTCGTGAACGCGACGGCAAAGGCCCTTCCTGCGGGCTACAGGCCGGGCTATGACGCCGCACGCGGCGTCAGTCGCGTCGCGGCGATGATCCGCAGCGCACGATTTCAGGGCGAAACCGCCGCCGCTTGCCTGACAAGGCTCGGGCCGGCGGCAATCGCCGAAAGCTACCGACAGGAATAAGCATGGCCGCCTACTATTACATCCATGACGGCAACGCCATCTATGAGCGCTCTTTTGCCATCATCCGCGCCGAGGCAGATTTGTCCCGCTTTTCCGAGGCCGAGGCCGACGTTGCCATCCGCATGATCCATGCCTGCGGCCAGGTCGAAGCATCAAGTCATTTTGTCTTCTCCAGCGATTTCGTCGCCGCCGCCCGCAGCGCTTTGGCGGCCGGCGCACCGATCTTCTGCGATGCCGAAATGGTCTCGCATGGNTTTCGTCGCCGCCGCCCGCAGCGCTTTGGCGGCCGGCGCACCGATCTTCTGCGATGCCGAAATGGTCTCGCATGGCGTCACCCGCGCCAGGCTGCCGGCCGGCAATGAGGTGATCTGCACCTTGCGCGACCCGCGCACGCACGACATCGCCAAGCAGATCGGCAACACCCGCTCGGCCGCCGCGATCGACCTCTGGGGCGAACGCATGGCCGGTTCGGTCGTGGCCATCGGCAATGCGCCGACAGCGCTCTTCTATCTCCTGGAAAAGCTGCGCGATGGCGCGCCGAAACCGGCCGCCATCATCGGCATGCCGGTCGGCTTCGTCGGTGCCGCCGAATCCAAGGATGCGCTGGCCGAGAATTCCTATGGCGTACCCTACGCCATCGTGCGCGGCAGGCTTGGCGGCAGCGCCATGACTGCAGCCGCGCTCAATTCGCTGGCGAGGCCCGGCCTGTGAACGCAGCTGTCAAAGAAGATCTGGCAAAAGGCCGCCTCGTCGGCGTCGGCACCGGTCCCGGCGATCCCGAACTCTTGACGCTGAAAGCCGCGCGCGTCCTGGCCGAGGCCGATGTCGTTGCCTATTTCGCCAAGCGCGGCAACAACAGCAACGCGCGCGCCATCGTCGAGGCGCGTTTCCGGCCGGATATGCTGGAACTGCCGCTTCTCTATCCCGTCACCACCGAGATCGACAAGGATCACGACGACTACCGTTCGCAGATCACCGATTTCTACGAGGAGTCGGCCGAGAAGGTCGCCGAACACCTCGAAGCCGGCCGCATGGTCGCCGTGCTCTCCGAAGGCGACCCGCTGTTCTACGGCTCCTACATGCACCTGCATGTCCGCCTCGCCCATCGCTTCCCGACCGAAGTCATCCCCGGCGTCACCGCCATGTCGGGCTGCTGGTCGCAGACCGGCGTGCCGATCGTCCAGGGCGACGATGTGCTGACGGTTTTGCCCGGCACGATGAGCGAATTCGAACTGACACGCCGTCTCGCCGACACCGATGCCGCCGTCATCATGAAGGTCGGCCGCAACCTGCCCAAGATCAGGCGGGCGCTGGAGGCCACCGGCAAGCTCGCCCGCGCCGTCTATGTCGAGCGCGGCACCATGGCCGGCAGCATCACGATGAGGCTTGCCGACAAGCCGGACGACAAGGCGCCCTATTTCGCCATCGTGCTGGTTGCCGGCTGGTCCGGCCGGCCTGGCGTCATGGGAGCCAAGCCATGAGCGGCCGCCTCACCGTCATCGGCCTTGGGCCCGGCAATGCCGATCAAGTGACGCCGCAAGCCAGCCGCGCCGTCGCCGAGGCAAAGTTCTTCTATGGCTACAAGCCTTATCTCGACCGGCTGGAGCTGCGCCCGGACCAGACCCGCGTCGCCTCGGATAATCGCGAGGAACTCGCCCGCTCCAAGGACGCGCTGGTCAAGGCCGCCGAGGGCCATGACGTCGCCGTCGTTTCCGGCGGCGATCCCGGCGTCTTTGCCATGGCCGCCGCGGTCTGTGAGGCGATCGAGGCCGGTCCGGCCGAGTGGCGCGCGGTCGATGTCGCCGTCGTGCCGGGCATCACTGCGATGCTGGCTGTCGCCGCCCGCATCGGCGCCCCGCTCGGCCATGATTTCTGCGCCATCTCGCTATCCGACAATCTCAAACCGTGGGAGCTGATCGAACTGCGCCTGCTCGCTGCCGCCGGCGCCGGCTTCGTCATCGCGCTCTACAATCCGATCAGCAAGGCGCGCCCTTGGCAGCTCGGCCGTGCCTTCGAATGCCTGCGCGCCATCCTGCCCGGCACCACGCCGGTCATCTTCGGCCGCGCCGCCGGCCGCCCGGACGAGCGCATCGAGGTTTTTCTGTTGGCCGATGTCGAGGCGGAAAGGGCCGACATGGCGACCTGCATCATCATCGGCTCGCCGGAGACAAGGATCATCAAGCGCGGTGACAAACCGGCGCTGGTCTACACACCGCGTTCCGCGACGGGGTCGAGACCATGATCGATCATCGCGGCCAATGCTTCGACAGTTTCGGCCGACGGCACCTCCGGCAGGATGGGCCTGCGCACCATCACCACCTCGATACCGAGCGCCCGCGCCGCCGCGATCTTGCCGTAGGTGGCCTCGCCGCCGCTGTTCTTGGATACGACGACATCGATGCGGTGCTCCTCGAGCAGCGCGCGTTCATCCGCCTCGCGAAACGGCCCACGCGCCAGCAGGTAGGTCGCATCAGGCACCGCCAGTTTCGGCTCGACCGGATCGACGCTGCGGACAAGGTAATGATGCTGCGGCGCCGCCTCGAAAGCCGCGACCTCCTGCCGGCCGAGCGCCAGGAAGGCACGGCGCGGCGGCGACCCAAGCGCGTGCACCGCATCGCCTGTCATATCGACCTGCGTCCAGCGGTCGCCATCTATCGGCTCCCAGCCAGGGCGGCGCAAAGCAAGGATCGGCACAACCGAAGTGCGCGCGGCTTGCGCCGCATTGGCGGAAATTCGCGCGGCATAGGGATGCGTCGCGTCGATCAGCAGATCGGTTCGCGTCTCCCTGAGATAGGCGGCCAACCCTTCACTGCCGCCAAATCCGCCGCTGCGCACCGGCACGCCTTGCGCCACCGGGCTTTCGGTGCGGCCGGCCAGCGACAGAGTGACAGACAGATCGCTCCGCGCGGCCAGCTTTCCCGCCAGGTGCCGGGCTTCGCTGGTGCCGCCAAGGATCAGAATGCGGTGGGTCATCATGCCTGCTGAGAGTAAGCGCGGCGCCAAGCCGAAATGGCTGACGGTGATCGGCATCGGCGAGGACGGTTTAGCGGGTCTCGGCGACGAGGCCAAGCGGCTGATCGCCGAGGCCGAATTCGTCTTCGGCGGCAAGCGGCATCTGGCGCTGGTGGCCTCCCTGGCCAAGGGCGAGGCGCGCGCCTGGCCGGTTCCTTTCGATGCCGGCATGGCAGACGTGCTGGCGCTGGCCGGCCGGCAGGTCTGCGTGCTCGCCTCCGGCGATCCGTTCTTCCATGGTGTCGGCGCTACGCTTGCCCGCAAGGTGAAGCCTGGGCAAATGCATGTTATCCCCGCGCCGTCAGCGACTTCGCTGGCCGCCGCACGGCTCGGCTGGGCGTTGCAGGACATCGAGACCGTCTCGCTGCATGGAAGGCCGCTCGACCTGATCCGGCCGCTGCTGCAGCCCAGGGCGCGCATCCTGGCGCTGACATCAGACGGCGATGCACCAGCGACAATAGCGCGCCTGCTCGTAGAGCTCGACTTCGGCGGTTCGCGGCTGACCGTTCTGGAAGCGCTGGGCGGACCGAACGAGAAGCTTCGCTCGGCACGTGCCGACGCTTTCGATCTCAGAGACATCAATCCGCTCAACGTGCTGGCGCTTGAGCTTGAATCGACACAAGAGGCCCGCATCCTGCCGCTGAGCGTTGGCCGCGCCGACCATCTGTTCGAGCATGACGGCCAGATCACCAAGCACGACATCCGCGCCATGACGCTTGCGGCGCTGGCGCCGAGGCGTGGCGAATTGCTGTGGGACATCGGCGCCGGTTCCGGCTCCATCGGCATCGAATGGATGCTCGCTCACCCCTCGATGCGCGCCATCGCCATCGAGGCCAACAGCGACCGCGCCGCCCGCATCGTCCGCAACGCCGCGCATTGCGGCGTGCCCGGTCTTGTCGTGGTGGAAGGGTCGGCGCCCAAGGCACTGGCCGGGCTGGACACGCCGGATGCGATCTTCATCGGCGGAGGTGGCAGCGACGCCGGCGTACTGAACGCCGCCATCAAGGCGCTGCCATCCCGTGGCCGTCTCGTTGCCAATGCGGTGACGCTGGAGATGGAGGCGCTGCTTCTCGCGGAGCACATCAAGCGCGGCGGCGACCTTACCCGCATCACCATTTCCCGCGCTTCTCCTGTCGGTTCGATGCAGGCCTGGCGCCCGGCCATGCCGGTCACCCAGTGGAGCTGGGTGAAGCCATGATGGTGGCGGGCATCGGCAGCCGGAAGGGCGTGAGCGTCGAAGACGTGCTCGCGGCGATCGAAACCGCCCTCGAAGCGCACGGGCTGGCGAAAACGGCGCTGTCGGCCTTGGCGACCGCCGCGCTCAAGAAAGACGAAGAACCGATCTCTGCCGCTGGCCGCACGCTCAACCTTCCCGTCATCATCGTTGATGACGCAGCACTTCAGGCCGTCTCGTCGGAGGCACTCAGCAAATCCGATCTCTCGCAGGATCTCGCCGGCACGCCCTCCGTCTCAGAAGCCTCCGCCCTTGCCGTTGCCGGCCCCGGTGCAAAGCTGCTTGGTCCACGCACCGTGCTCGGCCCGGTCACCTGCGCCATCGCCATCAGCGGAGACGCGCCATGACCGTGCATTTCATCGGCGCCGGTCCCGGCGCCGCCGACCTCATCACACTGCGCGGCGCCAAGCTGCTGGCAAGCTGCCCGGTCTGTCTGCATGCCGGCTCGATCGTCGCGCCGGAATTGCTGCAACACTGCGCACCGGGGACCAAACTGATCGATACGGCGCCGATGTCACTCGACGAAATCGAGGTCGAATATGTGACAGCGCACCAGGCCGGCCACGATGTCGCCCGCCTGCATTCCGGCGACCTCTCGGTGTGGAGCGCCGTGGCCGAGCAGATCCGCCGGCTGGAAAAACACGGCATTCCTTACACGCTGACGCCGGGCGTTCCCTCTTTCGCCGCCGCAGCCGCAGCCCTTCGCCGCGAACTGACCATTCCCGAGGTGGCGCAAAGCCTGGTGCTGACCCGCGTCTCCGGCCGCGCCTCGAAAATGCCGCCGGGCGAAACGCTGGCCGGCTTCGGCCGCACCGGCGCCACACTGGCCATTCATCTCGCCATCCACGCCATCGATCGCGTCGTCGCCGAATTGTCGCCGCATTATGGCGGCGATTGCCCGGTGGCGATCGTCTTTCGCGCTTCATGGCCGGACGAGCGCGTGCTGACCGGCACGCTAGCGACCATCGAGGCGCTGCTCGCCGCCGATCCCATGGAGCGCACGGCGATCATCTTCGTCGGCCGCTCGCTGGCAGCGGAAGGTTTTGGCGAGAGTTCATTGTACGACGCCCACTACCAGCGGCGTTTTCGCGGGCGGGACGGATTGTGAGCGGCAAGACCAAAAGCGAAAACCCGATGCTCGAACAGGCGCTTGCACGGCTGAACTTCAAGCCGCGCCGGCTTGAGCCGGGCCATGTCTGGCTGGCCGGCGCCGGTCCCGGCGATCCCGGCTGCCTGACGCTGGAAGTGCTGGCGGCATTGGCCGAGGCCGACGCTGTGGTCTATGACGCGCTGGTCTCCTCTGACGTTGTCGCCGTTGCGGACAATGCCCAGCTGTTCTTTGCGGGAAAGCGCGGCGGCAAGCCGTCGATGAAGCAGGACGACATCACCGCTTTGCTGGTGCGGCTGGCACGCGAGGGCCGCCGCGTCGTCCGGCTGAAGGGCGGCGATCCCTATATTTTCGGCCGCGGCGGCGAAGAGGCGCTGGCGCTGGCGCGCGAAAAAATCCCTTTCCGCGTCATGCCCGGCCTGACATCGGGGCTGAGCGCGCTGGCCGCCACCGGCATTCCCGCAACCATGCGCGGCATCAACAAGGCGATCATCCTGGCGACAGGTCATGCCGCCGGCACAGATGACGATCTCGACTGGGGCGCGATCGCCCGCACCGGCCAGCCGGTGGTCATCTATATGGGCATGGCCAATCTGCCTGTTATCGCCGCGTCGCTGCTCGAAGGCGGGCTGGCGCCGTCGACGCCGGCGGCTGTCATCGTTTCGGCGACGACACCGCAGGAGCGGACCGTCGTCGCGACACTCGCCACCATTTCCGAAGCGGCCGCCGCGGCGGAATTGGCCTCGCCGGCCCTCATTGTCGTCGGCGGCATCGTCGCCATGCGCGCAGCACTGGCGGGTAACGCATGACCCGCGCCATCATCATCGGCGCGCCGCGTTCCGGCTCCGGCAAGACCAGCGTCACCATCGGCATTTTGCGCGCGCTCGTCCGGCGCGGCATCAAGGTGCGCGGCGCCAAGTCCGGCCCCGACTATATCGATCCGGGTTTTCATACCGCCGCCACCGGTCTGTCCGGCGTCAACCTGGACAGCTGGGCGATGTCGCCTGACCTGCTCAACGCGTTGGCCGGCAATGCCACCGAGGACGCCGATTTTATCTTCCTCGAAAGCGCCATGGGCCTGTTCGACGGCATCCCGGCCGGACAAGGCCGCACCGGCTCGGCCGCCGATCTGGCGCGGCTCTACCACCTGCCGGTGCTTTTGGTGCTCGACGTCTCGGGACAGTCGACGACGGCGGCCGCCGTCGCGAAGGGTTTTGCCACCTACGACCCGGATGTGCGCATGGCCGGAATCGTGCTCAACCGTCTCGGCAGCGAGCGCCACCGCAAGCTGTGCAGCGAGGCGATCGAAACGCTCGGCCTGCCGGTCGTCGGCGCCATCCTGCGCGATCCCACGCTCAATTTGCCGGAGCGCCATCTCGGCCTCGTCCAGGCCGGCGAATATGCCGACCTGATGACGCATCTCGACCGCCTCGCCGACATGGTCGAGAAATCCCTCGACCTTGACGCCATCATGGCGCTGGCCGCGCCGTTTTCGCCGGCATCAGGCAGTTTCGAACATGCCTTGCAGCCGCCCGGCCAGCGCATCGCACTCGCCGAAGATGCCGCTTTCACCTTCCTCTATCCGCACGTCGCCGCCCACTGGCGTCAGGCCGGCGCCGAGATCGTGCCGTTCTCGCCGCTCGCCGACGAAGCACCGGCGCAGGATTGCGATGTCTGCTGGCTGCCCGGCGGCTATCCCGAGCTTCACGCCGGCCGCCTCGCGGCGGCGACCAATTTCCGAGCTGGCATGGCAAGGTTTGCCGAGACCAAACCCATCCATGGCGAGTGCGGCGGCTTCATGGTGCTGGGCGAAGCGCTGGAGGACGCGGCCGGCGAGACGCACGCCATGCTTGGCCTGCTCGGCCATTCCACCAGCTTTGCCAAGCGCAAGATGAACCTCGGCTACCGCGAGGCACGCCTGCGCGCCGCCTGTCCGCTGGGGCCGCAAGGCGCGCTGATCCGTGGCCATGAATTCCACTATGCGCAGATGATCGCCACCGGCAATGATGAGCCGCTGGCCGACCTCGCCGACGGCCAGGGCAATCCACTCGGCGCCTCCGGCTATCGCCGCGGCCATGTGAGCGGCACCTTCTTCCACGCCATTGCGAGGGGCGCATGACCTCCGTGCCCTCGCCCCGGCAAGCGCTCGACGACGCCGCGCTTTGCCTCGTCTTCTTCACCCGCCTGCCGCTGCCGGTCTTCGACCTTCGTGGCCGCAGCCTGGCCGATGCGATCTGGGCGGCGCCTGTCGCCGGCCTCGCCGTCGCTTTGGTCGGCGCTGTCGTCTACGCTATCGGGATTAAGCTCGGCCTCGCCGCCGGTCCGGCGGCCGCCCTTGCGCTTGCAGCAACCCTGCTCGCCACGGGCTGCCTGCATGAGGATGGGCTGTCGGATGTCGCAGATGGCTTTGGCGGCGGCAAGACGCGCGATAAAAAACTGGAGATCATGCGCGACAGCCGCATCGGCGCCTATGGCGCAGCAGCTCTTGGCCTGTCGATGCTCATCCGCTGGAGCGCGCTGTGGCAACTGGCCAATCCGACAGGCGTGCTCTTCGCGCTGATCGCCGCCAACGCCGCATCGCGCGGCCTGCTCGGCGCGTTCATGCATCTGGCGCCGGCGGCGCGCAGTGACGGCCTGTCTGCCGGCGCCGGGACCGTCTCGACCCAGACAGCTGTTCTCGGCGCCGTGCTCGGCGCCATCCCGCTTCTGACCCTGGGGCTCGGCGGCGCCTTTGCCGCACTGATCCTGCTCGCTCTCGTGTTCAGCGCCTTGCGCGCGCTCTGCCTCAACCAGATCGGCGGCCACACCGGCGACACGATCGGCGCCCTGCAGCAGCTGGGCGAGATCACTGTCCTGCTCGTCGCTTCCGTTTCCCTGTCCTGATTCTTCCCCGGAGATTCCTTCCCCATGCCCTTCAAATCATTCGACCAACTGCGCGCCGCCTGTCTCGATCTGCCTGCCGGCAGCGATACCGCCGCCAATGCCGTCGCCCGCCGCCAGGACACGCTGACCAAGCCGCATGGCAGCCTGGGCCGGCTGGAAACCCTCGCCGCCTGGCTGGCGCGCTGGCAGGGCCGCGACATGCCGAAACTCGATCGCGTCAAAGTCTTCGTATTCGCCGGCAATCACGGCGTCACCGCGCAGGGCGTGTCGGCCTTCCCGTCGGAAGTGACCGTGCAGATGGTGGCGAATTTTGCCGGCGGCGGCGCCGCCATCAACCAGCTTGCCCGCATCGCCGGCGCGGAACTCGACGTCATCCCGCTCGATCTCGATCATCCGACCGGCGACTTCACTGACGTGCCGGCAATGGACGAAAAAAACTACCTCGCCGCCGTTTCGGCCGGCTATGACGCGGTGACGAACGACCTCGACCTCGTCTGTTTCGGCGAGATGGGCATCGGCAACACCACGCCGGCGGCCGCCATCTCGACCGCCCTGTTCGGCGGCGGCGCTGAAAAATGGACCGGGCGCGGCACCGGCGTCGACGATGCCGGGCTGAAGCGCAAGGTCACCGCCATTGAATCCGGCCTCAAGCGCCATGCCGACGCGCTGTCCGACCCGCTGAAGATCGCCGCCGCCCTTGGCGGCCGCGAACTCGCCGCCATCTTCGGCGCCACGCTCGCCGCTCGCCGCAAGAACGTCCCGGTGCTGCTCGACGGCTTCGTCTGCACGGCAGCGGCAGCGCCCCTGGCGCGACTGCACCCCTCAGGCCTCGCCCACACCATCGCCGCCCATGTCTCGGCCGAATCCGGCCACCGCCGCCTGCTCGAAGCGCTCGGCCTGCCGCCGCTGCTCGACCTCGGCATGCGGCTCGGCGAAGGCTCCGGCGCCTGCCTCGCCGTCAACATCGTCCGCTCGGCACTGGAATGCCATGCGAGGATGGCGAGTTTTGCCGAGGCTGGCGTGTCAGAGAAGTAGCTAGAGCGATTTGACGGGAGGGCGCCGGCCCGAACCTTCACTGACCATCGTCGGGCCGGTCACTGGCATTCCAGGCTGGTGGCTCGAACAGCACGGCCGCTGAAAGATTCCCCACCTGGGGGTTGGCCCGCTGCTTCTGTGGTGGGCTCTTTTTACTGGCACTATTCGCCGCCGTTGCCGACAAAATGTGATTGACGTAACGGTGACCAGGCGCAATCATTACGGATTGTGCAGGGTGAGGGCGTTTTCAATGAAACTCGTTGTCTTTGGCGTAGCAATAGTATTGGCCGCTACCGGAGCAGCTGTTGCGAAAGAGAAGAAAAAGGTGGCCACCGCTCAGGCTACAACCTCGTGTTCTACAGCTCATAAGAAGGCTGGCAGCAAGCCGACCGCGAAACCGGATTGCAAATCGACAGGCACCGTGGTTGCGCGACCGTCAAATAGGGCCGAAAACTTCCTGGATCATTATAATCCGCGCTTAGGGTATGACACCAGTCCGTGGTTTCAAACTGGCTTTAATTGATGGCGGCTTCGGCTTCCGGGCTTTTCTTAATCCAGCGCGGCCTTCACTCCTTCGCCAAATAGCGCACCGGCTTACCGGCCGCCGAGTTTAAGGCAAACCTGCCCCATGATTGAGGCATGTCGAGGCGCGTCAACGCGTCCGGCATTCCAAGGTCTTCCACCAACTCTTCTAGAAATTTGGTGGGTGCGCACAGGATTGAACTGTGGACCCGCTGATTAAGAGTCAGCTGCTCTACCAACTGAGCTACGCACCCACTCGGCCGGCAAAAACCGGCGTTGGCGGGCATATAGCCGCCGATACCGGTCCTGTCCAGCCCTGCCGGAATCATTTCCCGACAAATCGCTCCGGGCTTCGGTTTCGAGTGTTGCAGCGAAGCAAAAACCAGAGTCGTCGGCGGGACAGCGCCCCCCTCTGCCCTGCCGGGCATCTCCCCCACTTGGGGGGAGATTGGCAGCCTTGCCGTTTCGCCTGTCTTTCGGCGTTGGAGATTGGCGAAAGCCAATGCGACATCCGATCTCCCCCCTCGTGGGGGAGATGTCCGGCAGGACAGAGGGGGGCGTGAAGGATCGCCGACAGCGACGATCTCAGCCACGGGCCACTCAAACGAACAGCCTGCCTTCCGCCACCTTGATGGCATGGCCGCCGATGCGCGCGGAGGCCAGTTTTCCGCCCTCGACAGTGAGTTCGAGCCGGATACGCGATGGCCGGCCCATCTCCAGCCCCTGCTCGATCCACAGCTGCGAAATGCCGTCGGTCGGGCCATCGAACTGCATGATGGCGCCGGCAAAGGCCGCCGCCGCCGACCCGGTCGCCGGGTCTTCATAGGACGGCGTGCCCGGCACGATCATGCGGACATGGAAGGCGCTGTCATGGTTCACCGTCTGGCGGCAATAGACATACGGGCTGGCGAAGGCCCATTCGCTCTTGCGCGGCGCCAGTTCCGACCAGACCTGGTTGTCGAGCTTGATCCGGCCGGCAGCCTCCAGATTGGCAACCGGAATGGTGACGTAAGGCACGCCTGCCGACCAGAACGACACCAGGTGATTCTCGAAGCCGATCTCGTGCGGCGCCAGCCCGAGGGCGGCGCCGATCGCCTCCGGGTCGGCATCGAGCTTCAGCGGCTCCGGCAGCTTCGCCAGGTCGAACTCGGCAAAGGTGGCGCCATCGTGCCGGCTGACGGCGCAGCGCACCGGGCCGATATTCTCCTCCAGCACGAAGATGCCGGCTTCGCCCTCGCCTGTCAGTTCGGCCAGCGCGATCGCGGCGCCAACTGTCGGATGTCCGGCGAACGGCATCTCATAGTCGGGCGTGAAAATGCGGATGCGGTTGCGATGTTTTGGATTGTCCGGCGGCAGCACGAAGACCGATTCGGACAGGTTGAACTCGCGCGCAATGGCCTGCATGGCGGCTGTATCCAGCCCTTGGCTGTCGAGCACGACAGCCAGCGGATTGCCGGCCAGCCGCTCCGTCGTAAACACATCGTAGAGCAAGTAATTGCGGGTCTGCATCTTGAAAAACCTTCCGCCTCAATCCGAACATGGCCGAAATTTAATTTGATATTCGAACCACCAAGCCTGATCTGTGCACATATAGGGACATTACGCTTTCATAGGGGTCCGGCGTGGACCAGCTTGTCAATCTGCCAAAGACGGAATCGGATTCCGCCATCGAGGCGGCGCTTGGGCTTGACCAGAGTGGTGTGCGCAAGACGCGCCGTCGTGGCTGGCTTTACGCGCTGCTGGCGCTGATCGCCGTTGCCGGCGGCCTCGCCGGCTACCAATGGTATGCCGGCTCCCCGGCCAAGATCGACTACACCACAACGCCGGCCACCATTGCCGACCTCACCGTCGCGGTATCGGCGACCGGCACGCTGCAGCCCCTCACCCAGGTCGACATTTCAAGCGAACTGTCCGGCATCATCCGCTCGGTGTCGGCCGAAGAGAACCAGCAGGTCAAGAAGGGCGATGTGCTGGCGACGCTCGACACGGTGAAACTTGAGGTCCAGATCGAACGCGCCAAAGCCTCGGCCAAGGCCGCTGCCGCCAATGTCGAGGACGCCACGGTAACCCTGAAGGAGAACGAAAGCGCCCTCACCCGCGCGGCCGAACTGACCAGGCGTGGCATGGCGACCGATCAGTCGCTCGAGGCGGCGACTGCCACGCGCGACCGCTCCAAGGCGGCGCTCGATAGTGCGCAGGCCAATCTCGCCATCGCCCAGGCCGATCTCAAGGCGCAGCAGACCGACCTTGCCAAGAGCACCATCTATGCGCCGATTGACGGCATCGTCTTGACGCGTTCCGTCGACCCCGGCCAGACGGTCGCCTCCTCGCTGCAGGCGCCGGTTCTGTTCATCATCGCCGCCGATTTGAGGAACATGGAATTGGTGGCGGCGGTCGACGAGGCCGATATCGGCGCGGTCAAACCAGGCCAGCATGCACGCTTCACCGTCGATGCCTTTCCGGAGCGGCCGTTCGACGCCGAGATCCGCGACATCTCCTACGCCTCGGTCACCACCGACGGCGTCGTCACCTACAATGCACGGTTGGAAGTCGACAATAACGAGCTTTTGCTGCGGCCCGGCATGACCGCCACGGTTTCGGTCGTCACCAGGCAGGCCAAGAGCGTGCTCACCGTGCCGTCCACCGCTTTCCGCTACCGCCCGGCGCAGCAGGCCGCGCGCGCGTGGAGCCTCAGCGATCTGTTCACCGGCCGCATGGGCCGTGGCGGCAACCGCCGCCAGCCGGTGAAGGCGCCCACCGACGGCTCACGCACGCTCTATGTGCTGGAGAACGGCCGGCCGCACCCGGTCAACGTCAAGATCGGCTCCACCGACGGCGAACTGACCGAGATCACCTCCGGGCTGGATGAAGGTGCAGAGGTTATCACGACCTCGCAGCTGCGGAGCTGACGCCATGGCCGCGGGCCTCATCGGTTTCGACACGGTCTGGAAGAGCTATGGCCAGGGCGAAGCCAAGGTCCATGCGCTGGCCGGCGTCGACCTCGCCATCCAGCGTGGCGAATTCGTCGCCATCATGGGCCCGTCCGGTTCGGGCAAATCGACCGCGATGAACATCATCGGTTGCCTCGACACGCCGACGGCCGGAACCTACTCCTTCATGGGCATCGACGCCGGGCGGCTCGACCGCAACCGCCGGGCGCTTCTGCGCAATCTCTATATCGGCTTCGTCTTCCAGGGTTACAATCTGTTGCCGCGCACCACGGCGGCGGAAAATGTCGAGCTGCCGCTGATCTATCGCGGCGCGCCGGCCCGCGAGCGCCGCGATCTTGCCATGCAGGCGCTGGCGGAGGTCGGCCTGGTCGGGCGCGAACATCACACGCCGGCCGAACTCTCCGGTGGTCAGCAACAGCGCGTGGCGATCGCGCGCGCCATCGTCACCAGGCCGACGCTGCTCGTCGCCGACGAGCCGACCGGCAATCTCGACACCGCCCGCACGCATGAGATCATGGAGTTGTTGACGCGGCTGAACCGGGAGCTCGGCTTGACCATCGCCATGGTCACCCACGAGGCCGATGTCGCCGATTATGCCGAGCGCACCATCCGCTTCCTCGACGGCCACGTCGCGTCCGACACGGCCAAGTCGGAGTTGGCGTCATGATCTGGGAAACCGTCCGCCTCTCTCTGCGCTCCATCCGCCGCAATGTGCTGCGCTCGTTCCTGACGCTGCTCGGCATCGTCATCGGTGTCGCCGCCGTCATCGCCATGCTGACCATCGGTTCGGGCACCACGGCCAAGGTCAAGTCGGACATCGCCAAGCTCGGCTCGAACCTGCTCGTCGTCCGTTCCGGCCGCCCGGCAGGCACTGGCGGACCAGGCGGGCTCGACCAGGCGGTACGGCCTCTGGCCGACAAGGATGTAGCCGCCCTCGTAGCCCACCTGACCGGCGCGCGCGCCATCGCGCCGGCGTCGCAGAAACAAGTCCGCGTCATCTTCGGCACCGAGAGCCTGACCTCGGGCGTCACCGGCACCGACAGCGCCTATCTCGACGCCCGCGACTGGAAGCTGGTGTCGGGCCGCCCATTCAGCGATTCGGAGACACGCTCGGGCACCGGCGTCTGCCTGATCGGCGAGACGGTGCGCCAGCAATTCTTCGGCGCCGGCGAACCCGAGGGCGAGATCATCCGCGTCAACCGCACCTCGTGCAAGATCATCGGCCTGCTCGAACCCAAGGGCTATACCGGCTTCGGCCAGGACCAGGACAATGTCGTCTTGATGCCGCTTGCCGCCTATCAGCGCCGCATCGCCGGCAACCGCGACATCGACAACATCTACGTCGCCGCCGACGACCGCACGCCGACCACCGAATTGCAGCCGCGAGTCGAGGACATTTTGCGCGACACCCGCCGCATCACGCCGGACCGCGAAGACGATTTCTCGATCCGCGACATGACCCAGATCGCCGACGCCATGGCCAGCGCCACCACCACCATGACCGGCATGCTGGGCGCCGTCGCGGGCGTCAGCCTGCTGGTCGGCGGCATCGGGATCATGAACATCATGCTGGTCTCGGTCACTGAGCGCACCCGCGAGATCGGCATCAGGCTCGCCATCGGCGCGCATGAAAAGCACATCCTCATCCAGTTCCTGGTCGAGGCGACGGTGCTGTCGCTGCTCGGCGGCATTATCGGCATCCTGATCGGCCTGGCGCTGGCCGGCCTCGCCTCGGCAACGCTGGCCATACCGTTTGCGCCGAGCCCGGCGGTCATCCTGCTCGCCGTCGGTTTTTCGGCGCTGATCGGCATGGTGTTCGGCTTCTTCCCGGCGCTGCGCGGCGCCAGGCTCGACCCGATCGACGCGCTGCGCCACGAATAAGCGCCAGATCAGCTCCACCGCAACCAACCGCTATCCACAAGGATGGGTGCTTGTCGACATCGCAATACTTGTTGTCGTCCGGTCTGCGATGCTAATTTTAGAGCAAAGCATCTGGTCAAGGAGTGGCAATGAGCAAGAAGGCGCGGCTGATTCTGACGATGGTGATCATCGAAGGCGCCCTTGCGGGACTTTGGTGGTATCTCGCCCGCTACGGCATGGCCAATCCCGATCGTGTCACCGCCGATTTTCAGGCAGTCGTCGGCCAGACGATGGGCATGGTCATGGGTGGATTGCTGGGCATCGGCGTTATCCTGTTCCTCGTCGCCGCCCGCAACGACCGCAAGGCGGCGCAGAACAATCCGCGCCGTTAGCCCCCGCCACCGCCAAAATGCCACTCGACCAGCGGCTTCATATGCGGTGCCAGCCCTTCCGGCAGGTCGGCGGCGTGGCGGATGATCACCGGCCCCTCGATCTCCGGCTCGGTCTCGGTCGCGACGAAGGCGCCGATGCGCCGCGCAATCTCGTCGGCCGGCGCATCGACGTGGTAGCGGCGGAAGAGGACCGTGCCGGTCGAAGTCGACAGCGCATGGTAGCGCTTGCCGCGCGCAGCGCCTGTCAGGTCAAGCCCGGTCTCCTCGCGCACTTCACGGATCATGTTGAAATCGACATCGACGCGGCCATCGCGAAAATCGATCGGCTCGAACGAGCCGGCAGCGAAGTAGACACTGCCGGCCGGGACCGTGTGCGCGCCCATGCGGATCGCCACCAGGGCGTTGTCGCCGGCGACCAGCATGGCGTGGCCATAGGCATGCTCGGCGCCCGTCCCCTGCCGGTTCTTTCGCCACAGCAGGAAGGTCGAGTACTTCACCGCGTGACAACGCCCGACGATCCGGTTGTCGCGCCAGGCGAGCGCCGAGAGCAGCACCACCGTGCCGTCGAACAGCGCCGGATTGGCCGTGACCTCGCGCCGCCAGTTGTCAGTGATCGCCTGCGCGTTGTCGCGCTCGAACGGATGCGGGCCGGGGTCGAGCCGGACGTCGATTTCGTCGACGGGCAGGATGACGTTGCGCGGCAGGTCGAAGCTCACCGTGCTCAAGCCATGTCCAGGGTAATTGCGACGGGACAATGGTCCGACGCCTTCGGCCGGTCCCAGCCGGCGCGCGGAAAGCGCTCCACCGCCTGTCCCGCCGGAAAGATGGTGCGCCAGGGCTGGCCGTTGCGGATGATGTCGGGAACCGCCGTCGCATTCTTCGCCGCCAGCCCTTTCGACAGCAGGATGTAGTCGAGCTGGCACAGATGCCGCTCCTTCGGCCCGCGCGTGTGGTAGAAACTCCAGCGGTCCATCTCCGGCCGGCGTTCGACGACGTTTTCGCAAAAGCCGCCGGCGGTGAGCACATCGATACAGGACTGGCTCTCGTCGATCACCTGGAAGCGGTAGCCGTCGACGGCGTCGCCCTCGATCTTCACCCGCTGGCGGTAGTCGTTCATGTCGCCGCAGATCGCCCAGTTTTTATCGGCTGCGTGCTCTTTGCCGAAGCGCTCCTCGATGATGCGGCGCACGGCTTGCGCCTCGGCGATGCGCACCGGCATCGTCGCCTCGCGTCCGTCGAGCCCGTTGCGCGGCGAGCCCATCGATTTGAAATGGACGAGGTAAAGCGTCAGCGGCACGCCGCCGACCTTGATGTCGACCTCCAGGCAATCGCGCCGGAAGATGCGTTCGTTGGCCAGGTTGCCGAGCGCCTCGAGTTCAGGCGTGTGCAGCCCGAACTGCTCGAAGGTGACATAGGCATGGCTGGTCATGCGCACGAATTCGATCGGCTGACCTTGCGCGGTCTCGTTGCGCATCATCACGGCAACGTCGATGCCGCGCGAATCATTGCCGGCGGTGGTGTATTTCTGCCGGTAACCCTCGCCCACCATCTTGAAGAGATAGCCATACTCGAACGCCTTCAGCGCCTCGATGTTGTCAACCTCCTGCATGCAGATGATGTCCGCGCGGGTGGCGGCGATGGCGAGCGCGGTCAACTGGCGCGTATCGTCGGATTGCGCGATGGCGCGCGCCTGCTCCAGCATCCGGTATTCGGCTTCGCTCTGGATGTCGAAAAGCGCCAGCGTGCGGTCTTCGTTGAGCTGGTTGCGGAAGCCCGAGTAATCGAACCTGTTCATCAGGTTTTCGACATTGAAAGTGGCGAGGCGCAGCGACATGGACTGACCTTTGCCCGCAAGCGCCAATGAAAACAAGGGCTGCTCGTCATGGCTGATGGAACCTTTCTGTTCATCCTCCGTTCAGACGCCAAGGTCCATCAATAGGCCACTTCCCTGGGGTATCCGGGCGTGGGGCCTGTATCACTTGGAGAGTGCAATGAGCTCGCTCTTTTCGTCCACAGTCAAATCCGGGCTGTTAGCGCTCGGTCTTTTCTCGGGTCTCACGGCGCCATCTGCCGCGGGCCCGATCCTGCAGCCGGACTTGTCGGTGCCGGCAAGCACCGCATTGTCTGACATCACACCGGTTCGCGACAGCTGGGCGGGCGGCAATGACCGCCGCTCCTTCAACGATTGGCAGTGGCGCCGCCACGACAGCCGTCGCTTTGCCGGGTCAGGCAACTGGAACAACGGCAATTGGAATGGCGGCAACTGGAACGGCGGCGACAACTGGCGCTGGCGCCATCACCGCCACCATCGCGGCCGTGATTTTGACACCGGCGCCGCAGCAGTTCTCGGCCTCGGCCTGGGTCTCGGCCTCGGCAGCATCTACAACAACGGCTACTACAACAACGGCTATTACAATGACGGCTACTACGTGCAGCCGGCGCCCCGCCGCTATTACCGCACGCAGCGTCTGTCCAGCGCCCATGTCCAGTGGTGCTACGACCGCTATCGGTCCTACCGGGCCTGGGACAACACGTTCCAGCCCTATGGTGGCCCGCGCCAGCAATGCTGGTCGCCCTACAGCTGACCTATAAACGACAATAAACGACGGCGCCGCCCCATCGCGGCGCCGTTTTCATTGGGAAAGACGGCTGGTCTCGGTCACCGCTAACCATATGTTTATCGGCTCAGCCTATCCGTGATATCGTGCCCCATCTGACGATCGCGCCGATCCGGTCGCGAAGGACGCCGTCATGGCCGACAACGAATTGCGAAACAAACACCGGCAGCGCGTGCTGAAGGGCGCGACGATTCTGACCGGCCTCACCAATTCCGAGGTCAAGTGCACGGTCCGCAACATGCATGCCGGCGGCGCCGAACTGAAAGTCTCGATAGACGCGCGCGTGCCGGACGAGTTCCTGCTCTATGTGCCTGTCGACGGCATCGGCTACAAGGCCATCGTGCGCTGGCGCCGCGACGACCGCATCGGCGTCGAGTTCACCGGCACCGAGCCGAAGCCGCATTGGCACTATGGCTGATTATCCTGATCGATAAACCGGCATCAAAAGCCGGCGGATCGCTCCGCCGGCTCTTTGCTCCCAATCCCGACGACTGCGGGTTAGTTCTTGGCCTTGTCGACCAGCTTGTTCTTGGAAATCCAGGGCATCATGGCGCGCAGCTTGGCGCCGACTTCCTCGATCTGGTGGCTGTCATTGTTGCGGCGGATGCCCTTGAAGCGCGACATGCCGGCGCGGTATTCCTGCATCCACTCCGAGGTGAATTTTCCGGTCTGGATGTCTTTCAGCACGCGCTTCATCTCGGCCTTGGTCTCGGCGGTAATGATGCGCGGGCCTGAGACATATTCACCCCATTCGGCGGTGTTCGAGATCGAGTAGTTCATGTTGGCGATGCCGCCTTCATAGATCAGGTCGACGATCAGCTTGACCTCGTGCAGGCACTCGAAATAGGCCATTTCGGGTGCGTAGCCGGCCTCAACCAGCGTCTCGAAGCCGGCGCGGATCAGCTCGACCAGGCCGCCGCAGAGCACGACCTGCTCGCCGAACAGATCGGTCTCGCATTCCTCGCGGAAATTGGTCTCGATGATGCCCGAACGGCCGCCGCCGACACCGCAGGCGTAGGACAGAGCGAGATCGAGCGCATTGCCGGAAGCATCCTGGTTGACGGCGACCAGGCACGGCACGCCGCCGCCCTTCTGGTATTCGCCGCGCACCGTGTGGCCGGGGCCTTTCGGCGCGATCATGACGACATCGACGGTCGACTTCGGCTCGATGAGGCCGAAATGCACGTTGAGGCCGTGCGCGAAGGCAATCGCGGCGCCGTCACGAATGTTTGGCGCGATTTCGTTTTTGTAGATGTCGGCCTGCAATTCGTCAGGCGTCGCCATCATCATCAAATCGGCCCATTTGGCAGCGTCCGCCACGCTCATCACTTTCAGGCCATCAGCCTCGACCTTCTTGGCGGTCGCCGATCCCGCCTTGAGGCCGATGGCGATTTCCTTGGCGCCGGAATCCTTGAGGTTGAGCGCGTGCGCCCGGCCTTGGCTGCCATAGCCGATAATGGCGACCTTCTTGCCCTTGATCAGATTGAGATCGGCGTCGCGATCGTAATAGACACGCATCTTTTGCTTCCTTCCCACAGAGATTAGAGGCCTTGCGGCCCGGTTTTTGCTCCATAAAGAGCGAGAAACTGCTGCGTCGCCCGGGCGGCATCGCCGCCGATCGCCGCTTCAGTCAATTCCAGCCTGTCGCCGAGCAGCAGACGGATCTGCACGTCGCGGGCGACCAGCCCGAAAAAGGTCCGGAACGCCATTTCGGCGTCCGTAAAGTCGAGCAGTCCGGCCTGCTTGCCGGCAAGCAGCACCGGCTTCAGCCGTCTGGCCAGCGCGAAACGGCCATTCTCCAGCACGATGGCGCCGAGATCGTCCTTTCCGGATCCGGCATGGCCGACCGCGACGCGGTTCAGCGCGATCGAGGTATCGCTCGAAATCACCTTTAGCCAGTCCGAGGCGAAGCCTTCCAGGCTTGCCGTCATCGAGGCAAGATCGAGCCGCTCACCGTCGACCGGCACCACGCGCACTTTCGATGCCTGCCACTGCACGGTCGCCGTCAGCAATCCGTCGCGGTCGCCGAACCATTTGTAGAGCGTTTCCTTCGAGCAGCTGGCGCGCCGCGCCACCGCCGTCATGGTCAGATTGTCGCCCTCCTCGACCAGCAGCCGCAAAGCCGCGTCCAGGACGGCCGTTTGCCGCTCTGTCAGCACTTCGCTGGTATCGATCTCGGCACTCGCCTGCAACAATTTCCTGCCCATTCGATGAGGTCGCCGGGTCGCCTCAAACGGCGTACCGTACGTTACGGTTCGGCATATTGCGCAATCCTGTGCTCGACGCAAGGGGTTAGGTAGAAAAATCGTCGACGTGAGAGCCGCCGGGCAAACCACGAGATTCTGACGGATCAATCATCGGCGGGCGGATGGCGCAGCTCTCCAAGCAGGCTCGCCAGTATCTTCAGCTCCTCGGCGGAGAGTTTTGCGCCGACCAATTCCGCAATAGACCGTCCATAGACAGCCCACATCCGTCGCCGCGTCTGACGGCCCTTGGCCGAGATGCGGATGGTCTGGCCGCGGCCGTCATCGGCAGCCCTGAGCTTCTCGACCAGTCCGTCTGCCTCGAGGCGCGCCAGAAGCCGCGAGATGTTATACTGCGCAAACAGTGTGCGCTCGGTCAGCTGGAATGGCCGCAGCCCGCCCTCACCCGCCTCGGCGAGTTCATGCAGCACGTCATACCAGTCGAGCGGCGGCAAGCCGCTAGTCTTCAAAGCCTCTTCCGCCTTTTCGATGAGCTGGCGCGAAACCCGCATCAGGCGGGCCCAGGCCTTGACGGCTTCGGGCGAAGGCGTGGTTGTTTTGGTCATGACCCACCCTAGGCGGTAGATGCAGTTGCATCAAGCTTGACGGTCAATGCACTTGCATCTATATGCATGCAACTGCATCGATCCGGGAAAGATCCATGAAACACGAAATTTGCAAAGTCGCCGACGTCCCACAGACGGGCAGCCTGATCGCACCGTTCTTCGGCCGCGAGGTCCATGTCTGGCGCAGCGGCGAGCGTGTCCGTGCCGCGGCCAATGTCTGCCTGCATTTCGGCGGGCCGCTCGACTGCAAGGACGGCAAGCTGGTCTGCCAATGGCACGGTGCCGCCTTCGATATGGAAAGCGGCGATCGGCTTGAAGGTCCGGCGCCAAAAGCGTCGCGACTGATGTTCCTGTCGACGCGCGTCGAGGACGGCGCGTTGAACTATGTCTGGGGAGAGTGACATGCCTGAGAAGAATGAAATGGCTGAGAAGAATGAAATGACTGGCAAGCTCATTCTCGTCAGCCATCATCTATGCCCCTATGTGCAGCGCGCGGCGATCTCGCTGGCCGAGAAACGCGTGCCGTTTGAGCGTGTCACCATCGACCTCGCCAACAAGCCGGACTGGTTCAAGGCGATTTCGCCGCTGGGCAAGGTGCCGCTGCTGATCGTCCAGGCAAATGGCGAGGAGACAGTGATCTTCGAATCCGCCGTCATTCTCGAATTCCTCGAGGAGACGCAAGCCAATCCTCTGCATCTGGCCGACGCCTACGCCCGTGCCCGGCATCGCGCCTGGATCGAGTTCGGCTCGGCGACATTGAACGCCATCGGCCGGTTCTACTCGGCTTCGACGGAGGCCGCCTTCCTGGCAGAGTCCACGGCACTTTCGGCCATGTTCGATCGTCTGGAGGACGAACTGGCCGACCAGGCCGGACCGTGGTTCAATGGCGAGTGCTTTTGCCTCGTCGATGCCGTCTACGGCCCGGTCTTCCGCTATCTCGACGCCTTCGACCGGATCGGCAATTTCGGCATTCTGGACGGCAAGCCATTGGTCCAGGCCTGGCGCAAGGCGTTGAGCGAACGCGCCTCGATCAAGGGTGCCGTGGCGCCGGACTATCCGCAGCGGCTGCGTCTATTCCTGCGTGCGAGAAATTCGCTTCTCTCGACCCTGATCCCGCCGGATGATCTGGCCAGTGCACCTCCTCTAGCCCGATCCGCCTGAACGGATCGATCAGCGTGCCGGCCACCATCGAGGCAAGCACGCTTGGCACTGGCGGGATTTTGGCGATGGTTGCCACCAGCCTGTCGCGGAAGAAGGGCAGCATCGTGCCGTCCGACTGGTAGAACGGCGTCAGCGCCAGCGACAGCAGCTGGAAGATTCGGACATGCCATCGCCGCGCCCGGGCGTAGCTTTCCAGCGCTGCCTCGACGTTGCCCGTCTGTGCCAAGGCATGGCTGAGCGCTGCCGCGTCGAGCAACGCCATGTTGGCGCCTTGCCCGAGCTGCGGGCTGGTCGAATGCGCGGCATCGCCGATCACGGCCAGCCTGCGGCCGGCCGGCAGCTTCATCGTGTGGTGGCCGTAGCGCGCCAGCGACAGCTGGTCGAAGCTGTCGATCTGGCTGGTGAACGCCTCGCACTGCGGCCACAGCGAGACCAGTCTCGCCTTCCAGGCGTCGAGCCCTGCCGCGCGCACGTTTTCGGCATCCGCCGGCTTCAGGCTCCAGAAGAACGCCGCCATCTTTTCCGCGCCCGGTTCCAGTCGGCCGATCGGCAGGACGCCGATCATCACGCTGGCCTTGTCGTAGCGCTGCAGCAGCGCATTTTCGTCGAAGCCTTGGCGCCAGCCGAGCGAGGCCCAGAACGCGCCGTAAGTGAGCTGCCGCGGCTCGGCCGGATCGTTGAGGCACCGGCGCAGCTTCGAACGCGAGCCGCTGGCGTCGACGACGAGGTCGAACGGCCCTGCCCTGCGGCCCTCCACCGTTCGGCTCTTGTCGAAGATCAGGCTTGCCCGCTCACCGACGTCCAGCGCCTCGATCTCGACACCGGTTTCCATGGCGATGCCTTGGCGCTGCGCGGCGCGGAACAACATGTTGAACAGCGCCGCCCGGTGCACCGCCAGCCCGAAGCGGCCGCCAGGCTGCGCGTCGTAGCGCACGGCGAGCACGGTGCGGCCGCTCGAGGCATCGGCGCCATGCAGACGCTCGATGCGGCTCCCCAGCGCCAGAATGTCGTGGAGCAGGCCGAGATCGGCGAGCACGCTCAGCCCGGTCGGCTGCAGGATCAGTCCGGAACCGACGGGCTTGGGTTCCTCGAAACGTTCGAAGATGGTGACGTTGTGGCCCGCGCGCTTGAGATAGAGCGCGGTGGCGAGCCCCGCCGGGCCGGCGCCCGCAATCGCGATGTCGAGAGATTTTTCCATTGCCCGCCCAACTACTGGCCGGACAATCCTTCAGCGCCATTGTCAAATCAAGCCTTTGCTGCATGGACCAAAATATCAGCCACCGGCGTCGAAGGCAGCGCGCGCCTTGCGCACCGCACCATGGTTGAGTTCGGCCCACAGGATCAATTGATGCAAGGCGCCGAACATCGAACGGCCGAGATCGGTCAGGCTGTATTCGACGCTTGGCGGCTTGGTCGGGAACACTTCGCGATGAACAAAGCCGTCGCGCTGCAGATCGTGGAGCGTCTGGGTGAGCATGCGCTGCGAGATGTCGGGCACCAGGCGCCGCAACTCGCCGAAACGATAGGGCTGCTCTGCGAGCGCCGCCATCAGCAGCGAACTCCATTTGCCGTTCACGCCCTGCATCACGTCGCGAACCGGGCAATCGGCAATGTTTGCGCCATCGCTGGTGGCTTTGAATATATTGAGCTTGGTTCTCAGATTGACGACCTTGCCGTCCATGGCTGCTGGTTCCCTGGCGGTGCCTACCTCCCTAAAAACTGCCTTCTTTACGGTGGCCGGTCAATTCTTATTTTAGTGCTGGTCTCTTTTTGAGACTGTCAGAAGCACCCGCCACCCGGCGCAATTTCAGGATCCCCCATGACCGCAACCCTTCTCGTCACCGGCGCTTCCGGCCAGCTTGGCCGCGGCGTCATCAACCACCTGCTGGACACATTAAAGGTCCCCGCAAACCGCATCATCGCCACCACCCGTACACCCGCCAACCTTGCCGATCTGGCGGCGCGCGGCGTCGTCGTCAGAGCCGCTGACTTCAACGACCCGCAATCGCTTGCCGAGGCCTTCGCGGGAGCCGACCGGGCACTCGTCATCTCGACCAACGAACTTGAGGTACAGGGGAAGCGGCGCGAGCAGCAGCTTGCGGCGGTGACGGCGGCCAAACAGGCTGGCGTCGGCCACCTGCTGTACACCTCGATGCCCAACCCCGAGCCTGGTTCGCCGGTTGTTTTCGCGCCCGACCACTACGACACCGAACAGGCGATCAAGGCGAGCGGCATCCCCTACACGATCTTCCGCAATGGCTGGTATAACGAGAACCTGTTCATGGCGTTGCCGCAGGTTCTGGCATCGGGTCAGTGGTACACCTCCGCCGGCGACGGCGCCATTTCCTACGGCACGCGCGACGATTTCGCGGCGGCGATCGCAGCGGGGCTCGCCTCGGACAGCAGCGAAAGCGCGACTTACACGCTGACCGGCCCCAGTGCGTATACGGCTGCCGAAGTGGCGGCGTTGGTCACCGAAGTCACCAGCAAGCCGATCCAGGTCATCCAGCTTTCCGACGAAGCCCTGACCGAGGGAATGAAGTCGGCCGGCCTGCCTGAACCCTTCGCCAAGGTGCTGGTTTCATTCGACGCCGCCGCCCGCGCCGGTGACCTCGGCATGGTGACCGACGCGGTCGAAAAACTCTCCGGCCGAAAGTCGGTGCCGCTGAAGCAGTTTCTGGAGACGAACAAGGCTGCACTGGCCGGCTGAAAGCTGCCGTTGCGGGACGCCGAGCCCTTAAGGTTCGGCGGCCTCCCGCACAATTACCTACGTCGCTTGACCAGTCCCAGCCGGATCAGGCTTTCGCCCGTGGCAATCAAAGCATCTTCGCGCGAGCGTGGCGCCCAGCCGAGCACGCGCACCGCCTTGGCGTTGGTGGCGTTCTTGATCTTGCCCAGTTCCGTTGCGAGTTGTGCCGCTTCCGGATTGAACAGCCCGATGATGCGCACCAGCCAATCGGGAAACTCCCGCGTCGAGACGCGCGACGCCGCCGGCCCGAGCCGCGTCTTCAGGGTCTGCGCGATCTCGCGCACCGTCATGAAATCGCCGGCGACAGCGAGGAACCGTTCGCCCTTGGCGGCGGGGTGGGTCATGGCGCGAACATGCAGATCCGCCACGTCGCGCGCGTCGACGACGCCGAAGGACAGGCGCGGCAGCCCAGGCACGGCGCCGTTCAGCATGCGCTGGACAAATTCGGTCGAGGTCGAATGGTCCGCGCCGAGCACCGGTCCAAAGATGCCAACGGGATTGACGACCGCAAGCTCCAGCGCGCCGCCCTGCTCGGCGATGAAATCCCAGGCCGCGCGCTCGGCGAGCGTCTTGGACTTCACATAGGCGCTGACCTTGCCTGCCGGATCGGTCCAGTTTTCCTCGTTGAAAGGCTGCCCATCCGCGCGCATCTTGCCATAGCCGACGGCCGCGAAGGATGAGGTGAGCACGACGCGCCTGACCCCGGCATCCCGCGCCGCCCGCAGCACGCGCAACGCGCCCTCGCGCGCCGGAAGGATCAGGTCATCCTCATGCGTGGGCACGCCGGGCGGAAAAGGCGATGCGACATGCAGCACGTAATCGCAGCCGGCCACCGCCGCCGGCCAGCCTGCGTCGGCCATCAGATCGGCATGGGCGAATGAAAGGGCGTCACCGGGCTCCGTGCCACCTGCCTTGAGCATGGCGAGCACATCGGCTTCGCGCCTGGCCGATCGCACGGAGGTGCGGACGCGGTAGCCGGCCTTCAACAGTTCGAGGATGCAGTGAGCGCCGAGGAAGCCGGACCCGCCGGTGACCAGCACCAATTCGCCGCTCATATTAGCCTCCTCGACGATTTATCCGTTCGAGACCCTCAGATCGCCACCTGCGTGCCGATCTCGACCACACGTCCGGTCGGGATCTGGAAATACTCCGTCGCATCGGCCGCCGAGCGGGCGAGCCCGATGAACAGCTTGTCCTGCCACACCGGCATGCCGGAATTGGGCGATGCCTTGAGCGAGCGCCGCGACAGGAAGAACGANATGTCGAACTTCCAGCCCTGCTTGCGGCAGATCGCCAGCGCGCGCGGAATGTTGGGCTGCTCCATATAGCCGAAGGTCAGCGTCACCCGCATGAACAACTCGTTGACTGTCTCCATCTTGACCCGCTCGCTGTCGGGCACCAGCGGCTGCGGTGCGGTGACCACCGACAGAATGACGTTCTGCTCGTGCAGCACCTTGTAGTGTTTCAGGCTGTGCATCAGCGCTGTCGGCGCGCTTTGCGGATCGCTGGTCAGGAACACGGCGGTGCCGGACACCAGCNATGTCGAACTTCCAGCCCTGCTTGCGGCAGATCGCCAGCGCGCGCGGAATGTTGGGCTGCTCCATATAGCCGAAGGTCAGCGCCACCCGCATGAACAACTCGTTGACTGTCTCCATCTTGACCCGCTCGCTGTCGGGCACCAGCGGCTGCGGCGCGGTGACCACCGACAGAATGACGTTCTGCTCGTGCAGCACCTTGTAGTGCTTCAGGCTGTGCATCAGCGCTGTCGGCGCGCTTTGCGGATCGCTGGTCAGGAACACGGCGGTGCCGGACACCAGCNTTCAGGCTGTGCATCAGCGCTGTCGGCGCGCTTTGCGGATCGCTGGTCAGGAACACGGCGGTGCCGGACACCAGCTGCGGCTTCTTCTTCAGCAGATTGCCGGCGAGGAAATCGAGCGGGATTTCGTTGCGCCGGGTCTTGTCGAACAGATAGCGGCTGCCGCGCACCCAGGTCCACATCGCCAGAACGATGGTGAAGGCCACCGCAAGCGACGCCCAGCCGCCCTCGAACACCTTGACGATGTTGGAGGCAAAGAAGCCGATGTCGATGAACGCGAACAGCGCCGTCATGGCGACGGCCACCCACAGGCGCCATTTCCAAATGCGCGTCATGACGACGAACAGCAGCACCGTCGTCACCAGCATGTTGCCGGTCACCGAGATGCCATAGGCGGAGGCCAGCTTGCTCGATTCGCCGAAACCGACGACCAGCAACATCACCGCCAACGCCAGCAAAACATTGACG
>NZ_AYXC01000020.1:0-94101 GCF_000502275.1 Mesorhizobium sp. L103C131B0 | reverse complement strand
GCTACGAGGACGGCAACGACGCCAACCGGCTGCGCCGCGATCCGGTCTTCAAGATGGCCCAGGATGCGCTGCCGTCGGGTCGGGATCTGGCGTCGCAATCGACGCTGTGCCGGCTGGAGAACCTACCCGGGGTGCGGGAGCTGGTCGCGATGGGACGGGCGATGGTCGATCTCTATTGCGCCTCGTTCCGGCAAGTGCCGAAGCGGATCGTACTCGACATTGACGACACCTTCGACGCTGTGCACGGAGGCCAACAGCTTCGCCTGTTCAATGCCCACCATACGAGTACGGCTTCTAGCCGATCGTCGTGTTCGATGGTGCGGGACGGTTCGTCAGCGCGATCCTGCGACCGGCCAAGCGGCCGAGTGNTCTAGCCGATCGTCGTGTTCGATGGTGCGGGACGGTTCGTCAGCGCGATCCTGCGACCGGCCAAGCGGCCGAGTGGGGCTGAGATCCGCCCCCACCTGCGCCGTCTGGTGCGGGCGATCCAGATCAACTGGCCGAACATTCGAATCCTGCTCCGCGGCGATAGCCCTTATTGCAACCCGCAGGTCATCGACTGGTGCCGCGCCAACGACGTCGACTTCATCTTTGGCCTCGCGCCCACCACGACCCTGCGCAAGCATGTCGCGGATCTGGAGGCCAGCACGACCGCGCGCTTCGAAGCGTCGGCCAAGACAGGCAAGGTCCGCAGGTTCAAGAAGTTCGTTGACGGCGCCGCTAGTTGGAGCCGCGTCGAGCGCATCATCGCGCGGGTCGAGGTCGGCGCCCACGGTGGCGATATCCGCTTCGTCCCCCGCCTGCCATCACGCCGGAGCAACCCGGCGCCTGACGAGGCGCGTGGAAAAGCACCGCAACGGCGACCACAGCGTCGCTTCAGGCCGTCAAAAGCTTATCGCCGTGCATCAAGGCGGCTAGATGGCAACGAGGCTTATGCCGCCCGAGCATCGCAGCTAAGTATGCATGAGGGGTCGTCCCTTCAAAATACTTGATACATTTGCGCTTGCGTAGCTCCTTGCATACGCTCGATGCCAGGAGGAGACCTCTGTTCTAAACGCTCGCATTGATGCAACGCCGTTGACACCATCATCGCGGCGACCGCTTTGCCGCGGCCGCCGCAGCCCTTTTCGAGCATGACGATCATGCCGGCGCCATCGCAGTGATGCACTTGCAAATTCAGAGATGCACTCTGGCCAAATGCTAGGTGCCCAGCATATGTCCGGCATCCCGCAACGCCGCTACGAAGAGACGGGCATTGCCGTTGGCATCCATCTTGGCCTGCATCGACAGGGGCATCCTGTGCCAGCTCTCCAAGGCCGCAATGTAATGTGAGAACATACCGTTAACGATGCAATAGTGGGTAACTAGGCCGTGTCCGTCTAACGCCAGCACGCCGAATTGGCCGCCGTGATATCGGATGGCTGCGACCCGCTGGACCTGCGCGTCACCGTCGATCCGCACGTTGAAAAGCAGGCTGCCGCGGCTCCTGGTGGCTATCTCGGCGGCTTTTTCAGCGAAGCTCAACGAGAGCGAGCGGACGCTTTCGACTGCCATCTGTAAAACCATCAAGTTCAGTTCATCCACTGCCATAAGGTACCTGTGCGCAAGACATGGGTGATTGCAATCGACCACACCGCTTGTTCACAGATGTCGGCTCACGACCGGTTATTCAGGGTTCGCCGGTTATCCATTGAGGGCGTGCTCATCAAAATGATCCTGACGTGGAATGCGCTGCATCTACGAAGCGCGAGGAGCAGGCCAGCCAAAGCTGTCGCGACAATTGATCTCATAATCCACCCCGATATCTGGATTTCGGCATCGCTGAACATCCCTGGTAAGTGAGCTGTTTGCGGCAAGCCCATCTCGGCTTTGTACTCCGAACACGTTGCAATGGCGTCGCTCGGCGCTCGGGACCGACAGGCTCTGCTCGTCGAGAACTTTGTCCCCCGAGAAGCGTTCGACTTTGAGCATTCCGCTGAAGGGTGACGTCTCGCCAGTCCGTGTCCTTGCAGCTCACCGCGATGGCTTTTTGCGCATCGCACGCAAGCGCACGAATTGGTCTCCGTTCACTTCACAAAATGGTTTTCCTGAAGTACTGGAGCGCAGAGAAATCTCCGGTCGCAGCCTACCCGGTTAAAACAAGGACCCAACGATGAAGACTCTCGTCGTCTGCTCCGGCGGATTGGATTCCGTTACTCTTGCCCACAAGGTGGCAGCGGAGCACCAGCTGACCGGCCTGCTATCGTTCGATTACGGCCAACGGCATAGGAAGGAATTGGGCTTCGCCACCCTTTGCGCGGAGCGCCTGAGTGTCCCGCAGCGAATCATCGATATCCACGAGATCGGCGGCGACCTTTCCGGCTCCGCGCTGACCGACAATGTGGACGTGCCCGACGGGCACTATGCCGAAGACACGATGAAGATAACGGTGGTGCCCAACCGGAACGCCATCATGTTGGCCATTGCCTTCGGCCTCGCCGCAGCGCAAGACGCTGACGCAGTGGCGACGGCCGTGCATGGTGGGGATCACGTTGTCTATCCCGATTGCCGTCCGGCCTTCATCGACGCTTTCCAGATGATGCAGGACCACGCGCTCGACGGCTACGCGCAGATTCGCCTTTATGCACCCTATGTGAACCTGACGAAGGCGGACATTGTTACGGATGGAGCCACATACGGCACGCCGTTTGCGCAGACCTGGTCCTGTTACAAGGGCGCCGAGCGTCATTGCGGGAGGTGCGGGACCTGCGTCGAGCGGCGTGAGGCGTTTCACATCGCTGGGCACCCGGACCCAACCGAGTATGAGGACTCCGACTTCTGGCTCGGAGCGCTGCGAAGGACCACCGCGTAATGTTCCGCATCACCAAGGAATTCCACTTCTCAGCCTCGCATCAGCTCACCTCATTGCCACCCGATCACCAATGCGCGCGCCTGCACGGACATAACTACATCGTCGAAGTGGAGCTTTCAGCGGATGGACTGGACGATCACGGCTTCGTGCGCGACTACCACGACTTGGCGCCATTCAAACGCTACATCGACGAGAGCTTCGACCACCGGCATCTCAACGACGTGCTGGGACACGAGCAAGTCACGGCGGAATATCTGGCCAGACATTTCTACGACTGGTGCAAGGCACGCCTGAGCGAAACCGCGGCCGTGCGGGTGAGCGAAACGCCGAAAACCTGGGCGGAATACCGGCCATGACGAATACTCATCCCGCAATCCGCGTTAGCGAGATTTTCGGGCCGACGATCCAGGGCGAGGGCGTGCTCATAGGTTTGCCGACGATCTTCGTCAGAACCGGCGGGTGTGACTATCGCTGTTCCTGGTGCGACAGCCTCCATGCTGTGGACAATCAATTCCGCCATGAATGGGAGATGATGTCCGTTGGGGCGGTGTGGAAAAATGTGCTTGCCCTTTCCGGTGGCCGCCCGCTGATGGTGTCGCTATCAGGCGGCAATCCGGCCATCCAGCCGCTCGGCGCGCTCATCGACCGGGGCCATGGTGACGGTTACCGTTTTGCGCTGGAAACCCAAGGGTCGCTTGCCAGGGACTGGTTTGCGCAGCTTGACGTGCTGATCCTCAGCCCAAAGCCGCCGTCAAGCCGAATGACGACAGATTGGGCCGCTGTCGAGGCGTGCCTCCAGGCGGCACAAGGCAAGCCCCAAGTCGTGCTCAAGCTCATTGTTTTCGACGAAAGGGACTACACCTACGCGAAAGACGCCGCTGCGCAATTTCCGCAACTTCCGATCTATCTGCAGCCCGGCAATCACACGCCGCCACACCCCACAAATGATGACGCGCCTATCGACCTTGACGGAATATTGAAGCGCATGGAGTGGCTGGTTGACAGCGTGACCCGCGACAGATGGTTCGAGGCCCGCGTGCTGCCGCAGCTGCACGTTGTGCTCTGGGGTAACAAGAGAGCCGTCTAGCCCAGGCCCTTTCCACTGGAACTGCGCCGGCAGAATTCGGGTGAACGGGTGGTTCAGGTCGAAGGGAGCTGTCGCCGACAACCATGATCCGACAGGCAGGGCTCGAGCGGACGATATCGTCGCTGCGCCAAGACGCGTCTGGTCCGCTCAGAATCTTGTCTCGATAGACGGTCGCCGATCAACAAACGTACCGCGGTCCATGATCGACTGAGAGGCATGACCGTTCCTCTGAGTGCTCAGACTGCCGCCGAGTGCCTGGCCGTTCCAGCTTCGAAATATTTGTCGAACCTGGCCGCGATGCTTCGGACGAAAGGGCGACTTTCAGCCGGCACAACGAATCTGTCGCCATCAAGTTCAAGCAATCGAACCGGATCGTGGAGGGCCATGGAACTTGACTGAAGGAGGAGCCTCTGGCCGGCCTCGCCGAAGCGTTCCACCAGATCGATGGCCGAGAAGGCGAAGTCGCACATCAAACGTTCGATGATCCAGCCGCGAACGCGGTCGTCGTTGGAAAGTGCGATACCCCGAACAGCGGCCAGCCCGCCGTCATCAACCATGCGTCTATATTCGCTGGTTGAAGGCATGTTCTGCGCATAGCCTTGCCGAAACTGGCTAATGGATGACGGGCCGAGCCCGATCAAGATTTCGCAGCAATCGTCCGTGTAGCCCTGAAAGTTCCGGTGCAAAGTCCCGGTGCGGGCGGCAAGGGCCAGGGCATCGCCGGGTTTGGCGAAATGGTCGAGCCCGATTGCCTCGTATCCATTGTCTACAATCGCCTGTGCAGCCAGTTGCGACTGGGCAAAGCGCTCCGCGGGACCCGGCAACCAGGCCTCGTCGATCATCGTCTGATGTTTCTTGAACCACGGTACATGCGCGTAGCCAAACAGTGCGATCCGATCCGGTTCCAGGGTCAGTGCCTGCGTGACCGTAGAAGCGACGCTTTCCCTGGTCTGGTGCGGCAGACCGTAGAGCAGGTCCAGATTGACGGATTCGACGCCGCGCGAACGAACGCCGTCGACGACCGTCTTGGTCTGCAGGAAGCTCTGCTCGCGGTTGATCGCCTTTTGCACCTTCGGATCGAAATCCTGAACGCCGAGGCTCGCACGGGTCATGCCGATTTCGGCAAGCGCATCGAGGCGGGCATCGTCCATATCGTTGGGTTCGATTTCAACGCTGATCGTGGCGCCGGGAAGAAAGCCGAAGCTGTTGCGCAGGGCGGTTCCCAGCGCCACCATATCTTCGGGCTTGAGCATCGTCGGCGAACCACCGCCGAAATGGACGGCACGCACACGACCTTTGCCTCCAACAAGACTGGCGACGGTGGCGATCTCGGCATGCAGTGAGCGCAGATATGTGGTCACCGGTTCGTAATGGCGTGTCTGCTTGGTATGGCAGGCACAGAACCAGCAAAGCTTGTCGCAGTATGGGATGTGCAGATAGAGCGAGATTTCGTTGCCCTCATCGAGCCGCTGTAGCCAGCCACGACAAACGGTAGCGTCAACGCTTGCATTGAAATGCGGCGCGGTCGGGTAGCTCGTGTAGCGCGGGACGTTCTCGCCAAATCTGGCAACTAGCTTTTGTCGCATGTCGTGGTCCACCGTGTTTGCCTCGCCCGAACTGTGGATGCTTGGATGAGCCTAAGCCCTGATTTCGATCAACCTTCAGCACGGACAAACTGCCGCAAGGATTTTTCTACCGTGGATGCTATCCTGCCCGCACGGACCGGTAGAGCGATCGAATGACATTACGGCAGGATATTCACAGTTCCGGCATCCCCGTTCTTTGCCTGTCTTGCGAGGCACGGCGCCGCGGTGTCTGTGGCGCGCTAGAGCCAGACCATTTGGCTCAGCTCGCCAAGACGTCGTCGCGGCACAATATCGAGCCGGGGGTCGAACTGATCGGCGACGCCGAGGCGGTCGACTGTTATTCGAACGTGCTTTCAGGCGTGGTGAAGCTCACGAAGAGCCTGTCAGATGGACGCCAACAGATTGTCGGCCTGCAGTTCGCCCCGGATTTTCTGGGTCGGCCCTTCAAGATGAAAAGTGCGATTAATGCGGAAGCGGCAACAGCTGTCTCGCTATGCTCGTTTCCCAGAGCGGCCATCGAACGGATGATGAAGCAGTCACCCGAATTTGTGCATCGCCTGCTCAAGCAGGCGCTGAACGAACTTGACGAGGCACGCGAATGGATGGTGACTCTGGGGCGCAAGACCGCACCAGAGAAGGTGGCGAGCTTTCTCCTCATGATTGCCCGGAACATCGACTCCAATGTTGACCCGACGGCTAGCTCGACGTGCTTCGAGCTGCCAATGACGCGTGCCGACATTTCTGATTTCCTTGGAATCACAAACGAGACCGTGAGCCGTCAGCTGACCAGCCTGAGAATGGACGGCGTGATTCGGATCGAGAACAACCGCCGCGTCACCGTGGACAGCATGAGCCGGCTGGAACGGCGCTGCGGCGGCCGAGGCGCTACAGCCGTTTGAATGACGCAGAAGCTGCATGGCCCCCGTCACTTACTTCATTCGGGGCAGGGCATGCTCGCGTTGGGCTCAGAAGAAGTCGCGTAGCGACAGCCCGTTCTCCATCCGATCGTATGCGCCAGTTGCCTTTCGGCTCGTCGGCGAAGCATCCACACTTGGCCGAAGTCAATACGCCTCATCCGCAGGGGAAAATCGCCGTCTCCCCAAGCCATGAATGTCACGACGGCAGCGTAACGCTGGCGCTGGCTGTTCCAAGGCATTGAACGCGGGGTTCGGTAAGGCGTCGACCTGCTTTCCAGCGTCGCAGAAGGTGCGCTCCCCCACACGCCCGCGGTCGCCTCCGCACCCGGGGCCCGACCGGGGACGCCAGGCCCCATCCATAAACGGGCGGCCGGTGGTGCGCTTCCACATTCGATCGTCGCAGTCTGATCGCACCGAACTCGATGCTGCTCGAGCAAAATGGTGCGGCTCTGACATGGATCAGGGCGAGCAGGCGACGGCTGCGCAATAAGGCACCGCGGTTTGGCATCCGCCGGAATTGGAAATCGGGGCTTGCGATGAAATTCGGCAAAGAAATCGTGCTTCTAAGCCTGTTCGCATTCGCGGCTTTGGTGGCGGCTGGCGCTGGGGTGGATGAACCCTTTCGCCAGCATATGTGGGTCTTGTTCTTCGCCTTGGCTGGCTTCACTGCGATCCTACTGCGTAACACTGAGTTCAAGCCTGCCGCTCCGATCGACCCGTCCGCCTACATGGACGGGCCAATCCGCTACGGCGCCATCGCCACCATGTTCTGGGGTGTGGTTGGCATGCTGGTCGGGGTGGTCATCGCGCTACAGCTTGCCTATCCCGATCTCAACATTCAGCCCTGGTTCAACTTCGGCCGCTTGCGGCCTCTGCACACCTCGGGCGTCGTCTTCGCCTTCGGCGGCAACGCGTTGCTTTGCACGTCTCTCTATGTCGTCCAACGCACCTGCCGCGCCCGGCTGTTCGGTGGCGATCTCGCCTGGTTCGTGTTCTGGGGCTACCAGCTCTTCATCGTCATGGCCGCGACAGGTTATCTGCTCGGCATCACCGAGAGCCGCGAATATGCGGAACCCGAATGGTATGTCGACATCTGGCTGACCATCGTCTGGGTCGGCTACCTGATCCTGTTTCTGGGCACCATCCTGAAGCGCAAGGAACCGCACATCTACGTCGCCAACTGGTTCTACCTTTCCTTCATCGTGACCATCGCGATGCTGCATGTGATCAACAACCTGTCGATGCCGGCCTCCTTTCTCGGCTCCAAGAGCTATTCCGCATTTTCCGGAGTCCAGGACGCCCTGACGCAGTGGTGGTACGGCCACAATGCGGTCGGGTTCTTCCTCACCGCCGGCTTCCTCGGCATGATGTACTATTTCGTGCCCAAGCAGGCCAACCGGCCGGTCTATTCCTACCGCCTGTCGATCGTCCATTTCTGGGCAATCATCTTCCTCTACATCTGGGCCGGGCCGCATCACCTGCACTACACCGCCCTGCCCGATTGGGCGCAGACGCTTGGCATGGTGTTCTCGATCATGCTGTGGATGCCGTCATGGGGCGGCATGATCAACGGCCTGATGACGCTGTCGGGCGCCTGGGACAAGCTGCGCACCGATCCCATCATCCGCATGATGGTGATGGCCATCGCCTTCTACGGCATGTCGACCTTCGAAGGCCCGATGATGTCGATCAAGACGGTCAATTCTCTGTCGCATTATACCGACTGGACCATCGGACACGTCCATTCGGGCGCGCTCGGCTGGGTCGGCATGATCTCGTTTGGCGCAATCTACTTCATGGTGCCGAGACTCTGGAACCGTGAACGCCTCTATTCGCTCAGGCTCGTCACCTGGCATTTCTGGCTGGCGACGCTCGGCATCGTTGTCTACGCTGCGGTGATGTGGGTGTCCGGCATCATGCAGGGCCTGATGTGGCGCGAATACGACGAGCAGGGCTTCCTGGTCTACTCCTTCGCCGAAACGGTCGCCGCCATGCACCCCTACTATGTGATGCGCGCGATCGGTGGAGCCATGTACCTCTCTGGCACCCTGATCATGGCCTGGAACGTCGCCATGACCATCCTCGGCTACCGGCGCGAGCAGGATCCGATGCCGCGCTCCACCCCCGCCCTCCAGCTTGCGCGATGATGAGACAGAAAATGAGGTTGATGAACAGACACGCGGTCATCGAGAAGAACGCTACACTTCTCCTCCTCGGGTCGCTGCTGGTCGTGACAATCGGCGGCATCGTCGAGATCGCGCCGCTCTTCTATCTCGATAATACGATCGAGAAGGTGGAAGGCATGCGGCCTTACTCGCCGCTCGAACTTGCTGGTCGAAACATCTATGTCCGCGAGGGCTGCTACCTCTGCCACAGCCAGATGATCCGCCCGTTCCGCGACGAGGTCGAGCGCTACGGCCACTACAGCCTGGCGGCCGAGTCGATATACGACCACTCCTTCCAGTGGGGATCGAAGCGCACCGGACCGGATCTCGCCCGCGTTGGCGACCGGTATTCCAACCTGTGGCACGTGGATCACCTGACAGATCCACGGTCCGTGGTGCCGGAATCGATCATGCCGAGCTATGCCTTCCTGAAGGACAAGCCGATCGCGGTGAAGGACTTCTCGACGCATCTGGTCGCCAACAGGCGCGTCGGCGTCCCTTACTCCGACGACATGATCGCCAACGCCAATGCCGATTTGATGGCGCAGGCTGATCCCAACGCCGACACATCCGGCCTCGAGGCCCGCTACCCCAAGGCCAAGATCGGCGACTTCGACGGCAACCCGCAGCAAGTCACCGAAATGGACGCGCTGGTTTCTTATCTCCAGATGCTGGGCACGCTGGTCGATTTCAAGAACTACGATGAGACCGCCGGCTACCGCTGAGGACAATGGCCATGACGTACAATTTCATGCGGGAGTTTGCCGACAGCTGGGGCCTACTTGCCATGGCTCTTTTCTTCATCGGATCTGTTGCCTTTGCAGTTCGTCCCGGAAGCCGCAGGCAAGCCGGCGAAGCAGCTCAAATTCCTCTGAAGGAGGACTGATCATGAGCAGCGATCACATCGACGAGGTTTCCGGCATCTCAACCACCGGTCATGAGTGGGACGGCATCCGGGAGCTCAACAACCCGCTTCCGCGCTGGTGGATCTGGACGTTCTACATCACCATAGTCTGGGCGATCGGCTACACCATCGCCTATCCGGCATGGCCTCTGCTGCACACGGCAACCAAGGGGGTGCTCGGCTACTCCAGCCGCAACGATGTCGGGAACGAGTTGTCCGCGGCTGAAGCGGCCAAGGGCAAATATGTCGCCGCGATAGAAGCGAAAAGTGTTTCGGAGATCGCGGCGGACGACACGCTGCGCGAATTCGCCGTCGCCGCCGGCGGTGCCGCGTTCAAGCTCAATTGCGTGCAGTGCCATGGTTCCGGCGCCCAGGGCTCCAAGGGCTTCCCCAACCTCAACGACGACGACTGGCTGTGGGGCGGCAAGGCGGACCAGATCCAGCAGACGGTTACACATGGCATTCGCTTCGCCTCCGATCCGGATACGCGCCTGTCCGAAATGCCGGCCTTTGGCGACATCATCACTGCCGATCAGATCAAACAGGTCAGCGCCTATATTGCCAGCCTGTCCCAAACCGTCAGCGATCAGGTGTTGGTGGCGCCCGGCGCCAAGGTCTTTGCCGAAAACTGCGTGGGCTGTCATGGCGACAATGCAAAAGGCAACAAGGAACTCGGCGCTCCAGATCTGACTGACGCCATCTGGCTCTACGGGTCAGGCGAAGCGGCCATCGCCGCCCAGGTAACCGCACCGAAACACGGCGTGATGCCGGCTTGGGGCGCGCGCCTCGGCGAGATCAAGGTCAAGGAACTGGCGGTCTACATCCATTCGCTTGGCGGCGGAGAATAGGAAAGCAGCCTATTCTCGTCCTCCCCCTCCCGCCAAGCGACGAGGCCCGGCGCAAGCCGGGCCTCGGCATCATCCAGAACCGATGAGTCGGCTTCCGGCGAAATCGTCGCTGGTGACTGGAGCTTCTCGTGCTCGATAACACGCAAATAGAACGGATCGAACCCACGACGTTCAACTCCGCCAAGGTGCGCCAGCCAATGTATGCCGCGCGCAGGAAGATCTTCCCGAAGCGGGCCTCGGGCAGCTTTCGCCGATTCAAATGGATCGTGATGGCGATCACGCTGGGCATCTACTATCTGACGCCGTGGCTGCGCTGGGACCGTGGTCCGTTTGCCCCCGACCAGGCGGTGCTGCTTGATGTCGCCAACCGGCGCTTCTATTTCTTCTTCATCGAGATATGGCCCCAGGAATTCTACTATGTCGCCGGCCTTCTGGTCATGGCCGGCGTCGGTCTTTTCCTGATCACATCGACTGTTGGCCGTGCCTGGTGTGGCTACACATGCCCACAGACCGTATGGGTCGATCTGTTCCTGGTCGTCGAGCGCGCGATCGAGGGCGACCGCAACGCACGCATCAAGCTCGATGCCGGTCCTTGGACCACTCGTAAGCTTGTGCTGCGGGCATCGAAACACGTCATCTGGCTGGTCATAGCCGCAGCGACTGGTGGCGCATGGATCTTCTATTTCGCCGATGCGCCGACGCTGCTCGGCGAACTCTTCACCGGCACGGCAGCGCCTGTCGCCTACATCACCGTCGCGGTCCTGACGGCGACGACCTACACGTTTGGCGGGCTGATGCGCGAACAGGTCTGCACCTATATGTGCCCATGGCCGCGCATCCAGGCAGCCATGCTCGACGAGAGCTCGCTCACCGTCACCTACAATGACTGGCGCGGCGAACCGCGCACGCGTCACGCCAAGAAGGTTCTTGCCGCAGGGCATCCCGTCGGCGATTGCGTCGACTGCAATGCCTGTGTCGCCGTCTGTCCGATGGGGATCGACATACGCGACGGTCAGCAACTCGAATGCATCACCTGCGCGCTCTGCATCGATGCCTGTGACGGCGTCATGGACAAGCTCGGCAAAGCGCGAGGACTGATCTCCTACGCGACGCTCTCCGACTACAACGCCAACATGATGCTGGCCACCGCAGGCGGCGCCAGCTCGGTCAATCCATCACTGGTCAGGACGGATGACGGCCTGTTTTCGGACAGGGTGGCGCATTTCCATATCCGCAAGATCTTTCGGCCACGAACCTATGTCTACATGGCCATGTGGTCGCTGATCGGGCTGGGCCTGCTCTTTTCGCTGCTGACGCGCGACCGGCTCGAAATCAATGTCCTGCACGACCGCAACCCGCAATTCGTGACGCTCTCGGACGGCTCGATCCGCAATGGCTATACCGTCAAGCTCTTGAACATGATCCCCGAACCGAGAACGATTATCGTCACCCTCGGGGGTTTGCCAGGCGCAGAGATGAGCATCGTTGGCGTCGATCTCCCCGCCGATCGCTCCTTTGCAGTCCAGGTCGAACCCGACCGGCTGAAGATGTTGAAGGTTTTCGTGCGCCTGCCCGCCGACCAGATTCATGGCCAGGCGCAGACCTTCACATTCCGGGTCGAAGACAAGGTCAGCTTCGAGTCCAACGAATACACCGCCACCTTCAACTCGCCGGAGATCGCCAGATGAACGCCACCACGCGAAACCCCCGCGAGTTCACCGGCAGGCACATGTTGGCCACGATCCTTGCCTTTTTCGGCGTGGTCATCGCGGTCAATCTGACGATGGCGACGCTTGCCAACACAAGCTGGACCGGCCTTGTCGTCGAAAATACCTATGTGGCGAGCCAACAATTCAACAAGAAGGCCGAGGAAGGCCGTGCGCAGGCAGCGCTTGGCTGGACCGGCCAGTTGACCATCGCATGGGGCGAAGTCCGCTATTGCATCATCGACGCCGCGGGCAAACCGGTTTCCCTGCATGGCGTGAAGGTGCTGTTTCGCCATCCGGCTTACGAGAAAGAGGATGAGTCCGTCACGCTCGCCCTGGTCTCTGGCCAGGAGTTTGCAGCACAACACGTGCCAAGGGATGGTGTCTGGATCATCGAAATAGACGCCGATGCCGGCCTGGCAAAACCTTATCGAGACGTGCGCAGGGTCATGATTTCCCATGGAGCGCTAAAATGAGCTGCTGTGCACCGGGCGCGGAAGTCGCGCTGGATCTTGTCAGCGCCACTTCAGTTCTGCCGTCCAGCCAGGAGGTCAGGCTGGCCAGCCGATCGCTTGGCGACGACCTTCATCAGACCGACCTGTCGGTGCCGACCGTTCATTGCGGCGCCTGCATCCAGACGATCGAGACGGCCTTGGGAAAACTCGGTCACGTCGAGGCAGCTCGCGTGAACCTGTCAACCAAGCGGGTCTCAGTCCGCTGGCGCGGCGACGAGGCTCCACCTTTGGTCGCTGTGCTCGGCCGGCTCGGCTATCAGGCGCATTTGTTCGAAGCCGACACCGATGCGAAGGACAGGACGTTATCGGAGCTCATCCGCGCCGTCGCCGTTGCCGGCTTTGCGGCGGGCAACATCATGCTGCTCTCGGTATCGGTCTGGTCCGGCGCCGAAGGCGCCACGCGCGATTTGTTCCACTGGGTCTCGGCGCTCATCGCCATTCCCGCCCTCGCCTTTGCCGGCGGGATCTTCTTCAAATCGGGGTGGACTGCGCTGCGCCACGGCCGCATGAACATGGACGTGCCGATCGCCGTCGGCGTGTCGCTGGCCTACGCCATGAGCCTCTATGAGACGATCACCCATGGCGACCACGCCTATTTCGACGCGTCGGTATCGCTGCTGTTCTTCCTGTTGATCGGCCGCACGCTCGATCACGTGATGCGGGAACGCGCCCGCACCGCTGTGAAGAGCCTGTCACAATTGGCCGCACGCGGTGCCATGGTGCTGCGCGGCGATGGCGCTCGGGACTATCTGCCGGTGGGCGAGATCGAACCGGGCATGCTGTTGCTGATCGCCGCCGGCGAAAGGATCCCCGTCGATGGCAAGATCGCGCGCGGGACATCGGACGTCGACTGCTCCCTGGTCTCCGGCGAGAGCACGCCCAGTAGCGTGGCGCCGGAAGACACCGTGCAGGCCGGGGCCCTCAACCTTACTGGTCCGCTGACGATAGAGGCCACAGCCGCCGCGAAAGATTCGTTCTTGGCGGAAATGGTTCGGCTTATGGAGGCCGCCGAAGGTGGTCGCGCCCGCTATCGCCGTATCGCCGACCGCGTGTCGGCACTCTACGCGCCCGTGGTTCATCTCACCGCCTTGGCAACCTTCCTGGGCTGGATGGCGGTGACTGGCGACTGGCACCGGGCGATGACGATCGCAATCGCTGTTCTCATCATCACATGCCCGTGCGCGCTTGGCCTCGCCGTTCCAATCGTTCAGGTGGTGGCCGCACGGCGCCTGTTCGAAAACGGCATCATGGTCAAGGACGGCTCGGCCATGGAGCGCCTGGCAACGATCGATACAGCCGTGTTCGACAAGACCGGCACGCTCACGCTTGGCCAGCCCAGGCTCGTCAACACGTCGTCGGTCGATCCCGCCATGCTGGCAATCGCTGCCGACTTGGCCGGGCATTCGTGTCATCCATATTCAAAGGCCATTGCCGGCTTTGCCCTCAGCAGCAGCCAGCACAAATTCGATGCGGTGACCGAGCACCCGGGTTTCGGGATCGAAGCCACAGCCGCCGGTAGCACCTGGCGGCTGGGTAGACGCGGATGGGCTGGCTGGAAGGCTCGAACCGGCGGCGAAGGCAAACATGGCTATGGCGGAACAGTCCTGACGAAAAACGGCATGATTGTCGCATCCTTCGTTTTCGAAGATGCGCTACGCCTCGACACCAGGGCAGCGATCGATCAACTGCGCAACGCTGGTATGTGCGTGGAAATGTTGTCGGGCGATACCGCGAAAGCCTGCGCCGAGGTTGTCGACATGCTTGGTGTCGATGACTTCGTTCCCTGCCTGCTACCGTCCGGCAAGGTTGAACGCATCGAGAGCCTGGCGAGAGACGGGCACAAGGTTTTGATGGTTGGCGACGGGCTCAACGACACACCAGCGCTGAGCGCCGCGCATGTCTCGATCGCACCCGCCACGGCCGCCGACATTGGCCGCAATGCAGCCGACTTCGTTTTTCTGCGCGAAAGCCTCTTGGCGATCCCGCTGGCGCTGGACGTTTCGCGCAAGGCGGGAAGCCTGATCCGACAGAACATAACAATTGCGATCGTTTACAATGCTGTGGCCGTGCCGATCGCCATTCTGGGTCATGTTACGCCTCTCATCGCGGCGGTCGCGATGTCTGCCTCGTCATTGCTTGTGATTGGAAATGCAATGCGTCTGCAAGGCTTCGCAACGGGTGCGTCGTCCGAAACGGCGCGGCAGGACAGGCCCGCGCGGGCCGGCACCTTGGCCCGATCCTCATGACGACGCTCGCCTATCTCATTCCGGTGGCGCTGTTCCTTGGCGCACTCGGCCTGTCCGGCTTCCTGTGGGCGTTGAGAAGCGGCCAGTACGATGATCTCGATGGCGCGGCGGAGCGCATTCTTATCGACCGCGACGACGGCGCGGAGAATCCTGCTCGTTCCAAGTGACTCAGATCAAAGCGCCGCGGGTCGGGATGTCCCATCGTCGTCAACGTAAGATCAGGAGGGTGAGGATGCAAGCCGAATCCATAATGACAAAGCCAGTCATCACGACGGATGCGAACGCGACGATCGCGCAAGCGGTCGAGCTCATGCTTTCAAACAAGGTCAGCTGCCTGCCGGTAGCAGACAGCGACGGTGCCCTGATTGGTATTGTAAGCAAAAGCGACTTCTTGCGCCGAGAAGAACTTGGGACCCAGCGTGTGCGTCCGCGCTGGCTGGAGTTTGATCTTGGCCCGGGCACAGTCGCCAATGACTATGCGCGCTCGAACGGACGGATCATCCATCAGGTGATGACCACACCCGTCATCTCGGCGCCTCCTAGCGCCTCGATTGCAGATATTGTCGACCTGATGATGCAACATCGCATCAACAATCTTCCGATTGTCGATCGGGACAGGGTCATCGGCATCATCACGCGAACTGATTTGCTGCTTGTCCTGATCCGCGCCATGCCGAAACAGGGCACCACGCCACCCGATGACGACCTGATCCGCAAGGCTATCCTTGCCGAACTTCAGTCACAAACCTGGAGCGGTGGTGACTTGATCGATGTGAGGGTCAGCGACGGCCTTGTCGAACTGAAGGGGGCGATTGTCGACGAGCGTCAGCGGAAGGCGGCGATCGTTGCGGCTGAGAAGGTTGCCGGCGTCGGGCAAGTCAAGGACGGCCTCCTCCTCAGTACGGATCCCTTCGGTGAAGGTTTCATAGCTGCGGAAAAGGCGGGGACGCGGAGCAGAGTCCCTTTGGTTCTGCTCCCTTCCCACATCACTTGGACATGAGGCTGTCGGCGAGTTCCTTCGGCGTCTAGCGCCCGTCATGGGCGGAGAGCACGCTGTCGGCAGCAAGATGCCCGTCCTGACGGAACGATGGCCGCTGCCTGTTTTGGTGGGGCTTGGACCGGCGCTTCCTGTGGATATGAAGAGCGGCCAATACGAAGATCTCGACGGCTCCGCCCAGCGGATCCTTATCGATCGGGAAGAGCCGCGAGGCTGAACCGGTTGGCGGCGCCCAACGACTGTGCGGATGCTGGTCGTCAGTCGACCGAGTCTTTGCTGGATTGCCTCGTCATGATGATATCGGCGCGCGTGCGAAGAACGGATCAGCCACAATACGTTGCCGAACCTTTGGCCAGTAGGGGCACGCGATTGGGAAGCCGACCATTCAGAATGCCTAGACATGCAAACGTTTTCACGGCAATCGACCACTCGACCGTGAACCCGCCGTTGCCGGGTTATCGAGCCTGGTTGATCCAGATCAGCGTTATCTCTTCGTCGGCGTGGTTTCATTGACCAGGCTTCCAACGGAGAACGCATGTCTATCGACGATGGGGAGATGAGCGGCAAACCGTGGGTGATTGCGATGCTTCAAGAGCGCTTCGTATCGCAGATAGCCGCTATGGCGGCACGCTGATGGCCGGCTCTGTCGACACATTCGACATCATTGTCGTCGGAGCTGGGCCGGTCGGACTTGCCTTCGCAGCATCGCTCGCCCTGAGCCGACTCAAGGTGGCAGTGGTTGAACGGCAGTCGCTCGACAGCCTGGCGAATCCGGCTTTCGACGGTCGCGAGATCGCGCTGACGCACGCATCGGTGAGAATCCTTCGCGAGCTCGGCGCCTGGGACGCCATGCCCGCATCTGACAAATCACCGCTTCGTGGCGCGCGCGTGCTCAACGGATCGAGCCCTTTCGCCCTGTGCTTCGATACTCGCAGCGGATCTGGGGAACCACTCGGATTTCTGGTCCCAAATTGTCGGATCCGCGATGCCCTGTTCAAAATTGTCTACTTCCAGGATCATGCCCGGCTGCTGTGCGGCAACTCGGTCGTGAATGCAACAACCAGCGACGACGAGGCGGTCATAACGCTTTCTGATGGCAGGCAATTGGCCGCTCGGCTGCTCGTAGCAGCGGATTCGCGTTTGTCCGCGATGCGCGACCTGCTCGGCATCGGCGCCAACATCCATCCGCTTGGCCACTCCATGCTGATTTGCCGAGTGAGGCACGAGCGCTTCCATCACCAGATCGCGGTCGAATGGTTCAACCACCATCAGACCATAGCGATGTTGCCGCTCATGGAAGGCGTGTCGTCGCTGCTTCTGACTTTGCGCTCAATCGAGGCCGATAGACTGTCTGTTCTCGATGACGAATTGTTCCTCATGGAATTGATGAACCGGTGTCGAGGACGCCTCGGGCAGATGACCCTGGCAAGCACCCGCCATGCCTATCCGCTGGTCACGACCTGGGCGCACAAGTTCTCGGCACCGAGTGCGGCACTTATAGGAGACGCTGCCATCGGCATGCACCCGGTGACCGCGCATGGCTTCAACATCGGCCTCAGCGGCCAGAAGCAACTCGCTCATAAAATACTGACAGCATGTCGCGCCCGCCGCGACATTGCCGATCCCGACATGCTCGGCAGATACGAAAGCCGGCTGCGGCTGTCGGCGGCGCCGCTCTATCATGCCACCAACATGCTTGTCGGTCTTTACTCAAGCGAGCACCCGGCGGCACGGCTTGCAAGACATGCTGGGCTCCGCTTTGCCCAACATCTTCCCTTTGTCCGCCATGGCATTTCGGCCATGCTCAGGCGGTGAATCGCACAGAGCGCTACCGCTCTGGAGCGCTGTCTCGGCGCGGCTTCTTTGTCTTGCTGGCTCGCAGCGTCGCGGGCAAGGCTGCTTCCTGGTGACGTTGCCGATCATGGCATGATTCGGATCAAGGCACGCGCGCGGGCGAACCTTGATGATTCGGCAATGCTAAGCCAAAGGTGTGAACCCGAAGCATGGTGAGCGCACTGGTTACCCTCGCTGGGTAGTTAACCCGTCCTTCAGTGGGCTTGCATAGGTTTGGTCCTCGCGAACAATGACGGAAGCAAGCTGGTCCATTCATGGCACCCCTAAAGAAAGAAGAATCGCTGGAGGCCAAAATCCGTCAGGATCAGCTTGCTGACCTGAGGGCCGGGCTCTTCGTGTCGATGCCGATAAGCGCGATCCTGTCAGGCCTGATTTGCGGGGTGCAGGCCCTTTCTGGCGGCGGCTTTGCCGCTGCAAGCTGGTTCCTGGTCGTCAATGCGCTAAATGCCGCCCGGCTTGCACTCGCCCGTTTTCAGCTAAAGGAAACGGGGCGCCATCAGGATTTGCTTGGCGTTTTGCCGCGCCTTCGCATGTTTGGCGTCCTTGCCCTTCTGGCAGGGTTTGCCTGGTCCTTCCCGGCCGTGCTGACTGTTGGATACACAACACCTCAAGCACCGATGCATCTGGTCATACTGGCGGGCATTTCAGCTGGTGCGGTTACATATGGCAGTTCGTATGCCGCGGCGGCGACCAGCTTCATCACACCTCCACTCCTCATCACGGTGGCGTGCCTTTTGGCGAAAGGCAATTTTGAACGCTACATTCTGGCTTTCACCGTTCTGCTCTTCATGGGCGGCTTGGTCCGAGCTTCGTTTGTTGGGCAGGCGCGCTTCCGCGAAGCAAGCCGCCTGAGACATGAGGCAGAGCGACTTGCGTCGGAAATGGAGCGCAACTCCAGGGAGGACCATTTGACCGCCCTTCTCAACAGGCGGGGCCTTGAACACGCCATCGGTCGGTTCAAGACCGCGGATGGCCCCTTCGTGGCAATGCTGATTGATCTGGACGGCTTTAAATCTGTCAACGACACCTACGGTCACAGGACCGGTGATGAACTGCTTGTCATGATCGCCCGCCGCATAGAGCAGGAAGCACCGGAAGGCTCAACGCTAGCTCGTATCGGCGGCGATGAATTCGTGCTGGTTTTTCCCTCAACGAGAGCTTCGCTTTCTGCCAGTGATCTCGCCTCCAATATCATAGCCAAAATTGCTCGCCCCTATGTCGGGGTCGCGTCCGTGCGCGTCGGGGCATCGATAGGGATATACTTGGCGCAGACGTCGAGCCTGACTGAAATGCTGTTGCGGGCCGATATCGCCCTTTATACGGCCAAGCGCCATGGCAGGAACGAATTTTGCCTGTTCGATGCCGAACTCGACCGGGAACTCCAACGCCGCCAGTCCATCGAACGGGACCTTCATTCGGCGATAAAGACGGGAAGATTGCAACCTTGGTTCCAGCCGATCGTGAAACTCGACACCGAGGCCGTGGTCGGTTTTGAAGCCTTGCTGAGATGGTCCCATCCGACACATGGTGCCATCTCTCCACCCGAAATCATCACAGCCGCACGCGAAACCGGAATGCTTCAGCTGCTGACGCAAACCGTATTCGCCGACTGTTGTGCTTTTATCGACGGCTTGGTGAAAGCTGACTGTCGTAACATTCGTGTGGCGATGAATGTTTCCCCGCGCGAACTGGAAGCCGGCGATATCGACGACATGGTTCTGGATGGTCTGGCCGCAAGAGGCCTGCCTGCGACGATGTTCGAAATCGAGATTACCGAAGAATCGCCGGTGGATCCGGACAGAGTGGATGAAAAGCTCGGACGGCTTTCGCATGCCGGTATTTCCATCGCGCTCGACGACTTCGGCACCGGCTTTTCTACCTTGGCATCTCTCAAGGACCGTCGGATACGCAAGGTGAAAATAGACCAAGGCTTCATTCGCGGCTTGGCCAAGTCCCGAGAGGACCGACTGCTTGTCAAATCCGTCATCGAACTCGGTGACATGCTCGGGATCGAGGTCATGGCCGAGGGCGTCGAAACAGAGGCGGATCGGCAAACCCTGCACAAGCTTGGTTGCCGAACCGCCCAAGGCTTCCTCTTCTCCAAGGCTGTGCCTTTGATGCAAGCACTGGAAATGGCAGTCAAACAGTACGCGAACCAGTTGTGACCGCTCCCGCAGCGCCCGCTGTCGCGGCCGTGCGCTGCCGAATTTGGCTACAGAGACTTGCCTACTCGAAACACGTGGCATTGGGCGCTGTGCATCAGCCGGCGAACAGTTCCTTGTAGCCGGTCGTCACCATCCAGTTCGCACGGTCGATATGGCTGCGAAGAGCTTTGCGGGCGCGGACCGGGTCAATGGACGGGTCGATGCCGAGGATGCGCTCGGCCATCTCCTTTTCGCTGGCATTCTCGGCGCAGGCATCCAGGATCCGCAGGTAGATCGTGAAATGCTCCCTGTCGTAGCTCGTGAGGTTCTCCGACCAGGGGACTTCATCGCTCAAACTTGAGCTTCGAGTCTCATCTGTTCCCATTGGTCCATTCATGCCTGCGAACCTCGCCTGTGAGCGCAGGCAGTATATCCCAAAATGGGATAATCCGAAACCGGGATTAGTCGCTGATCCGGTCTTTACCCGACCGGTTCGCCTCCATGCCCAAATCCCTTCGATCGCCCCGCCACCAGCGGTTCCTGGCCCGGCTGGTTTTGCTGCGCAAGGCCAAAGGCCTGACCCAGAAGCAGCTGGCTGACAAGCTTGGTCGTCCCCAATCCTTCGTGGCCAAGTACGAGGGCGCAGAGCGGCGTCTCGATGTCATCGAGTTTCTCGACATAACTGCGGCCCTTGACGCTGATCCGTGCGAGATTCTCTCCAGCCTCCGGTCCTAGCGGGCGCGCCGCATCTATCATGATCACGGACAGGAATATTGAGTGGGACAACGCCTCAATTTGTTGAAAGGCGAGCGCTGGTTTTCGGAGGAAGCAGCGCGCACGGCGCCGATGCCTTTTGGTTCTCGACGTAACTGCGGCGCCTGACCATGTGCGAAAAAACTTGGCGGGCGCCCGCGCGCCTGACGACGCGCACCAGGTGCTCGTGAACCGAGCCCGCTTTTCTTCGGCAAGCTCAGGCGGTCTCGGCCATTCGGCTTCGCCCCTTGGCGTGGGCAGCCCTTCGGGCTGTGACGGCCGCCGCCCTTGCGGGCGGCGCGGTTTGTCTGTTGGCCTTTCCCGGTGGCGCGGGGCGGGCGGCACTCCCTTCTAGACCCGCCGCGGCAGCCCGCAACCCTTCGCGTGCCGCTCAGGGTCCTCCTCTTCGTTCCGGTCCTTCGGATGCGGTCCGCCTACCACGGCGGGCCTTTCCGGTCGCGACTCGCCGCCCACCCCGCTTCCGGGGAAAGGCGCGGCGATTGGCGAGCGGAGGATAACACATGCGTGCAAACAGCAAGCGTACCACCAGCGGAGAGGCTGGCGCAGGCAAGGGCAGGCGCCCAGGCGCAAGCCTCTATCAGGAGATCACCGACCGCATCATTGCCGAGCTGGAGCGCGGCACCGTGCCATGGGTCAAGCCATGGGGCAGCGCAAAAGCAGGCCTCGGCCTGCCGAGGAATGCGTCCACGGGGCGCACCTATTCCGGCATCAATATCCTCATCCTGTGGGGCGCCGTCATCGAGCGCAGCTATCCCAGCCAGAAATGGCTGACCTTCCGGCAGGCGCTTGCCCTGGGCGGCAATGTCAGGAAGGGCGAGCGCGGCACGACGATCGTGCATGCCGACCGCTTTGTCCCAAAGAACGAGAAGGAGCGCGCACGCCACGAGGGCGATGCACCACAGGCCGTGCCTTTTCTGAAGCGCTTTACCGTCTTCAATGTCGCGCAATGCGACAATCTTCCGGAACACCTCCATGCCCCTGCCGAGCCGCTGCCACAGTGCGAGATCGTGCCGCAGGCCGAGACGCTCATTCTCGCCAGCGGTGCGGATTTCAGGGTCGGCGGCGATCGCGCTTTCTACATGCCGTGCAGCGACCACATTCAGGTGCCGCCGCAGCCAGCGTTCCATCAGCAGATCGACTATTACCGGACCTGCTTTCACGAGCTAGGCCACTGGACCGGCCACCCGACGCGGCTTGCTCGCGACCTCTCCGGCTCGTTCGGCTCCAAGGCCTACGCGCGTGAAGAATTGGTCGCCGAAATCACTGCCGCCTTCGTCTGCAGCAATCTCGGCATCGAGCCGACCGTGCGTCACGCCGATTACATCGGCTCATGGCTGAAGGTGCTGCGCGAGGACAACCGCGCTATATTCCGTGCCGCCAGCCTAGCTTCGAAGGCCGCTGATTTCCTGTTTGGCCTTCCGGCCGATGCGGAAGGCGAGGCGCAAGAAGGCATTGCGGCATGACGATGCGCGACCTCAACTGACCGCGACCGAGCCGACGCCGCAAAGGAGCAGACGCTCATTCCCGGCGTCCAGCCGATCACCACGCGGGCAAACCCTCCTGATGGACGCGCCGATGTGTCCGCGCGCGGCGCAAAGCTGCTCGAGGTCGGTCTCTAATGGGGAGGCGGATCAGAGGAAGGTCCGGTGAACCTTTCTCCCGCCGGACGCAAGAAGTCAACGCGACCCGTTCTGACAAGGAGTCTTTCCATGATACTGATCACCAATCCACTGCGCGCACGACTGCTCGCCCATGGCGCCGCCGGCGCCGACATCGACCATTTTCCCGTTGTGAAACTGTTGGATCCGACAGGTGCCGCGACCTCGCTTCTGAGCGAACTCGACGCCGATGGCGACACGCTGTTCGGTCTTTGCGATCTCGGCTTCGGCTTCCCCGAACTTGGCAGCGTCAGTCTGGCCGAGCTTGCATCCGTAAAAGGCCGCTTGGCCTCGGCATAGAGCGCGACCTGCATTTCCAGGCGCGCTTTCCGATCTCCGTCCATGCCGAAGCCGCCCGCATTTTGCGGCCACGTCACCGAGGCCGAGCGACTGCTGCGGCAGGCAGCAGACGCCCTATCAAAGCCCCATTCCGAGCTTCCGCCCGACACGGCGGAACAGCAGCGCCGATAGGCGCAAAAACCGTCCCGCCGCGTCGGCCTTCGGCCTCCGCGGCGGGGACAACCCGGCAGGCGGTGCTATTTCGCCGCGAAATCGCTTGCCGACGAGCGCGGTGAAGGCGATCCCTTGCCCTGCGCCATCATGGAGGACGGTGACGACGCCGATGCGCTCGAAGCTTCCTGATCGAAAACCTCGCCCGCCTCGATCCTGACGAAGTATGGCAATGGGAGACGTTTCGCGGCTTGTCAGGCAAGGCCGCACCGTTCTCGACATCGCTGTGACCTTCGGCATCACTGATCTCAAGGTCAAACGCATTCTGGCGCTTGGCGACCTCTTGCCCAAAATCCGCGAAGCCTATCGGCGCGAGGAGATCGACACCGAGCCGGTGCGCCATCTCACCATGTCTTCCAAGGCGCAGCAGAAGGACTGGCTGGCACTCTGTGCCGATCCCGATCAATACGCACCGCGTGGCTATCAATTGAAGCAATGGCTGTTCGGCGGCCAGTCGATTTCCACCAAGGTGGCACTGTTTGCCATCGAGGAGTATCCCGGCCTGATCACCTCGGACCTGTTCGGCGACGACAGCTATTTCGCCGATGCCGACCTGTTCTGGCAAAAGCAGAACGAAGCGATTGCCACCAAACGCGACACCTATCTCAACGAGGGCTGGAGCGAGGTTGTGCGCTGGAACCGGGCCAGTATTTCCACGCATGGACCACGAGAAGACCCCGAAGAAGAAGGGCGGCAAGATCGTCATCACTGTCTCGCATCGCGGCGAGGTCGAGTGTCACGAGGGCTGGCTGTCACGCAAGGAAGCCCGCCGCGCCCGCGAGGGCGGCGAGCAAGAAGAAACAGCCGCCAAGCTGCCGCGCCCCGAAGTCACCGGCCCGATGCACAACTATATCGATCTGCATCGCCATGCCGCCGTGCGCGCGGCCATGCTCGACCATCCCGCCGTGGCGCTGCGCCTCGTGGTGGCGCACGCCATCACCGGTTCGGGCCTGTGGCAGGTGCGGCCTGAGCCGCAGCGCGCAGCCAACGAGACGGTGACTGCCAGCCTTGCCGGCTGCAAGGCTGAAGCCGCATTCGGCAAAAAGCGGCGCGAGGTATTGGCCCTGCTCGGATCACCGGATGAGGATAGCTTGGTCGCCGGCGGCAATGGCGACGCCGTTGCTATCGCCGGCGTGTTCGCGCGCCTCTTGGCGCTCTGCGAAGACGATGTCATGCGCGTTCTCACCCTTGTCATGGCCGAGACGCTTGCAGCCGGCAGCGCCGTCGTCGAGGCGCTCGGCAACCACCTGAACGTCGACATGGGCATATGGTGGCAACCGGACGATGCCTACCTCTTGCGCGACAAGGAAATCGCCAATTCGATGCTGGCCGACGTCGGCGGCAAGCTGGTCGCGGACGGCAATGTCGCCGAGAAGGTCAAGACGCAAAAGAACATCATCCGCGACTTCCTGGCGGGCGAGAATGGCCGCCCCTGGGTCGAGACCTGGCTGCCGCGCTGGATGAAATTCCCGGCCGAAAGCTACACCAGCCGCAGCGGCTCCGCACCGCCGATCAGTGGACACAAGTGCAGCCGCTGTTCGTGCGCGAATAGTCGATCAGGGCCCGAGCGGCGGTTCTCTCGATTACCGCCGCTCAGGTCGCGCGCGCCGCTACGGGCCACGCCGGCTGCCGATTGGGCGTCTTGTCGAGCCAGTGCCGCGCGCGAGAAATTCCGACGCCAGTTCGCCCCATTTCGGCAGCCCCGCACCGCGCCGGGTTGCTTGCTGAGGCGCCAAAGGCCCATGGGGCCAATTGTCCGATCCGGTTGCCGACAGAGCCCGCGCAGCCGGCGCTCTGCATTGCGGCCGGCTTCTTGTGTCACCGATCGCGCCACCTGTCTCCATTGTGTCTCGGGGACCATTCCCTGCGGCTGGCTTGTCGACCTATGGGCGGATCAGGCCCGCCCGAAACCCTCGCCGGCAGCTTTTTTCCCCGCCGCCTGCGGCGGCTTCCTCGCGCCGCTTCGCTTCAAAAAAGCTGCCCGCGCGGGTCCTCCGCTATCGCTGCGGCCGTCCCGGTTCCGGCGGTCCGGACGCGCCCATCACGGTCCGCCATCGCAGGGGAATGGTCCCTTGCGAGCACCAGGAGGAGACTGGAAATGACCGCGATCGGATACGTCACCAAACAGGAAAACGGCGGCTACAAGGGCCAGCTCAAGACGCTCAGCGTCCGCGCCGACATCGATATCGTGCCCAATCAGGCAAAGAGCGCCGACACCCATCCCGACTTCCGGGTGCTGACGCAAGGGGTCGAAGTGGGTGCGGGCTGGATCCGCACCGGCGAGACCTCCGGCAAGGACTATGTGAGCCTGTCGATTGCCGCCCCCGAGTTTGGCCCCCGCAAGCTCTACGCCAATCTCGGCCGCGCCGCCGGCCAGGATGACGACGACACTTACGCCATCATCTGGAACCCGGTCGACTAACCGGCCGATCCGGAAAGCCCCGCGCCGCCACCGGCGCGGGGTCCTCTCTCAGGACCCGTGAGGCCGCCGAAGGGGGCGGCGAAAACTCGCCCCCCACTCTTCGCCCGTCCCCAAAACGATCTCGCTCGCCGATCCTCGCCTTCGCTTGTCCGTAGCGAAACGAGGATCATCATGGACGACGAAAACGAACGCGCAGCCCGCGCCAAGAAGGGCAGTCCGTTTCTCAATACCGCGCAAGCGGCCTTCTATATCGGGCTGTCCCAGCGCACGCTGGAGAAGATGCGCCTCAAAGGCGGCGGCCCGCAATTCCGCAAGCACGGCCGCTATGTCCGCTATCACATCGACGAACTCGACGATTGGTCGAAGGGGCACGCGCAGGAGACCGGGCCCGAGGACGGCGGGCACGATTCCGGCTCGGCCGGCGAGGGAGGCCGCTCATGAGCCGGCGTCTCACCATCCATCTGATCGGCAGCCATCTGCGGCGCATTCGGGCGCGCAAGACGATCGCCATGGCCACGATGGGCCTTGCCCTGATCGGCTTCGCCGCCTTCGGCAAACCATCGCCCTGGCTGGTCTGGAACGCCTCGGCGAGTGCGCCGGTCGGCCTCTATCGCGTCGCGTCCGGATCGCCGGCTCTTGGTGATCTCGTACTCGTCCGCCCGCCAAAACCGGTCGTCGATCTGGCCGCCGAACGCTTCTATCTGCCCAGCAACGTGCCGCTGGTCAAGCACCTTGCCGCGCTGGCTGGCGAGCACGTCTGCGCCTTCGGCGACGCCATCATCATCGGCGGCGAGATTGTCGCGCGCCGGCTTGCAACCGACACGCAGCACCGTCCGCTGCCTTCGTGGAATGCCTGCCGAAAGCTCGCCGCTGCCGAGGTTTTCCTACTCGGCAGCGACGAAAATCGCTCGTTCGACAGCCGCTATTTCGGGCCGGTGCCGACCGAAAATATCATCGGGAGGCTCGTGCCGCTATGGACCGAGTGACCCTCCTGATGCTGGGCATGGTGTCTCTCGCACCATGCTCCTGTTCCGCGGCGACCAACACGAAGCCGGTCGTCATCTCCCATAGTCCGCAGCTTGCAAGATGGCAGCCCTTCGTAGCCGAAGCAAGCCGGCGTTTCAGCATTCCACAGACTTGGATTTATGCCGTCATGGATGCCGAAAGCCGGGGGCAGACAAGGCTCAATGGACGGCCGGTCACGTCGAGCGCCGGTGCCATTGGCCTGATGCAGGTGATGCCAGGCACCTACGAGGAGTTGCGCGCAGAGCTTGGCCTGGGAGCCGCCCCGCACGACCCTCGCGACAACATTCTGGCAGGCACTGCCTATCTGCGCGCCATGTATGACCGCTTCGGATTTCCAGGCCTGTTTGCAGCCTATAACGCCGGGCCGGAGCGCTACGAACAGCATTTGCAGCGTGGGCGGCCACTGCCCAGCGAGACGGTTTCGTATCTGGAAGAGGTCAAGGCGGCGGGCATTTCGGCCGCTGATATGGACGCGCTCACCGACAAATCCCGTTCCAAAAGCGCGCCGGGAATCCCTTCCGGGCAGTCGCTGTTTTTCCTCCGAAACGGTGTTTCCGTGACCGGCCCGAATGGCCAACTCCTGGTGCCGCTCGGATCGGAGCGAGCAAGGTCAGGCCGGCCGGATCGCAGGTGAGGGCAGCGGCTACCGCGGTTCGGGCGGGGGGGGGCAGGGAGGCAGGTCCGCGGAAGGCAAGATAAAGGCATCGCCTCCTGAGGCGGCGAAGTGTTTGTCTGCACATCGTTTTCCCAGGAGGTTGCCTGCGGGTCCAGGAGGGTCTGGCGCGCAAGCCTCTGATTTTGCTGCTGGTTCATCGGAGGCCGCATGCAGGATGACGAATTCACGCCGAGGCTCGGCAAAATTGGCTCGCGCGGCTCGAAGGCGGGCAAACGCTACGCTGGCCAGGTCCAGGCCGCGGTCAACCGAGCAGGCGGCAGGAGCGGACGCGGCAGCCGCTTCATCGGAAGCCGGGTGGGGCGCGGCGGGGCTGCTGCCGCCGTTCTTAGAGCACGCGACCGCCACGCGGCGTTTCGGCAGCGGCGCGCAGTCGTCAAGGCACGCATCGTCAAGCTGGCCGGCAAGGGAGTCGACGGAGCTCGTGCGCACCTCCGCTACCTCCAGCGCGACGGCGTCACCCGGGAAGGCGAGCGTGGCGAGCTCTACGCTGCCGACAAAGACCACGCGGACGGCAGGGCCTTTCTCGATCGCGCGAACGGTGACCGTCATCAGTTCCGCTTCATCGTCGCCCCTGAAGACGGTATCGAGTATGATGACCTGAAGCTGCTCACCCGGGGCCTCATGGCGCAAATGGAAGAAGACCTCGGCACCAGGCTAGACTGGGTGGCCGTCGACCATTTCAACACCGGCCATCCTCACACCCACATCATCGTGCGCGGCAGGGACGATCACGGCGAAAACCTCGTCATCGCGCGGGACTACATCTCCTCTGGCCTGCGCGAGCGCGCAGCCGAACTGGTTAGCCTCGACCTTGGCCCGCGCACCGACCGCGAGATCGAGCAGCGCTTGCGCCAGGAGATGGAGCAGGAACGCTTCACCAGCATCGACCGGCAGCTGATGCGCATGCGCGACGAGGGGCATGTCTCACCAGCCAGCCGAGACACCTTTCGCCAGACGCTGCACCAGGGCCGCCTGCGCAAGCTCGAGCGGATGGGCCTTGCCGAGGAGATGCCTTCGGGTCGCTGGCGCCTGGAGGATGAGCTCGAAGCCACGCTACGCCGCATCGGCGAGCGCGGCGACATTGTCAAGACCATCCATCGCGAGCTGACCGGCAAGGGGCTCGTCCGCAGTGCCGCCGACTATCTTATCCACGATCGATCCGACGGGTCGGCCCAAACCGTGGTCGGACGTGTCGTCGGGCGCGGGCTGGCCGACGAAATCACTGACCGCCATTACCTCGTCGTCGACGGCGTGGACGGCAAAAGCCACTATTTTGATATCGGCAAAGGCGAGGCCACCCAACCGACACCAGAAGGCTGCATAGTGCGGATCAGGCCGAGGGACACCGGGCCAAGAAAAGTCGACCGCACAATTGCCGGCATCGCCACGGTCAACGACGGGCGCTACAGCATCGATATCCATCTCAAGCATGACCCCTCGGCCACCGAACGCTTTGCCGAAACGCACGTGCGGCGACTGGAGGCGATCCGCCGTGCGACCGGTGGCGTCGAGCGCGAGCCGGACGGCACATGGACAGTCGCGCCCGACCATCTCAACCGCGTCGCGGATTACGAGCGTCAACGAGCGAGGGCCCAGCCTGTTGTCGTCGACAAGCTCTCATCAATGCCGCTGGAGAGCCAAGTAGGCTTTGACGGCGCCACCTGGATCGACCAGGAGCTGGTATCAGCCCACCCTGAGTCCTTGCGCGACTCTGGCTTCGGTCGAGAAGTACGTCAGGTCCAGGCCCGCCGACAGCAGTGGCTGATCGCGCAAGGTCTTGCCCATGATGCGCAGGATCGGGTCATCTATCGCGCCAACATGCTTTCAATGCTGCGCCAACGAGAGCTGAACCGTGTTGCCAGTCAGCTCTCGGACGAACTCGGGCTCTCGTATTCTGAAGCGCAGCATGGCAATCGAATAGACGGTACGCTGCGCCGCTGCGTCGAGCTCGCCGGCGGAAAATACGCTGTCATCGAGAAATCGCGCGAGTTCACGCTGGTGCCCTGGCGGCCGGTGCTTGAGCATCATATCGGCAAGGAGGTGTCTGGCGTGGTGCGCGCCGAGGGGATTTCCTGGACGATCGGACGGCAGAGGAGCGGGCCTGGCGTTTCGTGAACTGGCTACAATTTATTTGTCCACGTTGAAACAGGTACTCAGCCCAGACGGAGTTCCTCCGCCTGCTGCTTGCTCGCAGCATTCATTTGGCGGAGAGTCAGTGTTCTGCATTTTGTAGTTCGCTCTGTCAAAAAGCGCTGGGAATATGCATCATGTTCTGCGTTGACACGGAAGCCGGGCCGACAGGTGCCGCCCTGTGGTTGCGGATCGGCTCCCGATGGCTGCCAATAGAAAGGTGGGCTGACTCGTGATAGCGCAAGGGGCTATGGCGGCCGCGGTACGGCGAAGCGAGCTCTGGCATCGAGGATGAAGCCGCACTTCCCGATCTTATTCTACTCGCAGGACCGGCAGACGCGGCGGTCGCCCCTGCGGGTGCTGTTGGCCCTGGCGTGAACTGGCAGTCCGTCCCGCGGGGACTTTGTAACGGAGAAAAGTCGCTGCGATGGCCCGGGTGACGATGCGGTCAGCGACCATGCCAGACGAGATCGGCAGCTTTCTGCCGCGCACGGCGCCGGAGCCATCAGGCCGCCGCGACATCGGGTCTGGCGCACCTTCGGATGTTGGCTGGCCGCGGTTTACTTCGAGCAGCGCCGGGTGGGTCATGCGGTGCCGCTACTGGGCACCGAGGCAGCTTTGGGCATGAGACCCGTTCAATCGCGCCGGTCACGTCGGTCATCGCGACATCTGGAGTCGAGGCCAGGTCAGACCGGGAAAAGAACCTGCTCGTCGCGCGGGAGCCCCGGGTTGCGCCGTCGATCCTTCCGCCCAACTCAGCGCCGCGCGACCAGCAATAGCCCCTTGCCCCGAAACTGACGCCAAGCCGACGGACCCGCTCTGCGCATACCGATGCCGTCCGCGCCGCCGTCGGCGGAAACCAGCGAGCCGTGGACCTCACACAATCTGAGCCGCTGGTGACGATGTGCATCGCCTACTTCCATCCGCACTCCTATCGACGAACTCGCCCGCTGCCCGCGGTGATGCGAACCCGTGGATGAATATTTCGCCGAAGCCGCGGTGGGGGCTCAGCCTCGACGATTTTTTTGCCTTGCCCCGGCGGGCGGCGCAACCGAGCATCGAGACAAAAAACGGGAAAGGGAGGGCACCAGCCCGTTAGAGCCGTGGCCATGATGATGTGGGGACGATCTCCTGGAAGAAATGTGGAGATCGACGCTCTCCTGACGCGCTCATCGAAGATTTTAGGCCGCGCCGACGTGGCTGCTTGAGCGATAACACTCACTCCGGAGGCCCCAGTGCGGCTCCTTGGCCAAGCTGCTCGGCACGCCGTGAGTGTGCTTTCTTGTTTGGGGAAGGGAGACTTACGTCTACAACAATCTCGTTTCGATCTACGATGGAGAGTCGGCGAGACAAGTGTTGCTGATGTTCATTGGCTCCGTAGCAACTTCTGCAGTCACAATGCAGCTTATGTTCCTATGCTGGAGAGTTGGCCATTCAACTCGCGTAGCTCGCTTTGTTGCGGTGGAGCTTGGTCAGAGCACACTGCTGCTTTACCTGCTTCAGGGCGCGGTGTTTCGCTTCATGGATCTAATAGGGTTCGGAGAGCTTTGGGATCTCCCGAGCAGAATCGGGTTCGCCACTTTGCTTGGTGCCGCGATCGTTGTCTCCGCTTGACAATTCGCAGGCGTGACCACGGATGGTTGTCGCGCGGCTACGCTTAATATGTGACGACGCTTGCGCCTTGTAGGCAATTGTTGCGGCCGCCCACGGCCGACATGAACGTGCTTGGCCGCACGTTTTCTAAGTGAGGCGGAAAGAGGCGCGCGGCCCCTCTCCCCAGCAACCCGCCTTGCGGATTCCTCCTCCGCCCGCTTCGCAGACGGGGATACCCTCCGCCCCCTTGCTATTCGTTGCCCGCCGCTATGCAAAGGACAGGCGACCTGAATCCGTGCTCAAGCCGATCTGGCGGCAGAGGGGGGCGGGCTGAACATGGGACCCGTGATTGACATAATTGCCGCGCGAATCCTCATGCTCGCCTAACCGGCCGGAACGATTTGCAATCCGGGCAGGCTCGACAAATTAAGGAGTAGCTCGTTCCGTGTCCAAGCCCAGACAAGTCTTGGTTTTCTCACGGGCGCGATACAAAAGGCACAGGCTGGACTTGGCTGCCGGGGGCGGGGCTTGTCGACCGCTCGATTGAAAGTGAGATGCGAGGCGGAGAATCACCCATGTGCAGAGCGGCAAGGCGCTCGCCTACCTCCCTGTCATTCACCGTCAGCCGATGGTTTAGACGAAGATAGTCCGTCCATGTCGGCGTGCGGAATGTCTCGGTCCAAAGCGTCGACTTCTGAAGGTCGCGCTGGAGGGTCCAGTCCCGCGCACCGGCGCGGCTCTGAACGCGCCGCCTTTCGCGCATGCAGCTCAGAAATTCATCGATACTCTCCTCGGGTATCGAGTACTCCACCTTGATCACGATCGGACCGCTCCTGGGTTTCAAAGGGAGGGCCAGTTCTGGTGGCCTGAAGTCGACGGCCGCTTGATCCGATTCCTCCCATAGCCGCACTGGCAATAGCTTTCCCACAGCCGCGACCAGCAACAGTGCCGCTGCAGCACCTTCCAAAGCCCACGTCAGCGAATAGTACTGCGCGACAGCACCCCAGATCCAGCTGCCCGCTGCCATGCCGCCGTAGGTCAGGGCGTAATAGATGGACAGGGTCCGACCAACGACCCACCTTGGGCTTGCCAACTGCACACACACGTCGGTTCCGGTCCAGGTGACAACCCAGCCAGCGCCACCGATTGCAAGCGCGATCGCCGCCACAGCCACCGACGATGTGAGGGCCATCAAAAGGCAACACGTTGCGCAAGCAACGGATGCGAGCGTGATCAATCGGTTCTGGGACGTAATGCGTCTCAAGTAGCTGCTGCCAATGCCGGCTATGAAGGCGCCTGTGCCGAAGCCAGCCAATAGCACCCCGTAAACAATTGGCCCTCCCGCCAGCTGGTCGCGAACCAGGAGGGGGAGCAGAGCAAGGATCGAGATGCTTGACAGCCCGAATAGGGTTGCACGCACAATCGCCACTCTGATCTCGGAGGATATTGCCGTGAATCGCATGCCATCATGAATGGCCGTAGTCATCCGCTCGCGCGGAAGAGGCGAAAAGCGAACTTGCCACTTTGAGCGCAGAACAGCGCTCAACGGGACCAGGTCACTCAGCGCAGCGAGGGCGAAAGCCGTAAGGGGGCCTAGCAAAGCTAAGATTACACCGCCCAGCGCCGGTCCTATGCTCCGAACCACGTTGTAGCCCACCGACATCAGCGTCACTGCGGCGGGTATGTCGCGCTTTTCCAGGATATCGCCTACCGACGCGTGCCATGCTGGATCGTTCAAGGCAAAGCCGCATCCGGCCAAGAAACTCAGTCCCAGGATCAGCCATGGACTAACAAAGCCCAGTCCCACAGCGAGTGCCAGCGCCGTGGATGCCAGTGCGATAAGGCAGTGTCCGGCAAGCATCACGCCGCGGCGGCTGAAGCTGTCTGCAATGGCTCCAGCAAGGATCGACAAGAAGAACGCGGGCAGTGTCGATGCAGCCTGTACGAGCGCAACCATTAGATCGGAGGCTGAAATCGTCGCCATGAGCCAGCTTATAGCCACGCTCTGCACCAGCCAGCCAAGGCTGGATATCTGCGTGGCTGTCCAGATAGAACGAAAGACCGGGTTGTGAAGAGGGATCAGTGTGTTTGCCGCAAAGCGCGGAGGATCTTGACGCCGCATCACTTCTCTCCTCCACTGGGTGTCGTTCGTCCGCTCATTTGCTTACAGCGGTGCGCTCTGTGCACAGACTGCGTCACAACGAAGTTCCGAAATCGCGCTCGCAACAAGGACAATGTGACATCCATGGTGCTGATGCGCCTTGAGGTACCAACCTGGCCGTTAGCTGATGGGTCCCGCAGCCCGCTGGGTGCGGTCAGTTCTGCCCTGCGACTCTTGGCTTTGGACGGTGCTAGCGCCCCGATGGCCGGCTTGTCAAACTGCCGTAGTGCCAGCACATCCATCCCATCTGTTGACCGCGATCTCCGACGAGGTCGAGCAGCAGTAGGTCAACGGCAAATCTGGGTATTTCCGCTATCCGGTCGAGCGCGTGGCCATCGTCCGGAAACCCGAAGACGTTCATCACCCAGGCGACCACCACGCCCGAGACAATGCGACACGGCGGTAGCGGTTCACCAGAGGACGTGCGTTCTACTCAGCAGGAACATTGTTCTGCCGATCGTCGGCTGCGCCAGCCGTCACGTAAAGCGGCGCCAGAGTTCTTGCACCCGTCATTGGACTCCCGCTTTGCAGGTTTCGCCTAGGGCCTGCATCAGGTCATCTATAATGTCCTGAGGATGTTCAAGCCCTACAGAAATTCGCAGCAATCCGCCTGGCGCTTTGGACTTCGCACCTTCAACGGATGCGCGATGCTCTATCAGAGAATGCGTCCCGCCAAGGCTTGTCGCCCGGACCACAATCTTCAGGCGGCCGGCCACGGCCATTGCAGCATCGGCTCCGCCCTCGACGATAAAGGATAGCATCGCTCCGTAATGGCTCATTTGCCGCGTAGCAAGATCGTGTCCCGGATCAGTTTGCAAACCAGGAAAGAGCACTTTTTCGACGCGCGGATGAGACGCCAGGGCCTCGGCCACTTTCTGGGCGCCTTCGCAATGGGCGCGCATGCGGACCGGCAATGTCTGCAGGCCCCGCAACGCCAGCCAACAGTCGAAGGGCGCTGCGACGCTGCCCTTGTGTTTCTGGACCATCCGCAATGGGCGACCGAGGGGTGACGCGTTTGGGACAATGACGACACCGGCCATCAAATCCGAGTGGCCGCCAATGTACTTTGTCGCCGAGTGCATCACCGCGTCTGCCCCGATTTCGAGTGGCAGTTGAAGCACTGGGGTGGCCCACGTATTGTCCACCACCGCCAAGGCGTCTGCCTCGTGCGCGATTGCGCAGATGGCCGCAATGTCGACAACGCGGATCATCGGGTTTGACGGCGTCTCGACCCAGACGAGGCCAGTCCGCTTCGATGTCACCGCGGCGCGCAAAGCGTCCAAATCGCGCATGTCGACGGGGGCAAAGTCGAAGCGAGACCCAATGTCGGTCTCTTCGATCAGCGAACGAATGCCGAAATACATGTCATCCGGCAGAACGATCCGACCCGCCGACGGATGGCTCTCGAAAACTGCAGCGATTGCGGCCATGCCCGAAGCGAAGGCGATGCCCTCTCCCCCTCCCTCAAGCGTCGCCATGGCCGCCTCGAACGCATTGCGTGTCGGATTTCCATCCCTTGTGTATTCGAAGCCGGACGGAAATGACCCGTTGGCGTCTCGTTCGAACGTGGTGCTGGTGTGCAGCGGCATGGATACGGCCCCCGTGGACGCGTCGACACCTCGGCCGCAGTGGATCGCCTTCGTCTCAAAACGCATCGGCTATTTCCTTCCTAACGGGCAGTTGCAATTTCGTGCCGGTCACTATACTGACCGCAATACGCGAGCCGAGGACCCAAGTCAATATAATGACCAATGTTACGGAAGCGTTTGATGCCGAGCAAGCGCTTGGGCAAGCGATAGCAGCCCGGATCCGAGACTTGAGGCGTGACCAAAACCTGACCCTGGATCGCCTGGCTAAACTAAGTGGCCTATCGAAGGGAACCGTGGTCGCGCTGGAGCAGGCTAGGGCGAACCCCAGTATCGGCATACTGTGTCGGCTGGCGGCGGCGTTTTCGCTCTCGGTGGCCGATTTGTTGAACGAGCACCCTTCCACGGTGCGCCTTCCCATCGAGCGGACAGAGACCAGGAGGCTTTGGACGAGCGCCAAGGGAAGCTCTGCGCAACTGCATTCGTCGACCTCGGGACGCACGATGTTCGAACTGTGGAGCTGGGTCATGATGCCGGGCGACGTGTTTTCCGCGGACGCTCATAGTCCGGATACGCGCGAGCTGATCTCGGTCAGTCAGGGTGCCCTGAGCGTTGTGGTAGGTACCCACGTGGAAATTTTAAGCGAAGGCGAGAGTGCGCGGCTTGTCACTGACCAACCTCACTCATATGCGGCGGCATCTGATGTGCCCGCCCACTTCACGATGGCGGTGCTTGAGCGTGGTGGACACCGAAATCCGGGGCACTCGTCGACGGCAGCGAAGATTCAGGGGCACGTTCCGTAAGGCCCCGCCGATTACTAACAACCGCACATTCGCGACAGGAGATAAACCGTTGTACGTTCCGCCTCATTTTGCCGTCCCTGATCAGAACGCCCTGTTCGACCTTATCGAGAGACACCCGCTCGGTATCCTCGTCACCCAAAGCAAAGGCACGCTGGACGCGAACCACCTCCCTTTCGAGCTTGACCGCTCGAAGGGAGACAAGGGCGTTCTCAATTGCCATGTCGCTCGCAAGAACCCAGTCTGGGAGGAAGTCGCCAATGGCGATGAGGTTCTCGTAATCTTCCGTGAGGCCGACGCTTACATCTCGCCGAACTGGTATCCGAGCAAGCATGAATTCCACAAGCAGGTGCCGACCTGGAACTATCTCGTCGTCCATGCCCACGGACGCATCACTGTCCGGGATGATGAGCGGTATGTGCGCCGCAACGTGGCGAAGCTCACTCACATGCAAGAAGCCTCGCAGCCGGTCCCATGGAAGATGGGCGACGCGCCGAAGGACTTCATCGACACGATGGTCAGGGCAATCGTCGCCTTGGAGATCGAGATCACCGGCCTGGTTGGAAAATCAAAACTCAGCCAGAACAAAGAGTTGCGCGACATTCAGAACCCTGGCGAAATGCTGCGTGCCCAAGGGGCCATTGAGATGGGAGAAGCGATGCTCGCGGCTGCGGCGGTCAAATCCCAATAGCATGTGTCTTGTCCCGACAAAGCCGCTGGTGCCGGCTTCCCGACGGGTCACCTAGTCCGCCTTGACGCACGGCAATAGCGTTTGACGGCCTGAAGCGACGCTGTGGTCACCCTTGTGATGCTTTTCCACGCGCCTGGTCAGGCGACAGGATTGCTCCGTCGTGAGGACAGGCGGGAGTTTGCAGGTTGCGGTGGGCGGGTTCGTTTCCGGCGCCTGCGCCCCGTCGTATGTCGCGAGTTGAGGAATGCGATCGAGGGCGATGTGCAGGATGCGCAGCGGGAACGTCGTCGGCTGGCACAGACGGACTTCCGATTTCACCTCGACCACCCGCGCAGCGGTTTTGAATGAGGCGCAAACGCACGCGTGTCGAATTGGGCGATTTCCCTTGGGCGCCGAGCTCGACCATGCGCGATGATGCACTCGACGCAGCTCCAGCTGGCGGCGCCTTCAACGAACTCCTTGAACCTGCAGACCTTGCCCGAAAGCACTTGCTCTTACGGGAGATGATTGGCTTTGTCGCCGAAGCGACTGATGGAGATGTTGGTGGGCGCCGCCGCGTAGGCGACGACCCCGTAATCACAGCGGGAGCTCGCAGGCGGGGTCGACAAACACCCTTGATTGGCCGAGCTTGAGGTGCATCTCTATCAGGCTGCTTGCTTATTGGGCTGGTCCAGCGTTTGATCGGACCCATGATCCATCCGACCAGCTTGTGAGGGATGCAACCGAACCAGGCGCTGCTCCCACAGTCTTCGCAGGGCCTCCATTAGAGCTGCATGCCTGGCCTGATCCGGCTCAATCATATTGAGGTGATCTCGCAACACGGCTTCGCCCTCGATCCGCATCAGTAGATTAAACAAGTCGTTTGAAATTCGCACACTGTCAATGCTGGAGTGGTTCGGAATAATCTCGCAGACAGTCTCCTGATGATCTCGCGCTGTGTAAGCACGGGTTTGATGGAGGGAGACTGAGGGAGGCAATGAAATCGCAAGCGCAGTCCAATCCTGCAGCGTTGCAGCCCGTTTTTTTACCAGGAAGGGCCCGACCACAAGTCCATCCAGCTCTGTCGTCAAAAATGTGGCAATCGCGTCTGCAACCGTATCCACGATCGGTTCAGCATTGTTGTTAAAGGACGTATTGAGCAGAATTGGAGTGCCTGTCCGCTTCTTGAACGCATTGATGACCTCCCAGTAAGCTGGGTTGGCATCGCGCGATACTGTTTGCAGCCGAGCCGTACCGTCGACGTGCGTAATGGCACCCAACAAGGCGCGCTTTGAGTCACGCACGCGAACGACGAAATTCATGAATGGAAATTCGTGCTTACCGTCCGGGAGGTCGAAAAATTCGCTCGCATCCTCTTCCAGCACAGATGGTGCGAAAGGCCTGTAGCCTTCGCGCTTCTTGACCATGGCATTGATCCGGTCCTTGTTTGCAGCGGGCCGAGGGTCGGCAAGAATGCTGCGGTTGCCCAGCGCACGTGGCCCAAACTCCGAACGACCCTGCACCCAGCCGATCACGGCGCCGTTGGTGATCCAGTGGGCTGCACTGCTCGCTACGTCATAAGAGCGTTCAACCTCGAGATGTCCGGACCATGCATTCAGTTCCTGTTCCACGGCGCGGTCGCTCCCGAGATCAGGACCCCAATAGACCTCCTGCAGTCGCTCACGCGGCGCGGGGCGGCCCATCTCGTTAGAGACTATCAGCGCAGCTCCCAATGCGCAGCCAGCGTCGTGAGACGCGGGTTGCACGAAGATGTCTTCGAAAAGCCCTGAATACAGCAGCTTGCCGTTCATCGTGCAGTTGTGGGCTACCCCTCCCGCCAGACACAACCGCTTCATGCCGGTGGCCTCACGGTGGTGCCGGAGAATGTGGAACACGATCCGCTCAAGCGCTTCCTGCAGTGACGCACTCACATCTCGATGCTGCTGGGTGAAAGGCATTCCCTTCCGCCTGATCTCGATGTTGCGGAGCAACGCCGGACCGATGCGGTCGAGGTGAACACGGTAGCCACCGTTGGCGGAGAGCTCGTACAACTGCTCGAAGAGCTCGCGATAGGGAGCGGGGTCGCCATAGGGCGCGAGTCCCATTACCTTATACTCGTCGAACATGCCGTAGCCGAGACAGCGGATCGTCTCGAGATAAAACAGCCCAAGAGAATTGTCCTCCGGGAAAGCCTCGATTTGCGTAATTTCTGTGCCAGACCCTACCGCCACAAGGCCCGACAGGAAATCACCACAGCCATCAATCGCTAGAATGAGACTTTGTTCGAAGCCCGACATTGCAAAGGCGCTCACGGCGTGCGCCTGATGATGACCTACGAATGAAATACGTGAACTGTCCAACTTAGTGCCGAACTCACGCGCTAACAGGTTCTGCACCAACATTTTAGCATCCAACGGAATGGAGAGAATGTCTGGTTGGGAAGCGGACATACCTTCAAGCATGGCGTTGGCGTAGGGCTCGCTGGCGTAGACCGCGACACGATCAATGTCGCTGAGCTGAACCCCGGCCGTCGAAAGACAGTATTGAATCGAACCACTTGGCAGCTTGTTCGAGTGCTTGATTCGATTGAGGCGTTCCTCTTCTACGGCGGCTATCACCTTTCCGTCTCGGACGAGCACCGCGGCGCCATCGTGCATAAAGGCGTTCGGACGCTCGAATCGGTTTTCATGGACTTGGTCAAGTCCGCCGCTGATTCCTAGACACAGCATTTCTTTCTCCAAATAGTAACGGGAAGCCAAATTGGCTTACCTCGACTGTTCCAACTAAATAGGCCGTGTTGTCGCCTGCAGCTGCGACCGCCCGTCAGGCATCAGCGGCATCGAAGAAAGCCTCATAAACGATCAATGAGATGCTTCGACTGTGACACCTACGGTGCCATCACGCCGAGAGCTTGGCTGGATCATCCAATCCTGAGCGGCTGCTGACATGTATCCGGCAATGTCGTTTTCATCGGCAGAACCAACTTGCGATGCCGCCTGTTCTTGGGAAGGGCGGCCGTCGACGAATAACAGTACCGCCCCCGTGAACTGGCCCGATTTCATTCTCCGAAGCGACCATGGTCGCACCGCCCGACATTGTCGGCCAGTTGCAACTCACTTTCTCGGCACGACCTCCACTGCACGTCAGGGCGCATGGAAGATTTTCTCCTTTGGATTATTCCTAAGGCAGCTTTCGTCACGCGATAGAGCAGCGTGTGATTGGTGCGTGAGGCTCTTTTTTGTCCATGCACGATTCCGGAAGGGTGATGAAATCGATTGTTTTGATCAAAGTCATCCACGCTATGAATAACAGCCGCAGCACATGCGTTTTTAAAGCGCTTCAGGCTTCCCGGATGGCTACTCCGATGTGAAGCGCATGGCATTCCAAGCGCTCTGTCAACCAAAACGATGAGTATCGGCGTCGACCCACATTGCCTTCGTCTTCGCGACTCCGTGACAGCGGCTGGCATTGTGTTTGTAGAGCATCGGGCGAAGATCATGTCGATCGGCCATCTCGCCTGCCTATCGGCAAACCCTTGAACAATGATCCACGCACCAGCGCGATTGTGATCACGAGCGCCTCTGAGCTCGGGAGGTTCGGTTTTCTGAGGGCCTGGGTCTCCGAAGCGATGGAGGTAGCTAGCCTTCCTGGTGCTATACGGTTGTGCTCTTCATGGAGTGGACGCATTTGCGTCTCGAAAGCGGTTCTTCAGTGGAACCGGCGCCAAGGCCCGTCTGTGGTCGTTCAGAACACGGGGTGCCGTCTCCAAACCGGATATTGGAGCGGGCAGCCGCCGGAATTTGACCCATGGAGATGAGCGCCTGTCAGGAGGCGTTTCGAAAACGGCGCGATCTTCATCGCGGCTGTTTCATGGTGTCATTCCTGACATGTTCTTTATAATCGGCAGCTTGCGGATAGTCTTGCCCGTCGCCGCCCGTAGCGCGTTGGCGACGGCCGGGCCGATAGGCGGCACACCTGGCTCACCAACTCCCGTGGGCGGCTCCTCGGACGGCACAATGTGCACCTCGACTCGCGGCATCTGCTCGATCCTGAGCGGTGTATAGGTATCGTAGTTCTCTTGGTCTACGACACCGCCATTCAGGGTCAGCTCCTCCTGGAGGATCGCGCCTAGCCCGAAGCCGATACCGCCCTCCATCTGAGCGCGAATCTGGTCAGGATTTATCGCGGTGCCGCAATCTACCGCGCAGACGACGCGGTCGACCTTGAAACCATTTTCATCGTTGAGGGTGATCTCCACCACATCGGCGACATAGGTCGAGAGGCTTTCATGCAGGGCCACGCCGCGGAAACGGCCTTCCGGCAGAGGCTTGTCCCAGCCTGCCTTCTCAGCAGCCACTTTAAGCACGGCGGCATTCCGTGGATGGTGACCGAGCATTGACAAGCGGAAGTCGACCGGATCACGGTTCGCAGCGGCGGCGAGCTCATCGATCAGGGTTTCCACCGCGTAAGCGGTGTGGGTGGAGCCTACCGAACGCCACCACAGCACCGGGATGTTCACGTCCGTGGTGGTCAGCTCGACCTTCAGGTTCGGGATCGCATAGGGCAGGTTGGTGGCGCCCTCTACGGAGGTTGGATCGATGCCGTTCTTGATCATCGCCGCAGAGGTCGAACCGCCCAAGACCGATTGGCCCACGATGTGGTCATGGAGAGCGACGACATTGCCTTTCTTGTCGAGCCCCGCCTTGACTGCATGCACATAGGCCGGCCGGTACCGCCCACCCCGCATGTCATTCTCGCGGGTCCACTGCACCTTCACTGGCTTGCCGCGTCCCAGTGCACGCGCTGTGGAAACAGCTTCGATAATGACATCTGCATCAAAGACCGCGCGGCGGCCGAAACTGCCGCCGGTCTTCATCACGTGCAGCCTCACCTTGTCCGGCGTGGTGCCGCCTACCTGAGCGGCAGCCGCCTGATAAAGGTCGGGCATCTGGTGTCCGCCCCAGACGTCGATGGTGCCGTCTTCGTTGATTCGGGCGGCCGCGTTGAGTGGCTCGATCGAAGCATGGACAAGATAGGGGAATTCGTAGTGCCCCTCGATGATTTTCTCAGCACTGGCGAACGCTGCGGGAGTGTTACCGTCGTCGCGCGCGGTGGCCGCGCCCAGATCGTCTGCTGCCTTGTTGTATTCGGCCATGATCTCGGCCGTGCCGCGCCCTTCGGCCTTCTCCTCGTTCCAGGTCACCTCCACGAGTTCGCGGCCCTTGAGCGCCGTCCAGGTGTCCCTGCCAACCACGGCAATGCCTCGCGGCGTCTGGACGACATCGACAATGCCGTCGAGTGCCTTCGCCTTGGTTGCGTCGAAGCTCTCGATCTCGGCGCCGAACTTCGGCGGATGGATCATAACGGCCGTCTGGAGTCCCTCCATCATGAGGTCGATCGTGTAGGTCTGCGCGCCGTTGGTCTTGCCGGCGGAATCGTAGCGCTTGAGGCTGTCCGATCCGATCTGGGCCCACTTGTCGCGCGGCTTTAGCGGCACGTCGTCGGGAACCGGCATTCCCGCTGCGGCTTCAGCCAGGTCACCGTAGCGCGCCTGCATCCCTGAGGCGTGCGACACGACCCCGGAAGCGACTTTGATCTCGCCGGCTGGCACATCCCACCGCTGCGCCGCGGCCGCCACCAGCAAGGCCCGTGCGGCAGCACCCGCCTTGCGGTAGCGTTCCCACGACGAACTCATCGACGTGGAGCCACCGGTTGCCTGTGCGGCCCCGCCCCAGGCGAGATTGCCGTAGAGCGCGGTATTGCCATATCCGCCGACCACGTCCACCTGCGCCCAGTCGCCGTCGAGCTCTTCCATAACCAGGGTGGCGATGCCGAAATAGGAGCCTTGTCCCATCTCGAACTGCGAGGAGTAGATGATGATTCGGTTCTCCTTTGTGATCTCGACATAGGTCTGGAAGGGGTTCGCCTGAACCTTTGCAGTAGTCGTTTGTGCGATGTCGGACGCCGCCAGCACTAGCCGGTAGCCTACGGCGAGGCCAGCGGTGGTGACGCCCGCGCCGACGAGGAACCGGCGGCGCGTGGGCCGCACGGAGTTATGCTTCGAGAGAAACTGCGACATGCCTCAAGTCTCCAGCCGGTTGGCGGTCTCGTGGATGGCCGCGCGGATGCGATGATAGGTGGCGCAGCGGCAGAGATTGCCGCTCATCGCCGAATCAATATCATCGTCCGACGGCTTAGGCGTTTCTGTAAGGAGGGCCACGGCCGACATGATCTGGCCAGACTGGCAATAGCCGCATTGAGGTACGTCGAACTCGGCCCACACGGCCTGGACCGTTTCGCCTATCTTGCCCGACACACCCTCAATGGTGGTGATCGAGGCTCCTTCGATGTCGCCGACTGCGGTCTGGCACGAGCGCGTCGGCATGCCGTTAACGTGAACCGTGCAAGCGCCGCACTGGGCAAGCCCGCAACCGAATTTCGTTCCCGTGAGTCCGATGACGTCACGGACCGCCCAGAGCAGCGGCATCTCTGGATCGACGTCGAGTGTTCGCGCCTCGCCATTGAGGGTAAAAGCGACCATTGCTTGCTCTCCTTGTCCTGAGCTGGCTATCTCGTTGAGCCTCCGCCCGCCTGGCAACCGAGCTCTTGTTGCTGGGCCTAGCGACCACACCGTAGGAACGCGCAGCTCAAGCAACAAGCCGCTAGTTTGGCGAGTTACGAGATCGTGAAGTGGGTCGTGTCGAAAGGCTGGAGGCAACTGAATGTCATTTTTTTGGGCGGACAGGCCGCTTAGGCTGGGTTACACAGACTGGACATTCGGGTCGTCGCGAACATCGACCGCTGGTCGGCCGCGTCCGGCAGGGCCCTGATTGGCTACACGAAATGAAATGGGACGACTATCGATGGGGGCCTACCTCGACCCGCAACCTCCACGACTGGACCCTCAGGTTTCCGACTATCGTCCCGGGCGGTGGCCGAGCTCGGCGCCTCGGACGCTATAATAGACGGTGAGGCGTTCGTCGTTGACCAGAAGGCTTGTCGCGCATTCCCAGTCTTCAGCGGGCTCTTGGCCGCGGCGGGAGACGTCAGGACCATGCTTGCCGGCTTCGACCTGCTCAAATCGACGGCGCGGGTCTTCGCGATCGGCCACTCGTTGATCGACGCAAAGCGCTAGTTAACCTGCTGAAACGCCGCCAAACGGCATCGTTCTGAGCGACGAGATCAGCGGCGGCAGCGACATTCTCGCGCAAGTCTGCCAGTTCGGCCTCGAGGGCACCGTCTCCAAGCTTCGTGTCAGTCCATATCCATCCGGCCGGCGCTAAGAATGGGTGAGACAAAATGCGTGCTGAGTGGTGAGTTCATCGTCATCGGCTGCGAACCCGGCAACAGTTACGGCGGTCGGGAAGCGTGCTCTGGCGAATGTCGAGGACGGAAGTATGGTGTTCGCCGGCGGCATTGGCACTGGCTTCAATGCGCGCACCGGGCCGGAAGTAAAGCGCCGGCTCGATGCCATCCCAATGGATAAACCACCGATTCCTAGTTTGAAGGGGAACGGTGCGGCATGGGCGGAGTGCCTGCGCAGTCTGTACCTCCGCAGTCGATTGTTGAGTTCGAAGGGGGGTGTTATTGGCGTCGAGACCGCTCAAGCCATGGCTATCAGCACGCCGAGTGCGTTGTTTTCGATCAGTTCTCGAAATGAGCGGGTAAATACATGACACTTCCTTTCACTTGCCGAACGAGGTTTGCTGTTCACCGGCTGGCATCCGATGGCAAACCTTTCAACGCGGCGGCGATCTGGCGCTTCGCTGCTGGGGGCAGAGGCAGGATGGGACGCGGGGGGTCGGCACAAATGTCGAGCAATTCAGCGAGTGCATAGACGACGCGAAGGCTCGAGAACTCCTTGAAGAGGCTCCAGATCGGGACCAGCGCGGCATTGATCCGTCGCGCTTCGGCCGCATCCCCCTGTTGCGCCGCTGTGACGATCGTCATGCAGACCTCGGGCAGGATGCCCGCGAGGACGCTGTACCATGTGTCGGCCCCGGCGATCATGGCCTCGGCGGCGTTCCAGTCGCCGCTGTAGCCAATCGAGAACCCTTCCGGCAGTGTGCGCCTCTGGGCGGTCAGGTGGTTCTTGATCGCATCGCTTTTGTCTGTCGGATTCTTGATGGCGACAATCCCAGCCACCTTTGCCAGGCGGCTGACAAGGGGTGGACTGAAATGGAAATGCGTCGTTCCTGGATTGTCGTAGACGACGATCGGCAGGCCACTTTCGCGCGCCACAGTGGAGAAATGTTCTAGCACCTCGTCATCAGTAAGCGGGGTGTAGGATGCGGCGGCAAGCAAACCCGCAGCTGCTCCAAGGGCCTTGGCGTCTTGCGCGAGCCCCACGGCTTCATCGGTGCGCAGCGCGCCCACACCCACCACGACCGGCATTTGCCCCGCCGTTTGGTCCAAGGTCTCGGAGAGCGCCCGCCGCCGTTGCTCGCGCGACAGATAGATGTATGTGCCGGTGCTGCCGAGAAGACCGATGGAATCGACCTGAGCGATGCCAAGCCGAGCAATCAGCCTGCGCAGGGCAACGCTATCGACGCGGCCGTCACGATTGGTTGGGGTGATGGGGAACGCGGAAAGACCGCTCAGGAATGCCATGGCAAGGCTCCAGATCTATGTGTGAGCGCAGAGGTGACCGCATGCCAGGTCATTACAAGACGTCCAAAGCCCGCCGCAGATCGGCGATCAGATCATCAGCGTCTTCAAGCCCCACCGAGAGACGCATGAGGTCCTCGCCCACTCCATCGGCCAAATGGGCATCCTTGCGGATCGGCTGCCGAGCACGGGTGAGGCTTGCTGGATGATAGATGAGGCTGTCGGCATCGCCGAGGCTGACGGCGCGAATGATCAGGTTGAGCCGGTCCATCATCCGGCGCGCGCCTTCGTATCCAGCGTGGAGGCCAAAGGCCAACATGCCCGATCCGTTGGACATCTGTTTTCGCGCCGTCACCTGATCAGGGTGCGAGTCCAGGAACGGATAACTCACAAATGCCACCGCCGGGTGCGCTTCCAGCGCCCGAGCCACCGCAAGGGCCGTGGCGCTGTGCCGTTCCATACGCAGCGTCAGCGTCTTGAGACCGCGCAGGATCAGGAAAGCTGACATCGGCGAGAGCGCTGCGCCGGTGATGTAGCGCAGGCCCGTTTCATGTAGCGTACGGAGCGTTTGGGCGTCGCCGAGAAGCGCCCCACCAAGGGCATCGCCATGACCATTGATGTACTTGGTCAGCGAATGGAGCACGATGTCCGCCCCGTGCTCAAGCGGTCGCTGGAGCGCGGGCGAGGCGAAGGTGCTGTCGACTGCAACCCTTACACCGCGCGCGTGAGCGCGCTCGGCAATTGCCGCTATGTCGAGGATGCGGCTCAGCGGATTCACCGGCGTCTCGAAGAAAACCAGCCGCGTCCGCTCGGTGATCGCAGCATCGAGATTTTGGGGATTTGACAGATCGACCGCGACGACCTTGATGCCGAAGCGGGGGACCGCCTGTTCGACCATGGCAAGCGTGTTCGCATAAAGCGTCTTGTGGACGATGAGTTCATCGCCCTGGGACAGCAGCGACAGGATCAGAGTGCCGAAGGCCGCCATCCCTGAGGCAACAACCAGCCCCGCCTCGGCTCCTTCCAGAATCGCGAGCCGCTGCTCGAGGATCTCGGTCGTGGGATTGTATTCGCGCGCATAGAGCCGTCCACCAAGGGCGGCGGCGGCATCGTTTGCTGCCACGCTTTCGAACCCATAGGTTGACGTCAGGAACACTGGCGGCTGGACGGCATTGGAAAAGCCGGCCGGATCGTAGCCATGATGGATCGCCCGGGTGGCAAATCCGGGGCTGGTGCGGTTGAGCGACCCCGTGGGAGTATCGGTTTCGGATTGAAGGGAGCTGGTCATTCGGCCTCTGCGATCTTTCTTGGGGTTCCGAAAGATTGACGGCAACCTGGCCAATGTGAAATATCCAGTTGGCGATGAAAGAGATGGTCCAGTCTTCAAGTGCCGGGTCTGCAGCGCGCTCGCATGCGATGGGTGCACGCCAGATCTACGAAGCCCTTCGCGAGCAAATCCTCGGCGGCGTCTACGAAACCGGCAGTCAGTTGCCATCCTCCCGGGCCCTGGCAAATGACCTCGGCGTTTCGCGAACCACGGTGACGGTCGCCTATGAGCAACTGGCTGCGGAGGGTTTCATCGAAGCCCGTCAAGGCGCGCGACCTCGCGTTGCGTCTTCGTTGATCGGCCATGAGACGGGCCGCACTCACGCGAAACGGGTCGGCCCAATCCACCTGTCCGCATATGGCGAGCGGCTGCGCGCGACGTCACCCTGGCCAGATTATCTGCCGACTGGGCTGAAGGTCGAGTTCCGCTATGGGGACCTGGCACCGTCGGATTTCCCATCATTGGTCTGGAAACGCGCGATGAACGAGGCGATGGGGCAGCGCCCGCTGCGTCTTGCCTATGACGATCCTCGCGGTTCGCGCCGGCTCCGCCAGGCGCTTCAGGGATATCTCTGGCGCGCCCGGACCCTGAGCTGCGACCTCGACCAGATCGTCATCGTCAGCGGTTCGCAGCAGGGCCTTGATCTGTGCGCGCGCCTGCTTCTCGATCCCGCCGACCGCTTCGTCATCGAGGACCCGTGCTACAGGATGGCGCGTCAGGTCTTTGCCAGTACGGGTGCTTCACCCATCCCGGTCATCGTCGACGAAGACGGGATGAGGACCGAGTTGCTGGCGGGGATCGGAGCACGACTGGCTTATGTGACGCCGTCGCATCAGTTTCCGCTGGGCGGCGTCATGCCGATCGCGCGCCGCCATCAGCTTCTGGAATGGGCGCGGCACAACAACGCCTATGTGATCGAGGACGACTACGACAGCGAATATCGCTACGACATCAATCCGGTCCCTCCGCTGCACAGTCTCGAGGACCACGGGGCTGTCATCTATCTCGGCACGATCTCCAAAACGCTCTCGCCGATGCTGCGCATCGGCTACCTCGTCCTCCCGCCCGAATTGCAGGAGGTCTTCGCAACCGCCAAACAATTCGCAGACCGGCATTCGCCGGTCGCTGAACAGGAAGCGCTGGCATCGTTGATCGAGAGCGGCGGCTACGAAAGCCATGTGCGTCGTGTGCGCAGGCTGAACGGCGAGCGTCGGGAAACGTTGTTGGGTGCCTTGCAGCACAGCTTCGGGGATCGCATCACTGTCCAGGGAGCTGATGCGGGACTGCACGTCGCGGTTTGGTTCAATGACCTGCCACGATCGCGGGAAACGGCCTTGGTCGAATCCGCCCGCGACGCTGGCCTGGGGCTACACTTGATCTCGCCGCTCTACAAACGGCCATCGGACGAAGGCCGCACCGATCGCGTCGGACTTGTCATGGGCTATGCCGCCTTGAGCATTCGGCAGATCGGGAAGGGCGTTGAGGTCCTGCGAGAGGTTGTCAAGCAGGTGCAAGACGCGATGCCGGCGCGGAACAACTGAGACGGGGCGACGTCGAAAGCTGGCGCTGAAAACGGTCCGAGACTCCTCGTATTTCTTTACAGACAGCCAACTGGACCGGGAAAATGCCATGCAACTGGCGCTGTTGATCAGGCCAGTTTTGCAGCAGGTTCCACGAGACGGTTTCCGAGAGCGATGATGACCTGGCGAGGAAAGCTGCTTCACGTCCATATCGCGCCCGCTGCCTCCTATGAAATGGAGGAGCTGGCGCAGGCGCAGCTTATTGCCGGCCAAGGCATTGTCGGAGACCGCTACTACCTGGGGACGGGGACCTATTCCGCGCGTCCTGACGTTCGCGAAGTGACGCTGATCGAAGCTGAAGTCTTGGACGCCATCGCGCAGGGCGAACCCAGAATTCCGGGCTTCAAGGCCAAGCTCGCACCCGAGGATCACCGGCGCAATCTGACGACACGAGGCGTTCCGCTTAGCCATCTTGTCGGCAAACGCTTCCGGGTCGGGGAAACGATTCTCAGGGCCGCCCGGATGAATGTGCCGTGCAAGTATATCGAGGAGTTGCTCGGGCTTTCGGGTCTCTACGAGGGGCTTCTGAACCGCTCCGGCCTGAACTGCACAATCGACGTCGGGGGCGTGATCCGCCCTGGTGATCTGATCTTGCCCATCGACGAGTGAAACGCCATGGCCTCGCCGCGTATTATCATGAAGCTGACCGTGACCGCCGTCCGCAAGGAGCCGGGCGACGTGCTGGTCATCGACCTGAAACACCCACGCAAACCTGTGCTGCCGGCGTTCGAAGCGGGTTCTCACGTCGACGTCCATCTGCCTGAAGGGAAGGTGCGTCAGTATTCACTTTGCGGCGACCCGACCGAGCTGGGCCGCTACACCATCGCGGTGAAGCGCGAGAATGACGGCCGTGGCGGCTCGGCGTGGATCCACGAAACCATTGCCGTCGGCTCCACACTGCCTGTCTCCGCGCCACGCAACCATTTTGCGCTCAAGCCAGGCGAGGGGCCGACTTTGCTGCTGGCAGGGGGAATCGGGATCACCCCGATTCTGGCCATGGCGCGCGCGCTCACCCGGCAGGCCAAGCCCTTTGAGTTGCACTATTTCACCCGCAGCCGGGCGCTCACGCCACTCTTGGCGGCGATCGGGCGCGATCTTCCCGGCGGCAATGTGCGGATTCATTTCGACGACGAGCCTCAGACCCGGCAGGACATCGCCGCGCTGCTGGCGAACCGTTCGGCCGAGGCTCAGGTTTACTATTGCGGGCCGCCTGGCTTCATGGCGGTTGTGGGGCGCGCGGCCGAACACTGGCCCGAGGGTACTGTTCATTTCGAAACTTTCCAGCCTCCCGAGTTTGATGGCGCGCCACCGGAACCATTCGTCATAGAACTGGGTGAGGGCAGGATGGTCGAGGTTTCGGCGCAGACCACGGCGCTCGCGGCCCTGCGCGGGGCCGGTGTGCCGTTGATGGCCTCGTGTGAGAATGGGGTGTGCGGGACCTGCGAATGCGCAATGCTGGCGGGACAGCCGATCCATCGGGATGCCGTCCTGTCCAAGGAGGCACGCGGCCACCGCTTCATCCCCTGCGTGTCGCGCGCGACAGGTTTGTTGAAACTCGATCTTTGACCATTTGGGCGGGGGTCCTGTGAGACCGGCAGCTGATTTGCGGGAAACTGAATGACGAGGAAACTGGAATATCTGAACGAGATCGAGCGCTGCGTCTCCTGGCTCGCAGCCTGGACGATCCACCACGCCAACCACGTCCGCGAGGGCGATGAGATCAAGGTCGGGGGGCATCAGGCCTCGTCCGCGTCGCTGAGCACCATCATGACCGCGCTCTACGGTTCGGTCCTACGCCCGCAGGATCGGGTGGCGGTCAAACCCCATGCGGCGCCGATCTTCCATGCACTTCAGTATCTGGCGGGCAACCAGACTCACGAAAAGCTCATGAACTTCCGCGGCTACAAGGGCGCGCAGAGCTATCCTTCGCGGACGAAGGATGTCGACGATGTCGACTTCTCGACCGGGTCGGTGGGTCTCGGCGTTGCTCAGACGCTGTTCTCGTCACTGGTGCAGGACTACGTCTCGGGTCACGGCTGGATGAAGGAGCGTTCCGAGGGCCGAATGGTCAGCCTGATCGGCGACGCCGAGATGGATGAGGGCAACATCTACGAGGCCCTGATCGAAGGCTGGAAGCACGGGCTCAGGAACTGCTGGTGGGTGGTCGACTACAATCGCCAGTCGCTCGACGCCGTGATCCGGGAGGGCCTCTGGCAGCGGTTCGAGCAGATTTTTCGCAACTTCGGCTGGGACGTGATGGTCCTGCGCCACGGCGCTCTGCAAGAGGCTGCCTTTGCCGAGCCGGGGGGCGAGAAGCTGCTCGAGTGGATAGAGCGCTGTCCGAACCAGCTCTATTCGGCGCTGACCTTCCAAGGGGGTGCTGCCTGGCGCAAGCGGCTGCTCGACGAGATCGGAGACCAAGGGCGGGTAACCACTCTGATAGAACGCCGCTCCGACGACGAGTTGCAGGCGTTGATGACGAACCTTGGCGGGCATGACATGCCGAGCCTCCTCGAAGCCTTCGAGGCGGCGTCCAGGCATGACCGTCCCGTCTGCTTCATCTGTTACACCATCAAGGGCTACGGTCTGCCGCTTGCCGGACACAAGGACAACCACGCGGGGCAGATGACGCCCACGCAGATGGAAGACTACCGCCTGCAGATGGGCGTAAAGCGGGGTGAGGAGTGGGACAAATGGGCGGCCGCCAACTTGCCGGAAGCGGAACTTGACGCCTTCTTCGCAAGGGCGCCGTTCTTCAGTGAGGGCCGTAGGAGGCTGTCTGCGCCGTCGGTGCCGGTGCCCGAAACCCTTCCGTCACCGGGGCAGCCCGGCAAACCGCTCTCGACCCAGATGGGCTTCGGCCAGATCCTGAACGACATCGCACGAGAGCGCAGTCTGCTTGCCGACCGCATTGTCACCACCTCGCCCGATGTGACGGTCTCGACCAATCTCGGTGGCTGGGTTAACCGGCGCGGCCTTTTCGCCCGGGAGACCATGGCGGACACCTTCAAGGCCGAACGCATTCCGTCGACCTTTACCTGGGAATTTGGGCCGAAGGGGCAGCACCTCGAGCTCGGGATCGCCGAGTCGAACCTGATGATCATGCTCGGGGCGCTCGGTCTCTCGCACTCGATTAATGGCGTGCGCCTACTGCCGATCGGGACAGTCTATGATCCCTTCATCTACCGATCGGCCGACCAGCTAAACTACGCCTGCTATCAGGATGCGCGCTTCATGCTGGTCGCAACGCCCTCGGGCGTGACGCTGGCGCCCGAGGGCGGGGCACACCAGTCGATCGGAACCCCATTGATCGGCATGGCGCAGGATGGGCTTTGCGCCTTCGAACCGGCCTTCGTCGACGAACTGTCCGTGATCATGCGCTTTGCCTTCGATTACATGCAACGTAATGGCGAGGGGGATCCGGATGAGATGACGTGGCTGCGTGATCAGACCGGAGGATCGGTCTATCTTCGCCTGTCAACCCGGCCGCTCGAGCAGCCGCTGCGCGACATGAAACCGGCGCTCGCGCGGGACATCGTCAACGGCGCCTATTGGCTGCGTCCGCCCGGGCCGAACGCGAGTGTCGTCATTGCTTACCAAGGCGTTGTCGCGCCGGAGGCGATTGCCGCGACGGGTCTTCTGGCGGAGGACCGGCGCGATGTCGGGCTGCTCGCGATCACCTCCGCGGACCGGCTTAATGCGGGCTGGCAGGCGGCGGAACGAGCCCGGCAGCGTGGCGCGATTGGCGCCCTGAGTCATATCGAGCGGCTGCTCGCGCCGCTATCGCGTGACTGCGGCATCGTCACCGTGATCGACGGCCACCCGGCGACGCTCGCGTGGCTCGGTGGGGTTAACGGGCATCGCGTGAAGGCGCTCGGGGTCGAGCATTTCGGCCAGACGGGGACTATTACGGACCTCTACCGTCACCACGGCCTGGACACCAACGCCATCGTACATGCGGCACAGGCGGTAAGTGCGGGACCGGCTGTTCGCTACCGGAAGGCGCTGCCTTGACCATGAGCTACCGGACGCTTCGGGCCGGTACGGATCGGCTCACGTCCACCGCCCGGCCATTTCCACGGGCGTTCCGGTTCGCTTCAAAGCGGACAGCTGCCAGGGACACTGTGGACGTTCTGATCGCGCTAGAGTAGCTCGTGCGACCCCCAGGGTCACCTGGAATACGCAGGGAGGCGGCTTTTATTTAGCCTTGCGTCCAATTACGAATTCGATCCAATCCAGTCCGGAGCAAAAGCTCCGCGTCCTCCCGATTTTCGGCTTCGACGTAGCACCGCATTTCCGGGGCATTTCCGGATGGACGCAAATGCAAGACACGCTTATCCGCGAGAGTGATACGAAGCCCGTCAACATCGCTAACCTTGCTTACCACTCCAATCGACCCGACGAAGGCGGCGATGTTAGTTTCCGCTGTACGAAGGTATGTCATGAGGCGAGTGCTGCTTTCGATGGAAAAATTTTCCAAGCGATCCGCAACCGCCGCTGGCAATTGAAAGGAACTGCCAATCTCCGACAGTGGCTGCCCACTTGTATTAACAAGGGAAAGTGCCGCAAGGATGGGGAGAAAACTGTCGCGTGTAGGTAGCGCTGGCAGTTTAGTTCCGTTCGGGTCAAAGTCCGTGCCGGTCAACAAACCACCGTTTGCTTCGAAACCAACCACGCGCTCGTGACCCGACGCAACCAAATCGAGCATGGCAGCAATAACAAATGGCGATCCAACCTTGGTACGCACGACTTTAAAAGAACCTGCGGTCTCGATACCAGAGTTTGATGTGACCGGCGTGACGACTGCCTTCGCTTGCAGGAAGTTCGCCGTAATCAGGCCTAACAAATCACCGCGAAGGGGGTCTCCGTGGTCGTCAGCTACCAGTGGGCGGTCACCATCGCCATCTGCCGAGACGACCGCATCAAGCCGATGCTCTTTGGCCCAGAGCTTGAACTGTTGAGCAGTCTCGTCCGAGACCGCTTCAGTGTCGACAGGAATGAAACCTTCCGAACGTCCCAGGGTTACGACCGTCGCACAGTGATATGAGAGAATGTCAACCAAGAGATCGCGCGCGACTGTGCTGTGCTGATATACGCCCACCGTTAAGCCCTTTAGAGCATTAATCTCCATAAGCTTTCGATTGCGCGCCATGAAAAAGGCCTTGCATTCGGCCTCCCGGTGCTGCCGACGTGCAACAGCACCTTCAAGGACGTATCCGCGCTTCTCCAACTGCAAGGCGATGCGCGTTATCTCCCGCTCATCACCCTTGTCGATCTCACCGTCGGGTCGATAGAATTTTATTCCATTACGGTCGGCCGGAATGTGCGAGCCTGTGATCATCAAACAACCACTCTTACGCGCCTGAGCATACAGTGCCAGGGCAGGGGTGGGGACGGCGCCGCAATCGACTACGATGAAGCCGAGCGCAGACAGTGCCGCCGCACAGACGGCGGCGATGGCCGGACTCGAGGCGCGAAAGTCGCGCCCTATGAGTATCTCGTCGCCAATTCTGGCGAGGCCGGATTCCAGCAGGAATGTCGCGAATGCCGTTGCATATAGGGCAGAGGCGGCTCCTGCCAATTCTGTCGCCAGGCCCCGTAATCCACTTGTTCCGAATTTCATACCAAATCCGACGTTGCTAACCGGGTTTTGAGGGTAACATGCTCAAACTTTGGCTCGTCCGGAATGCCCATCGACAGATCCCTCGGACGAGAACAAGAAGTACATTCGGTTACCGTAGACGCGCTCGGTTATCGAGGGTTACCCTTGTGAGGATTGACGCAGTCGGCGTCGGCGTGGGCAGCGCACCGTGACCTTCACGGCGACGAGTTGGAGCGGATGGGGTCCGGGCCCGGCAGGGCTCCTCGCGGCTGGCTCACATGAGCGCTATCGCCATCGAGTGATTGTCTCAGTCTACATTAGCTCTGGGTCCCGAAAGCGCGTACAGCAAATCCTCTTATCTATCGCCGTTCGGTGTAGCTCCCGTTCAGAAATGCATGATAGACACTCTCGATGCCTTCCATGAGAGTGATCTTTGCTGCCCATCCCAAAGTGCGCAGCTTGTCGACGCTCATCAGCTTTCGCGGTGTACCGTCAGGTCTAGAGTGATCATGCGCGATCTCCCCAGTAAATCCGACTACACGGCAGATCATTCTGGTCAGCTCTAGGATCGTGATGTCCTGTCCGCAGCCGAGATTGACGTGATCATGGTCAGAGTAGTTCTTCAGAAGGAAGACTAATGCGTCGGCGCAGTCGTCGACGTGCATGAATTCCCGACGTGGTGTGCCCGTGCCCCAGATGGTGATTCGCTTATCACTTATGAGCTTAGCTTCATGCGCTTTCCGGATCAGCGCTGGGATGACGTGGCTTGACTGCAAGTCATAATTGTCGCCTGGCCCGTAGAGATTCGTCGGCATAGCGGAGATGTAGTCGCGGCCATATTGCTGGCGATAGGCTTGAGCCATTTTGATGCCGGTGATCTTGGCGACGGCGTAGCATTCGTTGGTGCGCTCTAGTGGCCCGGTCAAAAGCGCGCTTTCAGGAATGGGCTGTGGTGCCATCTTCGGATAGATGCAAGACGAGCCGAGGAAGAGGACGCGGTCGACATTGTTTTCGTGGGCTGCCGCGAAGATATTGGCCTCGATCATCAGATTGTCGTAAAGAAAGTCGACCGGATAGGTGGCGTTCGCGAGAATACCACCTACCTTTGCCGCCGCCATAATGATAGCGTCCGGTTTCATCACTGCCACGAAGTTTTCAACCTCGGTCTGTCGCTTGAGATCTAGCTCTCCGCGAGGGGCGGCCACAACTTTGCAGTCTTCAGACGCGAGTCGGCGTACAACAGCGCTGCCCACCATACCTTTGTGGCCAGCGACCCACACGGTTTTTCCGTTCAGATCATACATTACGCTTCCTTCATGACTACAGATGTCTGCATGACCTTCAGGTCTTCGCGGACCATTTCCGCAGCAAGGTCGCGCACGGATATCTCATGCACCCAGCCGAGCTTCTCCTTCGCCTTGGTAGCGTCACCCAGGAGAAGATCGACTTCCGTGGGGCGGAAGTAGCGTGGGTCCACTTGGACTAGGCATCTGCCGCTCGCTAGATCATAGCCCTTTTCGTCGACACCCTTGCCCCGCCATTCGATCTCGACGCCGACATCTTCGAAAGCCCACTCGACGAATTGGCGGACAGGAGTCGTTTTGCCCGTAGCCAGCACGTAATCATCCGGTTGATCCTGCTGCATCATCATCCACATACCTCGCACGTACTCACGCGCATGGCCCCAATCGCGTTGAGCATCGAGATTGCCGAGATAAAGCTTGTCCTGCTTGCCCAGGTAAATAGCAGCGGCAGCGCGGGTGATCTTGCGCGTCACAAAAGTTTCGCCACGGAGGGGGCTTTCGTGATTAAAAAGAATGCCGTTGGAAGCGTGCATACCATAGCCCTCACGATAATTGACGACCATCCAGTAGGCGTAGAGCTTGGCGGCGGCGTAAGGGCTGCGCGGATAAAAAGGCGTCGTTTCGTTCTGCGGTACGGACTGCACGAGGCCGTATAGCTCTGACGTCGAGGCTTGATAGAAGCGGGTCTTGTCCGTCAGACCGAGGAGGCGAATCGCCTCAAGAAGTCGCAATGTACCGATACCGTCCGCGTTTGCTGTGTACTCAGGTGTTTCGAACGACACCTGGACATGGCTCTGAGCAGCCAAGTTGTAAATTTCGTCTGGCTGAGATTCCTGAACCACGCGGATGAGGTTAGTCGAATCAGTGAGATCACCGTAATGCAAGATTAAGCGCGGATCGGATTCGTGCGGGTCTTGGTAGAGGTCTTCGATACGACCGGTGTTGAAGGAAGAGGAACGTCGCTTAATCCCATGAACGATGTAGTCTTTTTTGAGAAGAAGACGGGCAAGATAGGCACCATCCTGTCCAGTTATGCCCGTAATAAGAGCAACTTTCCTGCTATCACCCATTCTATTCCTGCTCAATTAAAGTTTAAAGTTTCGGCTCCGGCTCGCCACGCCGACACAATGTGCGGCCCGCCCCGTGCCCCATGGAGCACTTCGACAGATGCGGCGCGAAGATCGTCATTGACTGTCCGCCAGCCGAGCACACCTGCTCTGCTTAGAGTCACGAGCAAAAATAGAGTCGCGCCGCTAACCTGTCGGACTCGTACATGCGGTCTGAGTGCCGCTCAGCTCACGCCCTGAGCGACATGTACTCCCAGCACCTTGCAGCTGATTTGCTCTTCTATCAGCGAGTGAGGACGCCTTTCTTTCTTGCTTCAGCGTCTTCTAATGGGAATTGTTTGGATCCGTGAAATCGATTGTTTGGATAAAGTGCATCCACAGAATGGATGGTCTGAGCGAGCAGCGGGGGCGCATCGCCGGCCCGGAGTCGTAGCGCGAGCTTCCGTTCGGGGCGAGGACAAAGTTCGTGGCCGCGAGCGTCACCACAGCATCCGGCACAGGTCGTGCAGAACTTTGGGAGCCGACTGCGGATTCTGTCGATCAGCTGGTTCCAGGCGCGTCGAGCCGTCGACCTCATCTCGCCCGGTACCGGTTGCTGTATGCAGCCTTGCACCCTTGGCGTACGGCGTCGACGGAATGATTTGCTTCGGCAGGCAGTGTCGTAGCGTTTCCGGCTGTTTCGGCTCTATTGACCGGGCCCGCGTCAGCCGAGCCCCTTCATCATGGCATCCAACACATGGATGGCCGGCATCCACTCAATAGATTTTACATATGCGGCGGAGGCCCAGTAGAGAAGGCTGAACCGGAAGCGAGGGCAACCCTAAGCGAGGGCATCGGCTTCAAGCTTTGCGAGCGTCACGGGATTAGTGGGCAGTGCTGAGTGAGCTCTTCTGCCCTATGGCCCGGCCTCTGCCAAGGGCCCGGCGTCAGGGTCTACTAGTGTCGACTAAGGATTCCAAACCGGATGCAACCTCCTCTCCGAAACGAGATTTCCGAAAATGCATGTTAGTGGATTGGAAAAGCGCCGGTTCGTCGTCTCTCGGAGGCGTACGGGGTTCGGTGATTGTCTGTGGTCGTTGGCGGCCGCTTGGCGCTACGCGCAGCGGTCGGGACGAACTCTAGCCATCGACTGGCGGGGGGCCTGCTACCTCGACCAACCCTTCACAAATGCGTTTCCGGTGTTCTTCCAGCCGATCAATGACATCGCTGGGGTGCCGGCTATTTCCGACGACCGGATCAACGACGTTTCCTTCCCTGGTCCATTCTTCCCAGAGTGGTGGAACAGGCCGGCGATCGAGTGCCTTTACCGGCCAGATGAGCAGATTTTCCAAGAGCGCGATGAGTTGGGCGAGCTCTTTCAGGCCGAACACGATGTCGAAGCGAACACAGTAGTGTGTGACGCTTGTCTGATGTGGCGGTGCGATGAGGAAGCAGAGCGGCAGGTGTTCCAGAGTGTCAAGCCTCGGCCAGAAATTCAAGCCCGCATAGATGCCATTTATCAGGAATGTTTTGAGGGGCACAGCATCATCGGGATTCATGTTCGGCACGGCAACGGTGAAGACATCATGGAGCATGCGCCCTACTGGGCCGATCCGGAGCTCGCCGTTCGGCAAGTGTGCGCTGCAATTGAGAAGGCTAAGGCGTTACCGCACCCTAGGCCTGTGCGGCTGTTCTTATGCACGGACAGCGCGCGGATACTGGATCTTCTGTCGGCCAGGTTTCCCGATCTGCTCACTGTCCCGAAGCACTTCGGATCCAATCAAGGTGGCCCCTTACACACTGCAGCACTCGGGATTGACGGCGGAATTTCCGCCCTCGTTGAGATGTATCTTCTCGGGCGCTGCGATACCGTAATTCGGTTTCCCCCGACGAGCGCCTTTACACGATATGCACGTCTATTCGCACCACGGGTAATTGAATTCGATCTGAAGGAGCCAAGTCGTTTGACTTTGATAGAAGACAGCCAAGTCTCTGATCTCAGTTAAGACCCGCGACCTGCGCAATTCGGCAGAGGCAACCAACAGGCTTAGTTGAATGCGCATTTCTCATCGACGCCAGTGGAGGCGTCGTACATTACCGATAGGGTCGTCATCTGGCGCCGCCCGCAACGCGCCAGAACTTCGCTGTTACGCGGGGGGCCGCAGACAAGCCAGAGCGACGGCGATCGTGACGCTGACGCTCGAAAGAACGCGGGCGATCACTCCAGAGACGAAATCGAGGTTAGTTATGAAAGTGATTCCCGTGATCATCAGCGGCGGAGCCGGATCGCGGCTATGGCCCGCCTCAAGGCAATCGCACCCCAAACCTTTCCTCAAAGTAGCGGATGGATATTCTCTCATTCAGCACACTGTGCTGCGCGCCGCTTCGATAGAAGGTGTCGTGGAACTCGTCGCTGTGACATCCGGGGAACACCTCTTCCTGACCAAGGACGAATTTGACGAACTGGATTCCGTGGTCCTGCCACGCACCTTTCTGCTCGAGCCCGAAGCTCGGGATACGGCCGCCGCCGTGGCTGCAGCCGCGATCCATGCGAGGGTAACGCAAGGCCCTGACGCGATCCTGTGCGTTTTCCCGGCCGATCACCTGATTAGCAACCTGCCTGCGTTTCTAGACGTCATGGGCCTGGCCATGGAACATGCGAAGCTCGGGCGGATCGCCACATTGGGCATCACCCCAACCAGACCGGACACGGCATTCGGCTACATCGAAGCAGATGGTGAGAACGTCGTCCGTTTCGTTGAAAAACCGGATCTGGATACAGCCAAAGCCTATGTCGCGTCTCAACGCTTCTTCTGGAACGCCGGCATCTTCTGCTTCAGTGCGCAAACCATGCTCGACGAGATGGTTTTGCATTGTCCCGAGGTGCTCCAGGCCGTCGCCGACAGCTACGAGAACGGCCGCGCCAGTCAATGCCAAGGCTTTGCCAAAATCGAACTCGCGCTTGAGCATTTCGGTTCCGCGCCGCGGATCTCGCTCGACCACGCTGTCATGGAGAAAACTAACAAACTTGCCGTGATTCCCTGCGACATGGATTGGAGCGACATCGGATCTTGGAACGCAATGGCCGATTTGATCGCCCCCGACGAAAGCGGGAACAGGATACACGGCGATGTGCACATGGTCGACACGACCGGCACCTATGTGAGCTCCGACAAGCGCGTCATCGGCACGGTGGGCGTAAGCGATCTGGTGATCGTGGATTCCCCGGACGCTTTGCTTGTCACATCCCGCGACCGCGTTCAGGACGTTAAGAAGCTCTTCGAGTGCCTCAAGGCTTCGGGACATGAAGCTCATCTGGTCCATAGCACGGTACACCGGCCCTGGGGTTCCTATGCGGTTCTGGAGGAAGGCGAGCGCTTCAAGATCAAACGCATCGAGGTGAAGCCCGGTCGCCAGTTGAGCCTGCAGATGCACTATCATCGTTCGGAGCACTGGGTCGTGGTCAGCGGCTCCGCCAAGATCGTCAATGGCGAGCAGGAGTTGTTCCTGGGGACAAACGAATCTACTTACATCCCCTGCGGCCATAAGCATCGGCTCGAGAACCCAGGCAGAATTGACCTGGTGATCATCGAAGTGCAGAGCGGCGATTATCTCGCCGAGGATGATATCGTTCGCTTCGACGACGAATATGGTCGAACGTAGATAACAGTACAAAAAAGTTAAACGACGAGGCGTCGCTCAAGGATCTCTGTCGTGGGTTCTGGGCCTGACATTGGCAAGCAGCGGGCCGAGCGTGTCATAGTATCCGCCCCGCGCTCTCCAGGCACTCGATCGTGGTCGAAAACGTCGGTGAGCGCTTGACAGCGCGCCGTCCGCGGTAACGAAGACTTCAGATCTTTCTCAGGCGGACCAGTTGCTCAGCTGTTCAACGGCACAGCCGTATTTCAGCCTGTAGGCGGCAACGAAATCCTCATCGCTGCAGATGCAGCGGCCGCTGGAATCTTTGGCTTTCGGATCATGGAGGTGAGAACCAAGGGGGCGCAGTAGATTCACGCGAGTGCTGGTCGTCGGACTCATCGGAAAACCCGCACTATGCTTGACCAGGTCTGCGGCAAGCATGATCCCGGCAAGCGCTGATTGAAAGGCCATCGGAACCACGGTTCGAAGGAGACGACTTCCATCGCTAAGCTGGAACACCAGGCCGCCGCAGATAACCTGCTGATAAAAGGAACGGAGGGGCTGGCCAACAAACGCGGCGAGCGGCTCAAACGGCACAGCCATCGCCGTAGCCACCCGAGCTACGAACTCATTGGGGACTCCGGTATTGGTCTGCAGGAGCGTTTTTACCTCCTCGTGTGCTTCCGGCATTCCGAGTTCCTCCGCGACCAGTTGGTGTTCGTCCTTGGATTTCCCGGTCGGCATGTACATGCAGCAAAGGCAAGCCTGGCCGTCATCGAAACCATGCCGCGAGATGCCTAGATCTTGCTCCTGAGTCCAGGCGTTCGCGATCCATCGGGGCAGAGCACCTTGGACAGCTAGACGGTCGGCGGCGGTGTCAAGCGCCACACCCACTCGGTCGAATACCCAATCGCCCCGGCGCGCAACATATTCTGCCCACTTCATAGGGTGCGCCTCCACTTCAAGGGCGGTGGACCGAAGGGCGTGGGTTGCTAGGGCCGCCTTAGAGAGGCCGACCTCCGCCTGACCTGCCAACACGTAGCGCTGCAGGTTTGAGAGTTCGATAGCTTCGTGATCAACTACATGCAGGCGCCCCGACAGACCGGATTGCCTCGCCAGCGCCCAGAGCGAGCCATGGCCTATCGCGCCGAGCCCAACGAGGTGCGTTTCGCCAAGGTCGACAGGGAAATTTAAGGGGCTGGAATCGCCGGCGTTGCTCTTGTTGTAGGTGCATAAAGAGAGGTCGATGTTCTCGTCCAGCTCGGCGCCGGTCAACTGGGAAGCAAAGACGGTTCGAAAGACGTTGGCGGCGGCAAAGCAGCTTGCGGCGCCGGCTCCATAGGGCAGCAAGCTCGAGCCAGAGCCCACCGGGTCCGTACGCGACAGCTTTGCCGCCCAACCCTGCGATCCCATGAAAAACGTTGGGCACCGAAGTGATGGGTGCACCGCGCCTGCAGCTACACAGACCGTCGCATACTTGCCGGAACGCCGGATGCTGATTTTTGGATTGATCGACTTTGCCAAGCGCTCGAGCGCTTGGGCTTGAGAGCTCGCGGCCATGTCCAGGGGGAGTATGGCCAGAACCGGATAAAGTCTGGCAAGCAACCTGACCGTAAGGTCAAGCGTCGCCTGGCCCTCGGCACACGAAGCGGCTTGGCTGTCGAAGGCCACAGCCACGACCTGCTTTTCGAGGGCTGCTTTGAAGTCGCATAGATGAAAGTCGGCCAGCACCTGAGAAGCTGCCGTGGCGGCGCGGTCGATGAAGTTAGCGAGTGCCATCGTTCAACCCGTTATCGTGATCATCCGCCTGAGTGCCGCGGATGGGACCTCATTCCAGTTCGCCTTCGCGTCAAGTCGATAGGCGGCGACCCGAGCAAGATCGAAAGGCTCGCGGGCGAAATTGGGCACCACCAGCGACAGACACCCAACCGTCGTAGCGACCGCGTAGGCGTCGTCGGTCGTCGAATGGTAGGCTCGGCCCGGATGGCTATGGATCTGGGCGAAGAGTTTAAGGCTGCTCTTGTAGAGCCAGACATTGAGCCGGTGTAGTTCTTCGGCCGGAACTATCACGCAAACGCCGTCGCCCGTCCGAATGTGACGCTGTGCCGGTATAACGGTCTCTGTTACGCCAAAGTGCTGGTCCTGCTGAACGCCGACCCAGAGCGCCATCCCCTCATGGCCCTGTCGCCCAACTGAGCGCAGGTGCGCCTGGACACTTGAAAGACAGTCTCGGGGAAGAGCGACTGTCCCGACATCCTTGAGCTCGGTCATTCTGGAATGGCGGGTAGGGGTGCTATCATGGCTCCCACTGAGATTTGGAACTGATACTGAAGCTGCTCCACGGGACCGGTCCCGTACTTGATGATCTTGTCCAGGATGAAGGCCAAACAGCCTTCGCCAGAACCCCGGTGGAGAAGCCATGAATCACCTGAATGGGCTGGATTGTCGTGGTATTCCCGGACGCCTGACATGCACAGGAATGGCGTGTGTTCCGCACTGTTGGCCTGGATGAAGTCCGACAGCGACAGAGCGTTCTGCTGCATGAGGACCAAAATCATATCCGGTGGGGTTCCGGGTAGATGCGGTCGTCTCAGCATCCTGAGCAGCAAATCCTTCCGGGCAATCGGCCGGCGTATAAAGGGGTCTACGAAGACCACCGACGGAGGTCGGAGGTCGTAATTGGAGAAGTCGATCTCGACAGCTGCACCGATGATCTGTGGCTTTATCTTCGGCGGTACGAAGATGAAGAAGGCCGTCGGGAAGCTCGCCTCGATTAGGAAACAACCCTGAGCCCGGTAAATACCTGCTTGTGTTTGGAACCAGCCGATCTGCCGACCGAACTTCGCTCGGGACACCTCCGGGTCCACAGTTTGGAGTTCAGGCACCTGCGACGCCCGCCTTCAGGCTGAGGAACAGGGTCACAGTGGTCGCGAAACCGAAATCGCCAACTTTTTTGTCGACGTCGAGCAAGGTGCCGGCCTCGTCCTTGAATTCCCAATTCTCGGCCGGTTGGGCGACGTTCTGCGTATTTTCAAGCGCTTTGGTGCGGACGACGTGAAGCGGCTGGTTGGGATTGGCTTCGACCTGTGTGGGCTGGCCGTTCACCACCACCGTGATCTCGATCTTCCCGGGGCCGCCGCCGTGATTTTCGCCCTTGCCCGAATCCTTCGACATTGTCCTACTCCTGTGGCTTACCAACGGGCCCCAAGCCGCCAGTGCAGACCTGCTAGTGAGCGGGCTGGCGGTCCTCATTCGTCCACTCGGCGCCACGGACCGCGAGTACGCGAAAGACAAGGGATAACATCGAATCGATGCTGTCTCCTTTTATGGGGACTTGTGCGGCAAGTAAACGGCCGAAACTGCTCTTCACAACTATAATCGATTTGAGCATTGGCAAAATACCGGCCCCCACCTATTCATAAACCCGCCGCCGCTTGCTCATTCCACTGGCCGCGTGCAACTCGGGCACTCAGTGATTCAGTTGGCAACATGCAAAATGGACCCACGCCCCAATATCCAACGTCGAAGTCGGCAATACCCCCGCAAGTTGTCCCTGCTCGTTTGGAATAACGCGCCTGGGTTGGGCCCGCTCTCGCCCTCTCCTGACAACGTCGCCCAGGCCCTCGCTCGCGAGATCGGCTCGCGGGTGCAGATCGCGGGCGCTCGCGCTGCGAGCGTGCTTGGCCTCTGACGCAAGTTCCGGCCAGGAGCACTTACCTGGCCGATGGCCTTCTCGTCGCGTTGTTGTGGATCTGCGTCACGCCTCCCCGAAGCATCTGATCGCCCCGGGCAGCGCCGCTGGCACCGTCGTGCACGCTCTGCGTCACCTGGATCCAATGCTTGCGCACGACGTTGCCCAGGTGGCCGCGCGCCAGCTATCGGTGAGCGACAAGAAAGCACTTGTCGCTGGCGCCACTCGGGCACCTGCATGGATGCGGCCGACGCTCGTCGCCATCGCCAACAACGCAAGTGGTGCCCTTGGTGGATAAGGTTGCCCTCTTGCCGTCCGAAATGCGACTGCGGACCTGCGCTCCGACTACCGTGGCATGCCGCCGTATGTTCGATGAAAAGCCACTGTCGTGCGACGAAGTCGTTTCGCGTCACCGGAAATTTAAAGAAACCACCAATGCCTCGTCGCCCGTTCTGCAGAAGCCGGACGAGTAATTCAAGTCTGAGCAGCGTACGGCCGAATACAGGGCCCGTTCCAATTGGGGCAATCGGCCGGCACTGGCGGTGGCGTGATGGCGACAGGAACAGTTCTCGATCTTTTTACTTCGCCAACCACTGCTTTGCGCCCCCGTCTCGGCCGTCCAGGGCCTCGTAGCCGCCGCCTGAAAGCGGACGTCCCCGACAGCGAAATTCAGTTCGAGTGTGTGCTTGAGCGGACAAGTTTGTCTTCGGATCGCTCTATCTTAGCAGGGGCGCCACGAACCCACGGTCGATCGATTTGGTTGCGCCGCCGCCAGATCTCGGCCAGAGGAGGTCTCGTGGCGCATGAGAGAGCGCTCTATGGCGCGGATGATCGCGATCAGCAGCAGATTGATCACGAGGTAGAGCACGCCGGCAATGGCGAAGATCTCGAAAATCGCGAAGGTCTGGCTCATCAGCCGCTTGGCGAGGTGAAGCCGTCGAGAACTGGCGCGGCGTCGCTGCTGAAGCCGGCATCGGCAAGGCCGAAGTCAACCGCATGGCGTCGGCGTTCGAACACGACGACCTGTCCCAGGCGCTTGCGTAGAAGTGTAGATGTCATCCCTGAAACGCAGGCGCTTCTCGGGCTGACAGCGTAACGCCGGTGGAACGCCTGGTCGGCACAGGAAGCGCCCGAGCCGGCCCGGGCCGATGGACGGAGGCGGGATCATGCGCAGCCGGTTCTTGAGACCGCGAACGCCACATTTGTTCGGGCATCTGGCCATTGTCACCCGTTGCGAGTATGCCCGGGAACGACCATCTCGACATTTACCATTTTCGTGCGTGCCTGCCGTCGGATCTTGTCCAAACTCTGGATGTCAACATTTCGATTGGCATCGATCAACTCGCACAGGCGCCGAACTACAGTATCAAAGTCGCCCGCACGATCAGCAAGCATCAAGTATTCGATCAGGTCCGCAGGTATCCGTGAGCGCCGTAGCGTCGACGTGATCTGGCCGAAGAACCCCTGGCGCCCGGGGTCGTATCGATCTGATGAAACCTCCTGCCCTACCACCTGTTGCCAAGTTTGGGGCAAGCAGGCGTTGAGCAAATAGGCGAACGGCACGATCCACTCAGGCTGCCTGACGGAACAGTACTGTCGCGCGAAACGCTGAATTCGGCTGCGGTCACCCCAGGTCGCGATCGCGCTCAAAAGGGTTGTCGCCTCAGCGATGACGTCGCGCTCCTTGAGTATCTGCCTTGGAACCTCCGCCATCGAGCCGCGCTCGATAGCGTCTCTATGCTCGGTTGCAAGAGCGCGGAATTTGTCGGAGGCTCCGCGTCCGCGCGAACCGCTGCCGCCCGCCCAGTGGACGAGAATGGCATATTCGGCAAATGAGATTCCGCCCAGTATGCGATCCTTTTCCGCCTTTGCCCAGATCGTCAGTGCAGTGCCTTGGGTTTCGAAACCGACCTGCAGCAGGAATCGTAGCGAGCATTCCCGCATACGGCCCTGGCCGGAAGCGCCGGCGAGCGAATCGCCGAGGCGCCATTCGATGTGGGCGAAAAGCGTGGGGTCGTAGAGTCCTGCGGTGATCAACGACTGCGTCAGCGCATGCCAGTTGTCGTTGCCGCGGCTGCTGTACAGCGAATCGATCAACGCAGGATAGCGTTGGGTCCAATACGCTGGCGGGCGTTCGCCGGCAAGCGAGAGCTGGGCTACGTAGAATGCGAATTGGGTGAGATCGAACTGGGCCGAGGGGATCACCAGAGCGGCCGGGTCGAGGCGCGACCAGAATCCGCATTTGATCTGGATTGCCTGCCAAGCACTCTGCTGTCCAACATCGTCGGACGAGGCCGGCCTGTCGCGCTCGGCCAGAAGCTGTACACGCGGCTCGATCCTGCGGTCGTTTATGCCGCGCAGACCGCTGCCGGTGCGACCGAGATGCTCCCACAAGAGATCATCCGGGAGCTGACTCATATGGTCGAATTCGAGTGATCGTTTGCCAAACTTCGCTTGAATCAGATTCCAGGCTGGAGAACCGGTTTCGAAATCCTGGATGTCGACCACGAACTCGGGGAGGTAACCGTGAAGGCTCCGATCCGAGTAGATTTCCTCTTTGTCGCCCCGCAGCAGGACATAGTATACGTGCTCGACGGGGTCCCGGTCGGCGTAGTAAACAATCAGCGCCTCGACTACCCGGTTGAACCTCTCCGGATCGCGGCGGCGCATCAGCGGGAGCGTGCGCGCCCTGAGTTCCCTGCGGTGACGAATGCTGTCACCGCCGGGCTGTCCTTCGACGAGCCATGTCTCCCGGGACAAGAGATCAAAAGCCACCTCAGCTTCCGACGCATCAAGTCCGCAGACCGGCGCCAGCACCTCCCGCGCCATGTGGCGCGTGACGTTGCGCGCAACCAGCCCGGGCCATGCAAGCTTGCGGGCGCGTTCGTCGCGGACATGGTCCAGGATGCGCCGCTCATAGAGTGCGGCGACGAACTTGTCGTCGGCGCTTTCGCCCAGCCGGACGATGTCGTCGACGACGGTCGCTCGCATGTCGGGCTTCGTGTCGCGCACCATCTCGACCGCTACTCGCAGGCTGAGCGGCTCCCGGCGGCTGTCGGGGTCCTTCTTGCGCCCCGCAATCCGCCGCGACCAGCTTTCAACCCATTCATTGGGGAGCAGGTCTTTGCCCAACTGCTCGACCATGCCCCGCGCGTCGTCTACTGAGAGCGGTTGTAGCTTCAGCGGGGTGACCTCAAACGCATCGCCGACCGAAAGCTGGTCGACACCAGACCTTCCCGCGGCAACAACGCAGAATTCGAGAAATGGATCCTCGGAATCGGCGCCCAGGGTACGCAGCAAGATGACGACGCCCTCCGTCGCTGCCAGGTCGGACTCCACTATCTCCAGCGTGTCGAGCACCAGCAGGAACGTCGCGGCGCCATTCAACCTGAGCGCAGTTCTGATGATGCTGCGAAACGTCTTGCACCATTGCCTGAGGTCGCCGGTCGCCCGGCCCATGAGCGACTGCCGCATTTGTTCGCTCAATTGATGGAGAGCCTGCTCAGCGTTCGGATACTGGAAGGACAGTTGACGGCAGATTTCCAGCAGCATCAAGCCGGGGCCGCGAGGCTGGACATCCGAGCGATCGAAGTCGAGATACGCGAACGGAAATTGCTGCCGGGAAAGCGTCGCATGATCGTAGAGGAACTTCGCCACCAGCGCCGTCTTGCCTAGGCCGCCGCGCGCGACAAGAGAAAGCAGCCTCGGCTTGCTGCGGATTACGCGATGAAAGCCGCGGCTGGCCGATTCCAGGACGGAGTGCGAAGCCAGCTCATCGACAACGCTGCGCAAAATGAGCAGTTCCTCGGCCCGCCCGACGAACCGGTCTCCCACGCTCTTTGGCGCCTTGGCCGGATCTACTCCGATCAGAATGCCGAGCGGGATCAGGATTTCCGCCAGGCCGGCACGTCGCCGGCATTCCGCCAGCGAGGGGACGGAGGGCGAGATGTTCATGACGCCCTCGAGTTCTTCGCGGGCGGCCGTGATCGCACGGCGGTGATTGGCCAAGAGCGCATCCGAGACGCTGCGTCCGCGGAGGAATTCGCGCAGATACGTGTCGGCGAGTTTCTCGAGCTCGGCGTTCGGGGTCGACAGCATGGCGCGGTCGTCGGCCTCGTACTCACCAAGCAAGCTAGGCAGCGCGAGTGTCGCGTCGACCGAATTCAGCAATCGCTGTCGCTCGGCATTCAAAAGACGCAGGTGTTTGGCGCCCGAAGCAGAAACAAGAACCGACTGGCGAAGCAGCCATGCTCGCGTCCTGACGTCAGGGTTTAGTGCGTCGAGGTGGTAATTGTAGCTGATGGCCGCGCGCAGCAACGCCCCAGAAATATCAAGCGGGGGTGTCGCGGCATCGGCAGGCGTGGACAGGCCCGCTGCCTCAAGCGCCGGCAAGTCGGGACCGCCTTTCTGCGCTCCGAACTCCGACACATCGGAGCCTGGTCGTGCCGGCTCGAACGATGGTAGGTTGGGGCCCGTCCACGCCGCGTCGAACCGAACGATCGTCTCCAGAGCAGTCTTTCCGACCGCTTTCTCCAACTGGTCGCGAATGTCCGACCTTGCGAGGAGATTGGTCAGATAGTCGGCGGAGAGGCTTTTCATAGCTTGTGCCCGCTGCTCTGGTAGGCGCCGGCAATGAGATTTGCCAGAATCTGCTGACAAACGCTCAACGGCGTGTGGTCAAGATTGCCCTTTGCGTGTTCGCCCTGCAGAACGCCGGGCACCAGCAGCAGTACGCCCGATGCAAGGGCGAGCGGATCCTGCAGGATGCCGGCCTCGTCAAAAGCTGCCTGAAATGTGGCCGAGATATGCTGGACTTGCACGTCGGCCGGAGAAAACGTCTCGACGGACATGTCTTGCGAGGTCAGGAACTCTGGAACGGCTCCTAGGAATAACCACTGCAGCTCGGCGCGCACGTCCGTCACCGCACCCTCATCAATGTCGGCGCCGATAAGGCCGGCTGTGAACTTGCGGACCTGAGATGACAGCGGACGCTGGTCGAGGTCGTCCAACAGTATCCAAGTTTTCGCCCATTTCACGGACGACACCATCACCGGCGGATTCGCGTTTGCGATGGCGAGATCCTCTTGTGTGTTGGGACGCCCGAGCGCGATGTTGTCCTGAACAATTCGTTTCAAGACTTCGGTCGTGTTGACCGTGGTCGTGCGGTGCGCGGCGAGCCGCTTGGAAAACCACTCCGGCATCTCCTGGGATTCCCAGCGATCGACCTTGTCCCCGTCCTTGGCGTCTTTTGGCAAGTCAACGCTGGGCCTTGGTGGGAAGGCGCCAAGGTCTTCCTTCGACATCCCGAATCCGGCTGCGAGCGCGAGCACGAAGTCCTCCAGAGTTTCGGGAATGAGCTCGGTGTCGCCGCCCAACACGATAATATTCTGCGTTCCATCGGCCGCCAGAAAGGTCCTCACGATGTCCGCCGTGAACGACTTTCCGGCACCCTTCTGTGGCGCATCGGCGACATAAACCCTGTTGCTGCGGCTCCTTGTCTGGGGCGATGGACTTGTCGCGTTGTCGAGCCACGTCTGAAGCTTATCCCTGCCCAGCACCGGGACCAAGGCACTTCCGGGCCGTGTCACGCGCCAGATCGATTTTGCCGCTCGCTGCACGGAGTTGATCGGAAGATGTGTGAGGACTTTCGGATGGATTGCATCGATGCGGACGGCCAGATTTCCCTTGAGTACCCCTGCAGGCCTGTATGCAGCGCTGTGGATGCCGATCAGTTCCATCCGGCTGTTGAGACAGGGGGCGCCAGAAGAGCCCTCGTCAGTTTCCAACTCGTAGATCACACGGGTGTTGGGATCCCAGTTGCCGAGTATCCTGCCGAATGCGTGCTGCATTGACATGCCTTGCGGATGCTGCGGCATGACGACCTGGCTCTCGACTGCGTAGGCCGGCGGCGCAGGCATGTCCACGGCGAACCAGCCACGTCGCGCCCTGAAGCCGCCGCTGACGGGAAGGTTTCCAACAGCTTCGTCCAGCCTGATAAGCCCGAAATCAAGATCGGTTGCCAGCTGCGCGAGCTCTTCGTCGTTCAGCGCCGCCACGGTGCCCGCCCATGGAACGGGCGAGCTTTGTGCAACCAACCAGTTGGTTGGGTGCAATCCAACCACGCGCACGCCATGGAGATTGGCGAGGTCGGCCGTGCCCTGAATCGGATCACCCGCCCAATAGTCGAAAACGACCTTAAACGATTGAGGCACCTGGGCGGACCGACCTGATGAAAGCAGTGGGTCGAAGGTGTGTAGAGCCGTCAAGATCAGGTCGGGACCCACGAGAAAGGCGGTCCCGCTTGTCGAGACAGCTTGACCTTGGGCGTTGAGGAATGTTCCCACCACAATGGCCACCCGTGGGCGGACCTTGGTAAACAGCTCTGAAAGTCCTCGGTCGGTGATGAAATGGCTGCGCTTTTTCAGCAGCGCCTGGAGGGCGTTTGGCGGCGCGGCCGGCATTCGAACCGATCGCGCCAATGCCGCTATCCTTTCCTGGTGATCCCCCGACCATGAGATTTCGAAGAAGAGCCTCTCGGCGAGATCGCACGCAAGTCCCCTTTCGTTGAATTCATGAAGGAGCGCCCGAAACAGGGCAAGCACGGGGTCAGCCTGCCCGGCGGACTTCTCCTTCACGAACGCCTCGTAGTCGGGAACAATCTCGAAGGCGCGCACTTCCCGTTCAAGACGGCTCGGCGCGACGTCACGCGCGCACGCAGTGGCAAAGACGTCCAGTTCTGCTGGCGTCAGCTTCATGTTCGCAGTCTCGGGGCAAGACGCTGGCTTTTCATGGCCGCGGCAGCAGATTGCCCAGTTCGGGGTGGTTCACGATGTCATCCGCCGGGATGGCGCGGTTGCCGGACTTGGAGTCTCCCCAGTAGTGCAGCGCGCGGACGTCCGGCGCGGCAAAGCCGACGACGGCGGCCCCCGAATAGCCGCCGACCGTGGAGGCGTCGTGGACGATGTGCGTCTGTTCCGGGGCTACCGGGTCCATCAACTCGCCGAAACTCACGCGCTTACGCTCGTCCGGGCGGCCGAATACCGCCATGATGTCGTCGGGCACGCTCTCCAGATAGCCGGGGTGGCCGACGATATATAGTCGGTCGATGTCGAACACATCGGCGCGTGATACGGCAAGGGGAGACGGGCCGGCGCCATGCACACATTCGACGCGCAGCAGCGCGGCGTCGACAGGATCGGAATCGGAGGCCACAAACGGCACGTCCATTATCCGGTAGAGGATCTGCCTTGCCGCACCGTTGTCGAAGGCGAAGTCGAGCAGCACCTCGTAGTCACCCTTCATGCGGGCCTTGTTCGTGCCAGGGAAACGCCGCGCGATGCGTACGCCACCGTCAGGCGGGAACAGGACGTGGCGGTTGGTCAGTGCCAGATCAGGGCCGATCAGGAATGCCGTTCCCTGGACCCAGGGAGGCCGGTTGGCAATGAGCCGGTCGGTGACCCGCACTGCAGCGGTTGCCGACGTGACCGTCCAAAGGTTCTTGAAGTGCTCATCGGCGAGCAGTTTCCACAGACCGGCCTCCGGGTAGACGCCAATGTCCTCCAACCCCTCCGACAGCACCCTGACCGCAGGGCGGCCGCGCACATGGACCACCGCCTCCAGAGCGATCGCCTCGGCTTGGTTGAGTGATCCGTTGGACGCTACGTCGAGTTTCAGAAGCGCCCGGTTGGCGCTGGCGACGATGGTACGGGCGATCCCTTCCGCCTCCGCGGGGCCGATAGGTCGGCCTTCCTGGACACGCGAGGCCATCAGTCGCCTGGCGATGGCTAGGACGTCGCGGTCAGCGGGACCGCCGCTGGACGCGCCACCCGACTCCGCGCCAGTGCTTTCGAGACTACCCATCGGTTTCGCCACACCGCCTGCCTCAAGCTGGCCCGGGGCGCGCCCAAGGATCTTGTGTACGCGGCTCGCTGTATGCTCAAGCCGCAGCGTGTCGATATCGCTCATGGCCGCCCTCCCGTGGCGGTGGTGCGTGTCAGAGACGGCCCCAATTGTGTCCGCAAGCCCCTGGAGATCCGCGCCGGTGGCATGGCTTCCAGACTGCCCTCGCGGGCACGCGCCATGCGGGCACGGTCGAGCCCCATGCAGGCAAGCTCCAGCAAGCCCTGATTGTCGCTAAACAGCGGGGCCACCGCCTCGAGCTGGCTGAAGGCTCCGGTCTCCGCCAGCAGATCCCGCACCTGATCCGTCGTCGAGCGAGCACCGGCCGCTTCGGGTGCCCCCGCGAAGTCGGGCGCGCGGCGCAGCAGCGCTTCGGCGTTGACGATCCCTGCCCCATACTCGTCCGTGTCGAAGCCGGGTGGTACGTGGGCGCTTCGTTGCACTGTCGCCTTGAACACAGACTGCAACTTCGTTCCGGGCCTGAGGTTCTGAACAAGCTGGTTGCGCCCATGGTGGGCAAGCCAGCACGCGGCGACGCCAGCCAGGTGAGCGACCGCGTACGATGTTCCCTCGCCGCCGCCCACCTTGCCGGCATTGGTCGGATCGCGCGCGTCAGCGCGCAGCACAAGTTCTGCTGGGCCGGAGATATCCACGGCCTGGCCGTGGCTCGAGCCTTTCCAGGGCAGCATCTTCTCATTGATGCCGCCAACCGCCACGACCTCGTCATAGCGCGCCGGCCAGACGACCGTCCCGACGCAGTTGCCGGCTGCTGCGAGGACGATGATGTTGGCGTCCACCGCCTTACGGACCGCGGCTTGCAATGCCGAACCAAAAAGCCCGCCCAGGCTCATGGTGATCACATGCGCGCCCTGCAGCCTGGCATGGTTGATAGCCTGGGCCACGCGGCTCTGGTCGATAACGACGACGGAGGTGATGGCGCGGATCGGTATCAGGGTGGCCTCCGGCGCGCTGCCGCTCATCGCGCCAGCCTCGGGACTGGCAACCACGCTGCCAGTCGAGGTGCCGTGGCCAATGTTGCCAGAGCCCTTCATCGGATCGACGGGCGGTTTGCCGGGCTCGATGAAATTGGCCGAGCGCTTGTCCTTGTCGACTTTCGTGGGCATTTCCGTGTGGGTTGGCACCACACCGGTGTCCGGCTGGAACACGAGGATGCCCTTGCCGCCGCGCGGGCGCCCCTGCGCCTGCGAGAATGCCCAGGCCTGGCGAACATTGGTCTTGTTGATTGCCCAGTCCGGGTCCAGCGGAGCGTCGTCCTTCTCGTCCACCCAACACCAGAAGGCAAAATTCGCGCTCTCGGCGGTGCCGTCCGCCGGCGGCGCCGCGCCGACGGCGAAATAGTTGGTCGACAGGTCCGGCTCCACCGTTTCGCTGCCGAGCAGATGGTTGAGGTGGCGAGCGACGTCGAACAGGTCCGAGCGATCAGTGGCGACCACGCCTGGGATGGTGATGAGACGGAAACGGTCGAGCTGAGGATCGGCATCGAACAGCGGCCCGACCTCGACATCGAGGTTGAGCGCTCGGCTGACCTCAGCGCGAATAGTGCTGTCGGTCATCGGGGTCGACAGGGTGACGACGAGCCGAATATCGTCGGCGGAGGGCTTTTGGCTTTTCTGCACGTCGCCCCAGAAGGCCACAATATCGGCGATGTCGGCGCCGGCCGGCGGAGGCGGCGCGGCCGGACCTTCGCCGGCCGCCAGCCCGGCGGCGACCCCGGCCGACGCCATGATGCCGGCGCCCTCGGCGGTGGTGAACTGGTCCGCATCACGGATCTTGCGGGCGAAATCGACCCCTGCGAGTTGCTCGATTTCGGCGATCGGGCGCATGTACTTGACCCACTTGTCGGGCACCACCAACTCGGTGTCGACGCCCGACAGGTCCTGTTCCAGTGTGAAGCCGTAGCTCTGCAGCCGGCCCTCGGTGCTGGCGACAATCAGCTTCCAGAACTTTCGAGGGATCTTGATCGCGATCTCGCCCTCCGTGTCGACGCCGCGAAAGATCGGATCGTCCCCGGCGAGAACAGGTCCGCCGAAGACCGCCAGGTTCTCGGTTCGCGCGCTCTTCAGCACCAGGTTCTCAAGCGCGCCCCAATTGTCGGCCTCCTCGTCGGGCCGATTGAAACGGGCTGTCTGCGGGGAGCAGTTGGTGACATGAAACGTGTCGCCATTGGCGTTCTGCATCTCGGCGTAGGTGTCGCCCCAGGCGACGTCCTCCCGCCGCACGATATGACCCTTGTCGAAGGCCTTGCGGTCCTTGTTGTAGAACTTGTCCGGCAATTGCTCGGTGTCGAGGATTCGCCCATCGCCGAACCATTTCTCGCTATCGTCCTTGCCCATGCCGCCGAGGCCCTTGCGGCCATAGTCCGCTTGTGGCCGATTGCCCGGCCTCTTCCTGGCGGGATCGGCGCTGACATTTGCCGCCGCGAAAAGGGCCAGCCGTCGCGCCTTGTGCATAACCACTGAGAAGTGATGGTAGGAGATTTCGTGGCTGCCATCCGCCATGCGGACCAGTTCGTTCGGGCGTCGCGGCTTCGGCATGGGGACGGAGACCCCAAGGAATGTCGGATTATAGCCTTTGCGTGTCGAATAGTCGGTCTCGTGCACCGGCTCGACGGCGCGCTCGACGATAACCGTCGCGGTAGCGTTGGATTGTTGCGTGGTCACGGACGCGGCACCGAGTTGCGCCTGGCCGAGGCGGACCGTGATTTCGAGCGGTATGGTGATGCGCGTTTCTTCGCCATTCGCGGCCATTGCACGTCCTCCTGAGCCAGATGATGGGGATGCGTCCGCGGCGATAGGCCCAGTCGTGATGTCGACGGGCTCGGGCCGAGCCGAGCCGGTGGACACTTGGCGCCAGGCGTCGTCCCATGCGGTCGCCCTGCGCGTGACCGGGCATGCGAAGGTCACGCCCGTGTCGATGACGCGCCCGTCGGCGGCCAGGGCGCCCGCGGGAACGCAATAGTTTGCGACGGCGTAACGCCCACCGAAGTGGAGACCGAGCACATCGCCGGTCTCAAGATCGAGCACGCACGACCCCGAATTGCCGCCGAGCGTGGAACTGTCATGGAGGGCAGCGTCGACGACGCGGTTGTAGTAGGTGTCGACGGCTGCGATCTCGCGTATCTTTCCGGGTTGAAGGCGCTTGATGCCGTAGACCCCCGCGAACACATCGTTCTGGATGTCGGCGGGGTTGCGAATGTCGAAGGTCGGATAGCCGATCACGGCGACTTCCTTGCCCGTCATCGCGCCGGGATCGAGGGTTGAGAGACGCAGATGCTGGCGGATCGCGGGTAGACCTTCGACCTCAAGGAGGGCCATGTCCCAATGGGGGTGGATCATAGCAACCCGCAACACCTGCAGATAGGCCGTCGCTGGGAGACCGCGCTCCTTCAGGAAATCGATGCCTGCTTCGAGCCCCTGAATGAAATTCAGACCCGACGTCCCGAGGCCCTCCGCGAATGTCTCCGCGACATGCCGGTTGGTCATGAGCAGTCGGGGTCCGACCACGAAGCCGGTGCCGCCATAAGGCAGCGTGGGGTGATTTGGCAGTTCAATCCGGCCGATGCCGGGGAACTTCGCCTTCAGTCGGTCGCGGAGTTCCGGCTTGTTCAGATGCAGCCAATCGGGGTGTCGTGTGCTGAAGTCGCCGCCCACAATGTCAATGGCGGGTCGCTTCGCCGGCAAGATGACCGCTTCAAGATGGTAGCGTTCACGGGGATCGAGCATTTCGCCACGGTCCAGCTTCTGAAGTGTGGTGCGGGTCAGAGTTTCAGCCGCCCCCGCGCTTTCCGGCCCAGAAGCACCGGGCATCATTTCTTCGATCGTTTTGGACGCCGTCGTCTTCGTGAGGAATTCGCGCAGCTGATTTTGCGATGCAAAGGAAGTCATGACCGATTCGATGCCTCTTGCGTCAATTTCCAGTGCAGAACTATCTGAGTTCAGAATATGGGTGGTTTGCCGACGGTCTGCACTGGCGAAACCCGCTCCGCTGTCGCGAATCTCAAGCCCCGGGCAATGGCGCGACAACGGTCCGCGTTGCCGCAAGCGCCAGCGCGCTTTCGGTGGCCGCGCCGCTCGCATGAAATGGCTTTACAATTCTGATCGGTGTCCCATTGATCTCCGTCAACAGGCCGTTCCACACCATCTGATAAAGGCGCTTGAGATCGAATGTGTCCTGGGAGGTTAGCTTACTGTCGTTGCCGTAATTCATTATGCTGAATTTCTTATGCTCCCCGAAAATCTCGGCAGGCCAGTCGGTTTCGCTGATCAATGCAAAAAAATGTCTCAAGCCAAATATGTGGCCGATCTCATGGATAAGCGTTTCGACCTGTTCTTCCGAAGGCTGTTCGAACATACGCGGATAAAGCGTTAGCTTGTGACGCCCTGCGTCTGGGAAAAACGCACTGGCCAGGACGCACCCATTGTCATCGCAATCGTCCGTCGATCTCATGACGACTTCGAAGTCCCAGGAATCGTCGCGCTTGGCAAATTTGACGGGAGCCGAGTCGCCCCACTTTAAGATGGCTTGGCCGAGCAGTTCTTCTACAGCCGCTTTCGCCGCGGCCTGATTTTCAAACACTGCGAAGGAATTGTCACGGAAACGCCAGCGCAGTGTGGTGCCCTTGGCCCACAGCGGAATAAAGCCCTCGGACGCATCGACCACAATTTCTAGCGGCGTGCGTCCGTGTGGCGTTGTGTGCCCCCTCTTTTCCGTGTCGCAACGCACACCCTCTCTAATAATGTGGGCGTCTTTGACTTGCGCCTTTTTCGTTCTCGTCAGTTTGAACGGATTGGCGTTACCAGCTTGTTTGGACGCCGTAGTCTTCGCGTGTGAACGTGCCATCGACCTATCCTCCAATACGTTCGGTGCATGCGCATTGTTTGCGCTGACGTCAGTTTTACGCATCTTACACATTACGGCAGTTAGAAATTATAATATATGTCATACTTGTTTGTATGATACAACAGTATATTATGATAAAAACAGTATCTATGCGACTCAACACAAGACCTTTGGCAGTTCGATCAAGCTGATCTGTGCTGCCAGAAATAACTTACGTGTGTCGCGGTGACGAGAAACACCTGCCGCTGCAGTTGACCTTCTTGTTTGCCTATCCAGCTTTCACCGAGACGTGTATGTGGGACGAGTCCTCAAAGAAAACCCAGTCGCAACCCGCATCCACCGCCAGGCGAGCTAGCCTGCCGAGCTTTGCACCGTCGACCGGATTGGTCGTGAGGTCGGCGGCCCTGCCTTCGTAATGGAGCGAGGCGTCGGCATGTTCATTGTCCTCATCCCAAGCCTCCGTAACCCGCAGCTTGGCGCCGGGCCATTCCGACGCAACCACATTGGCAAGGGAATCCAGTTTGCTCTTGAGGCGGGGCGTCATCATGCGATCCGCGCCGGTGTTTTCCTCGTCCTTGAATACGATCTTGGCGTTTGTATTCGTGACAAGACCGGCGAATTCGGGATCGGTGCGTGTAATTTTTTTAGTGATCGGGCCGCAGGTCACCAACTCCGATGCGTTGGGGACCTTTTGACCCTGCGATAGGTCGCCAGTGGTAAATGTCGCAGGACCGCCGCCTACCCGTCTATCGGATGAAGGCCTGATGCCGAAATATGCGTACGCCGCTGATACTGCCAGGCCAAGCCAGGTGGAGCCGATATCGGAAAGGGTCGAACTGGCCTTTGGGTAGAGCATGACGCCGACAACGAGTGCGGCCAAGCCAGTTGCGATCCATGCCAGAAGGTAGAGCACAACAACGGTGTTGGTCGCGTAGACGGCGGCTTTGGATTCCGGCGCGAAGGAACCAACGGTGGGCGCATTTCCTGGTTCGGTAACCGTCAGGTGGGCAATGACCAATGCAGAGACCAAGCCGCCTACGGTGGTGACGACATACTTGAAGCCGTCTCCAAATAACGGAGATGCCGGCTCGCATACCGGCATGGACCGACAATTTTCGACGACCAACGAAATCACATAAAACGTCGAAAACGAAAACAGGCATAGAAGAAGTACTGCGATAACACTGCCGAAGAATGCAGTCATCGGAGAGTTCATACCCTTAGCTCCAGGTTACATCGTAAGTGTTTCTGCGATTGGCGGTGAGACGCTGACGACACACCTGCCGCTTTTCATTTGCTGTCAGCTCACGGTACTCGGCGGCTAGGCCCCGCAGCCGCATCTAGTTGATCGCCTCGATCCGAGTTCGTAGTTCTCGCTGCCGCTCAGAGGGGAACGTCAATGCTGGAGAAGCCGCGCTGATCTGAAGGGGGATCCTCCTCCTCGACTTCCGCACAACGGTCTCCATCGTCACTGATAATCTGGATCGCGCGTCCGTCCTGGAGCACCATGGCAACTTCCGGATCAAGACCGGAGAGATTCGGTTGTGTCCCCCAAGCCACCGCTTTGTGCTCGGGCTCCCCATCCCACCAGTAGAGCGCGTAATCGACGGCTGCCGCGTCACTGGCCTTGCCAGCAACGATCAAATAGCGATCCCCAACCCGTTCCAGGCTGCGAATGCCGCGCCCATCCAGGTCGAGCATCGCCGTATCGCCGAATTCAGCCAGACTGTCTTTCGCGGCGAGCACCAGGTCGGCGTTCTTCAGCTTCACAACCGCCGCCTTGCCGTCGACGAGATTGCGAAACCCGAACAGCAAGCCTCCATCGGGTGCGGCGGCGAGACCCTCGATGTTGATGCGACCGTCGGATGATCCTGAAAGCTTCACCAGCTGCGGCTTCAGATCCTCGCGCAAGACCCCCGTCGGTTCGAGCGTCGTGCCGCCGTTGCCCTGCACAATCCGGGTCGCGAAGATCACCTTTCTCTTTTTGTCGCTACCGCCCGAGCTATTGGACTGGGAGGCAGTCCAATAGACCGTGTCGCCTCTCGCAGTGGCGCCCTCGAGATCAGACTTCTCGTACCCGGTGAATGTCGTAAGATCCACGGAAGCAGAGATGGTGGGTGATCCGCGCTCATAAATCCGGATCACATTCGACTCGTCGCTTGCGACGGCGAACCTTGATGGGCCGATAAACGCTCCGCCGGAGGGCTCGCAAATCCCACTGTATCGCTGCAGGTCGGCCGTCGATCCGGCCGCTGCGGCTCCGCAAAAGAAAACGATAGCGATGCCGACGCTCCTGTTCATAGCTGCCTCCTTGCTGCCGTCTGTCGAACCCGCCGGCTAGACAATCCCGATTTCAATCAAAAGCGCGCAGGCATCGCCGTACCATTTTGCCGCCCGGTCGAGATGATCGCCATAAGTGCGCAGACCCCACGGACTATGCGCGCTGCTGTAAAGTCCGCCGGCGTTGAACGCGGCTGCCACGAAGATCGGATCAATGCCGCTCTTGTCGAGCCGGATCCGTATTTCTGCAGCGCCAAGATCAAGATTGGTCGCAAAGTCATACAGCGGATGACTGTCCGGTTTGGGGTGGGGTTTGGCCGGATACACCGGTGCGACCGCAAAAGGATCGTAGTTGAGGCCGAACGCCGTGCCTTTCGAGCGGATGACCCAGCGCGCCGTCGTGCCGAGCGATTGCACGGGGCCCGCCGAATAGTCCCCAAGCGTCGGCGGATTGACGTCATCGTTCTCGACATGCGCCTCCCAGCGAAATGTCTTCGGGCCTGTGAACTTGTCGGTTTTGTAGATGTGCGTCTCGGTCGCCACCGTCATCAAGAGCAGCGCCGGCGGTATGCCGTGTTTGGCGCTCGCGGCAAGCAGCTCCGAGCCCATGTATTGCATGATCTTCCTTATCGTATCGAGACTTTGCTCCGAACGCTGTTGCTCGACGGTGCCGTTCTCGCGGGTGGCAAGGCCACGCGCGTCGTACCGCCATTCCCTTGTTCCGTTGCCGAAAGGATGCCAATCCTTCTCATCCATTGGCGGGACGGCCGTCGGCGCGAAAGCAATCGAGGGCGCGCTGACAGTCTGCATGCGGTCCGATCTTGCAACATTGAGGGCAGTCGTGGCGTGATCGGCATCGAGCCGCACGGCAGATACAGCGAGGTCAAGAAGAAGCTGGCTTGGATTGCGCAGCCGGCTCGGGCGGGGGTTGGCCTTCGGCCAGGAATAGTTTTTGGTCGTGCCGCTCGAATAAGTTTCAAAATGCAGCATGTTCAATCGGCCGACAGTGCCGATCCGCTGCCCGGCGTTCACCCGGTCGCCGACGCTCAGGCCGAGCGATGCGAGCGAGTTGGGCGAGACTTCGCCGTAGTTGACCACATATCCATCGTGCTGCACCAGGAGCGCGTTGGTGTTTTCATAGAAGGGGTAGAAATTTGCGATTCTGCCGTCTTCAACGGCGACGATCGCGTCTCCTTCGGAACAATAGAGATCGATCGCGCAGTGATAGCGGGCGCCGCCGCTTCGATCGGCAAGGAAGCGACGTGAGGCGTTGGCACCCGAAGCGCCTCCGCCGACCAGTCGCGTGTTGACTTCCAAGGCGCGCGGATGGCGCGTCACAACAGGCCAATAGACTGTGCTTGCTGTGGACGCGGCGAACGCAATCGGGTCCCCGGTCGGGATCGGCAGGGCCTGCTCGGCAGCGGTGCCGGCGTCGGCATGCGCTGCAAAGTGATGATCGATGGACCTGAGCGCGTCGTCCATGGCCTCTGGAGCTAGCTTGCTCGCGGCTCCCGCCTTTGCCGCTGCGACAAAGGTGACGTCGGGCATTGCGCGCCTGCGCGATCCCCTGCTGTAGAAGGCGACGCGGTCGAGGAACGTTTGCCAGCCATTTGGCCGCCCGCGCAGGACGCTGGGGCAGTTTTTGCCGGTCCAGTCATGATGCTGGCGCAGGCCCTCGGGCACGGTGATGCCGAGCTGCATGCCCAGAAACACGCAAAGCCGTGCCGCCCGGTCGTATGCGGCTGCTTCATTCATGCTGCGATGCATGCAGATCTCGATGCCAATGCTGGATGCATTGGCGGCAGCATGGGCGTGCCAGCCCATCTCGTTGACCGGGAGATGCTGGTAGATCTCGTTGTCGTCCACCGTGAAGTGCCACGATACCTTGCGCGCGACTGCGTCGCTGCCGCGAATGTATCGATTGTGCGCGTCGGCATCGGCGCCCGGACCGGGGTTGTCGGTGTTGTGAATGGTAATAGTGGTCGGCCGTATCCGTGTGCCAGGCCGCGTCGGGAAACCCGGTGGCAAGAGGTCGACAATGATGCCCAGCGGATCGGCGGATGCCGCGCTGGTTGCCCGGTGCGAGCCGGTATTCGATCTGACCTTTGTTTTCGGTGCCTGGGTATCCAACGCATCCTCCTTCGATGGGCAATTCAATCGTTCGAACGATCTCACCAAATCGGCTTTGCAAAATTGTTCGTTCGAGATGCTCGCAATCCTAGATCAGGAAAAAAATCGCGGGCGTGAAAACACCGTGAAATACATCGATGCGAGCTTAAGGGGTGAATGGAGCCGCTATTGTGCGTGTGTCAGCTCACGCTTACCCAGCAACTCTTGCCGAACGGACTTCGCTCCCTTCAGCAGCAGGATTTTGCTTTTCCCCACGAGGATCAGCAAGGACGCATGAACATTTGCTTCTTCTAATGGATAGCGGGACGCAGAAAATTGCAGTAAGTAAATATGGGGCACAGAATACTTCTGCAGGGCGGACATGCTAAAGCTAAATGCTCTCGGCAGGCTTACCCTCACCGATGAGGGGGGGCGTGATTTCGCGCCACAAGGTGGCAAGGCGCGCGGCGCGATTGCTCTTTTGGCCGTCGCGCCTGGTCACACCCGCACGCGGGCATGGCTGCAGCAGCGCCTGTGGAGCGACCGGGCCGCGGAACAAGCGGCAGGCAGTTTGCGGGCGGCCCTTAGTGAGATACGCCGCGCGTTGGGGCCGCACGGCCAACTGCTGGTGGCCTCGCGCCATGCCGTGACTCTAGACCCAGCGAGCTTCAAGGTCGTGTATGAAGCGTCTGCCGACATGAGGCGGGCAGGCACGGTCGAGGCCTTTGAAGACGTCGACGTGCACGACCATGAATTCGAACATGTTATCCGCGACGTGCGCAGCCATGTCCTCGAGAGATGGATGCAGCAGCGTAGGGCAGCGCCGCGCCGAAGACGCATCGTGCTGGTGCGTAGCGATGCACGAGGAGCGCCAGCGGCCGATGTCGGCGCACGATTGTTGCAGAATCGGATTCTGAGCGCATTGCGGCAGATGGACGATTTGGAGATCATGAGTGCGGACGGGGACGGCGGCGCGGATGATCTCGATGCACCCGCAGGCCAACCGCAGGCGATGCTCTTGATCCGGGTGCTTTCCGTTGCGGTTGGTGGTGACGTTTTCCTGTCCTGCGAAATTCAGAATGGAAGACGGCTGTGGTCCGACAATGCAAGCGTACCTGGCGCCATCGGCGCGATGCACGAGTCGGTCGACTTGGATAGGCTTGCGCTCAACACAGTCGAACGGGTTTGCGAAGCTTTTGCCGAATCGGCATCGATTGATGGAGCGGATGCTTGCGCATCTGTCCTGGCGCACCAGGCGCGGAACCTGTTTTTTCGTCTTGACAAGAAAAGCCTCGTTGCTGCTGACAGCCTGTTCAAGCGCGCCTTTGAGATAGAGCCGCGCGGCCGGTACCTGGTGTGGCGGGGCTTCTTGCGCAATGCCGCATTCTTTCAACATCGAACGATGTCATTCCTGGACAACGTTGCGCCGGTCACCGAGCTCGCTGCGGAGGCGCTCCGCCACTCGCCCGACGATGCCGTTGTCCAGACAATCAGTTCGCAGATTGAATATATTCACCAAGGCAATCTGCGGACCCCGCTCGTGATGGCGCAGCGCGGCGTCGAGCGCGATCCGACGGACCCGTTGGGATGGGCGCTGCTCTCCAACGCCCTGAGCACAAACGGCAAGTTGGAAGAAGGATACCAGACAGCCCGGCGTGCTCTGGAACTTACAAAGCACAGTCCCTATCAGTTCTATTTCGAGCATTTCGCTTGCATGGCCGCAACCGCTCTGGCTGACTACGATCAGGCGCTGCTGCACGCCAGAACGGCGCTTCGCTTCCGCCCGGATTTTGTCTCGACACGGCGTTATGAGGTGGCCTTGCAGCTGCGCCGCGTTGAAGTGCCCCAGCTTCGCCAAGCTGTTAAGGCTCTGCGAGAGCAGGAGCCCGACTTTGCTCCAGCGGCGCTGCTTGATCCGGCCTATCCGGTCAACACGCTGCGGCGGCTGCCGATCATGGCAGCAATAGAAAAGAAGGCTGCGGGCCGGGCCGATGACTGGCTGGAAGCGTAGCTGGCCCATCCGCTAGCGACGCGGTCTGGCGTCCTACCGCCGTTGCGTGAAATCGTCGTGAATTCGTCCCCGACGGCCTGAAGAGCCCCAGCGCCCACTATCCTTTTTTTCCTGAAGCGCATTTACTCGAAGAAAGCTTCAATCGCGTTCAGCTAGGAGGCCTTGTTGCCTGGGTGGACAAACAAACTGCCCGAACGTCGCGATCGCCTCGGGCGTGAAGAAATCGACGCATGTCGCGCACGACAACCCGCGACCAGAAAGGACAGCCTGTGACCGCACCTGAGCGACGCAGATTTGACAGTGCCGAGCGGCAACTGCTTGACGCCGCGTTGGCAGGGCAGGAACTATGGCCCTATACCAGCAGCGGCGATCCAAAGCGGAATTTCTGGAACGAGGCCCGTGAGGCTTTGGAAAACTACTATAGCGACACGAGCGGCGAGCGTCTCCGCGCCGTCCCGGCGGGATCTGGCACCGCCGCCATCCACGTCGCGCTTGGCGGCCTCCAAATTCCCGCCGGAACGGAGGTTATCGTTCCACCAATCACCGACATGGGAACTGTCATGCCGGTGATCTTTCAGAACGCGATTCCCGTGTTCGCCGATCTTGATCCGAATACCGGATTGCTGACGGCCGAAACGATCGCGCGCGTCGCTACCAGTCGCACTTCGGCGGTCATTGTCGTGCACCTGGGGGGCTCGCCTGCAGATATGGATCCGATTCTTGATTTCTGTCGGCAACACAATATCAAAGTGATCGAAGATGCTGCGCAGGCTCAGGGGGCCAGCTATAAAGGACGTCCCGCGGGAACGCGAGGCGATGCTGGCTGCTTCAGCCTCAACTCCCAAAAACACATCACGTGTGGCGAGGGCGGCTTTGTCCTCGTAAGGAGCGAGGATGATTTCCTGCGGTGCCTCAACTTCTCCGACAAGCACCGCAACCGGACCGGCGTCACGGATCCCAATAGCGAGCACTACATATACAACGGGTCAGGTGTGAATTACCGGATGAGCGACCTGGAGTTCGCCATGCTCCTGGCGCAGCTTCCCAAATTGGCTAAAGTAGCGGCTCGCTTTACAGCCGTTGGCCAACGGCTTGATGAGAGGCTGTCAAAGATCCCCGGTGTGCGGCCGCAGCAACACCACGGCAAAGCGATCTCCAGCTATTTCTTTCAAATGTTTCGATTGGAGCCGGATCTTGTAGCGCGCCGGGAAGATGTGCTGAAGGCAATGCGCGCCGCTGCGACTTCGGTCGGCATGGGCGTCGGTAAATCCTACGGCGATGAGACCCTTTATCGGACTGGGGTGTTCAGGAACCGAAACTTTTTCGACACTTTCGGACAACCCAACAACGAAACTCCAATCTGGCCGGCCGAGCTGGTTGCGCGACAAATCTTTCCGGATATCCCCGAGACTGTCTTTGACTATAAGCAGACACACTGCCCGGAAGCTGAAAGGTGGATCGAAAGCTCGTTGCAGATAGTGTTCCACGACGGCCATGAACCACATCACGCCGACATCGTTGCTGATGCAATTGAGACCGTACTGTCTATCTAACACGGATCGCCCAGAAAATGGACAGTGGGACGGGGTATCGTCGAAGGCGAGAGCGATCCCCTGAGGTAGAACACCGTCGCCCGAAGCAACGGTTTGCCAGACCTTATGCCTGACGACACTGAGGGACCTTGCGGTATTAAAATAACGATCACTGCAGGTATAACATAATCTGGCAGACCGGTGACTACACCAATGGGGGACGCGGATGCGTGTCTGTGCAAATGCTATAACGCTGATTTGGATGTTGCTCGGCATCTTTGCTATTGCGCCTCGGCCGGCTCACGCCGCCTGCGACGTTGCGGAGAACGCCTCGCTCGATACGGCGGCGAGTATCCTCTTCAACTGCTCAAGCACTATGGCTCTTGCTGGTCTGCCTGCCGGGGAGAAGGAGTTCGTTGCCAATTTTTCCTTTCCGAAGACCCTCCCAGCCGTGGAGACTCCATGGCGTGGGATCGACTTTCGAGTACAGCCTGAGCGTTACCTTCGCACTCTTCTTGCCTATGGGCTGAAGGATAATGTCTCTATTGACTGGAGGATCGAGAAAGGATCGCAAAGTTGGTGCCACGCGCCGTGGTTTCAGGATATTCGCGAGCGCATTCACGGTATGACCCGCGAGCGAGGATCGCGCCTCTTCGAACTCTCGGAGCATCAACGCTCTCGCGCCGAAAACTGGGCAATTGGGTTCTACAACGGGGTTGGATGCTATGGGCTCGGTCAGGTTTGGGGGGACCCCGCGCGACCGAAGACCAAGGGCATGGTGTTCCCGCCCAACACATTTGCAATCAAGCTGCTCTTCACCACCGCGCCGGTTTCGCGGGTGCCATATCTAACCGGGTCGAAAATATGGAACGCCGCCATCGGCGAAGGCGGCTCCGTGCAGGAAATGCGCCTTTTGCAGGTGGATGTTGCGGTGAAGGATCCAGCGGCTGGCGCCCTGACAGGTTGGGTTTTTGGCACGTTCATGTACGACGCCTATGCACCTGGTGACGATGTCTGGTCAAAGCTCGTTCCCGTGGGACTGATGTGGGGAAACGACCCTGAACTGACTGCCAAGAAGTATCAGGAAGATGGAGGCACCGTGCAGGAGAGCTGGGTCAATCCCACGGTAGCTGCCCGGTTTTTCTCGCTGCCTCGGCACCATCTTGGACTGTTTGGGCGCCTCAATGGACCCGTCGACAACTTCAAGTCTGCATGCCTTGCCTGCCATGCGCGTGCCCTCGATTGGGGTCGGGGAATTCCGCCTGAAGGCCCTGTTTTTGATGAAATGAATGGCCTTTTGCCGTTCACCATCAATCCTTACGATGAACAGGCGCTGAGACATTATTTCAAGAATCGCGCACCCACAGAACCATTCGTCGCCGAGACCCAGTCGCTCGACTATTCACTCCAGCTTGCGGGTGGCATTTTCAATTTTCGCCGTTGGGTGGATCTAAAGTTTTCATCCCAGGCCGCGGAAACGCGCGATGTTGCCCCTTACATTTTTGAAGCAGAAAAGAGCGGCAACGCCGAAGCAGCACTGTCCAGGATACTGCCGCCGACACAAGACAGGTCCCACGTGGGTCCTTCGCCGTTTTCCCGCGACGAACCATGAAGAACGCTTACCGCAACTTGCCGGTGTGAGGTCTCCCACCGCAGGGTGAGCACCTAGAGGAACGACGTTGATGCGTGCAATTGTGACTTTCGCTTGGCTTTGTGCGTGGACGGGCTGTTGTCTTGCACAGTCGACCACAATTGTATCCTGGAACATAGGTCCTGGGTTGGAGGAGTCCATGCTTGGCCGGCAAGCTGACTTCGCGGGCCTGGATGCTGAATTGTCACCCGATGTGGTCGTAATGGTCGTGGTGATCGGGCGAACTGGCGCCGTAATCGTTGCCAATCACTTAGGGCGGTCAAACTATCACGTGGCGGTATCCGACCTATCGGTTCCAAATACAGCAGCCCACGAGGGCCTGGAGGTCGCGGTTATCTCCAAGATTCCGATGATCCGCGTCACAGAGTACGATGTGAAACTCGACGGGCGGACGCATGAGGTCTTTGGAAGCTTCGGCGGACTGCAAGTGGCGGAAGAACTTCTAACTTCGAGCGGTCTTTCGCAGGTCCAGCCAACAGGAGGCAACGACCGCGGTACCCTGCGCGTGGATCTGGCGAACGGCCTTACGATCTTTCCTGTGCATCTGAAGAGCAATATCAACAATGCATGCTCCGACGCGACGGACGCAAACCGGGCATTGGAAAATATGGCCATCGATGTTCCAGCCAAGCTCACCACAGCGATAGCACAAGGCTTTGCCCGTCAAGTAGATGCCGATAAACGCAACGCGGCCGAGCGAGAACGCGTGATCGCCGCGGTGAAGGTCGTCGCCGACAAAGCGACCGCAGAAGGCCGCACAACGATCATCGCCGGCGACTTCAATACGAGTCTTGAACAGGGCAAAGCAGGGTCCGCTTTCGCGGACTGCAATCTCCAGCCGTTTGAATGCAAGAAAGCGCCCTTTCCCGCCGCAGCCTGCGTCGCCGGCGACGGGTTCGACGATACTTTCGCAATCCTGACGACACCCCTCATCGGTGCAAGCGCGTTTGCGTTGCTTACACAGGGGCTGGGTCGCACTTACAAGGACACCGCTTTTGCCGACGCTGCAATCGATCACATGGCTGTGCCGGCTGGCGATCAAGCCGATTTCAAAGCGCCGACGCTTGGTTGCAACGCCGGCGTCGACCTGGCGCAGACCGATTGGGCGGCGAAAGCTTGTCAGTTGCACGGGTCCGATCACTTCGCAGTCGTGACCACCTACGACCCATAAACGGTTTTGGCGGATCCTGAGCAATCACTCATGGAAAAGGCGCGCAGCCACCCGCCAAAACGCAGCGTGTTGCACCTGCTAACTTAAAGGAGACGGAACCGTGACACTTCAAGCTGCAGATTTCTCAGAAGACCGCTGCATGGCATGCCGGCTCAAAATCGAACACGGCGCCGAAAAGTGTCCTCACTGTGGCACATCTCAAAAGAAGAGCTGGTGGGGCAATCTTGGGAACGCGTCAACGGTCTTGGCTATAATCACCGGTTTGGCGTCAATCGCCACATTTCTGGTCGTCGGACTTCCGGCACTAACCAAACAAGTGACGGAAAATCGTGCCATTGTGGCTGCCAGCTTTGTGGGCGGAGGGTCCAGCCCGGGGGAGGCCGGGTATGTTGAAATCTTGTTCGTGAACTACGGGCTCAGGTCGGCGATCGTTTTCAAGCGGTACCCGTGTTATTCCTATACCGAAGATGACAAGCAGGTAGTGGACAGCTCGGGTCAATCATATCCAGAGATATTTATTACGACCGCAGACAATACGACCGTCGACGGCCAATCCACGAAGATCATCCGCTTTGACTCCCAGGGCGGGCTTCCTCTCCCGGAAGGCTCCCAGCAGAATGTCAAAATCACCTATCAGCTCTGCGATTTACAATTCGTCGACATATCCGATGTCCCAAAACCGGGCGCAGAGCCACGCATTCAACGCTTGCAAGTGAAGGTGCCGGTATAATGTCAGTGCTGATTTCGCAGACGTTGCGCAAGAATATGCTGACGAGGAAGGACGTCCCGGTGTTGCCGAGATATTCAGCTGCTGCCCGTCGTTCTGCAGGCGGCTCATTTCTCACCTAAGTGTCAGTGCCTCGACGCGCAAGAGCGCACGGTCTGGAGTGTCGGGTTTGCTCTGAGACGTCGAGAAGGATCAGCGCTAAGATATGCCAAGCATCATCACAAGTGGGTTCGCTTCTTCTCGACGGTCGAGCTGGTCAATGCGCTGGAACAGCAGAAGGCACAGGGACGATCGGGCCAGATCGCCAATAGCCCAGCGAGTGGGCCAGTGTCTTCGGCGATGCCAAGATGACAACCGCGCTACTCGACCGGCTGACCCATCATTGCCACATCCGCGAAACCGGAAACGACAGCTTCCGATTCAAAAACAGCTCTGCCCACGAGCCTAAAAAAGCGAAGGAGAAAGCCAGAACCTTGACCCTCAATCCCGAACCGAAACATACATGAAAGGCGGGTCAAATCTCGGTGGAAACGCCGGGTCAGTTCTCAGTGAAAATCAACACCATAGTCATACGGAGGCAGGCACCGAAGCGCCCCCGACCATCGAAAGATTGGGGCAGCTTGTCGAACGCGCCAAGGCAATTATCACCAAAGCAAATCTGATAAGTGGAAGGACTAGAGATTTTGATGCAGTACACTCAGCAGTCAAGGTCGCCTTCTCATAAGTTCTCCACGACGTGAATGGCAGCTTTGCGCCTCCTCTCGGTCATTGCCGTGTTGACGGGCGCTGCCCAGAAGCGGACATCCATCAAACGTCGCGCGTTGGCTCCTTTGCGCCAAAAGCGGGCGTTGCAGGAGAGAGGGGCGATGTGCCGGCCTGCCACGCTCCGCCTCATGGGGACTCCGCGATGAGGCGAAACGACAGTCGCGTCTGGGCAGGCGCATGCCGGGATCCAGCTCAGGCGTTAACCTCGATGTCGCTCTCAATGGTCGAGTTTTCGACAAACGCTCCGAGAGAGCTATGCATCTGGTTGAAGACGGCGTCATTCTCCTGGCCCGTGCCGATAGTCAGCACGAAGTTGACGCTCATTTCAGGCGTCTCGTCCGGGTTGTCGTAGCCATACAGATACAGGTCGCGCGTGTAGATGCGGGCGTAGACCAGCAGGTTATCGCCATCAAAGCTGACACCATAAAAGCGCTTGTGGTGATGCCGGATGGGGCTCCACTTGTGATCGATTTCGCGCGCCTCTTCCTCGGTAATTTTCTTGGTATCGAGCGAACCGAGCAGATTGTGGTTCTTGCCGCCGCGCTCCACCTGCAGCGCTGTCGCAAGCCTGGCGGAGAAATAGTTCGGCCCGGCGATTTCGCTGACGAGGGGGTGCGGATCCAGAACGGCTGTGAGCTTGCCGTACCCGTTGAGCTTTCCGCCTGTAATGAGGGCGGCGGGGATGGGAAGCTCCCAGTAATAGGCCGCGCCCGTCTTGAGGGATGCCGTCCACTGCAGGGTGACCCCTCCCGGCGGGCTGTTCCACGGCATGGAAACGCCAGGCGACCCAAAGCCAAGCGCGACATCGTATTTGGGATTGTCCGCATTGTGCAGGATCAGCGCCTTCACCAGGTCCGGCGAGGGCTCACGCAGCGCCGCCATCGTGTGGGCGGCAAGGGGTGAAGTAAGGGCCGTCGAGAAGCTGGACCCGGCCGAAACGGAGCCGCCAATCGTACGCACATGCGAATAGTGGACCGTTTCCGGCTTGAGCATGCTGGCGGGCCCCGGACCAGACAGGGACACGGGGCATTTTGCGCCCGGCGTACCATCAGGCCTGTGCAGGCGTCCACCCACGGTCAGCGCCGCCTCGCAATCCGCGGGCGGCTGAATGCGCCCGCTCGGCTGATTCCCCGTCGAGATCACGAGAAGGACGTTGTGCTTGCGCGCAAGGACGGCGAGGTCGTGCCCAAGCGCGCTCACGGAGTTCAGGTCGCAGTCCGTCCGCTGATTGAGCGACAGGTTCCAGACCTTGGTTTCCGGATGCCCGCCCATGACGATGTCAAGATAGGGGACGAGGGAGTCCGGATCGAGAAGGTAGCCCGCGTTCGCACGTGGCACCGCCTGTACGGTGCCGACCCGGCAATACAGCGGTGGCAGCTGCAGGTTGTTGTTCCAGTCATGCCCCTGTACGATCAGGGAGCTGACCATATTGCCATGGGCCGCATCGGCAACTCCAGCCGGCACGAGCGGCTGCGCCTTCCAGGCCTCTGCCGCGCCATACGACGCAGCCGTCAGGCCGCCATCGACGACGCCGACGATCGGCATTGCGGCAAGTGAGGAGGGGAGCGGCCGCGGCGGTTCAGTGCCTTGGCCGGGCGAGGTCGAGGTGATCACCGGCAACGGGTCGAGGCGGAATACTGCCGCAGACCCCAGAATGGAGGCCAGATGGTCCTTGTCGCGCACCGTCACGCCCACCTTTGCGCGATGCCGGGCCCGGTAGTCGCGCAGGGCAAATGCTATACGGTCCGTCAGAGTCGTGACGAGCCTCTGACGCTGATTGGCTTCATCGCCGGGAGCGACGGGGAGGGCGGGCAGTTGCAGAAGCGGCGCCTGCGGCAGGCTTCCCAGAACCTGCTCATTGCGCAGACGGGCTATCTCCTGCAGGACAACCTCGACGCTGTCATTGCTCCGATATGGCATGAACCACAGGGTAAAAGCCCTGCCTTCGGGCGTCTCCGGCGCCAAGTCCCACAGCTGGTCAACGCTATAGCCGTGCGAGACGTCATTCACATCATACGCCCGGACATCCTCAACGCGAGAGATGTCGACCATGTCGCGGTCATCGTCCGCCGCCATCATGAGGTTAGAGTAGAACGCGAGCCGCTTCGTCTCGATCTCTATGAGATACCCCGACCGATAAGGTGCAATGATCGAAGCACCGCGATTAGCGTGGAAAATGTCGGTCGGGGTCCAAGTCGTGGCCCGCGAGTCGCTGAACATCGACGCATAGATCATCGTCCGCCCCGCCGCAGACGGCAAAGCTTCTCTACGACGGCTCAAGTTAGCGAACGCATCGCCGAGCGCGTTTCGCTGATCGTCCAGCCGCTCGAAGCGGATTCCCGTGCGGCTCTTCGACCGGCCAGTTATGCCTTCCGGGCGCGGGTCCTTGGTGAACCGCAGGACCGGATTGAGGATCGGGCGCCGTGGTTGCTCGTCAGCCATCTACCTCCCCGTCCTCTCCCTTCAGGTATCTGTGTGCCATCTGACGGCTCACACCGACCATTCTCGCGATTTCCGTTACTGGAAGTTTCGCACGGTCATGGAGCGTCAGGGCAAGCTGCTTCTTATCATCGGTTGTGAGTTTCCGTGTATCAGCAAGAGAAGGGCTTCCACGCCTTGATGAAAGCAGCGCCACGAGAAGATTTGGCAGGTTTATTTCTGCCTTATCCAGAACCGCTCGGCGACGTGCGCTTAAGGAAATATTCTGGATATCTGCTCCGGTCAGGCCGTCCGATACGATCGCCAGTGTTTCCGCGTCAGCTATGCCTTCTGGCGAATCAAGTCGTAGAAACGCCTTCCACATCTCCGCGCGCGTGGCGGTTGATGGTAGGCCTAATTCAAGCTTGTACGGAAACCGGCGGAAGATCGCAGGATCGAGAAGGTGAGGATGATTGGTCGCGCCAATGACAATGACGTCGTTTGTCAGCGTATCCAGGCCCTGAATGACGGCATTGACCACGCGCTTGAGCTCGCCCAGCTCATGCCTGTCGTCGCGCAGCTTCGCGATCGCATCCATCTCATCGAGGAACAGAACGGCGTTCCGGACCGGAATGAAATCAAATATCCCGCGCACGTTTTTCGCGGTCTCGCCTAGCCGTGACGAAATCACCGCATCCAGCCTCGCCACGTACAAGGGACGGCCAAGCTGCGCCGCGATATGGGAGGCGAGCAAGGACTTGCCGGTCCCAGGCTCGCCGAAAATCAGCAGCCGGATGGGCGCGTCCACCCCAGCCTGTTCCAGCTGGTCGTGATTCTGAGCGTCTTCAATGAACTGCCCTACGACATGCCCGGCCGCCTCATCAAGGATCACAGGCGTCGTCGGCGCCACGCCCTCCTCAAGGAGCGGAAGTCGCGTTCCGGCGTCGACCGGAAGAGTCTCGACATAGCCAGACGTTTGAAGCGGAACGCCTTTTTTTCGGACAACGGCCTGCACTGCGCGTGCGCCGTCGACGTCTTTCGTGTCGAGCAGCTGCTTGGAGAGCCCGTTCGCAGTCCTGCGGACCTGGGTGTAGTCCGCCGACATCGCGGCCTGGAGGAGGGTGATGAGTGTTTTTGTGCTGATTTCCATGCTCAAAGTGTCATCCTTTTCAGCCACTTAGTCAACACTTTTTTCTCATGTGTAAACGTATCTTGCCAAAACGTAAACTCATATGCTAAGGATTGATCAAGGGTCGGAGATCGACCTCCGGCGCGGCATCGCCCGCCGAACACAAAGACCTAGGAACGCGAAGATGACTGACACCGAAGATGAACGCCGCGAGATCGCGGAACTGAAGCATGACGCGGCTGAGCTGGAGCGCGACATCGAGGAGCTTGAAGAGCTTATCGACCTCGAAGAGCAGGCCAAGGCGGGCCAGAAGCCCAAGAAGGCAAAGAAGTACCGTCTGCGGATCGACAAGGAGAAGAAGGTCGTCGAGGTACACCAGATGACCGGGACGCAGATCCTGGCCCTGGTGAACAAGGCGCCCGACAAGTACCTGCTGTCGATGAAGGTGCACGGCGCCGGCTTCCAGCCGGTGGCTCCCGATCAGGTGGTGGTTTTCCACGTCGACCACGTGGAGCGCTTCCAGACTCTCGCCCTCGATCCCTCGGAAGGTTGATATGCGCAAGGCATTTCAGCTTTCGGAAGAAGACGAGGAGTGCCTCGCGCAGGGCGGCCGTGTCTGGGAAGCCATCCGGGAAGGTGATGCCAAGTGGCTGATCCTTCCCGGTCACCAGATCCCGGACGGCTACAACGTGAGCACGGCCACGGCCGCGCTCCGCATTCCGCCGAACTACCCGGATGAGCAGATCGATATGGTCTATTTTGACCCGCCGATCTCCCTCAAAAGCGACCGCATGATCGCCAACCTGTCCCCGCTGGCGCTCGACGGCAGGCAGTACCAGCAATGGTCACGCCATCGCACGGCGGAAAACCCGTGGCGGCCGGGCATCGACAATGTCTGCACGCACCTGCTGCAGGTGGACACATGGCTTCAGCGAGAGCTTGCGAAATGAGGGCGATCAAGCTGCGCATGACCGGGTGCCAGCAGCAGGCCCTCAAGGCGCACCTTCTGCCCGGCGACGGCCTTGAGGCCGTCGCTGTGGCCCTTTGCGGGCGCAGGCGCGGCGATGCGGTGCACGCGGTGAGTGTCCTCGAGATCCTCCCCATCCCCTACGACGAATGCAGCGTACGGCGGCCTGATCGGGTGACCTGGTCGACCCGGCGGATGATCCCCTTGCTTGAGCGTGCGGCCAAATACGATCTCGCAGTCCTGAAGATTCACAGCCACCCCGGCGGCTATCGGGCTTTTTCGTCCGTAGACGACGAGTCCGACGCTGACATTTTCAATTCGGTCTATGGCTGGACCGACAGCGCCTTTCCGCATGTAAGTGCGGTGATGCTGCCCGACGGCGAAATGTTTGGGCGGGCTATTCTCCCCGATGGCAGCATGCAGCCGCTCGACGCTATCTCGGTCGTCGGCGACGACATCAAGATTTTCACCCCGGTGACCTCGGCTGCGACGCCCGGCTTCGCGCGGCGGCACGCCCAGATGTTCGGGGCCGGCACCGTGAGCCGTCTCAGGTTGATGTCGGCCGCCGTCGTCGGCTGCTCGGGAACCGGCAGCCCGCTGATCGAGCAGCTCGCACGCCTCGGGTTTGGTCGACTCGTGCTGATCGATCCCGACGTCGTTGAGGAGAAGAACCTCAATCGCATCCTCAACAGCACGCGCGAAGACAGCTACCTTGAGCGCCCGAAGGTCGAAGTGATGGCGCGATCGATTGCCGCCATGGGCTTCGGCACCGAGCTGAAGATCATCCGCGCCGACCTCAGCACGCCAGCCGGCATCGAGGCCGTCGCCCAATGCGATGTCCTGTTCGGCTGCATGGACGGCGTCGAAGGCCGTGCGATCCTGAACCGCATCGCTGCCTTCTACACCATTCCGTACTTCGACCTTGGCGTGAAGCTCGAAGCTGACGGGAAGGGCGGCGTCGATGAAGCCGTTGGGGCTATCCACTATCTGCGTCCCGATGGCGACACCTTGATGGACCGCCGCGTCTTTACCCAGAAGCAGCTGATGGCCGAGGGCCTGAGGCGGACCGATCCCGCCGCCTATCGCGACCAAGTCGCCCGCGGCTACATTCGCGGCGTCTCGGAGGATCGTCCCGCCGTGATCAGCATCAACATGCAGGTTGCGAGCATCGCTGTGAACGAGTTTCTGGCGCGCCTCCATCCGTACCGGCTAGACGACAACGCCTCGACCGCCATTGTCCGCGTCAACTTCGTTGGCTCCGAAGTGATCCGCAGCGCGGAAGGCGAACCGTCAGGCATGTTCTCAAAATGGGTTGGGCGGGGCGACGCAACGCCGCAGCTGAACATGCCGGCGTTGAGCGAGGAGGAGTCGTGAACCCCATCCTGACCTTGCTGCTCGCCGCTTGGGCCTGGTTCGTTTCAGCGCCCTCGCGGCTGTTTCACCGCCTGTTCCGCCGGCAGGTTATCTGGCTCTTTGAGCACGTGGAGGATTTCCCCGACGAGCCCGCCCCCGGCCGCGTGTACCTTGCCGGCGATGCCGGCGAGTTCTGGGGCGCCGCGATGACGTGCCCATGTGGTTGCGGCGAGACGATCGGACTCAATCTTCTGCCCCAGGTCCGGCCACGGTGGTCCGTGCCGTCCGCAGCGAGCGGCCCGGCAACGCTCATGCCTTCGGTCTGGCGGCGCAGCGGCTGCAAAAGTCATTTCATCGTCCGGAAGGGGCAGATCGTCTGGTGTTGAAGGCGGGCCCATCTGTCCACCGCACCCACTGTCCGTAAGTTACATTATCACTCTGTCTGCATCAGCCGGACAGGGTTGTGTGCGTCAAGTTCTGCAAAATGGGGCGGCCATGATGCTGGTCATGCGGCTTGGCGCAGAGCGAGCTTCTTGTGCTCGCGCAGGTCGTCCATATTGATGTATCGGTTGGCCTCCATCCAGTTTTCATTGGTCTCGACGGCCAA